>NZ_WWSI01000005.1:0-347788 GCF_009875795.1 Coprococcus sp. BIOML-A2
TCATCTCTGATCCGACGTTCTTGAAATTCTTGTTTGGAATTTCAGGGTTGTCATGTTGTTAATTTTTCAAGGTTCTTATATAGCTCTGATACTAAGTATGTCTAACGGAGAAGGAGGGATTTGAACCCTCGCGCCGCTATTAACGGCCTACTCCCTTTCCAGGGGAGCCCCTTCAACCGCTTGGGTACTTCTCCAGTATCAAGCGCTTGAACTTTCATTATGTATGAAAGTCAGCGGAGAGAGAGGGATTCGAACCCTCGCGCCCTTTCGGACAAACGGTTTTCAAGACCGCCTCGTTATGACCGCTTCGATATCTCTCCAAGTTGTTTTTGTTCGTCGCCATCAACCGGCGACTTGTACATATTATCACTTTACCATCTTTGTGTCAACATCTTTTTTCAAAAAATTTGAAGCAATTTTTAAATCCTCAGGAGTGGTGATTTTCAGGTTCTCATACGCCCCCATTATCACCTTCGTTCTGACGCTGCTATAACGCTCCACTATCATTGTGTCATCCGTTATAACCTGACATTTGTCATGCGCCAGTCCATCATAACAGGTAAGCAGAAGTTCCCTGTTAAAACTCTGCGGAGTCTGAACCTGCCACAGCCTGGATCTATCAGGAGTATCCACTCCCATCTGATCCTCATCTACTATCTTGATGGTATCCTTCACAGGTACACCCACTGTACACGCAGAATATATCTTTACTGCATCTATGGAATCTGTGATGATTTTCTGGGTTATGCATGGTCTCGCACCATCATGGATGAGTACATACTTCGCACCATCCGCCGCAATAAGTCCATTATGTACGGAGTCATAGCGCTCTGCCCCACCGGTCACGATCTTCCTGACTTTGGTGATGTTGTACCTGTCTACTATGTCATTTCTGCAATATTCTACATAATCCTCACCTGTGACAAGGATTATGTCATCAACCGGACTGTCCTGAAAGGCCTTGAGCGAATAATACAGTACGGGATAATCCCCCAGCGTCATAAACTGCTTAGGTATATCGCTGTGCATCCTGCTGCCCTTTCCGGCTGCAAGGACTATTGCCGTGACCTTTACTTCATCCACTGTATCAAAGATTTCTATATTTGATTCCTTGTAATCAGCATTATCCGCATCGCCCATGTTCATCTTCTCCCTAGTAGTAGTCTGACACCATCACACACTTGACCAGGCTGGTTATCTCTCACCCAGCTTGAGGTTTGGTATGGCATTCAGATCCCATCCATGTCTTGTTCCATTTATGTATTCGTAGTATCCCGCCGCACCTATCATGGCCGCATTGTCCGTGCACAGTATCGGCGATGGATGATACAATGTAAGCCCAGCCTTCTCACAGGCCGCCTTCATGCTGGCTCTGAGAGCAGAATTGGACGCAACTCCGCCAGCTATGGCTATCTTATCCATATGGTATTCCTTTGCCGCAGCAACCGCATGCTCTGTGAGTACTTCCGTTACTGCTTTCTGGAACGATGCTGCCACATCGGCCTCATTAATCTGCTCGTCTCTCATATGAGCCTGATTGATATAGTTGAGCACTGCGGACTTCAGGCCACTGAAGCTGAAGTCATAGGCTGATTCTGCCACCTTTGCCCTTGGAAATTCTATAGCGTCAGGGTTACCCTCCTTCGCCTTACGATCTATCTTCGGTCCTCCCGGGTAACCCAGTCCTATAGCCCTTGCTACCTTGTCAAATGCCTCTCCTGCCGCATCATCCCTGGTTATTCCCAGTATCTCAAACTTGCCGTAATCGACTACCTTTACAAGATGTGTGTGACCTCCTGACACAACAAGGCACATGAACGGAGGCTCAAGCTCCTTGTTCTCTATATAATTCGCTGCGATATGACCTTCTATATGATGCACACCAACAAGTGGTATATCTTTTGCAAATGCTATGGCCTTGGCTGCTCCCACACCAACGAGAAGAGCGCCAACAAGCCCCGGTCCATATGTGACTGCAACCGCATCTATGTCATCCAGTGTGCACTCTGCCTCTTTGAGCGCCTGTCTTATGACCTGTGTAATCTTCTCTATGTGCTTTCGCGAAGCTATCTCCGGCACAACGCCTCCATAAAGTGTATGGATATCTATCTGTGAATATATTATATTTGACAGTACGTTTCTTCCATTCACAACAACCGCTGCGGATGTCTCATCACATGAGGATTCTATAGCCAGTATCTTTACATCTTTCTCCATAATTCATCTCACCTTTGTCGATCTATTCTACTTCTCCGAAAACTTGAGCGTTGTTGTCGTCCTGTCCTTTGCTGCAATAGTTCTCGGGAATATCTCTCTTATCTCATCCATAAACACCGCCGGTTTTGCCATCGACGGACTGTAATGTGTAAGCCACATCTCCCCCACATCTGCCTTTGCCGCTATGGCCGCAGCCTCCTGCATCATCATATGCTTATGCTCTATGGCTTTTATCTCTTTCTCCTTTTCGCCGTACATGCCCTCACATATGAACAAATCTGATCCGGCTGCATACTTCTCTATAAGGGGGGTCGGTCTGGTATCTGTGCAGTATGTGAGCTTCAGACCCTTGCGGTCAGGACCAAGCACCATATC
Organism: Coprococcus sp. BIOML-A2; assembly: GCF_009875795.1. Classification (NCBI taxonomy): domain Bacteria; kingdom Bacillati; phylum Bacillota; class Clostridia; order Lachnospirales; family Lachnospiraceae; genus Coprococcus; species Coprococcus sp. BIOML-A2. Next base: position 2,593 of record NZ_WWSI01000005.1, read on the forward strand.
AGGAGTATATATGTGTCCATCCTCCTCGTATGTGTTGCCCTTCTGCAAGCCATTCCAGTATTTCATTGGAATCTCATTCTCTCTAGCTCTATCCACGCTGAATTTTCCTGTTCTTGGAAGCGAAAGGGAATATCCATAACATGTCACATTGTGATTCACCCTGAATGCATCCACCCTGAGATCCTCCCACATAAAGCTCTCCTCAGCCTCCGAGAGCTCCTGGAACCTGATCTCAAACGGAAGCTCAGGCGCTATAACCCTGAGGGAATTGACTACCTTCTCAAGTCTCTTTGGGCCAACCATAAGAAGTGGCTCCGTTCTCTCGGCATTGCCTATCGTGAGCAGCAGCCCCGGCAATCCGCTTATATGATCTGCATGAAAATGTGTGAAGCAGATCACATCTATCTGCTTAAAGCCTATCATGCCCTGCTGACGCATTGAGGTCTGGGTTCCCTCTCCGCAGTCTATCAGCATCTCGTGTCCGTTATATCTGACCACGAGAGATGTAAGTGCCCTGTATGGCAGCGGCATCATCCCTCCGGTCCCCAAAAGACATACGTCTATCATCTTCTATCTCCATTTCTAAGGCAGAGTCTATATGCATACTCTATGCATACTCTGTCACATCATCTATCCTTGGAGGTATGACACATTCATTTACAAGTCTGTCGTAACAGTCCTCACACATCCTGAGTGTGTATTTTCTGCCATCCTTGTGTGAGAAATACCCCCATTCCTTCTGAATAAGGACGTAATCCTCCTTGTTATGCATATCTCCAAATACAATTATCCTTCCACACCTATTACATCTGATCTCACTCATATTTATCTCCTGTCCGACTGCATGCAGCCCTGTTATGAGTCTGATTATAAGCCAGATCCTTCACAGAATATACCGACAATGTTTTCCAGCCGTGCAAATGTGTTCTCCACGCACTGTATATTCTGCATATATCTATTACTACAACTGTTTTTTCATAACCAGACCATCCTCCACCGGTGAGTCGTAGTATTTTTTTCTTGTAGAAATTTTTATAAATCCAAACTGCTCATACATAGCTATCGCAGCAGCGTTGGATTCCCTGACTTCCAGAAATATGCTCTGCACATTCCTGTCCTTGCAGTCATCGATCATGGCTTCCATCAGCTTACAGCCGATGCCACGACGTCTTGATCTGGCATCCACTGCTACCCTGAGCAGATCTGCACTGTCACACACCGCCGAATATATGATATAGCCGGCGATTTCTCCTTCAGAAGTCTCAAGGATCTTGACATGATCGTATGTCCCCTGTATAGATGAGGACACCATCTCCTCATTCCACGGATGCGAAAACACCGCCATCTCAAGTGCAGCTATCCCGGCCAGGTCTTTCATATCTGCCAGTCTCGGGCGTACATGGGAAAAACAGCTATTCATGTCCATCATTCTCCAGTTTTGCCTTTTCAGCTCTCTCCCGCTCTGCCTGTGACTGTCTGAGATATTCAGGGGCAAATGTATCCCCCTCCTCATACTGTCCGGCTGCATATCTCACCTGGGCTGCGGCTGCCACCGAGCCAGCTCTCTGCTTATTCATGTGTGCCGGAGCAAATGCGTAGTCTGCCGTCATCTTCTCTTTTAAAACATCAGCATACACATCTATTCCATCTCCCACAAATATAACCTTTTCCCCTCTCTCATTGAGTTGGTCTATAAGGTCAGCAATATCCATAGGAGTCTGATCCATTATCGTCTCAAGCCTGTCATCACTGTTAAAACTATAAAGTCCCGTATACACCTGTTTTCTTCTCGCGTCCATGATAGGGCAGATAAGTCTGTCAGTTCCCCACACATTGTATGCAAGCCCCTCAAGTGTCGGCACCGCAATAACCGGTATATTCCATGCAAGTGCAAGTCCCTTGACCGTCGCTGAGCCTATTCTGAGTCCTGTAAATGATCCCGGTCCGGCAGCAACAGCCAGCGCATCAAAACTCTCTTTGTCCGTCTCTGTCATCTTCACGATCTCTTCCAGCATAGGAAGCAGTGTCTGGGAATGTGTCTTCTTGTAGTTGGTTGTATATTCAGCTATCAAATTATTGTTCTCGACTATGGCAACGCTCGCCACAAGTCCTGAGCTGTCAAATGCTAAGATCTTCATATCTGATCATGCCTCTCTTCTATCGTAATACGCCTGTAATCAAGGCCCTTTGAAAGGTCCTTCTCTATGTCGATTCTGGTATATGTGTCAGGTAATATCTCCTCGATGAGGTTAGCCCACTCTATAAGACATACTCCATCTCCATACACCATCTCATTGTAGCCTATCTCATCCATCTCGTCTACATCGCCGATCCTGTACACGTCAAAATGATACAGAGGCAATCTGCCCTCGTCATACTCCTTCACAATAGTGAAAGTCGGGCTGTTCACCACTTCAGTGATTCCAAGTCCAGCTGCCACCCCCTGGGATATTATCGTCTTGCCAACTCCCAGATCTCCATATATACAGTACACCTGGCCAGGAGCTGCATTCTGTCCAAGCTGTACTCCTGCATTGTAGGTTTCTTCCTTGCTATTACTCTCTATGACCATATTCTCTCCTGTCTGTCATACATATGTGTTCTCTCCGGTATTCCGGAACTATTCTGTTACTTCTAAAGATTGAGCGTGATCTTCCTGCCTTTTGCTTCAAATGGCCTGTATGCAACACCAGCCATGTCAAACATTTTCTTGGAGGCTATGGTGCTCTCTGTCATCGCATACTTGTCTGACATATACACTACTTCCTTTATACCGCACTGAATAATAGCTTTGGCACATTCATTGCACGGGAACAGAGTAGAATATATGATCGCATCCTTGAGATTGCCACCTCTGTAATTAAGAATAGAGTTCAGCTCCGCGTGGCATACATAGAAATATTTGTTGTCAAGCGGGGCTCCGGACTTTCCCCACGGCATTGTGTCATCGTCGCATCCTGCCGGCATACCATTATATCCCATGGACAGAATTCTGTTGTTCTTGTCCACTATACACGCACCAACCTGCGTTGACGGGTCTTTGCTTCTCTCTGCCGACATCATCGCAATGCCCATAAAATACTGATCCCACGATATGTAATCTGTTCTCTTCATACCCTGACTCCTTTCAAATTCTTTTATGTTCCATTACCCGGGTGCAGACGCATGAAAGACGCTTCGCGCGGCGTCTGCTTCATCATAAGGAATCCCCCGCCTTAACGGCGGTTCCCCCTTATACGGGTGCAGCCGCATGAAAAGCGCTTCGCGCGGCGTCTGCTTCATCATAAGGAATCCCCACCTTAACGGCGGTTCCCCCTTATACGGGTGCAGCCGCATGAAAAGCGCTTCGCGCGGCGTCTGCTTCATCATAAGGAATCCCCACCTTAACGGCGGTTCCCCCTTATACGGGTGCAGCCGCATGAAAAGCGCTTCGCGCGGCGTCTGCTTCATCATAAGGAATCCCCCGCCTTAACGGCGGTTCCCCCTTATGATAATTTACGCCGGAGTTTCCCCCGGCGTATATTGTAAGGTCCTGCAGAACAGAACTTCATATGATTCTGTTAGAATTAACGATCGCCGAGTGCGAACTTGTCATGGATCGCGTTCATTGCGCGCTCTGTATACTGCTCGTCGATGAGAACTGTAACTCTGATCTCTGATGTTGAGATCATTCTGATGTTGATGTTCTCATCATAAAGAGCCTCGAACATCTTGGCTGCAACACCTGCATTTGACTGCATTCCTGCACCAACGATAGAAACCTTTGCAACATTCTTGTTGACATCTATGCTCTCAAACTTGCCTATGTTGTTCTTGATGATCTCCTCTGCTTTGTCTGCATTCTCATCACTACATGTGAATGTAATATCCTTTGTTCCATGTCTTCCTACTGACTGCAGTATCATATCTATATTGATGTCATTCTTTGCAAGCAGGTTGAAAAGCTTGAATGCAACACCCGGTGTGTCCTCTAATCCTACAACTGCCACTCTCGCTGAATCTGCATCCGCTGCAACTCCACTAACTAACATCTTCTCCATTCCAGTATCCTCCTTAACTATTGTACCCTCTGAAAAATTGAGACTTGAACGAACAACCAGCTGAACACCGAACTTCTTTGCAAGCTCAACTGAACGGTTGTGCAGAACGCCTGCTCCAAGTGTAGCAAGCTCAAGCATCTCATCGTATGTTATCGTATCCAGCTTACGTGCGGTCTTTACCTTACGTGGATCTGCTGTATATACTCCATCCACATCTGTGTATATCTCACACGCATCAGCGTTAAGTGCCGCTGCAAGTGCAACAGCTGTTGTATCTGAACCACCACGACCAAGAGTTGTGTAATCGTCATACTTGTTAATTCCCTGGAATCCTGTGACAATAACTATCTTTCTCTGCTCCAGCTCATGTCTTATTCTCTCAACATCGATTCTCTTCAGACGCGCATTGCCATACACTGAAGTTGTATGCATTGCCACCTGGAATGCGTTCAGAGAGATTGCAGGAACTTTAAGAGAATTCATAGCCATAGCCATAAGCGATACGGACATCTGTTCACCTATTGTAAAAAGCATATCCATCTCTCTCTTAGGTGGATTCTCATTTACCTGCTTAGCCATATCTATCAGCTCATCTGTGTATTTACCCATCGCAGACAGAACTACGACTACGTCGTTCCCCCTCTGCCAGTCCTCAATACATCTTTTGGCCACGTTAAAGATTCTTTCGGTATTTCCAACAGAAGTACCACCAAACTTCTTTACTATTAACATATTGTCCTCCTGATCGCTCATTTGAAAATTTGTATATTTAACTCTTCACCGGAGCGGTCCGGTAAAAAGAAATAAGCCTTTTGTAAAATACCGCAATTCGACTAGGATTGCAAGGTCATTGAATAATATTGTACTAATCCAGCACTCTAAGAGCACTCTTGACACCAATCTTATTGCAACATGCCTCAAATTCACCCTCTGTGATCACTGCTGTAACAAATGCCTTTTCATCGAGATCAGAATCGACATACTCAACATCACCAAATACCGCCTTGATGGCAGCCTCATTCTTCTCATCTGTTCTGACAAAGAATCTGCTCTCTGAGTCCGCAAATGTACCCATCTCAAGTTCTTCGTCCTCCCATATGATAGGAACATGTCTTCCCGCATTCTTCACTGCATCAATAACGTCTGATACAACCGCAGACGCTGTTGGAAGCTTTCCGGCGCCCTTGCCGTAGAACATTACGTCGTCAAGTGCATTACCATGTACAAGTATGCCATTGTATACATCATCTATCTTTGCCAGCGGATTGTCATGTGGAAGCATGACCGGGGCAACATATGAATATAGCTTGCCGTCTGTTTTTCTGGTTGTTCCGACAAGTTTTACAGAGTAACCCATCTTATCCGCATACTTGAAATCATCTGTTGTTATCCTGGTTATTCCCTCCATATGTATCCTGTTGTAATCCAGGTTCTTGCCATATACGAGAGATGTAAGTATAGCTATCTTTCTACACGCATCGCCACCCTCTACATCAGCCTCAGGATTGCGCTCCGCATATCCGAGCTCCTGTGCCTGCTTCAGCACTGTCGCATAGTCAGCCCCCTCTTTATCCATCTTGGTTAGGATGTAATTCGTTGTACCATTGAGTATTCCTGTGATCTCCGTAACATCATCCGCAGTTATGGATGTGTTAAGTGGTCTTATAACAGGAATTCCACCGCCTGCTGATGCTTCAAAGAAGAAATTGATATTGCTCTCTCTGGCAATCTTTATAAGCTCAGGTCCATGAACGGCCACAAGCTCCTTGTTGGAGGTTGCCACACTCTTTCCGGCAAGCAGGCACTTCTTGACAAATGTATATGCAGGCTCAACACCTCCCATAACCTCCACAACGACGCTTATATCATCATCGTTAAGTATATCTTCAAAATCATGGGTGAGAATATTCTCGACAGGATCCCCAGGAAACTCCCTGAGATCAAGCACTCTCTTAACGTTTATCTCCTGTCCAGCTCTCTTGTTAACAATATCATGGTTGGTGTTAATCACTTCCACAACTCCTGAACCCACTGTACCATAACCTAATACTGCTATATTCACCATGTTTTTATCTCCTTCTTATCTCCTTTTTCTGCATAATAATGCAAGTTTAGTACGTCATTACTTTATCAGTATAAAGCGTCATTGTCAAAGACTAATTTCTTATCATCAAATGACTCTCATGTGCTGCTACACCTCAACCTTATTCACCCATTTGAGATAGGCTGTCATAAATCCATCAAGATCTCCATCGAGAACCGCCGATACATTGGAATTCTCGTATGCTGTACGTTTATCCTTGACCATGGTATACGGTTGGAGCACATACGATCTTATCTGACTTCCAAAACCATTGTCAGTTAACTCTCCGCGGATGTCCGAAATTTTCTCCAGATTCTCCTGTTTCTTCAAAAGATAAAGTTTGGACTTCAGCATCTGCATAGCCTTATTCTTGTTCATGAGCTGTGATCTCTCATTCTGGCACTGAACAACTATACCGGTAGGATAATGTGTGATTCTGATGGCCGATGATGTCTTATTGATATGCTGGCCACCTGCACCGCTCGATCTGTAGGTATCTATCCTTATATCTTCATCCCTGATCTCTATCTCCAAATCCTGCTCTATATCCGGTATGACATCACAGGATGCAAACGAAGTCATTCTCTTGCCGGCCGAATTGAATGGTGATATTCTTACCAGTCTGTGCACTCCCTTCTCTGACTTGAGATATCCGTACGCATGCTGCCCATTTATCTGAATGGTCACAGACTTTATACCAGCCTCATCGCCCTCAAGGAAATCGAGCACCTCAACACTCATGCCGTGCTTTTCTGCCCATCTGGTATACATTCTGTACAACATACTCGCCCAGTCGCAGGACTCCGTTCCGCCCTCTCCTGAATGGAGTGTGAGTACCGCATTACAGTCATCAAACTCGTCAGTGAAGAGAAGATTTATCCTATACTCCTCAAATTCCTTCGTAAATATATCTATCTGCTCCCCTATCTCAGGCACAAGACTCGGATCATTCTCCTCCTCCGCCATCAGGATCAGTGTATCTATATCCACATAGTCATTCTCAAGCTTCTTATAGTTGTCAACCAGATCCTGAAGTCCCTTCAGTTCCTTCGATACCTCACGGGATCTGTCGATATCATCCCAGAAATCCGGCTGTTCCATCTCATAATTAAGCTTTGCTATTCTGTCTGTCTTGTTTTCAATGTCAAGGGATGACTTGACCTCCCCCAAGGGATCCCTATAGGAGGCCATCGTCGCCCTGAACTCATCCAATTCTATCACTTGGTTTCTCCTGTATCACGTATTTATGCGTTCTTACCGCAGCAGTTCTTATACTTCAGACCGCTTCCGCATGGACAGAGATCATTTCTGCCTATCTTCTTGGCTTTCTTTACAGGTCCCCTTGACACTGTGTCATCCTTATTGGTTCCTGTAACCTTATTCACCTCTTCACGCTCAATCTTCTGCTCAACCTTTATTCTGAGAAGAAGCTTTACAGTATCCTCACGGATCGCTGCTGTCATGTCATTGAACATGTCATATCCTGCGAATTTGTATTCTACAACAGGATCTCTCTGGCCAAGTGATCTAAGTCCGATTCCCTGTCTCAGATTATCCATGTCGTCGATATGATCTGTCCACTTTCTATCTATAGTCTTGAGGAGTATAACTCGCTCGATCTCTCTCATCTGATCAGGATCACCGATCTCTTCCTCCTTGGCAGCATAGAGCTCAAGAGCTTCATTGTACAGTCTGTCCTTCAGCTCGCTGATATCTGCCTTTTTGATCTCCTCTTCGGTAAGTGTAACCGGCTCAGCAAATGGAACTATGCCCCTTATCATGTCATCCAGCTCTACCTGATTCCAATCCTCAGGTGCTGTCTCTGATGAGCATACCTGATCTACTGCTGCATTTATATCATCCTTTATCATCTTGAGGATAACCTCGTGCATGTTCTCGCCGTCAAGAACTCGTCTACGCTCCTTGTAAATGATCTCTCTCTGCTCGTTGTTAACACGGTCATACTCAAGAAGATTCTTTCTTATGGCAAAGTTGTTACCCTCGATCTTCTTCTGTGCCTTCTCTACGAAGTTGGAAATAGTCTTATGCTCTATCTCCTCGCCCTCAGGTATCTTAAGGGTATCGTACACTGACATAACTCTCTCTGATCCGAAAAGTCTCATCAGATCATCTTCCAGTGACAGATAGAACTTTGACTCTCCCGGATCTCCCTGTCGTCCTGAACGTCCACGGAGCTGATTATCGATACGTCTGCTCTCGTGTCTCTCTGTACCGATGATCCTGAGTCCTCCGAGCTCTGCAACACCCTCGCCGAGCTTGATATCAGTACCACGTCCTGCCATGTTAGTCGCGATGGTTACCGCATTCTTCTGTCCAGCGTCTGCAACTATCTCAGCCTCAAGCTCGTGGAACTTGGCATTGAGCACCTTGTGAGGTATCTTTCTCTTGGACAGCATATGACTGAGTTCCTCTGATGCGTCGATATTGATCGTACCGACAAGCACCGGCTGTCCCTTTCTGTAACTTATATTAATCTGCTCAACGATCGCATTGAGCTTTTCTTTCTTAGTCTTAAATATAGAATCCGGCTGATCTATTCTCTGTATAGGTCTGTTCGTAGGAATGACAACAACGTCCATTCCATAGATCTCTCTGAACTCCTCTTCCTCTGTCTGGGCTGTACCTGTCATACCTGCCTTCTTGTCAAACATGTTGAAGAAGTTCTGGAATGTGATCGTTGCAAGAGTCTTGCTCTCTCTCTTGACCTTTACATTCTCCTTTGCCTCTATAGCCTGATGCAGACCATCTGAGAATCTACGTCCGGGCATGATACGTCCGGTAAACTCATCAACGATGAGTACCTCATCATCCTTCACCACATAATCTCTGTCTCTGAACATGAGGTTATGTGCACGGAGTGCCAGGATGATATTGTGCTGGATCTCCATGTTCTCAGGGTCTGAGAGGTTGTCAATATGGAAGAACTGCTCTACCATCTTCACACCATTTGCAGTGAGCATGACGTACTTGTCCTTCTCATTTACAAGGAAATCTCCATCCTCCTCTATCTCTGTCTTCATGAGCATATCCATCTTGGATATCTCTCCATCACCCTCACCTCGCTTCATCTGTCTCGCAAGGTAATCACACATCTTGTAGAGCTCTGTGGACTTGCCGCTCTGACCGGATATGATAAGAGGAGTACGTGCCTCATCGATAAGGACTGAATCCACCTCATCGATTACACAGTAGTGAAGATCTCTCAGAACAAGCTTCTCCTTGTAGATTACCATGTTATCTCTCAGGTAATCGAAACCGAGCTCGTTGTTGGTAACATATGTAATATCGCAGTTATACGCCTCACGTCTCTCGTCTGTTGTGGAACTGTTGAGTATGATTCCGACCTTAAGTCCGAGGAATTCATGCACCTGCCCCATCCATTCAGCATCTCGCTTTGCCAGGTAGTCGTTGACAGTTACAACATGGACACCCTTTCCTTCAAGGGCATTCAGATAAGCAGGAAGTGTTGATACAAGTGTCTTTCCTTCTCCCGTTCTCATCTCTGCGATTCTTCCCTGATGGAGAACTATTCCTCCTATGAGCTGTACCCTGTAATGCTTCATTCCAAGTACACGGTATGCAGCCTCTCTCACAACCGCAAATGCTTCTACCAATATATCGTCTAACGTCTCGCCGGCAGCAAGTCTGTCCTTAAACTCTTGTGTCTTGCCCCTCAGCTCTTCATCTGAAAGTGCCTGCATCTTCTCGTCGAGTGCCTCTATCGCATCAACTATAGGATTGATCTTTTTCAATTCCTTCTCGCTGTGCGTTCCAAATATTTTCTCAAACAAACCCATGTTGTTTTTGACCTCCTAGCTATCGTTATTCAGGGTACATTCTAACATCATATGACATTTATATCAAGCAAAAAGGAGACCTTCTATAACCGAAAGTCTCCTTTAAAATACTATATTCAATTATCATCGGCACTTATATTAACCGTGCTTTTGCCAATATCTGATCTTAATATTCAGGCTCGATGATTCCGTATGTGCCGCCCTTTCTCTTGTATACGACATTGACCTCATCTGATTCTGCATTCCTGAATACGTAGAAATTATGTCCAAGCAGATCCATCTGGATACATGCATCCTCTGGATACATAGGTTTTACTTCGAACTTCTTAGTTCTCACGATCTTGATATCGTCATCATCCTCAACGTCCTCGTCGACAAATGCATCGTTCAGGTATGCTACATTCTGCTCCTTGTCAATGAGCTTCTTACGATGCTTGGTAACCTGTCTCTCAATAACCTCTACAACGAGATCGATCGAAACATACATGTCATCACTAACCTGCTCGGCTCTGATGATATGTCCCTTCATAGGAATCGTTACCTCTATCTTCTGTCTATCTTTCTCAACGCTGAATGTGACCTGTGCGCCAGTATCAGCCGCAAAGTACTTCTCAAGCTTTGAGAGCTTGTCCTGTACTGCATTTCTAAGTCCTTCTGTAACTTCAATGTTCTTACCGCTGATTATGTAATTCATGATGCCCAACTCCTTCTTTTTTGGATATGATCCAAATTGATATGACCATTATACCACAACGAGTCTTTTTTTCAATATATTTGACGTATTTTTATGTGCATATTGACAACTTTATTTATTTTCACTGTCATGTTTTCGCCATTTTACACAAAAAAGCGCACATGTATACCATGTGCGCTTCAATGTATTCATTATACCCTATTATATACAGCGTGTCTACTGTCCTATGATTCTGACTGCACAGAGCGGATCTCTGTAGAATGCAGAGGATATCTTGATACCGGTCTCCTCTGTGCTGGCATGTACTATCATTCCGTCTCCGATATATATAGCGCAGTGCTCTATAGAGCTGTCTCCATAGAAAAGTATGTCTCCAGGCTCAAGACTTGAAGTGTCTACTCTTGTTCCATACTGTGACTGTGCTCCCGCTGAGTGTGGAAGTGAATATCCAAACTGAGCGTATACAGCCATGACAAAGCCTGAACAGTCAGCTCCATCCGTAAGGCTCGATCCGCCATATACATATGGATTACCCACAAACTGTGTTGCAAAGTTCGCAAGGTCTATTCCTGTCTGGCCGCTCGGTGCCACTACATTGTTCTGTGAATCGTCTGAATCGCTGCTGTCAGATGATGTGTCGTCTGATGTATCCGATGACTGATCTGCAGAATCTGTATCCGGCTGATCTGGCGTGTAGGAATCATCCTCTGTGCTCTGGCTGTCATCCGATGCGTCCTCAGCTTCTGCCTCGTCTGCGCTCTCCTGTTCCTGTCTTGCCTGCTCCTCTGCCGCCTTTTCTTCCGCAGCCTTCGCATCAAGCTCTGCCTGGATCTGCTCCATGGACTTGGCAGTTGCAAATGCATATGTATCATCTACAAATTCAGTGCTGACATAACCATTCGTCTCGTCGTCAAGTGCTATCTGCACCCATTTGTCATCCTGTGATATGACATCAAAGCTCTGGCCTGATCCAACCTGTGTTATACAGTCGGAGTTCACATCAGCCTCCGTTCTTACGTTGAGTGTCTCTGTATTGACAGTTACCTGCTTCGGACAGTTCGCCTCGGCATAGGCTCCCGCATCATCTCCAAAAAGAAGCAGGTCATTCCTTATGTATCCTGTACAGTCACCTGATGTGACCTTGGTCCACTCCTTGCCCTTCTTCTCTATGGTTGCTATTCCATTGTTCCCTATGATACCAACTACATCTGAATCAGTTCCGGCTCCCGATCTTATATTCACATAATCCTCGGTGGCAACAAGACACTTATCCTTGAAATCAGGATATTTCACCTTGTTCTCTTCGCTTGTCTTGTCCTTCTTAGCCTCCGCAGCATTCTTTCCTACGGATGCTGTAGTCTTCTGTGCATCTGTGGACGTTGCCGCCTTTGCAGCATCGCCTGCGTTTTTATCATTGCCCGCAAGGGTGTTAGCATATCTGTCAAATGCAGATGAAATACCTACAGTTGAATCGCTGTATATCTGTCCCGCGCTCACCGTTCCTATGGAAGTGGTGATCATCATTCCTGCCGCTGCAGCAACAACTATAGTCTTCTTAAATGACTTTGCTTTAGACATTATAAAAAACCTCCTGTGCTGATCTTAACGCAACAATTATTACATCTTTGTTACAAATCTATTGTAGTATAGCAATAATGATTACATTTGTCAACACAGGAGGCGTTGTTTTATACGTTTGTATTTATTTTTTGTTACATATTTGTTACATATACTAGTTTGAAATTACAACTCCATCCTCGCCATTTACAGTAACTATAGCGCCAGACTTAAGTATCTTGGTCGCGTTCTGTGCACCCAGGATAACAGGTATGTCACGGCTGAGTCCGACTATGGCAGCATGTGAATTGCCACCGTTCTTCTCACACACGATCGCAGATGCAGTCTTGAGCTGATCCATGATCCTGTTGCTGGTCTCATTTATGACGATTATGTCTCCATCCTTATAGTTCTTGATGAGCTCATCCTCTGACTCGCATACACAGAGCGGTGCGGTTGCAGATCTCTCATTTATAGAGAAGCCCTTTACAAGGATATGTCCTACAACGTGTACCTTTATCAGGTTTGTCGTGCCGGTCACGCCAAGTGGGACTCCGGCGGTGATTACAGTCACCTCACCGTCCTTAACATAGCCGTGCTTCTTTGCCGCATCAACAGCATGCTCGAAGAGATCGTCAGTGTTGTTCTCCTCACCTATAAGAAGAGGCTGAACTCCCCATGAAAGATTGATCTGTCTGGCAACCTTCTTAACAGGGGTACATCCGATGATCGGACATTTTGGTCTGTACTTTGAGAGCATTCTCGCTGTCTTTCCTGACTTGGTAACAGTGATGATGGCTGCCGCTGCAAGGTCTATGGCCGTTGTACATGTCGCATGTGATATAGCACTCGTTATATCAGGATTCTGCACCGCATCCCTGTTGAAGAATCTCTTGTTGTAATCTATGTCTCGCTCTGCTCTCTCTGCGATGGTCTTCATGGTGTGAAGAGCCTCAACCGGATACTTGCCCGCTGCGGTCTCTCCTGAGAGCATGATTGCACTTGTTCCGTCATATATGGCATTTGCAACATCTGTCGCCTCTGCTCTGGTAGGTCTTGGATGTATCATCATGGAGTCAAGCATCTGTGTAGCTGTTATGACCTGCTTGTCCGCATTGTATACCTTCTTGATGATCATCTTCTGGATGATAGGCACATCCTCAAGAGGTATCTCAACACCCATATCTCCTCTTGCGACCATGATTCCATCGGACACTCTGATTATGTCGTCTATATTGTCAACGCCCTGCATATTCTCAATCTTGGCGATGATATTGATATTGTCACACTCATACTCGTCAAGGATCTTCCTGATCTCAAGTATATCGTCGGCTGATCTTACAAATGATGCAGCGATGAAATCGAAATCATTCTCAATACCAAAGATTATATCCGCCCTGTCTACATCGCTTATGTATGGCATGGTGAGGTTAACTCTTGGAACATTTACACCCTTGTGGTTTGATACAGGTCCGCCATTCTCCACGCGGCACACGATATCTTTATCAGTAACCTTCTCTATCTTCATATTTATAAGGCCGTCATCGATGAGTATGGTATCTCCCGGCTTGACATCGTTCACAAGATTCTTGTATGTAATGGATACCTTTGCCTGGTCGCCCACCACATCCTCTGTCGTCAGTGTAAATGTCTGTCCTTCTACGAGTTCAACCTTGCCCTCCTTGAAGTCCCCAACTCTTATCTCCGGGCCCTTAGTATCAAGCAGTGTTGCAACCGGAAGTCCAAGCTCCTCACGAAGCTTCTCCACTCTGTCCTTGTTCTTCCTGTGCTGGGCATGATCACCATGAGAAAAATTGAATCTGGCAACATCCATCCCCTCGATCATGAGCTTTCTGAGCACCTCATCATCGTCCGTCGCCGGTCCCAATGTACAAATTATCTTTGTCTTTCTCAAATTCATATGAATACTCCTCCTACTGTTTTATATATTGTATTTGAATGTGTCTTCTATAATTATTTACCTTTGCTCATACTGGGCAAATTCCTGCGCCAGATCATTCTGTTCTACCTGTGCCGGACCTTCCTGTGGATCGTCATCCGGGTTATTCTTATGATACTGCGATACAGCGGCAAATATGTATATCACAGATATGAAAAGCGCCAGCATCCCCATCGTTCTCTTCGCCGGCCATATGTATGTTGCAATGACCATCATGAGGAAATACCATAATAACCTTATATATATGGCAGATTTGTAAATAGTGCCAAATGATACCTCGATCTTCTTCATGGATGCCGCTATCAGTCCCGCTACCGTTATGAGCAGTGACCAGAACAACGTGAGCACAAATCCAACAATTATCTGCAATACCCATGCAAGCACAAGCACTGGTGTGTCGAGCTTATTTATGAGATTGATCACATCCTGCTTTGTAACAGCCTTGAATCCATATGTCTCATTCAGGGATTCATATATATCCTTACATCTTATGATCTGTGTTCTTCCTGAGTTATATGTGAGTATCTCATCCGCTGATATGATGAATACGGTACGATACCCGCCGTCTGCAGCAAGGTCTCTTGCAACAGCTTCATCCACTTTCGTCTTCGATGTGTCGATCTTTATGTAGGACATGTTCTCATCATCCGACCAGTCGAATGCCCCATCGTAGTAAAAACCATCTCCGGTCAGTGAAAAATCCTCCATATTCCGGTCTATCCTGTCCGCAAGCCTTCCGCCGCCAAACAACTGGTTATATGGAATAAAGAATATCACCAGATAAGTCAGTGTGCTCATGATAAATGTTATCAGCATCGCCGATGACATCCGTCCAAATCGTCCATTTATGTAATAAGCTTCCGGTTTTGCGACACCTACGAACATGTTCTTCAACGCGCCTAAAAATCCAACTCTTTTTTTATCATCCAACAGTTATTGTCCTCCAAATTTCATATGCCTGCTAATTATAACATAGACTTTATGTATTTAATATGAAAAACATCAACCTTTACCGACTTTTTTCTTGTTTTTCATTCAGGCTTTATGTTTTAGCTGGATTTTAATAAGCATTTTGTAATATATTCGTAACAAATCAGTGCAGTTTTATTGACTTTTCATAGCGTACATTATATTATGTAAACTGTGCTCAAAACTTTTTACAAAACGGGAGGAATTCATGATTATCAGAAAATTTACCAGGATAATTCTGGGCGCTGCTCTGGGTATAAGTGTATTCGCATTTGCCGGCAACGTGCCCGAAACAGCCTATGCCGCAAACATGTCCGACATAAGCGTTACATCAACGAGGGAGGATGTACAGCAGGTGGTGGACGATGGAAACTTCGACTACACAGAGCTTGACGGTACAGAGATCGATCACATATACGAGTTGTATAATAACGATCCCGAAACCATCAAACAGCTCCAGCGTCAATCCGATTACAACGCCACCGGCGATATAGCTACGCTGAGTGCCAGATATACCCACTCTTCCATGTTCGATGGCTACAAAGTCATCAAGGGCATAGACGTATCCGAGTGGAACGGCGACAACATCAACTGGAAAAAGGTTAAAGCCGCAGGAATATCCTACGCATTCATACGTGTGGGCGGACGCTACTACGGTTCAGGAAAATATTTCATCGATTCTACATACAAGGATAATATCAAAAATGCACTGAATGCAGGTGTTGACGTGGGTGTGTACTTCTACTCACAGGCCATCAGCACATCGGAGGCCAAGACAGAAGCCAAATACACTACCGACCTGATCTCAGGCTACAACATAACTTATCCCGTTGTCATGGATTATGAATACGCATGGGAAGATGGAGGTCTGAGCGGTCGTCTGTACAACGCTCACCTTTCCAAGAGCGCAGCTACAAATATCATAAAAGCATTCTGTGCGGCAGTTGAATCAAAGGGCTACGTAGGCATGATCTACGCCAGCAAGACTGTCATCACAGACGACATGAACGCATCTTCGATCGCACAGTCATATCCTATATGGAATGCCCAGTACAACGACACGGACACTCTCACAGTGAAACATTCATACTGGCAGTACAGCGACGTCGGCAAGGTGTCAGGAATCAGCAATGCAACTGATATGAATTTCAGATATGTCAAATCTCCTGCCGCGCCTTCATCTCTGACACAGTCAGCGTGCACAGACTCCACTATCACACTGACATGGACGAAGATCCCTGAGGTCTATGCTTACCAGATCGTGCGTTACGACAGCTCCGAAGATAAATATGTCTCCGTGGGAACTGCCAAGGGTGCCGGAACGACTACATTTACAGATAAGAATCTTCAGGACGGTAAAAAGTATACATACAAGGTACGCGGATATTACAAATTGAGCTCAGGAGCCATCTACGGAACCTACTCAGCAGAGTGTACCGGCATTACAATAGCTGATACCATAGAGAACTTTGCGGCTGCAATTACAGCGCCTACATCTGTAAAACTTTCATGGTCACCTATCCCTGCAGCAACAGGATACAGAGTATACAGAAGCAACGGTTCATCAGGCAGCTACGAGACGATTGCCACGACCAATTCTCCTGACGACTGCGAGGTTACCGACAGCCAGCTCAATCCTGGCACAAAATATAACTACAAGGTACGCGCATACACAACAACTGATACCAACACCATCTGGCACGTTCTATCAGATGCCAAGACCATAACCACCGACCCAGGCGAGGTTACAGGGCTCAAGATCACTTCAGCCTACACAAGCTCACTTACACTGAAGTGGAATAAGCAGGAAAATGTTGACGGATACATCGTATATGTATGGGAGCCATCCAATGCTACTTGGACAAGGCTTGCAAAGATCTCTTCCAAGTCTACTGACACATACACACACAAGGGACTTCCTCATTCAACTGAGTACAGCTACACGGTATGTGCATATTACAAGAAAAATGGAACATACCACTACACAGAGACAGCCAGCGCAGTGAGCGGATTTACCGGACCTGCTGTTCCTTCCCAGATTGCAACCGCATCAAGGACAGCCAATTCCGTGACCATAAGATGGACACAGATATCTGATGCCACGGGCTACACGGTATACAAATATAATACGTCCAGCAAGTCATTTGAGCAGGTGGCACGTATCAGCGGAAGCAGCAACAGAACATACACATTTACAGGACTTAAAGCCGGAACAGAATACAAATTTGGAGTGAGAGCATACACAGAGCGGAATGGATTCACAGGCTTCAGTGACCGCAAGGATTTCAGCTCCTGCACTCTCCCGGCAACCTTTACATCATCCTTCAAATACACACCACTTGGATCGCAGAGATTCCTCCAGTGGTCAAAGCTGTCATACGCTGACGGCTACATCGTATACAAGTATGATCAGAAGGCAAACAAATACACAAGAGTTAAGAAGATAACATCCAACAAGACAAATTTCTGTTTTGTTCCTAACCTCAGAAGAGGCTACGGTTACCGTGTTCTTGCTTACATGAAGTACAACGGCAAGATATACTACGGTGCACTTTCAAAAGCACCGATCAAGAATACATCTCTTACCGGAACGATCACTGACAGCAGCGTAAACCTCCGTGCAAAAGCCGGAACAAACAGCAGAGTAGTCAGAACGCTTGCAAGGGGTTCAAAGGTCAAGATCTCCGGCTACGCAAAGTCTGGAAGATATATCTGGTATAAGGTCACATACACCAGAGGCTCCAGAAAATATACGGGCTATATAAGATCTGATTTCATACGTGTCAAGTAATTCTGATTCTTATACAATTAAAATAGGGAAAAGCATACATACTTTGTATCTCCTGCTTTCCCCTATTTTTTTTATATTTTTATCAATATTTTTCTCACGCAGGCCTTTTATTAATAATATTTTAATAATCTTTTTGTAATATAATTGTAATATTTGTATTAGGAGGCTTACATGAGAATAAAACGATTATCTAAACAACTTTTTATTATTTCCCTTGGAATATTTATACTGACTGCGGCAGATAATATCTTCCACTCTGCCACAGTATACGCGGCTGATACCTCCACCATCTCAACATCATCGACCAGATCTGAGGTCCAGGAGGTTGTGGATGAAGGTAACTTTGACTACACTCAGTTGAGCGATGCCGAGATCGACCACATATATAGTCTTTACGGCAACGATCCTGAGACGATAAGGCAGTTGCAAAAGCAGTCAGACAGCGCTAATCCTTATGGTGTTGCCACGCTCTCATCGACAACATATACACACGCATCCCAGTTCAAGAACTCCACTGTCATGAAGGGGATAGATGTATCGGAGTGGAACGGTTCCATCAACTGGAGCAAGGTAAAATCCAGCGGCGTTACATTTGCCTTTATCAGGGCTGGAGGAAGGTACTATGGTTCAGGTGCATATTTCGTCGACTCCAAATTTGCTGAGAATGTCAAGAATGCAACTGCGGCAGGGATTGATGTCGGAGCGTACTTCTACTCTCAGGCCATAAACGCCACCGAGGCCAGGCAGGAGGCGGCATACACCTTGAACATCGTATCCTCTTACAACCTGACACTTCCCATCGTCATGGACTACGAATACGCATGGGAGGGTGGACTGACCGGCAGGCTCTACAATGCGCACCTGTCCAAAAGTGCTGCCACCACGGTCATCAACACTTTTTGCAGTACAGTGGAAGCAAGCGGCTACGTGGGCATGCTGTATGCGAGCAAAAGTGTTATAACCGATGACATGAAGATCACCAGTATAAACAACAAATACCCGATATGGAATGCGCAGTACAACGATTCAGACACGCTGACCGCCACTCATTCATATTGGCAGTACGATGACAACGGAACCGTCGCCGGAATAAGCTATCCGACGGATCTCGATTTCAAATATGTAAATACACCGGCAGCACCTACAGAACTCACATTTAAGTCATCGACCAACTCATCCATAACCCTCACATGGAATAAGGTTCCGGAGGTATATGGTTATCAAATAGTTCGTTACGATGAGGCCGAAGGAAAATATGTGTCGATCGGAACAACAAAGGGGGCTAGAACTCTGACCTACACTGATAACGGTCTCACCAGCGGTAAAAAATATACCTACATGGTGCGCGGATACCATAAATTAAATGCCGGCACTGTATACGGAGCTTACTCGCAAGAATATAGCTGCACCGCCACCTATGCAGAGGCTGTAACTGCATCGACAGATCCTGAACCTCCAATCTTCGATACCGCCCCGGACATGCCTACCCAGGCCGCAATAGCAGACAGGACTTCAAGTTCCATTAATGTCCGCTGGAGCAAGATTTCCGGAGTCACAGGCTATTTCGTGTACAAATACAACACGTCCACTGGTAAATATGATAGAATTGCAAGATGCATAGGCGATAAATCCAGAAGTTATAACTTTACCGGACTTTCTCCCGCCACAACATACAAATTCGGCGTGAGGGCGTATTATGAATACAACGGTGTGATTATGTACAGCAACCGCCTGGAGTTCAGCAAATGTACAAAGCCACGAACCTTTACATCTTCATTTAAGTATACTCCTCTCGGTTCGTATCGCTGTCTGCACTGGCAGAAGCTTTCAAATGTATCCGGCTACATCATATACAAATATGATATTGCCCATAACAAATACACAAGAGTAAAGAAAATATCCTCTTACAAAACAACCAGTTGTATACTTCCTGCTTTGAAGAGTGGCTTCGGCTACAGGATTCTTGCATATAAGAATGTCAATGGTTCGATAGTATATGGCGACATTTCAAAAGCTCCCGCAAAAGCCAGCTCATTGAGCGGAACAGTCATTGACAGCCAGGTCCGTCTCAGGGCAGGGGCAGGAACCAACAAACGTATCATCCGGGAACTTGCCAGAGGATCAAAGGTCAAGATCAGCGGCTGCAAATATTCCGGCAAGAATGCGTGGTATAAGATCACTTACACCAAGGGCTCAAAGAAATACACCGGATATGTAAGATCCGATTTCATAAGAATAAACTAGTCTTAATTCAAATAACAAAATAGGCATCATACCTGATCAGGTATGACGCCTATTTTGTATCTATCATAATGATCGTCTGTTAGCGGAAACTATTTCACAACCTTGAATGAAGCCTTTACATAGCCATCTGCATAAAGCACAAGCTCTCTGCCATTGCTGCCCCACATGAGCTCTTCCTCTGCGTATGAAGGCTCTACAAACTTAACATCAAGTCTCTTCAGGTCCTCGTGTGCACATGCTGCTGTGCGGAGGAGCAACATTCCCTGAACTACAGGATGGTCTGTGAGGTGGATCTTATTCTCGTCTCCTGTCTCCTTGCTGAATGCATAAACCTCTTCCTTTGTAAATGTGTGGAATGGCTTCTCGTCCTCATAATCCGTCTTCTCCACTCTCTTGATCTCCTTCTCCTTGTCTGATGCCTTTACGAGTGTGATGGTCATCTTCTCAACAGGAGTCTCTTCTCCCTCTACCTTTCCAAGGATAGAGAGTATGTACATGAATGCGTTCTCCTTAACATCACCATACTCATATGTAATGCTGTCGGCAGCCTCTGCCTTCTCTCTGTCTACTGTGTAGGATATCTTGCCTATGAATGCGCCCTGATATGTGGATGCATCCATGTCTGTCATCTTTGTTCCAAGTCCCATGATCCTGTCATAAATCTTCATATACTTCTCCTTCTAAAACTTATTCTGCATGTTATATTCTCTTATTTGCGTGCAGTTAATCCTTCTCATCCAATTGCCTTGCGCACGGAGCACCTACTAATGTCTATGAATGTTTTCTGTCCGTGACAAATCCGTTTCTTCTTATCATGTCAAAGTCAAGGTCAAATGATGTGCCATCGGTGGTCAGGAAGTCACCGCTTATGACCGCATTTGCCCCGGCTGCAAGTGCAGCCTCGCCGTTGTCCTCATATCTTCCTCTTCCAGCCGCAAGCCTTATCATGACTTGGGGCATGACAAATCTGTATACTGCTATCGTTCTGACGTACTCCTCCTCAGTGAGAGGTGTCTTGTCATAGAATGGCGTCCCCTCCCTCGGATTGAGGAGGTTCATCGGAACCGAATCCACGCCAAGCTCTCTAAGTTCAAATGCAAGCGCCACCCTGTCCTCAAGTGTCTCGCCCATGCCGAACAGACTGCCACTGCACACCATGAGTCCCGCAGCCTTTGCAGCGCGTATTGTCGCCTTCTTCTGTTCCTGGGTGTGACTGGTGCACACCTCCGGAAAATATGCAGGTGATGTCTCAAGGTTATTGTGTATCATTGTAAGTCCCGCACCCTTAAGCTTCGTAAAGTCCTCCTGATCCAGCAGGCCAAATGACGCGCATATGTTGATATCCACATTGTCGTGTATATCCTTGACCGTTTTCTCAGCAAGCTCAACCTCCCGCTTTGAAAGTCTCCTGCCCTCAGCCACAAGGCAGTACCTGAAGCTTCCCTTGTCATAGTCAATCGATGCACCCTCAGTAACCGCTTCATTACCAAGCAGATTTATCTCTGGTATATCCTTCTTCGCTATCCTGGACTGTGCACAGTATCTACAGTTCTCTGTGCATCTGCCCTCCTTCACGCTTATGACCGAACACACATCGCACCGGTCTCCGCAGAAATACTCTCTTATCTCATTTGCTGAAGCCGCCAGTATATCCAGATCCTCATGTGCAAGCTTTAGAGCCTCATCATATGTGATCTCCGCTCCACCATTCAGCACGCGGTTCTTAAGCTCCTCTACATACTCTCTGCCCATATGATTCCTACCTCTTTTCTGTAAAGTTCCCAGTTTCATCTGGTCTTCAGCCCTTGTGTATGTAAATCACAGAATCTGCCGGATGTCTGCAGTGTCTACCGCCCATCTGACAGTTCATATGTATATATGGAAAGAGCCTGCCACCGGCAGGCTCCCCCATCTGTATATAACTCTCTATATCTTTCACAGATATTTAGTATCAGCTATTTATCTTGTGTTCTCTGTTATGTCTCCAAATGATCACATTAGGATTACAGCGCAGCCTTGATCTGCTTGTAGATACCCTCGGCATCAAGCTCATACTTGTGAAGCAGTTCCTTTGCAGGGCCTGACTCACCAAATGTATCTCTCACACCGATCCTTGTCAGCTTTGTAGGACACTTCTCAGCAAGCACCTCTGCAACAGCACTTCCGAGACCACCTATGATGGAGTGCTCCTCAACTGTGAACACTCTTCCTGTCTTCTGAGCTGTCTCAGCGATGATATCCTCATCGATAGGCTTGATAGTGTGGATGTTGATGAGTTCAGCATCTATACCGTCAGCAGCGAGCATATCCACAGCCTTCACAGCCTCAGATACACAAAGTCCTGTAGCTATGATAGATATGTCCTTGCCGTCCTTGAGCTTAACCCCTTTGCCGATCTCAAACTTGTATGTGCTCTCATCATTGAGTACTGGAACTGCCAGTCTTCCAAATCTGAGATATACAGGTCCAACATACTCGTATGCAGCCTTGACTGCTGCTCTTGCCTCTACATCATCACATGGGTTAATGACAACCATGCCTGGTATCTCTCTCATGAGTGCGATATCCTCACAGCACTGATGTGTTGCTCCATCCTCACCTACTGAGATTCCTGCGTGGGTTGCACCGATCTTCACATTCAGATGTGGGTAGCCGATGGTATTTCTCACCTGCTCAAATGCACGTCCTGCAGCGAACATTGCAAATGAACTCATAAATGGAACATATCCGCATGTTGACATTCCGGCAGCTATTCCTGCCATGTTCGCCTCCGCGATGCCACAGTCAACGTGTCGCTCAGGATAAGCTTTCTTAAAAATAACTGTCTTGGTTGCCTCTGCAAGGTCTGCATCTAAAACAACAAGATCATCATGCTCCTTTGCGATCTCTACTAAGGCATTGCCATAGCTCTCTCTGGTTGCGATTGCTTTATTCTCTATCATAATGCTGCAGCCTCCTTCTCAAGTTCTTCCATGGCGATCTTATACTCTTCTTCATTCGGAGCCTTTCCATGCCAGCCGGCCTTGTCCTCCATGAATGATACACCCTTGCCCTTGATCGTGTGGGCGATGATCGCTGTAGGCTCACCCTTGTGGGACTTTGCCTCAGCAAATGCCCTGTCGATCTCGTCAAAGTCATTGCCATTGATATTGATAACATGGAAGTTGAATGCCTTGAACTTCTCATCTATAGGATATGGTGAACATACATCCTCAACCGTTCCGTCAATCTGAAGATTGTTGTTATCTACTATAACGCACAGATTGTCAAGCTTTCTATGTCCTGCGAACATAGCTGCCTCCCATATCTGTCCCTCTTGGATCTCTCCATCACCGCAGAGACAGTATGTTCTGTAATCCTTGCCCTGCATCTTGGCTGCAAGTGCCATACCCACTGCAACTGAAAGTCCCTGTCCCAGTGATCCTGATGACATATCCACTCCTGGAGTGTGCTTCTTGTCAGGATGTCCCTGAAGGTAAGATCCAACATGTCTGAGTGTCTTTAAGTCTTCTATTGGGAAAAAGCCTTTTAACGCAAGTGCTGCGTAGTAGCCCGGAGCTGTGTGTCCCTTTGAGAGCACGAATCTGTCACGATTCTCGTCCTCAGGATTCTTAGGATCCACATTCATCTCCTCGAAATAAAGATAAGTAAACAGGTCTGCTGCTGATAATGAGCCGCCTGGATGTCCGCTCTTTGCATTGTATACACCTGTAACAATGCCCTTGCGAACTTCTACAGCTTTTTTCTGAAGTTCTAATTTGTTCATCTCATTCTCCTTTTAACTGGATACTGTATTTGTATCATACAGAGTCATTATAACATAATTTCTTCTATTTAGAAGTACGTTTTTACATGCATTTTTCAAGAAATATTACAAGGTTTTTTCAAGGTTATCTGTGCATTTCGACCAAATATACCTGCATGGGTGTCCGGCGGATCATTGTATTCACTTTGTCCGCCTCGCAGCGCACCTGTCCACGCATCAGCCACTGATCCACTCATACAGTATGCCTGCCATCTCCCTGACATAGTATGTCGGAAGCAGCCACCATGCAGTGCTTCCGGCTATGGAGCCCGTCTCTATGCCCTGTTTGTCCGCTATACGCTTTGCCCTGTACTCGTGGAATTCATTTGTCACTATATTCATCTTGTCCGGCAGTCCGTTCTGTCTGATGATCTCAGCCGAAAACTTTATGTTCTCCCTTGTGGACGTAGACTTGTCTTCCATATATATTCTCTCCGGAGCAATTCCGTGCTCTGTAAGGTATTCATACATGCACTGAGCTTCCGACATGCTCTCATCTGCGCCCTGTCCACCGGACACAACGCATACGGCCTCCGGGTTCTCCTCAAGATAATCCTGTGCTGCTATAAGTCTCTCCCTCAGCATAAGGCTTGGTCCACCGCCTCTAACTGCGCATCCGAGCACTACGACTGTGGCATCCTGTTTAGGCTTTACATGAGCCGCATAGACCATGTGATACGTGATGACCACAACAAGGGCAAGAGCAATGGTTACAAGCGCAAGCACGATACTTAAGCATATCTTTCCTGCTTTTTTATCCCAAAGCTTTCTGACAGATTTGTCTATCTTTGCCCTGAATACTCCATACAATGTGAGAAGTGCAAACACGCCTGTTCCCAGCAGGGTTCCTATATTCACATGACAGCCTCTAAGCACCGGATATATGAACATCAGCATTCCCAGCACGCCTATTATACAGAATATAACTCTCCATATATGATATCCCCGTGTACGCACCGCCACACCATCTTTGTTTATTTCTTTACTCATATCTTCATGGCTCTTCTGAGTCATTTTATCTGTCATCTATTCTATCCTCCCTGTTTTTTCTCTTTTCAGCTTCTTAATACCATTCACACAGAATAACAGTGACATGACTGTTGCTATAGTCCAACCTATCGGCCAGGCCAGCCATATTCCTGTGGCGGAGCCTATAACTCTTGACAGCACTATCGCCAGCACCACTCTGAGTATCAGATCCGTAAACGTAGATGTCATGAACCTGCCCATCATGCCTGTTCCCCTTAGTATTCCATCAGCTACAAGTTTTGCCGATACTACAAAGTAGAACGGCGCCAGTATCCTGAGATACGTGACTCCCGTGTCAAGGGCAAGTCCTGTCCTGTTCTCCATAAATGGATACATGCCATAACGGCCAAAGAAGAAGTACAAAACCGCAAATGGTATGCATAGTCCCCATATGAGTTTTATTCCAGCTTTAAGTCCCTGTCCTATCCTGTCGATCTTACCCGCGCCAAGATTCTGTGCGGTATAGTTGGATATTCCATTTCCAAGTGTTGTAAATGACGTTATGACGAGATTGTTGAGCTTTACAGCCGCCGCATAGCCCGCTATGACAGAGGCTCCAAATCCATTGATGACGCTCTGAATAATTATATTTCCAACTGAGATAAAGCTCTGCTGAAGTATGCTCGGTATGGCTATGACTGCTATCTTGCCCAGCATGCTTCCCGAAAATACACGGACCTTCCCCTCAGTGCGAACTGCTGTCAGGCGTCTGAACACAACTATTATCGCAAGTACAGCGCTCACGCCCTGACAGATGAATGTAGCCCACGCAACTCCATTTACCCCCATCTCAAATGTCTTTACAAACAGTATATCAACGGCTATATTGGACACCGATGAGATGGCAAGGAATATGAACGGTGTTCTCGAGTCGCCCAGCGCAGAGAATATTCCTGTCGCTATGTTGTAGAAGAACAAAAATGGCACGCCCAATATGTATATGTTCAGATAAGTAAGCGAATCTCTCATCAGCTCATCCGGGGTATCAATAAGTGCCAGCAGTCTCTCTCCAAGCAGGAATCCAACCAGCATGAGAACCGCCACAAGTACCGCGCTTGCTATGAGAGTAGTCCAGACCGCAGTCTTCATCTCGCTGTATTTCTTTGCCCCGAACAGCTGGGATACTATGACCGAACAGCCTATATTGCATCCAAATGCAAATGCTATGAAAATAAGTGTTATCTCATAGCTGTTGCCGACCGCCGCCAGAGCATTTTCTCCTATGAACTGCCCCGCCACAAAGCTGTCCGCTATGTTATAGAGCTGCTGAAATATCACACTTCCGAAAAGTGGCAGGCAGAATCTCCATAACACTGATTCTGGCCTTCCCACAGTAAGATCTTTGTTCACTTTTTTCCCTTCTTTTCTATAATTTACTCCTGTTTTCGGTTTTATTCTAAACTCGTTCACCCGGCATTACAATAGGCAAAATAGTAAACATCTTCGGCTGAACACCCGTTTTTTGTACTTATTCCCATATATTTTCTATCATGTTATGCATATAAAAACGACAGTACATGCCGAGATGGACATATACTGCCGAATCTTTTTATATTTTAAGTTTCTTGGTAATTACAGTATATCTATGTATTCCCCTGACAACGCCTTGTTCATTGATCTGACAGCACAGAACTTGCCGCACATACTGCACGTGTCGCTGTACTCGTCATCAGGCTTTCTGCTGTCCCTGATCTCCTTTGCGGTCTCAGGATCTATGGCACATGCAAACTGTGTATCCCAGTCGAGGACACGTCTCGCATCCGCCATCTTGTCATCTATATCCCTCGCTCCAGGTATCCCCTTTGCTATATCTGCCGCATGGGCTGCTATCTTGGAGGCTACGATTCCCTGCTTAACATCGTCTACATTTGGCAGGGCAAGGTGCTCTGCTGGTGTTACGTAACAGAGGAATGCTGCGCCGTTCATGGCTGCGACCGCTCCGCCTATGGCACTTGTGATGTGATCGTATCCCGGTGCTATATCTGTGACAAGAGGTCCAAGTACGTAGAATGGTGCGCCCATACAGAGTGTCTTCTGAACTTCCATGTTGGCTGCAATCTGATTGAGTGGCACATGACCAGGGCCCTCAACCATAACCTGTACATTATGATCCCACGCGCGCTTTGTCAGCTCTCCAAGTCTGACAAGCTCCTCTATCTGACATACATCCGTTGCGTCCGCAAGACATCCCGGACGACATGCATCTCCAAGTGATACCGTCACATCGTATTCCTCGCATATATCAAGGATCTGGTCAAAATACTCGTAGAACGGATTCTCATTGCCTGTCATGGTCATCCATGCAAATACAAGACTGCCGCCACGGCTGACTATATTCATCTTTCTCTTATGTTTCTTGATCTGTTCGATTGTCTTTCTTGTTATTCCGCAGTGGAGAGTCACAAAATCAACTCCATCCTCCGCATGAAGACGTACCACATCGATGAAATCCTGTGCTGTCAGTGTCGCAAGGTCTCTCTGATAGTGTATAACGCTGTCATATACCGGCACAGTTCCTATCATAGCCGGACACTCTGAAGTGAGCTTCTGTCTGAACGGCTGTGTATTGCCGTGGCTTGACAGATCCATGATCGCCTCTGCTCCCATCTCGACAGCACTCATAACCTTCTGCATCTCGATACCATAATCCTTGCAGTCTCTTGACACGCCAAGATTGACATTGATCTTGGTCCTCAGCATGCTTCCAACTCCCTCTGGGTTTAAGCATGTGTGCTTCTTGTTGGCAGGTATCGCTACCTTGCCCTCTCCTACCAGTTTCATCAGCGCCTCAGTGGACATATGCTCTTTCTCGGCAACTTTCTCGATCTCAGGAGTTACTATGCCTTTTCTTGCTGCGTCCATCTGTGTTGTGTAATTTCTCATCTGTTCCTCCAATCTGATCCGGCTTTATAAATCTGTTCCAGATCTAATATTTGTTTCTCTTACACTTTTATAGTGGCGGAAGGTGGTGCCCCCAATCAGCCACTTAAGGAATATCCCACTCATGTAGATTATTCCTTATAAAGGAGCAGACGCATGAAAGGCGCTTACGCGCGGCGTCTGCGTAATATGTCGTCAAGCACCGCTTGATGACCTGCGCGCACATCAGTGCGCTTCCACTCTTCACAAGGGATCCTCCCACTTACGTGGGCCCCTCCTTATAAAGGAGCAGACGCATGAAAGGCGCTTACGCGCGGCGTCTGCGTACTTCACAAGGAATCCTCCCACTTACGTGGGCCCCTCCTTATGAAAATAAAAAGAGACACAGGAATGCGTCTCTTCTTTCTTACATCATTATGTATGTATCAAACGTATCCCTACGGCGGCATTATCCGCATCAGGTTGTGGGTCGAAGCGTTCAGCCTCCTCTCAGCCGGCTAACTCGCCAGCTCCCCCTATACTACCCAATTCTCTGACAACAAGTATACCGCTGTCAGATCGTAACATCAACATATTTTTCTGTGATGTTACACCGTATGCTGCAACTCATTACTGATCTGCATCTTTTCTAAGGTCATAATAGTGCGGAATGATGTCCTCATAATGTCCGTCAGGCATTCTAAAGCCTCCCGGGATAACGCCCAGCGGAGTAAAACCAATCCTTTTATACAGATGGAGTGCATGTACATTTGATGCTACTACGGCATTGAACTGGAGCACTCCAAAGCCTTTCTTCTTTGCCATGGAGATACAGTCAAGCACAAGCTTTTCTCCTATGTGCTCACCGCGGATATCGCGTCTCACGGCATAGCTGGCGTTACATATATGTCCGCATCTTCCCACGTTGTTCGGATGAAGTATGTAGAGTCCTACCACCTCACCACTCTCTGCGTTCTCGGCGATACCGGTATATGTCTGCTCTTTGAAAAATGCATCTCCTGATTCCGGTGTCAGGACTTCCTCCTGTGGAAATGCCACACCATCATCCACAACCTGGTTCCAGATCTCTGATGCTGACTTTGCATCTGCTGCCATGTACTCTCTTATGTTTATATTCATCTATGCGTCCTCCTATTATGATAAGATTTCACTTATGTTCTATTTATTATTATATCGTTCTGTCTGGCAGCGCACTATGTATACATCAAAACAGTGTATATTGCCGATATTCAGCAATAATAATCAGATTATGGTGCTGACAGTTATGGGCATATAGCTGTCAGCACTTTAAACATTGTACTACTGTCTATTTATGTTGCAAATTGCACCTCCTTTATCTGCTACATATCCACAGCCTGCCTCACTTCTCTCTTTTTCCAGCTCACAAATCCATACATGTCGTTCACAAAGAATATGACGAAGTTTACAACTACAGGAATATATGACGGATTCTCAAAAGATGCGAGAACCCATAATACTATGAGTACTACATCATTTGCTGCATATCCCACCGCATAGTATGACGATCTCAGCATGGTGAGCGCAGCCGCCAGGAAACTTGTGACTATGGATATTGTGCTGAATACTATATTCGGCGTGTCAAGTATCATGAGTATATAGTAGAATACAACCGTTACAAGCACTGTGCTGACAGTGAGCCATATCACATGTCTTCTTGTCAGTTTCTGTATGGCTACCTCACTGCTGTTGCCCTCTGATGGATTCTTGAACCACGTTATGACTGACCACACCGCCATGGGCATAGTCATACCGAGGTAGGTTATCATCTCACCCCAGTAGCGGAACCTGAAAGATATGATACCGTATAATATGCTGAATACCACCATCAATATCTGCGCCCACACATTTCCTTTTGCAGCAAATATAAGCGATGTCACACCTATGAGTGCCGCCGCCAGTGTGAGGATATCCAGATCTGTAGCGAGAAGATTTGACGCCAGCACTATAATGAGGGAACACAGCCAGATAAGCCATTCCCGCTTAGTCAGTTCTTTTATTGGATTGTTCATGATGTCTTTACTCCTTCTGCTCCACTGGGGTATCTTTAAACCTTCTAATACTGCGTCTTTTTTCTATGCTATCTCTTACTTCCATAGCTATGTCTGCCTCCGTCTGTCTCCGTAAATATATGTATGTAAACTGTCTATTATCCAAAGCATCATAATTGCTGTATATCTATAACCATGCACTCCTCAGATGCCTTAAATCCCATTGATTCGTACAGCGGTCTTCCGCTTTCCGTGGCATCAAGACTTATCTCCGTGGCACCATGTACACGCGCATCCTCTATAAGCATATTCACAAGCTGCCTGGCGATTCCTCTCCTCCGATAGTCCTTTTCTGTATATACATTCATGAGATGTGCTCTCTTTCCAGAAGTATGAGAAAATGTTGGCATAATTTCAATATAAGACATACTGGCACACGCCACACATCTTCCGTCATCGACAGCTACAACTGTTGTCTGATCACCCTCAAGAAAATATCTCCTGCTGTTTGTCACCAATTTATCGTCAAATATATAATCAACTGGAAGATCATTGACTATCCTAAGCATGGACAATCTGACATTCATCAACATATCTATATCGCTCGCGTCCGCTATCCTATATTCCATAATATCCCCCTAATCAGTCCTTGACATTTGCTAACCTCCTGTTATAATAACACAAGTCGGACGGTATGTTGAATATTAATATACCTTGCAAGGTGTTCTGCAGATGCAGGATTCCCGGATGGAACATGAATTGCGATAAAAATATATCAGAATTTTCATGAGCCAGATAAGATACTTTATCTTATCTGGCTCTTTTTTTATGCGGCTGGCAGGTTAATTTGTCCCCGCGATCATGTGCCTTTCCGATTTTCAATGATTTTCAATTATAAACTATTTTTTTTAAGGAGATTTACAAATGAACCTGTTAAAAGACGATCTGAAAAAGCTTTACTTCAAATTCCTCATTCCTTCCCTTGGAAGTGCCATGGTCATGTCCATATACACCCTGACTGATGCCATCGTCATCGGAAAAGGTGTTGGAGCTGATGCCCTGGCCGCTCTGAGCATCACAACGCCCCTGCTGTGCATACTTATGTCAACCGGGATTCTCTTTGGCGTGGGTGGCTCAGTACAGATGAGCGTGCACAGAGGAAGTGGCAACACAATGAAATCTAACCGTTACTTCACCGTGTCATTCATGATGATCGCGGCAATCACCGCACTGCTGTGGATACTGTACGGAGCATGCATGCCATCACTGCTGAGGCTCATGGGTGCAAATGCCACTCTATACCCATATGCCATGTCATACATGCACTATATAAACATGTTCCTGCCGGTTGCAGTATTTTCCAACTTCATAGCTATATTTGTGAGGGCTGACAATGACCCGAACCGCGCCATGGCAGGCGTCCTGCTGGGTGGAGTGTTCAATATCGTGATGGACATTGTACTGGTATTCCCACTGAAGCAGGGAATCGGCGGAGCCGCACTTGCCTCTGTAATCGGTATGCTGATCCAGGTACTTGTCGCCTCATCACATTTCCTCAGCAAGAAGAATGAGCTGCGTTTCATAATGCCACACAGGATCCTGAACAGCATGAAGAATATCGTGACAGCCGGTATCCCGAGCTTTTTCAATGAATTTGCAAATGGATTTATAGTGCTGCTGTTTAACATACAGATATTGAAGTACTGCGGCGAGAATGCCCTGTCCATATACAGCGTCATCTCAAACTGCGTCATCCTGTTCAATTCTCTGTTCACAGGAGTTGGTCAGTCTGTGCAGCCTGTGATCTCGACCAACTATGGAGCAAATAACATAGGCAGAATAAACACCATGATCAGAATGGCTTACACAACCATCCTGATCATGGGTGCGCTGTTCTCACTTCTTGGAATACTTTTTCCAAGGGTGCTCTGCAGTGTGTTTATAGATATGAATGAAGGTCTTGGTGTCATTGCCGATCTTGGTGTCAGAGCGTACTTCTTTGCATTTGTGCCATTTGGGATCAACCTGATGACCTCCTACTATCTCCAGGCCATACTGAAATCCGGGCAGTCTCTGTGTATATCACTGCTCCGAAACATCATACTCAGCAGCGTGTGTATACTGACGTTTCCTGTTTTGACCGGTGGCAATAGCTTGTGGTTTGCTGCACCTGTGACCGAGGCTGTGACACTTACTGTCAGTCTGGTATTTCTGGCGTGGGAATCCCAAAGGTAGGGTAGCCATTACATGTGTATTCAAATTAGGCGATACGAGATATAATTGATGTGTTGACTTTAACAAATAGGGATTAGGGGGTATAAAATGAAAATGCACGAAATGGATTTGATTGAATTCCTTATTAAAGAAGGACACACTGATATTGCAGAAAGTATTAAAGACTACCGAAAAAATACTATTAAAATGTGTGTGAAGGATGTGGAAAATGTAATTGCAAAAGGCACAAGTAAAATCGGTGGCTTTCCCGATCTTCCACCCGAAATTCCATATCCCACAATGTCGGGCTATTCCTGCAAGCGCGGAGATGACACTGAGCGGTACGAAAAATCAGCAATGCAGCTTGTTGCTCAAATCAATCTTGCGGACATTGCCGACTTGGATATTGAAAACAAGCTTCCGCACACGGGTATTTTATATTTTTTCTGGAGCGGAGAAATCGACTCAATTCACCAGACCAACAAATGGGTTGAAAGCGTTGCTGACGACCCCGAAAATTCGGCTTATCACAAGGTGATCTGGTACAATGGCGACCTGGCAAATTTAAAGAGAACTGAGCCGCCTGTTCCATATTATTCAAAGTATTTTACAGAAGTTTTTGAGGAAAAGGCCGTCGAGTTTGAACTCACCACAGATTATCAGCCACTGGGAGATGTGCTTGACTGTGACCTATTTGACCGTCTTGAAGAAGTTGCTCCAGATTATGATATCGAATATCTTTCGTATGACGGAAACAAATTATTCGGTTATCCTACGGGTGGTAATATACCGGATGTAAACACAAAAACTCATCTGCTGTTTCAATATGGTTACAACGTTGGTTGTCTATGGAATATCTTTTGGATCATTTCAGATGAAGATTTAAAGAACCGCAATTTCGACAAAGCGGTCTTTAGTTTCGATTTGGACTAATAACTATAATTCTAAGTAGGAGCAGAACACTCCTGCTCCTACTTGGTATAAATTCAGTGCTTTATACAGAATTCACAGCCACCGCTCTGTCCAATACAGTCTCTGCAATCAGAATCCACCTCAAACACATCTTCACCCGCAATCAGATATGTTCCAACAAGACTCATCTTCGGCGACATACGTTCTCCGTTCCATGACACGCCTACCTGTGATGCATCCATAAGTCCAAGCAGCTCAGGTACAGCATCCATGCCCATTCCATAATATCCCGGGCCGAATGATGGACTGCAATATTTCTTCTCATATACACTGTTCTTTCTCTCAAGATATCCTTGCAGCCACCCTCTTATGACATCCATGCATGCCACCTGAAATGCCTCCATGTAATACTGGTCAAGCACAGAACCAGTGTTTTCCAGATCTACAACCGGTGCATGAAATGCATAAATGTAACCTTTATCAATAAGACTGATGTCAAGCTGTGTCAATATTCCGCACTCTATCTTTTTCCCACAAAAAGTAAAATAGCCGGGGCAAATGCACTCAGGAGCAAATTCCTGTAAAAGAACATCCACCGCACAAGATCCAGACATATCTTTCATAACCCCATCCAATATTCTGTCAATATTGATCTGATGCTCATACTTCATATCTGCATCTATTTCATTTATATGGGTAATCTGCATCAATCGTTCTTTCACCTGAGTCTTGAGCTTTCGAAGATCTATATGCAAAAGCTCATCTTCCCTCTGAAGGCGTCCAATAACCATATCATACATCTCTGGCTGATGTACTAAAAGACAATTACTGCAATCTTTTATCCGCTGCCCTTTCCGGCTGATCACATACTCAGGATTACCTAGGCACCGTTCCTCGCGATAAAGTGGGCAGTAGCAGAACATGCAATTAAAGTTCTCTACTTTCTCCACTTTATGACACGGGAAAAACTCACATTGTGTATTCTGAAAAAATTTATAACTATTTTCCATAATATATTATGCCGTTTTATTTTTCTGTTTTTTCATTTTTTTCTTAACTATCTCTACACCTGCATAAATCAGGAATCCAGCAAGTGACATGATCAGCCCCAGCCTCAAACCTGGCGTATGATAAACCATTTGTACTGTATGCTTACCCTTATCAAGTTTTATTCCCATAAAAGTATCTGCAAGCTCATCAATTTTAACCTCTTTACCATCCACAACAGCAGACCATGCATCTTCATAAGGTATTGAAAGCAGTATTTCTGTATCATCGTCAACATCTACTTCACCAGTAATTCTATTTTTAGAAATTTTTAAATCTGTTTTATATCCAGTGTTAAGAATATTGATCGCTTTTTCAAACACATCTGTATTCAGCTGCGATACATACAATGTATGCTTCTTGTCCCTATTGGTTTTTCTCTTTATAACTAAATCTATTTGATCTCCAGCCTTATATTCACCAATGTACATGCTGTTGATTTCAAACCTGTGACATGCATTCTGAATCAACTCGCCATTTACATATACCTCACAATTGTTATCATATAAGCTACTATGTGTTTTGCTTCCATCAACAAACACGTATACCGGTCCATCTTTTTTTACATCCAATTTCCATTCTTCATTACCATTCTTGTCAGTATGTATATATTCTGAATCAACATTCTCATATACATCTACTTCTTCACCAAGCATAGCGGATAACAGGTTCTGCTGATTTTCAAATGGGTCATTGCCAAATGAAACCTTCTTTATATCGTCATTCACCGGATAGCCGAGGGGCAAAGCGTATTTATTTTTATATACCTGTGCATACTGAGTCTTCAGATCCGTTTTCTCGTATCCTGATGCCGGACTCTTTAATTGGACATATTTTATTGACAGCAAAGAATCTGTCAGCAGCATAGGACTATTCCAATATGTCTCACGTAAAAAAAGCTTCTCCCCAGGGATATCAGAATATCCCATATAAGCTAGAAATCTGTCAACATTAAAATCATAAGCTGAACTATAATGCTCTATGCTATTATAACCATACAGCAGTGACTCCCCCGTCGCTATATCTCTTCCAATAGTCTTTAGATAATTATAATCATTTTCATATCTGAAAAAGCTTCCCTTCTCAGTATCATTAAGACTATCGACTATATTCTCGGCAGCAACTGTGTAATCAGAAAAACTCCTTGCATCATTATTGTATTCAGAAAAAGCAATGTACACATTATAACCGGCTTCTATCGCAGTCAGGCATGCCACTCCAAAGCATACTACCTTGGAAACATTTTTTCTATTGTTACCACATAACAGCACTATTATCCCTATACCAAAAATTGCCATATAAATAATGACTATATTACGCGGTGAATTTATTTTCTTTATATAATATAAAAATGCCAAACCTACTGCAACAACCCCCATTGCAGAAGCTACTTCTTTTTTTGATACCTGGTCTTTTTCCCATAATTGAACCTCTCTTGCAGCGATCATTATCATTACAAAAGAGAGTACAAAACTAAATCTGAAGAAGTATGAAGTGCTTCTAACAAAGGCTGTCCACACAAGCTCTAAATCTCTAAGACAATAACAGCTGCACAACAAAGCAAGCAGACATGCCATACAGATTTTTTCTTTTTTCTTCACAGCAGAATTAAAGAAAAATGCAACAACAGCAATAAGAACGATGGTTCCCGTAAAAATAGGGGGTGCATCCTGCGCATTCACTTTCGCACCAACATCAAATCCACTAAGGAACTGTGTTATATCCATATTAACTATACGGCTCAATCCAACGGTATTATTTGTTGCAATTCCTCCAACAAGCGCCATACACGCAGGAAGAAGTATACACAGACTCGCCAACACTCCACATAACATTGTTACTATATATCTAAATATACTTTTCCATTCTGTTTTCAACGCTTTTTTTATACTAAAGTCATTTGCATTAAGATATTCAACAATAAATAGTATTCCTGACATCAGACATACCATATAGCCAGTGTACCAATTACAGAAAATTGCAACGAATACAGAAGTAAATAGCAGCCCCGTTTTCTTCTTATCAACGCACTTCCATACTCCTAGTGCTATCAATGGCAAAATAATAACTCCATCAAGCCACATAACGTTTCTACAATTATACACATTATATTCCATAAGTGCATATAACGATGATAATACAAGGCCTGGTATCACCGATATTTTGAACCTTTTATCAACATATATGTATCCTGTTATTCCACACAAACCAATTCTGAGCAAAATCATAAATGCCATAAACTGTGGTATCTGCGCCTTTGAAAAAAACACAATAAACAAATTTAATGGACTAGACAAATAATAAGCTACTATCCCTATCATCCTGCCGCCAAGTGCTTTTCCTGTAGAATATTCTATACCTGCATTTCCATGAAACACATCCCATAAATATCCATAATAGTCCTTATACTGTAGCAATGAATCCCAGATCATCGTAGACTTATTACCAAATGGTACCACTCCGCACACAGCCATAACAATCAACGTTATAATAACCGGTAACAAAAATGCCAATGCAATGATGATCATTTTTTGTCTTAGAGTTTTTTGCTTACTCATCAATCTCCTCCTGTAATCCACATCTTTATTATCAACTATCTATAGCTTGACAATATCTAAAAAGCAATTAATTATCTGATTGCCCTGTTTTTCGCAGCACCCATAAACATGATAACCGGAACCACTATTCCAACGATCATCATAATCACTGCTATCAGTTTGCTGTCACCGGACACCAGTGTCACTATACCGCTTATTATCGCAAGTATCACCAGAAATGCTGCCCATACAACTATGGCAGACGCCTTTGCAACCTTGTTGCTTCCGGCTATTCCAAATATACCGCCTATGATGGCCGCCAGCGACGCTATTCCGGCCACAACGCCACATACGACAGCCTTTGTCGATGGCTCATCTGCAAGCACAAGCTTTGCAATGTCATAATATCCGGCATTTACAAGCCCCCATATGAGCATGATGAGCGACGATGCCGTCACCATTCCCTTTCCAGGTAATTTTTCCATAGATTATTTCTCCTTTTTCATTCTCATATCACTGTCTGCTCCACACATAACAGAAGGCCTGTGTTCTGGCTGCAAACTTCTCAGTCTTGAGCAGTTCTCTTACCTCTGCCTTTGTGTACCATCCTGGAGTGATCTCCTCCAGAGTTGAAGTGCTAGGCTTGAACTCGCCTCTCGCCTTGCCTACAACGCACATATTTGTCTCATTTGAAAATCCTACAGCACTGTAGCTTGTCCCTATTGTGTCACTGATCTCGTACAGCTCAAGTCCCGTTTCCTCCATAAGCTCACGTCTAGCACTGACCTCAGGAGTCTCCCCCGGATCTATGAGTCCGGCAGGGAAATTATATACCCATTCACCCGGAGCAAGTCTGAACTCCTTATCTATAAGGATCCTCTCATCTGCCTCGTCTGTGGCGATGATGACCACCGCATCTGCTGCCTTGCCATGAAGTCCCTCGAAATCGGTGATTTCTCCATTCCTGCTTATCATCTCATAGTTCTTAACTATTCCGTCTACAGTCTCGTACTGAACATCGTATCGTGTGATGAACTTTCCCTGTTCTTTCTTTTCAATTCCTACAAATTTCAAAACACTTTCTCCTCTACTTGCAAAGCTCTGCCACAACCTGATTGATGACCTTGCCGTCTGCCTTGCCCTTGAGTTCAGCCATGACAGCCTTCATGATCTGGCCTTTATTCTTTGTTGCTATCACATCTGCAAATTTTGTTGTGAGGATATCTCTCACCGCATCCTCTGACAGAAGCTTTGGCGCATACTCGTTGAACACATCATATCTTGCCTTGTACTGCTCCAGAAGATCTGTTCTGTCTGCAGGGCAGGTATCGATCTGCTCTTTTACAGACTTGATCTCCTTGAGGATAACACTATCAACTATATCCTCAGGAATGTTGTCTCTGCAGCCGTTATCGATTCCGACCTTCTTAACTGCTGATACGAGGGATGAGATGCTGTCCTTTCTCTCCTTATCCCTTGCCTTCATTGCTGCTATCATATCCTTCTGTAACTTCTCAAGTGTCATTTTTATTTCCTTCTTTCTTTATTTTTATCACTTTTTTATTTTATACCATATTGAACGCTGCTTTTGCAAAACAACATTCTCTGCCTGAAGCTGTTCCAATTTCTTCTGAATATCTGCTTTTTCTGTCTGAAGTTCTCCAAGTTTTGCCTGAAGATCAGATTTCTCCTTCTCAAGTTCTTTTATCCGGATACCCCTGTCAGCCTTTTCCTTATATGTCTGCTGTAGTTTTGCATTTATCTCCGACTTTTCCTTGTATGTTCTTTGAAGCTTGGCATTTATCTCTGACTTTTCCCTGTAGGCACGCTCATTTTCTTCAATGCGTTTTTTTAATTGTCTGGAATTTCTACCAATCTCATCCCTCAATTCTCTGCGTTCTTTTTCATGACATTCACATACCCTGATCAGTGCATCCTCTACCGGCTCTCCATCATATTCAAGAATCTTCTTCGCAAGTGCATTATCTCCATATTCAGGTTTAAGCCATTTCTCTATCTTCTGTAACTGAACGTCATTCTGGTCGGCGTCCACATTCTTATGGTAAAGGCCTATTTCCTGTGAGCCCGGTAAGTACCGAAGATCCTCACATGGCATAGCCGCCACAACCGGAACTCCTGACATGATCTCTATTAGCTTAAGCCAGATGTCATCCGCCCACAGGCACATCTCCACCATCTTGTCTTTGTCGAACCACTTATCATCATAAATTCCTGGTGGATATAAAGTTCCTGCGCCCCCGGTTGCAAATAACTGCATCTTTGGTCTGTACAGACAGGCAACCGTCTCCTTCATCCAATACCTGTACGGAATAAGCTGCCCTTTATCCGAAATGACCATCCAGTGTGTCCTCACAGCGGATACCGCCTCTGGATACTGTAAATATGACATATACAGATTCTCAAGCATGTATGGAGGATATTGCAGATCGTCATCTATCGTCACGACCACGTCGTCCGTGAACTCCTGCAACGCATAGAAATACTTCTTGTGCGGCTTCAGATCATCACACCATCTGACCTCCAGCTTATCCTCAAACTGCAGCTTTCTGAGATCATCCGGGAGATCGTCATCCTTATTAGGGAACTGCTCCTCCGCCAGCCACAGAACGATCTTATCTGCCTTTCTGGTCTGTGAATATATCGACTCAAGCATCTGTGCTATGCCCGCAATTCTGGCGGGATAGGATGTGAGCGACACTATTATCCTTCTCGTCTTGAGCTTTTTCAGCTCCGATGAATCATGTTTCTTTATGATGGAATATTTGCGGAATAACTTGTCATCATTGAGTCCCTTCTCTGTCAATCCGTCAAATATCTCACTGTTAAATACGCTGTGCGCTTTCTCGTAAAACTCTATTCTCTCTGCAGAATCCAGTTCTCTGCAATACTTCTCATAATTGTCCACATACTGACGTATGGCAAAGTACATAACAGCATTCCACAGATCAGTCCTGTCTGCCATGCCCTTCACATGCTCCGTCACACAGTCAACGGTCTTCGGAACATCCGGCAGCTTCTCATCCTCACTCTCAGGAACAACATTCCTTGAAAATGTCAGATTGCTTATATATGCTATCTTCTCCGCCGCTACAGCTCCAATTGCCGAATATATAGCTTCGCTGTCACAACCGGCAATGCCCAGTCCTGCATCTATTATGAACTGCTTTCTGTAGAGTTTATTGCCAACTAATGGTCGTACCACATTCATGATCCTGCCACGGCAGTCCTTCCAGTTAAACACCTGCTTTCCGCCGTGAACCCACTCAAAATGTACACCTCTTCCGAAGGTCTTCCCACCGTCACTGTCTATAAGCTCGCAGTTCGAAATCACCATGTCCGCCCCGCTCTGCTCTGCGGCGTCATGCAGCTTCTCCAGCATGTTCTCCGGATAAACCTCCGAGCCATCCACGAACAGTATATATTCTCCGTGCGCGCGCTCAAGCCCCGCGAATCTGTCCGCTTCTATTATCTCGTACTCCTTAAATGTCTGGCCAGCCAGCTTTGTCCGGCATGTCTCCACACCGCTTCCGGCTGTAAAAATCACTGATATAACCGGTTTCATAACCCGATACTCATTTCATTGAACACCATCCTGTTGCTGTCCCTCATGATGTCCCGCCTCTAGGTCTGTCAATAAATTTTATATCTTAAGTATTTCCGATAGATTCTTCTGTATTCCTGCCGCAACCTCAGGCTTATTCATGGAATACACATGTATATGCTTCACTCCATTTGCCATGAGATCTATGATCTGGTCTGTGGCATATGCAATTCCCGCCTGCCTCATCGCAGCCTCTGTATCGCCAAATGCATCGACTATGCTCTTGAATCTCTCCGGCACGTTACAGCCTGAGAGCTTGACAGCATTCTTGACCTGTACTCTTCTTGTTATAGGCATAATACCCGGTATGATCGGCACTGATATTCCCACCTCTCTGATTCTGTACATGAAATTAAAGAATATGTTGTTGTCGAAGAACATCTGGGTCGTGAGATAATCACATCCAGCATCGACCTTTTTCTTAAGCCCAATTATGTCTTCGTGCTTATTTGCCGAGTCTGGGTGTACCTCAGGGTAACATGCTCCGCCCACGCAGAAATCTCCTGTCTCCTTGATGAGCTCCACCAGCTCTGATGCATGTGAGAACTCTGCAAATACCTGTCCATCATAGTTCTTCGGTATATCACCGCGGAGAGCAAGTATATTCTCTATACCGGCATTCTTCATGTCAGCAAGCGCAGTCTTGATGCCCTCTTTGCTGGCACACACGCATGTCAGATGTGCTATGGTCGGCACGTCGTACTTCTCCTGGATCTCCCGTGCAAGCTGGATCGTATGTCCCTTGGTGCTTCCCCCGGCACCATATGTAACGCTCATGTAATCCGGCTTAAATGCCGCTATACCAAGCGCCGCTGCCTCAACATCCGCAAAGTCTGTATCCTTCTTTGGCGGGAACACCTCAAATGAGAGTGTCGCCTTGTCCTGTGTTATCAAATCTCTTATCTTCATGTACTACCTCTGTATATTTGTCTATTCCTGTTTATTTCAATCTGGACTCATTTATATCCGGACTCATTTGTATCCGGTCCCGATAAATAATTTTGCTTTTTTGCTTACAGCTCTTCAAGCAGCGCCGGAATATCCATAAGTGTTTTCACCTCATAGTCCGAATGTATATCCGCCGCCTGCTGCCCATCCGGATTGAACCATATCGTCCTTATCCCAGCATTTATTCCGCCCTGTATATCTGATGTCAGACTGTCTCCTATGATCACAGTCTCATCTGCCTTTATCTCTGGTCTCC
This sequence comes from Coprococcus sp. BIOML-A2, assembly GCF_009875795.1. Classification (NCBI taxonomy): domain Bacteria; kingdom Bacillati; phylum Bacillota; class Clostridia; order Lachnospirales; family Lachnospiraceae; genus Coprococcus; species Coprococcus sp. BIOML-A2. Next base: position 44,008 of record NZ_WWSI01000005.1, read on the forward strand.
TGCCAAAGCAATAGTCAAAGAATTCTCTGGATGGTTTCTCCGCTCCGGCATCCTCAGATATGAATATATCCTCAAAATACTTTCCTATACCGCTGTCCGCAAGTCGTCCGCTCTGTACATTTGAGCCGCCATTTGACACAATGTACATTCTGTATCTTCCGTGCAAGGTTTCAAGCAGCTTTATCGTATCAGGGAATACAAATCCCTTCTGGCTGAGCTGCTCCTCATAGTAGGCTGTCGCCTCCGCAGCAGAGTAGTCAACTCCCAGCTCTGCAAAAAGTATCTCGTATCTGCTCTCCTTAACCTGCTGCCTTGTGAGCAGTCCCTGTTCAAGCAGCTTCCATCTCGATTTGTTGATCTCGCTGTATCTGGATATGACCTTTTCTGTAGGCTCCACCCCAATATGCCTGAGCATATTGGAGAGCGCTCTGCTCTCGCTGCGCTTGAAGTCCAGCAGTGTCTCATCCAGATCAAACAATATGTTCTGTACCATATAACTTCCTTATATCTTTCTTTTCAAATTCATATGCTGACTTATCAATGTCTGCCGTTATGGTTCTGTATTTTATACATTACTCTTATGCGCAGCTGCCGGATTTTTCCAGTGCGCACATTCTTAAATATTATATTCCACTCACCTGATAATAGCAATAGAGCCGGTTACAAATCTTCTGCTGTGACCGCCCTCTCTTCGGCAATCCCGCACGATCCGCAACCGGCTCTGTTCCGTCTATTTTATTAAGTTTATTTGTATTTTCATTTACTTCATGCTCTTGCTGAGTCCGCTCATCGCGAACTCTGACAACTGTTTTCTGTAGAGAAGTGAACTGAGCAGATACTCTATAACACCACCCAAAAGGATGGCCGCATATCCAAGGACAGCAAGCTTTACAAGCCCAAGGCTTATAACCTCTGATATATGATGGTGACACAGCCAGGAACTGACTATTGACATGCAGGTTATTATCACCAGCATAAACACGATAAAGCTTGCCACAAAATATTTGTAACATACACCGCAGAATATCATAGCTCCGAACAATATAAATATGATCATAAACAATGTATCCTGATAGTTTTCTGTATTCTCCGGATACATTCTGATAAGTATATATTTCTCCGCAACAAGTATTGTGAAAAGTACAAGATACACAACTGTGCTGACGATCACTGGCATTCCCACCTCCAGTTTTCTCTTCATCACGCTTGACTGCACATAGTCCGATGCATTCATGTATATTATCATCTGGTAGGCAAACATTCCAGTCAGCATAAAATAGAAACCGCCCAGAATATTCGTTCCGTGTGATGACAGTTCGACCACAAACCCTATTGCAGTGAACAAAATAAGCATCATCACATTTGTCTTTAACTTATATCCATATCTGAGAAGTTTAAAACCAAGTATCAAATCTTTCATCCCTTAATCCTCCTTGTCTAATATATATCATTCCTCCCGCCGGCAGGCGGGGCGGATAGTCTAAGCCGTTTCCAGCCTTGAACAACAATCTGTTAATCCATATCCAGATAAGACGCCTCAACCTTGCGGTACATATGTCTGCGCGTCACATATATTCCAACCGGCAGCAATACCGCCAGTGCTGCAACTATGAGCCATGTAAACTTCTGCAATCCCGAAGATATCGTTATATATATAACCGCAGCTCCCGATGCTCCTGATGACAGCATGGACAGCAGACTCATGACCTGAACATTCTGGACATATCTCGTAATGTTCAGCGCCCACACCGACAGATTTGCTGTGAGCAGTATCGACAGGCAAAGCAGTCTTACCGGGTTACCCACCATAATTCCATATGGTACGGCCACTATCACCATGCATATCGCGATCCTCACCGGTCGGACAAGCAGATCCGCCGTAAGCGCATTCCGTAACATGGCTTTCCCCTTTGTTGACGTCTTCAGATAATCCATTCCAAGGCAGCCCTTCACACATATTGCACCGAATCCCCAATAATCAGCCATAACCTCGATCGCAGTCATGAGCGCTGCTCCCACACCGAGCATGACCGCTGTTACATAATATTTTCTCACTCCTATATCGATCAATGCCAGTATCACCCCCAGTATGATCGGTATCAACACATTACACACTAGCCGGTATTTTCCATTTGTAATGGCTCTGTAATCCTTTATCATCCTCATAATTACGCTCCTATAAATACGCGAAACACTCTAAGCAGTTTTTACTTTAATACCATTTTTGTATTATTCTTCATGACCGCCACACTTATCTGAAACAGCGATGGTATCTCCTTGCTCACATTCATGCCTGCAAGCTTGTCCAGATTCTCTGCAAGACAGATTCCCTCAAAGCCATAAGGATTCTTAGTCATGGTATAAAGGATCTTTGATGCCTCCTCCGCATCCTGGGCATCTCCCTTTATCAGTATGTATTTCTCCTTCAGGTCCTCCACAAATCCGCACTCGACCACATTTCCATGTTCCATGATGATCGCATAATCAGTGATACTCTCCATATCGGATATATTGTGTGTTGAGAACAATACACTCTTCTCCCCCGCTCCGTCGCTTATATAATCGCCGATCATCTGACACAGCTTGTCTCGCATAAGAGGATCAAGAGGCGATGCCGGCTCATCGAGCAGCAGCAGGTCTGTATCCCTCGCCATAACCCCGGCAAGCATCAGCTTAGTTCTGGTTCCATCAGAGAGTGCTGAACACTTTTTCTTCAGAGCAACACCGTCCGGGGAATCAGGAAATATCGCAAGTTCTCGGCAATATCTTTCGAACTCGTCCCTGTCAAAATTGTCGAAGAGCAGACTGCTTATCTCCTCCACATCAGATACAGTCCACTGTGGAAGGTAATATCTGCCTGTTCCCGTATAGCCTATCCTGTTCTTTACATCCGCCCTTCTCTCCTTTTCCTCCGATGAATACTTGTCAAAGAAAGTCAGCTCACCTTTGTAATCAAGCCTTATTCCTGAAAGCATATTGAGAAGTGTCGTCTTTCCCGCTCCATTTTCTCCGATGAGTGCTGTCGCAAATCCCTTTGGCACCCTCAAATCAGGTATATCCAGTGTAAATTTCTTAAACTTTTTGGAAATATTCTCCCCTTTTACAGCGCAGTCATAATTCATCATCCAATCCTCCATTAAACCTTAAACTCTCTTCACGTCTTTCTTTTTCCCTATTCTCTGTCCACTTTGTTCTCTGCCTGTCAAATCGTCAGTCCTGTACCATAAGCAAGGCATCAAGCATATTCTTTAGTTCATCGTCCGACAACCCCGCAATACGTGCCGCAGCTATGGCCTCCGTCAAAGATGCCTCTACCTTTCGAAGATGCTGCTCTATCAGCATCTCACTGTCCTGTGCATTCACATAAAAGCCCTTGCCCTGTTCAGCCGTGACCAGCCCTTCCTGCTCCAGCAGCTCATAAGCTTTCATGGTGGTGATAACACTTATCTTCAGATCCCGTGCCAGCCCCCTGATAGACGGCAGATATTCGCCCTGGGCATATTTGCCCGCCAGAATGTCCGACTTGAAGCTGTCTGCTATCTGCTGATATATAGGCACTCCTGAGTTCTGAGAAAGTCTCATATGTACACCTCCTTAAACTGTTCTCAACTGTTTATATGTTATATATACACTATGTACAGATGTGTGTCAACAACTTTTTACTCTAAACCCTAAAATAATAATATCTTCATCTCCTTGTCCACGCAAAAAATCCCCGCCGGCACTGATCTGTTCGGTACCGGCGGGGATTTATCTGTCATATTATTCTATTGTTCAAGCGGGCAGGTTATCTGGAACATCTCCTCACACACCTTGTGTACAAGTCTGGCTGTCTCCGTGTCTGCCAGCTTGTAATATACCTCCTTGCCCTCTCTGCGGCTCACGATCAGGCCGCTGCCCTTGAGCTGCTTCAGGTGGTGCGATACGGCCGGATCACTCATCTCCATGGCCGCCGCTATGTTGCTGACACATTCCTCGAGGTGGCACAGCATCCAGAGTATCCTTAGCCTTGTGCCATCGCTGAGCTGTTTGAATATATCTGCCATGCTGCTGCAATCTTCCACAGACGGCATGCATTTTATGATCTTGTTCTCATTGTCGCAGTGACAATGCGGCAAATGTATCTCTCCCATGCGGTCTCCTCCTATTCTTTGAAGCTCAGTGCTCTTGTCGCATTTAATACCGCAAGGATCATAACTCCTACATCTGCGAATATTGCCCACCACATGTTGACAAATCCAACTGCGCCCAGTGCAAGGCATGCAAACTTGATCACAAGTGCAAATACTATGTTCTGGTGTACGATCCTGAGTGTCTTCTTGGATATCTTCATGGCTGTCGCTATCTTTGCAGGATCATCATCCATGAGGACGATATCCGCAGCTTCGATAGCTGCATCGGAACCAAGGGCTCCCATGGCGATTCCTATATCTGCTCTCGAAAGTACAGGGGCGTCATTGATTCCATCTCCGACAAATGCAAGCTTCTCCTTCTCTCCCTTGGCTGCGATGAGCTTCTCGACCTCATCCACCTTGTCTCCAGGGAGAAGTTCACTTCTCACCTCATCCACGCCAAGCTCGCTTCCGACTGCATCTGCAACCTTCTTCGCATCACCTGTGAGCATGACTACCTTCTCCACGCCTGCTGCCTTGAGACCACTTATAGCCTCCTTTGCATTTGGCTTGACAACATCTGATATGAGAATATATCCTGCATACTTTCCATCCACGGCAACATGTATCTCTGTTCCAACCGATGTAGGAACCGCTGCCTGTATGTTCATCTGCTTCATGAGCTTGACATTTCCTGCGGCAACCTCATGACCATCAACAACCGCTGACACACCGTGTCCGCTGATCTCCTTTGCGTCTGTGACCCTGTTGTTGTCGATTTCCTTGCCATATGCCTCCTTCAGGCTCTTGCTGATAGGATGGTTGGAATAGCTCTCGACCAGCGCTGCCTTTTCAAGAAGATCAGCTTCGCTCATTCCTCCCTCAGGATGTATCTCTGTAACCTGGAACACACCCTTTGTGAGTGTTCCTGTCTTATCGCACACGACATACTTTGTGTATGAGAGAGCCTCAAGATAGTTGGAACCCTTGACCAGAATACCCTTTGCCGAAGCTCCGCCGATTCCTCCAAAGAAGCTCAGTGGAATGGATATTACCAGTGCACATGGACAGCTTATAACAAGTGTTGTCAGTGCTCTGATGATCCACTTGGACCATGCTGCAGGATTACCCATGATAATGTTTACCAATGGCGGAAGCACTGCAAGCGCAAGTGCTGCTATACATACAGCCGGTGTATAATACTTTGCAAATCTTGTGATGAAGTTCTCTGATCTGGACTTCTTCATGCTTGAGTTCTCAACGAGATCAAGGATCTTTGATACAGTTGACTCTCCAAATTCCTTGGATGTCTCGATCTTGATAAGTCCTGTGAGGTTGACACATCCACTGATGATCTCATCGCCGACATGAACCTCTCTAGGTACGCTCTCACCTGTGAGGGCACTTGTGTTGAGTGAGGATGAGCCCTCCACAACCTTACCATCGATAGGCACCTTCTCGCCCGGCTGTACAACTATGACTGTTCCGATCTGAACGTCATCCGGATCAACCTGTTCCAGCTTGCCATCCTTCTCTATGTTGGCATAATCCGGACGGATATCCATGAGTGCTGTGATATTCTTCCTGCTCTTGCCTACGGCGTAGCTCTGGAACAGCTCGCCTATCTGGTAGAACAGCATAACCGCTGATGCCTCCTTGTACTCACCGAGCACCATGGCGCCAACCGTAGCTATAGCCATAAGGAAATTCTCGTCAAATACCTCTCCGTGTATGATTCCGAGAAATGCCTTTTTAAGTATATCGTAACCTATGACGAGATATGGAATCAGGTAAGCCACGATCTCTATGCATCGCCACATAACTGACGGATTCTCAAGATCCACCATCCCGGTCTTGTCAAGCACCGTAAATGTGACAGCCATGGCAACCAGAAGAACCGCCGATATTATAATTCTTCTGAGCACTTTTTTCTGTTTCTTTGTCATAACATCCTCCTATCTGATAGAGCACAGATCTTTCACAGTTAGCCGTGACTAAACAACCTGCTATACCATAATCCGGCAGTCATCATGCACATGCATAACCGCCTTTGGTTACATAAAGATCTCGCAGTCAGGCTCAACCTTCTTACAAGCCTTAAGTACATTCTTCATAACCTCAGCCTCGTCAGCTCCGTCGTCGAACTCAACGCTCATCTTCTGTGCCATGAATGCCACTGTTGCATCCTTAACACCTGCTACCTTCTTTGTAGCCTCCTCCATCTTTGCTGCACAGTTTGCACAATCAACTTCAATCTTATACTTCTTCATAATAGTTATCTCCTTTTCATTGTTCTCATTGAATCTATGAACATTTAAACATGTATTTAATTATATGTCAACAGTAAAATGCTATTCTTTTAAAAATTTATTTATATGAACATCTGTGCATTTTAAAAAACCTGTGTATATAACATATACACAGGTTTTTATTCCAGATATATCTGATTCCACTTTCAGATCATGTTTCAGATCCTACTTCAGATCCTCCACAAGCTCATAGAGAGCGATTGCTGAGTTGAAGTTATCAGGTATGATCTCATCACTTGGGATGACAACTCCGTACTTATCTGCTATCTCTGAAATGATAGAGATGATATCGAGTGACTCCAGGATTCCGTCGTCAACGAGTGCCTCCTCATTTTCAAAATCAACATTTGGCTTGATCTTCTTGAGCATCTCAATAAATTCTTTCATTGTTCAATTCTCCTTTGTATGATCTTCTCTGCAAACCATCTATACGTTCTGCTCTGCAAGCTTTCTTACTTCCTTTCGCAGAACTGAACCCTTGAACGTCTTTGGTATACTTTCAACATAGATATACTTTCTTGGAAGCTTGTAGCTCTCAAGTCTGTCAGCAAGAAAGCTTTCAAAATCAGCTTCCTCATAGCCATCCTTCTGCACGACCAGTATGACCGGAAGCTCTCCAGTGATCGGGTCTTTGATTGAAGTGTAAGCCACATCATCTATATGCTCATATCCAAGTGCAAGGTCTTCTATCTCTGCAGGAGATATCTTGCTTCCACCATAGTTTATCACATCATCGGCCCTGCCTACAAGTATGCAGTCGCCATCCTCATCCAGATATGCCAGATCCTTTGTCCTAACATATCCATCCACAATGGTCTCAGCAGTGAGTTCGGGGTCATTGTAATAGCCTTCCATGACTATAGAACCGCCCCAGGACAGAAGTGCCGGTGACTCCGGGCTGCCATTTGTAACCACGTTACCCTCGTCGTCAGAGAATCTTACGACCGAGTTCACGGTAGGTCTTCCTATACATCCTGTCTTGTTGCCATTGCCACTGAACTCCAGTATGCATGCGCATCCGGCTTCAGATGAACCATAGAAATTATACAGTCTTGTATGTGGAAGCAATCTGAGCAGCTTCTCCTTGTCTGACTCGGCAAGAGGTGCTGAGCCTATCTGTATATAATCAAGCTGATCTGCATAATCCGCGATCCTGTCATCCGACAAATGGAATATCATTCCGAGTGATGCCGGTGATATCGCCATGGATGTCACTCCGTATTTCTCTATGAGCTTCCACAGCGTTCCGATAAATACCATTCCGTCCATCAGACATACTGTGCCGCCATTTACCATGTCTGACTGGTATCTTCTTATTCCAAATGAATGGTTGAGAGGCATTGGTATTATCTCCACATTGCCCTTCTTCATGGCTGTTCCCTCGATGACATTGCCAGCTATTCCCACATCACCTCTGTGGTGCATGACAACGCCCTTTGAAGATCCAGTAGTTCCCGTTGTGAAGAGCAGCATCGATCTGTCCTCCTCACCCGGAAGCTCAAGCTCTGCCTCGCTCTCATCCTTCATCCTGGTTATTATTTCCTTCTGGCTTATACACTTTATTCCATCCACAGGCTTGTCTGATATGAGACATGCCGCGTCAACTCTCTGGCCTATCTCAACTGCCCTCTCTGCGGATGTGGATTTCTCTATCGGCACGACAAGCACCTGCATGTACTGCAGTGCAGTGAACACTGTCAGATAATCTATGTTCTGTGTGCATCTGATCATTACATGATCGCCCTTGCGTATGCCCATATCCTGCAAAGCGTGTGCAGTCTTTCTTATATTGCTCCAATACTCTGCGTATGTGACTGTCTTTCTTAGCTCACACACCGCCAGAGTGTCCGGCTGCGTCTGGGCATACTCCTGAATATAATGTAATACCGTCTGCTTATACATTATTCGTTCTCCTTCTTGTACTTCTCCCATTCTGCCATGAGACTGCTTTCCTCATCTGCCCAGGCATCACAGGCATCAGTCCAGCTCTGCTTCTGCTCATCTGTAAGCTTACTCTGCAGGCCGTAATTGTCCTCTATATATTGTGCAAGATATGTGGTAACCTTCTTGGCACCCGCAATATTTACATGCTTGCTGTTGTAGAAATCTGTTGAATAATCCAGATTCAGTTCATCAAGAACATTGTTCATATTCAGATAATCATATCCCTTTGAGGCTATGTACTCGTCAAGCTGAAGCTGCTTGGACGCCTGGCCCTTTGATGGATAGTAAGGTGTTGCAACCAGCAGGACCTTCACTCCGAGCTCCTCTGCCTTTGCCTCTATGTCATCGATATATCCGAGTGTCTCATCCGACAGATGAAGCTGTCCGTCAGACTCGAACACAGGCTCCTTGATCTTCGTGATCTTCGACCTCTGCCTACCTGTCTTGAACTCGTCCGTTCCCTGATTGAGTCTGTCTATAAGCACCTGTCTGTCAAATGTCAGCAGATTATCGTGATACTTCAGAATAGGGAACATGAGCTCGAACTTTGACTTCTCATCCGCTCTGTAATACTTCTGTATCATCTCAAACTTCGTCGATGATGGTCTCATGCCCGATGTCATGACCTCCATACGATAATTGTAATGCTCATCCTTTATCTTTGTGACATCGCCTCGTATGATAATACTTCTGACCTCAACCACAAACAAATCCAGATCCTGGGTCTTTGCAGCCTCTTCCATGAGATACGGCGCAAGTCTTATATCCTGAGCCGCAGTACCTATGAGCATCGATGTGTACCCCTGCTCCTCATACGCCTGAGTCGGTATCCAGTATCTGTACATCGAGCTGGAGCCGATGAGCACCGTATTGATGGTGTTATCCTCCTCCGCATAGTAGTTTGTCCACACATCAGAGTCAAAATCCTGTGGTCTCGCCAGTTCTCCCGCCTTGTTCAAGCCAAGGAAAAGCACTGTACATATCGAAAATACTGATATTGTATATTTTATCCACGCTGGCATATCTTTCTCCCTTCTCATTAGAACTGTTCATATATAAATGATGCGCCCGCACCAGAGCCGTATACTCCGCATATGGCAATGAATGCCAGACCTGCTGCCATGACCAGCCATTTGAATACTATGTTCTGCTTTGCAAGCCATTCTCTGACATCGCCTGTGCTGCCTCTTCTCTCCATGATCTCCTGCGCGATAGACACAGCAAGAAGGAGAAGGCATCCAAATATCAAAACTCTCCACTCTCTTCCTGAAAGTGAAAATTCATCCACAATATTATACACCCTTGAGTGATCAAAAACCATGGAACGGATCATCCAGATCGAGCTTCGGATTCCCTGTCCCATAAATATAAGACGTCCGATGACACAGAGGATGAATGTTCTGAGCATTCTGAATATCTCCCAGCTTATGCAGTCAGTCTTTATCCTGAGCGCCTTTGTAAGCTTTGCCAGCGGTTCCTCAAAAAGTGTCGACATGCATATCAGCACTCCGTGATACAAGCCCCATGCTATATAATTCCACTTTGCGCCGTGCCAGAGACCGGTCAGCACCCACACACACAGGATAGGTATGCTCGCTGCAAATACCTTTCCTATCACATTTCCTAGGTGATCTCTTATCTTGACATTGAGCTTGAGGAACAGCTTTGATGTTGACACCGGGTAGAATACATATTCTCTGAAGAATGCACCCAGTGACAAATGCCATCTTCTCCAGAACTCAGGAAGTGTCTGTGAAAAGTATGGTCTTCTGAAGTTCTCTCCCAGAACGATGCCGAAGCACTCTGAAGTGCCCCTTACTATGTCCATACATCCTGAGAAATCGCAGTATATCTGGATGGAATATGCGATTCCCACTGCCAGGAATATTCCGCCATGATAATCAAATGTATGCCCAAATATCTCTTTTGTAAAAGCTCCTATCCTGTCAGCTATAACGATCTTCTTCACAAATCCCCAAAGCATGAGCCAGACACCTCTCATGATAGTGTCCATATTGAAGCTGTGCTCCTCCCAGAGCTGATATCCTACTTCCTCATATCTGGCTATAGGTCCCTGGGTAACATGTGGGAAATAAAGCACATATGACAGGTATCTGAAGAAATTCTTCTGCGCTGATATTCGTCCGTTATACAGATCCACGAGATATGAGATCATCATGAATGAGTAAAATGATATTCCCAAAGGTGCTATGAGATTCCAGTCAGGAATGCTCTGCAATCCGTCGTATGGTATGAATCTCTTTATATTGTCGAGCACAAAGCCAAATGCCTTGAACACCGCCAGAACACCGATAACTATGACAAGTGCCCACACAAGGAACTTCTTTCTCTTCGCCTTCTCAGCAGCCTTGATCTTTCGTGCGGTTCTTCTGTCCGCATCCTTTGCCAGCTCCTCCTGCTCGTCCAGACTCTTCTGCAGCCTCAGTGAGAACAGATACACGACAACAGCCGTGGCAATGACCAGAAACAAGTACTCTATCCCGGCATATCCGTAGAACACAAGACTCGCAAGGAGCAGTATCACCCACTGTATCTTCTTTGGAACTATGTAGTATAGCACTATTGTACACAATAAAAAAACTATAAATGTATAAGTTACTACTGACATGTCCTCTCCCTCTTCTACAAGTAAAAATTATTTATACACTGCTAAACGCCGGCCAGTATTTTAACAGCAGCGCACATGCTACTGACATGACCGCCAGAACCAGCAGAGTTATCTTCCAGCCCTCTTTGAACATATACTTTGGCGACAGGCCGTATCCAACCGGTATCGCCCTGATGGATGTCGGAAGCATGTATGACAGGTTGACTCCCACAGATGCCACATATATGTACGGTATCGGATTGAGTCCGCAGCCCTGTGTGATGGATATTACCAGCGGCATGGCTACCGCAGCCGTGGCTGTGTTGGATGTCACATCCGACATGAGAAGTGTAACGGCAAGTATCACGAACACTGTGATAAATCCGCCCTTCATATCAAGCTTTGATATACACTCACCAAGTGCCTCTGCAGCACCGGATTTGTTGATGAGTGTTCCGGCGGCAAGTCCACCGGCAAATATATACATAAGTCCCCAGATGATCTTACCCTGAACATTCTTCCACACCATAATACGCTCTCCGTTCTTGTTGGTGAGAAGGAATGATACTATGGCGCATATGATAAATACATACGCCGGCTTGAGTCCCGGAAGTATGCTCTGGTAGAGCTGTCTGGTAAATGCAAGCACCGTGGCAAGAACAAATAACACAAGTGCTATCTTCTCCTCGTAGCTCATAGGAGGAAGCTCCTTGTATTTTGCTACAAAGTATTCCCTTGAACCGCCAAGCATCTCTGTCTTCTTCACATCACGGATCATGAACAGGATATTTACAAGCACAAGTATGAGCATGATAGGCAGGAATCTCACGACCCACGAAGAGTACATGTACTCCTCGCCTGTTATCTGCTGTATATATTCGACCGTCACAAGATTCATCGCACCTCCGAGCGGCGATGCCAGACCACCGAGTCCGGTTGCATATGCTATCGTGAGAAGTATCTTTGATGCAGTCTTGTTTGTCTTGATGTCGTCCATTCCTATATACTTGAGCATGGCGATCGCTATAGGTGTGATCGTCGCACATACCACTGCATTTGGAAGCACCGCTGACAGAACTGCAGACAACACAAACCAGAACACAAGCTGTATCCTCAAACTGCTGCCGATAAGTCTCAGGAATGTAATGGCTATCCTCTTGTCAAGCCCGGTATTCTCCCACATCACGCTTATGATGGAAGCTCCCAGAAGAAGCAGTATCGTCTCGTCTGCGTAGTTGGAAATGACCGCCGACATGTCAGTCATCTGAAATATCGCATTTAAGGCTATCGGGAGGAATGCAGTTACCGCATAGTCCACCGGGCCTGTTACCCACCAGTACGCCATCCACATGATGGTTCCTATCGCTGCTCTTGACTCAAATGTCGTGAATACTCCGTGTGGCAAAAGTGCCGTAAACAGCCCGAATAACAATGGGCCGATCAGTAAATGTACTATTCTCTTTCGTTCTTTCATAAATATATCTCCTATTTTCAATAAAACACTGATTTTAAATTATACACATTTAAAATTAATCTTTCATTAAAAAAATTAATATATATTAAAATCCACAGACATTATTCTGCATTTACCGGGATTTTAAATGTAAACAGGCTTCCTTTTCCGGGCTCACTGTCAACATCCACGATTCCGCCGTAATATCTGGCGATCTGCATTACCTGTGACAACCCCAGGCCAAAACCCTCCGCACTTCTATCCGGCTCACCTCTGTAAAAACTCTCAAATATCTTTTCCTTTGTGCTCTTATCCATTCCCCGGCCCTCATCCCTGACCGAGATAAAATAGCTGTCATTTTTCACACCGCAGGACACATGGATATTACCTCCATCATTGCTGTACTTCACCGCATTTGACATCAGATTGTTCACGACGATAACTATATGGTTCATATTCGCTTTGACCATCGTCGGCTTCAGGTCGTAGGTAAACTTAAGATTCTTCTTACAGATGTACTCCACATCATCGCACACAGACTCCACCACATCCAGCAGATCTACATCCTCAACCGCTATGACTGCGTTTTCATTGTCCATGACCGACATCTGAAGAAGCTGTTCTATGAGCCCCTTCATACGTGAGGTCTGTCTCTCGAATACCTCTATGCTCTCAAGCATCTCCTCATCGCCATTCTTCTCCGCGATCTCCCTGGAAAGCTGACACTGGGCATGCATGACTGCTACAGGTGTTCTCAGCTCATGGGATACATTTGCATTGAACTCAGCCTGTCTCTCAAGCTCCTGATGGACTTTTCTGTACAGGTTGTTATTCGCATCGGTCAGCATATCAAGCTCTTTGAACGGACCGTCATACTCCAGATTCTCTGTAAAATCAAGATTGTCCACGCTCTTATCTATCGAACGGTTCAGGCTTCCCATTGGAACTGCTACCAGTTTCCTCAAAGCAAATGCATATATCACAAATGCTATCAGCACGATTCCAATAACACAGTATGATTTATATAACAGTTCACTGTAATTGCTCTCTATATCCCTGACGGATACCATGACACAGATCTTGTATTTAGAAGTCTTCTTCAGCGGCTCTTTGTCTGTTCTTCCCTGCCTGACGACCGCAAAATACTTGACCTTCCCTGCATCTATATGCATAAGATCTCTTATGCTTATATCCGGATTATCCGCATATTCCTCAGGCACCTCGCCGTCAAGGATCTCGCCGTCATTTCCCTGAAGGAACACATATATCTGCTCATTACTGTCCGGATCGTCTTCACGGTCGTAAAATCCATCATCTATATGTGGCTTCTTCTGTGAATCATACACTATGTATCGTCTGATCTGGGCTACCTCCTGTGTCAGCTTCTTATAAGCCATCAGGTTCATATCATCCTTCATAAGATTGTTCTGGATGACCAGCAGACAAGATATACCCACCACCAGAATAAGCGCTGTAATTATAATAGTGTATGTTACAAATGATATTTTTCTCTTTAACATTCCAGTTTATAGCCGACACCTCTTATAGTATGGATCAGCTTCTCCTCATAATTATCGTCTATCTTCCTTCTCAGATAACGGATATACACATCTATCACATTTGAATTGACTTCGTCATCTATGTTCCAGATGTTCACCCGTATCTGTTCCCTAGTTACTACCACATTTCTGTTTCTGGCTAGGTACTCAAGGATAGCATACTCCCTGACCGTGAGATCAATTACCTTTCCATCCCTGATCGCCTGTCTGTTGTTCATGTCGACCACCAGTGAACCACAGGTTATCACATTCTCATTTACCGGATTCTGGGTTCTCAGCATGACCCTGAGTCTTGCCATAAGCTCCAAGAACTCAAATGGCTTTGTCATATAATCGCTGGCTCCGGCATCCAGTCCCCTGACTATATCCTGTGTCTCCGTCTTGGCCGTGAGGAAAAGCACAGGAACCTGTATCCCCGCATTTCTCATCTCGCGCAGGACTGTTATTCCGTCCTTGTTCGGGATCATTATATCCATGATCGCCCCGTCGTAATTCTCCGCTTCCATATAATCAAGTGCCGCCTGTCCGTCATAACAGGCATCCACATTATAGCCCTCTTTGACCAGCTTACTGCATATTATGCTGTTCAGATCCTTCTCATCCTCAACTACAAGTACACGCATACATCCATCCTCCCTGTCATTTTCATCTGTTGGCCACTACAGTATATCGCTGCACGATCGCTGAACAGATATATATTGCCATGCTTTTATGAAAATAACATTAAAAGCCGTCACTTACATCTGCCAAATGTAAATAACGGCTCTCAAATGCTGTTTTTATCTATTCTGTCTTACCGCTCTTCTCATCGTAGGTATCAAGAAAGCTGTGTCTCACGCCTCCCTGCTTGTACTCTATAAGGGTATCGATATTGACATTCTCCACACTCTTGAATATGTTGCCCTCCACAAACGGATTTGTCTTCTTGAGTGTCGCTATAAGCTGCTTGATCTCCTGACGCTTGGACTTCGTCTCCTCATTGTTACATGTTGTGCATGTGTCAGTGAACTTACATGCGCACTGTATGAAATGAAGCTCGTTGTAATCTCTCCACGCCTTGATGTCGTCCTCTCTCACCATATAGAGAGGTCTGATTAGTTCCATTCCCTCAAAATTGGTGCTGTGGAGCTTCGGCATCATGGTCTGCATCTGCGCTCCATAGAGCATACCCATGAGTATGGTCTCTATGACATCATCGTAGTGGTGTCCAAGAGCTATCTTGTTACAGCCAAGCTCCTTCGCATAGCTGTACAGATGGCCTCGTCTCATTCTTGCACAGAGATAACACGGCGACTTCTCTACGTTATACACTGAATCAAATATATCAGACTCAAATATCTGGATAGGGATGTTCAGCATCCTGGCATTATCCTCTATGACCTTGCGGTTTGCCGGGCTGTAACCCGGATCCATAACTATGAACTTGAGCTCAAATGGGAACTTGTTGTGCCTTTTCAGCTCCTGAAAACACTTTGCCATGAGGAAGGAATCCTTGCCGCCCGATATACATACGGCTATCCTGTCGCCCTCCTTCACCAGCTCATATCTGTTGATGGCCTTTGTGAAGTTGCACCATATCTTCTTGTGGAACTTCTTGCGGAGGCTCTTCTCAACGTCGGCACATATATCAGTCTGTTCCTGCTTGCCCATGGTGTAGAGCAGCCATGATATATATCCGCCTTTGAGGCTCACCGCATCGTATCCCAGCTCCGTAAGTCTCTCCGCCAGCGGAATGCTGTTGGTTCCGTGGGTGCAGCAGATTATGAGTTTCTTTCCCTTTGAGTTGTCCCCGGGCATATATTTCTCAACCGGGAATATCTCACTGGCTGTCTCCGCCAGATTCTCCGGCATCAGCTTGTCCGTCTGGACTGCCATCGCACCCGGGATTGCTCCGTGGGATATCTCAACTTCATCCCTGATGTCAACTATCAGATATGAATCCTTATCCAGTTCCTGTATCTCTTCTATTGTGATTTCATTTGAAGTTTCTTTTGAGTTTTCTAATGCCATATCCCTGTCACCATTTTTCTTAGTATTACAAATAAGCTATTTTTATATATGCTACTGTCTGCTGCATATGGCATCGCCGTCATCCGCAGCTTACTCCTTGCCATCCCAGCAGTATGTACAGAGCTTGCACTTCTCAACTCCGCACGCCTCAAGCATATCGTCAAGTCTGTTGAATCTGAGTGATGTGAAATGCAGCTCCTTGCAGATCTCATCAACCATCTTCTCATACTTCTCTGAATCAGGATCTGTGTACTCCTGAAGTACCTCATCTGTCACATTTCCGTTCTCAAGTCTCTCGATAACTCTTCTTGTTATAAGATCCATCTCTGATGATGATCTTGAGAAGTTAAGGTATTTACATCCGTATACAAGTGGTGGACATGCAGGTCTGATGTGCACTTCCTTGGCACCGCTGTCAAACAGATACTCGGTTGTCTCTCTGAGCTGTGTTCCACGCACGATGGAATCGTCTATGAGCAGAAGGCTCTTATCCTTTATAAGATCCTCAACTGCCAGAAGCTTCATCTTGGCTATGAGATTACGCTGGCTCTGTATGGTCGGCATAAATGAACGTGGCCATGTCGGTGTGTACTTGATAAATGGTCTTGAGAAAGGTATTCCAGACTCATTTGCATAGCCGACTGCATGCGCTGTTCCTGAATCCGGAACTCCGGCTACGATATCAGGCTTAACGTTATCTCTCTTTGCCATGCTGGCTCCGCAGTTGTATCTCATCTGCTCTACGCTCATACCCTCGTATGAACTTGCAGGGTAACCATAGTATACCCACAGGAATGTACATATCTTCATGTCCTTGCCCGGCTGCACAAGCGTCACGCAGTTGGACGGTGTGAGTACGACAACCTCACCAGGGCCGAGTTCTTTATAGTCATGATAGCCAAGGTTCTTGTAGGCAAAGTTCTCAAATGACGCACAGAATGCACCATCCTTCTTGCCTATGACCACAGGAGTTCTTCCATGCATATCCCTGGCTGCATATATTCCATTCTGGTTCATGAGCAGGAGTGACAGAGAACCGTCTATCTTCTCCAGCGCATATCTTATTCCATCTATCAGATTATCCTTCTGGTTGATGAGGGCTGCCACAAGCTCTGTGCTGTTGATATCCCCTCCGCTCATCTCAAGGAAATGTGAATGTCCCTGATCAAATATCTCCTTGGATATCTCGTCAACATTGTTGATCTTGCTGACAGTTGTCAGAGCATATGTTCCGTGATGTGAACGCACTATGAGTGGCTGTGGCTCATAATCGGATATACATCCTATTCCAAAATAGCCCTTCATGTTCTGCATATCTTTGTCGAACTTTGTTCTAAATGGAGCATTCTCGATATTGTGTATGGATCTGTCAAATCCCTTATCTCCATACACTGTCATGCCTCCGCGTCTTGTTCCAAGATGTGAATGATAGTCTATTCCAAAGAACAGATCAAACACACAGTCATCTTTTGCCGCTACTCCAAAAAATCCACCCATTGTTTTCCTCCTGAAGTGATAAAAATTTGTCATTTTCGCAAACATATCTATATTAGCATAGGACCAGCATGGTTTACAATATATTTATTAGTAATCGGCAGCCAGTCCGAAAAAGCAAACCTCCATCTCCCTGTACACCTTGTTTGACTTCTTCTCATAGGCCGTTCTCTTTTCCCTAGAGTATAAAAGTTTATACTCGCTACCGATAGGATGTTTCTTTCTGTTTATCTCCTGATTTACCATATAAGAATCCGGCTCACCGCTGTATGGATCGATGTATTCCACTGTGGGTTGTGCATATCCCGGCAATTTTGTCCTGCCGGTCAGGGTATCGTATCCTATGATCTTTCCGGTTATTTCCTACATTTAACACATTCTCACTGTATATAAACATTCTATCATTTAACCAACTACTGAAAAAGATCTGTATTCATACCAAAGACATCAATAACTTTCAAAATATCGGAAAGTTCATCCCTAAATTTCTGACGATACTCCTCCATGTCACCATTATCCCTGCCATTGTTACTAAGTTCAAATAAATCTCTGTCATTCTTTATCGCTACTGCCACCATATTGCCAGCGATCTGTATCTCCATAAATCCTTCAAGTCCCATAAGTCCCTGCATAAGCTGTGGCGTCAATACCCTCAAAGCAAGCTGGCTGTCAGAGGCATATATATCGAACCTGTTATCAAATGACGCGTTGCCCGTCATAAAACTGTTACATGAATCCCCAGAACTCAATACACTTGATAATATGCCACTTTTCTTTTCATTTTTCATTCTTCGACTAATTCTCTCCTGGATATGTACAAAACCATTAACATTCTTATGGGAAGTAGCCGTTATGAGCTGACCTTTAAAATTGACAACATTATCGCCAGGAAACTCGCCGTCCGGTGAACCCTTTGTTTCCGTTCTGAGTGTGAGATCACTGAATGTAAATTCTACTCCCCTGTATATTCCATGTATAAAGTCAGAACCATCCATATTATTAAATGAAGGAAGAATCGGACAATTATGTAAAAATGCCTCATTTGTATATCCATTTGGCATGTATTCAATCACATGAAAGCGCTCTCCAAGGACACTCCGTACAACATACTGTCCCATGAGTTCCTTGAGGTCTTTAAGTTTATTTGTCTCCATATATGAGAACAGGAAAAATCCGCCTACAAACAAAGCCGGAATCAGCAGCCAAGCAGAGTCTAATTCATAGCCATTTCTAGATACCACCATAAACGCAACAAATGGCGCAAATATTCCTATAAAAGAAACAATCTTAAACACCTTAAGCACTTTACATAGTTTGTGTTTTTCTAATATTTCCGATTCTATATTCTGATCCATCTTCTCATCTCCAAACTGTGATAAATACGCTATACGAATCTCAGAGCCTTACCGAACTTTTATCTCATAAAAAAATCGCCCTATACTGATATATAATATACCAGTATAAGACGAATTCAAACTTAATTAAAAAGATTTTCCCTGAATCCTAGCCGATGCTCTTAACGCTTTCTCCCTCTATCAGGGAATATGGCACTATCTCATGTTCACCAGCTGCTGCATAATTTATATGCTTGAGCATGATGTCAACACTTCTCGATGCCATGATCTCTTTATTCTGTTTTATTGTTGTAAGTCTTGGTACACAGTATCCTGCCAGCTCTATTCCATCAAATCCAGTAACTGACAGCTCCTCCGGAATATGTTTGCCCAGATCAGCAGCCGCTCTCATGACGCCGATCGCTATCGTATCACTGAGAGCCATGATTGCTGTAACCTCCGGCTGTTCCTCCAAGAGACGCTTCGTGGCCTCATAACCTGCCTTCATAGAATACCTGCACGGAATATATGTAAACTCCGCCCGGTCATCATGCTGCCACTCATCTATAGCCCTCTTGCAGCCTTCATATCTATTGAAACTTATCTGTTTCTCGGACACCTGCCCTCCTATGACTCCGATGCGCCTGTGGCCTTTTTCAAGAAGATACCTTGTCATATCGTATGTCGCTGCCGTGTCATCTATCGTTATGGAGGATATGTTGTCATTTGCAAGAATCTCTCCGCCGGTCGTGATTATGACTCCCGGAATCTCAAACTCTTTCACACGCTCATCAAAAAGTGCAAGATTGGCACCCAAAAACATGATTCCCTTCGGATTCACGCTATGAGTGAGTTTGATGGCATACTCGATCTCGTCACCATCCTCGTCTATGTACTCCACTATGACATCCTCATCATATCCAGCAAGCAGGTTCTGTATCCGCTCTACTATATCCGCAAACAACATATTCTGGTTTCCTTTTATGATGACAACCACCGCCGATTTCGCTGACATTTTGAGGAGCTTTGCGTTGACGTTCGGCTCAAAGCCGTTTTCCTCTATAACCCTGAGTATCTTCTCTCTGGCTGCATCGCTGACTCCGGTCTGATTGTTGATCACCCTGGACACGGTTCCGATACCATAACCTGATATACGTGCAATATCCTTTATTGTCATAAGCTGTATCCCACTTTTCTCTTTTATTCCCAATAATTATATTATCCCAATATGTGGAGGTCAAGAAAATACTCTACTTATCATTTCCCGGTAAATATTTTTAGAGAGTACTTTTTCACATCTTGCTTCTCCCGGTCATCAGTGTAAGTCTGCCTATTTCCTCTGCAAGATCATCATCCGTATCGTCGGATATCATGCGCCACCTCCAGTTATCGCCAACTGTGGATGGCTTATTCATCCTCGATTTATTGTCTAGCCCCAAATAATCCTGCATCGGTATAATACAAAGATCTGCAATACTTCTCATAGCAAGCGTGATAAATGGGACATTGATCAGACGGTCCGGTGTATAATGAGCTGCCATATAATCCCTTGCCATGTCTCTGGATCTCTGATCTATACTGCTCCACCAGCCAATAAGGGTCTCATTGTCATGGGTTCCCGTATATACAACACAATTTCGTATGTAATTATGTGGAAGATAATCAGATGCCGCCCCGGTGTCTCTCACATCAAAGGCAAACTCCACAACCTTCATTCCCGGAAATCCGGAATCATGCACAAGCTTTCTGACCGAATCAGTCACAAAACCAAGATCCTCGGCAATGACATCTCTCTTACCCAGAGCCTTTTCTATATTCCTGAACAGATCCATCCCAGGGCCCTTTTTCCACTTGCCATTCACAGCTGTTTCCTCACCATATGGAATGGCATAATATTCATCAAAGCCTCTGAAATGATCAATCCGGACTACATCATAAAGTTTATAGCTATGTCTCATTCTGGCTATCCACCAGCTGTAACCGGTCTGCCTGTTCAGCTCCCAGTCATATATTGGGTTTCCCCACAGCTGTCCGGTCTCCGAAAACCCATCAGGCGGGCATCCGGCAACCTCGTATGGTCGCCTATCCTCATCAAGCCTGAAAAGCTCCGGGTGTGCCCATACATCTGCGCTGTCCATAGCTACATAGATTGGGATATCTCCTATGATCCTTATATGGTTCTTGTTGGCATAGCTCTTTAGCGCATTCCACTGAGTATAAAACAAATACTGCATGTACTGCTGAAAATGTATCTCATCCGCAAGCTTAATCTGCATCTGCTGCACCGCATCAGGCTGCCTGTTTCTTATATCCTGCGGCCACTCTGTCCACGGAATTCCACCAAGCGAATCCTTTACAGCCATAAATAGTGAATAATCATATATCCACTCTTTGTTCTCATCCATGAACATGGAAAACTCCATGCTGTCAGTCATTTTCCATCTCTCATATGATTTTCTCAGGATTGGATATCTTCCTTCATATATTGTTCTATAATCCACATATCTGCCATCGTCGCCCCAGTCTATCTCTCTGCACTCGCGGTCTGTGAGCAGTCCCTGATCCACAAGTGTATCAAGATCTATAAAATATGGATTTCCAGCAAATGTCGAAAATGACTGATACGGCGAATCCCCATACCCGGTGGGACCCATGGGAAGTATCTGCCAGTAACTCTGGTGTGCAGACCTAAGCCAGTCAACGAAACGATATGCCTCTTTTGAGAAGCTGCCAATTCCATACTTTGACGGGAGGCTTGATATAGCAAGCAGTATTCCTGCTGATCTTTCCATCTGAAATCTCTCCTTTTAACCAATTTCAGGCGGCTGCGAATCTCACAACCGCCTGTTTTTTATAATAATATTATATTACTATCCCTTTACAGCACCAGCTGCAACACCCTTGATGATGTACTTCTGTGCACAGAGGTAGAATACAACAACCGGAATGATAGCCATAACAAGGCACGCCATGATCGCTCCCATATCTACTCTTCCGTAGCTGCCCTTCATATACTGGACAACTATAGATATCGTCTTGTATTTCTTGATGTCGAGTACCAAATATGGCAGAAGGAAATCATTCCATATCCACATAGCCTCAAGTATTCCTACAGATATGTAAGTAGGTTTCATGATAGGGATAACAACCCTGAAAAATGTCTTGAGCGGCGTACATCCATCTATCATCGCAGCCTCCTCGACCTCCAAAGGAATGGACTTGATAAATCCGCAGAACATGAATACTGCAAGACCTGTTCCAAATCCAAGATACACGATCACGATTCCCCATGGAGTATTAAGGTGAAGTGCATCCGCAGTTCCAGCCAGAGTAAACATAACCATCTGGAAAGGTATTACCATAGAGAACACGCAGAGCAGATATATGATCTTTGTCGCTATATTCTTGACTCTGGTTATATACCAAGCTGTCATAGAGCAGAACAGCAGAATTGCCACTACTGAGAGAACCGTTATCACAACTGTCCAGCCCACTGCCTTAATGAAATCATACTGTGTTATAGCCGTTTTATAATTGTCCAAGCCTATGTAGCTGTGCTCATTTGGCAGTTCAAATGTCTCCAGACTGATAAACGTCTTGGCTTTCAGCGAGTTTATAATTACGATTATTATCGGTGAAACAAATATTATGGAAATAATGGTAAAGAATAAAGTAGCCAGAATTCCCGTCAACGTTGGTTTTTCTTTCACTCTGTATACAGGCTTTTTATCCGCTGTATTTGCTGTTTTCTGTATCTTCGCCATTACTGCTGCACCTCCTTTGATCTTGTAATCTTAAGCTGTATGAGTCCTATCGCTACTACCAGTATGAAGAATACGACTGCCTTGGCCTGACCTACTCCCTCATATCCTACTCTTCCATAAAACGTCTCATATATATTGAGCGCTAGCATCTCTGTCTTATGGAGTGGCTCGCCTCCTGTGAGTGCCAGGTTCTGGTCAAACAGTTTGAATGAGTTGGTTATTGTGAGGAATGTACATATAGTTATGGATGGCATCATGTTCGGGATCGTAACCCTGAAAAGTCTCTGTGTTCTATTTGCACCATCAATCATGGCTGCTTCCTGAATGTCTTCAGGAATTGCCTGAAGTCCTGCAATATAAACGATCATCATATATCCTATCTGCTGCCAGCACACCAGTATAACCAATCCCCAGAAACCGAGGACTTCATTGAGCTTCAGGGCTGTATCAAACTTTGAGAATATGGCATCGAATATAAGCTGCCATACATATCCAAGTACGATACCACCTATAAGATTCGGCATAAAGAATACCGTTCTGAATATATTAGTTCCTTTGATCTTCTGTGTAAGTGCCAGTGCCACAAGAAATGCAAGAACATTTATAAGCACAAGTGTGACAATCGCAAATAATGTTGTAAACTTAAATGCATCCGGGAATGTTGAGTCCTTGAATGCGTCTATATAATTCTGAAATCCTTCAAATTCAGCGTCCCTTATGGTCGTGAACTTACAGAAGGACAGATATATTCCCTCGGCAAATGGCACGATAAATCCTATTAGAAACGCAGCCATTGTCGGTATCAGAAACACCGGCCAATATCTTTTTATCGTTTTCTCCATAATTTTTTTGATAACCTCCACTCTGTTGCATATCAATTTTCTTTCCAATATCTTCTGAGTCTAAAAATGGATATGTAGACATATTTGCATATGAATACATATCCATCTCTAGTCTGACACCTCTGGGTATGAGCTGCCTTTGCAAAGCTGTTAGCCTTCCTGGTGTCCTGCAGCTTGCAGAACTTTATTCATATTTTAAGTTGGTTTTATTTTGTGATGTTTTTTTATTTTTGGGTTGTGTACTATTGTTTATTTGTTAATATGTTTTATTTTGACTTTGCTGCAGCAGCCTCTTTAGCCCATCCATCTACAAATGCGCTCTTTACAAGATCCCAGTTGGCATCTGTCTGATCTGCCGCATATGTTGTAAGTGCTGATCCAAGGTCGTTCTTCCACTGCTCTGATGGCATTGTTGTGAAGTTCCAGCTTACAGGTGTCTTGCCCTCTGCTACATACTCATTTGCGATGTTTACAAGAAGGTTTGTTGACTCAAGGTTCTTCTTGAATGGTGTTACAAATCCCATTCCATCTGCTCCTGATGGCATAGCGCCCTTTGAACCACAGATTGCCTTAAGTGCGGTGTCATTCGTAGCACACCACTCCATGAAGTCAAGAGTTGCCTGGATATCTTCCTCTGAAGCCTTAGCATTTACACACCAGTAATTCTCACTTCCTGTACAGAGTCCCTGATTCTCCTCACCATCTGCTCCTATATAGATAGGGAGCATTCCGAGGTTGTCATCGCCAAGTGATGATACATCTGCGTATGCCCATGTACCATTCTGATAAAATACTGCCTGTCCTGAAACAAACTCTGCAACCGCGTCATCACCAGTCTTTGTGCTGAGCTGCTTTGGATCGGTTGTTGAGTTGTTGATGTACAGATCCCATACATTTTTGTAATTATCAAGATATGTACCCTTGATCGCATCTGTAGTATCGATTCCATCAGCCTTGTATTCATAGTAGATTGGAAGATTTGCAAGATGTGTCTTGAATCTCCAGTCTGATGAGCCATCCATTCCAGCTGATGTGAATGCTGAGAATCCTAATTTGTCTGAATTGGCTGTTATATCCTCTGCCACCTTCTTGAGGTCTGCAAATGAATTGATATCATCCTCTGTGTATCCAGCTTTGCTTAAAAGCTCTTTGTTGTAAATGATTCCGTATGACTCTATAACATATCCGATTCCTGCGACCTTATCGCCATCCTTAAGTGCAAAGTCCTCAGAAGTGAGTTCTTTATACACCTGTGATGATCCAAGATCATAACAATAGTCCTTCCAGGAAGCAAGACCAACCGGTCCATTTACCTGGAACAGGGTAGGTGATTCTGACTTACCCATCTCACTCTTAAGAGTAGTCTCATACTGACCAGAAGCCGCTGTAACTACCGTCACATCAACGCCAGTCTCTTCTGTGTACACCTTAGCAAGCTCCTGCCACTGTGCATCCTGCTCCGGTTTGAAATTCAGATAATATACAGAGCCCTTTGCATCTGCCTTCTTTCCTGCTCCATCTGAATCTCCTGAGCCACATCCTGTCAACATGGTACCTGCCATCATAAGTGACAGTCCAAGTGCTGCAATACCTTTCTTGTTCATATTGGTTCCTCCCATAAAATAATAAAAATTTTTCCTTCAGGCATCTCCTATACGAGATACTTAATGGTTACTTTGTTTTTTCGGAAACGTTTCTGGAATCGTTTCCATCTGATGTATATTATATTAGTTGTTTATGTACAAAAAGTCAATACTAATTTCAATTTTTTTATCACTTTTTGCATTTTCTATATGTGGCTCTCCCTCCAGACTACATAAAAATGTATAATTTTTGTCATATTCTAACCTTTTTGAATACTATAAATAGAACAACTATTAAATCTGAAAGGGCTATCCTATGAAATGCTACAATAATTGTTCTCCGAACAGACCTGACTGTCATGACAACATATGCACTATAGATATCCGGGAGAAAGCTTTACAGAACCACAATTATCGCGAAACCGTATGGACCGGCTGTTTCATGCAGATGACCGTCATGTGTATACCTGCCTGCTCCGATGTAGGTTTGGAAATTCATGAAAATACCGATCAGATCATCAGGATCGAACAGGGACAGTGTTCAGTCAGGATGGGCTGCTGCCCGAACGAACTGTGCTTCCGTCAGAATCTTTGTGCAGGAGAATGCGTATGTATACCAGCCGGCACATGGCACAACATCATCAACATCGGCAATAATCCACTAAAGCTCTCATCCATCTATGCCCCACCACATCATCCCAGGGGGGAGACGCAGGCCACCAAAGCCACGGCTATGGGAATGGATTGCTGATATGTTTTCATGTGACATGAAGTAGAACGCATTGCCGGATTTATTGTCCCATTGTTTTTAGCATGCTTCTGTCCTCCATCAAAAAAGACACCAAATTCTGCCTGCCCGTCTGATATTGGGCAAGCGGCATTTAGTGTCTTTGCTGCTTCTGTATTAATTTTTCATACACATGCCATAATACATTGCCATGACCAAGTTATTTTTAATCTCGGTCAGTCGACATAGATATATTTATAGTAAATACCTCGCCGGCAACCTCCGCGCTCACCTCATGTCCCAGCTTGTCTGCAAGGCACCTTACTATGTAAAGTCCCAGCCCTGCACCCTCCTTCTGTCTGGACTTTCCACGGCAGAACGCGTCGAATATCGTATCCACATCTATCTCATCGTCCGAATCTATGTCAGAGTGCCGCCACGTCCACGTCTGCAGTCTCTATCGCATCGTCCAAGAACGGATTCCACCCTGACAAGCAGCTCATCCAGATCAAACGGCTTTGCGATATAGTCATCAACTCCATAAAAAAATCCCGAAATATCGACTCCTGTCGATACTCCGGGATCATATACATTCTTTATGAATACGATGAAAGGAACTGTTTTGTCCTCTCCATCTTCGGATTGTCAAATACCTGGTCAGGTCTTCCCTGCTCAAGTATGTATCCATCATCCATGAATATGACCTGACTTGCAACATCCTTTGCAAATGCCATCTCATGGGTAACAATTATCATGGTTGTCTTTTTGTCTGCAAGGTTTCTGAGAACCTTAAGCACCTCTCCTGTGAGCTCCGGATCAAGAGCCGATGTAGGCTCATCGAAACACAGGATGTCCGGCTGCAACGCAAGCGCCCTTGCTATGGCAACTCGCTGGCATTGTCCGCCTGAAAGCTGGTGAGGATAGTTGTTCATTCTGTCCTCAAGTCCCATCTGGCGTAGAAGTTCCTCTGCCTGGACTCTTATCTCGTCGAGTATATTCTTCTTATTTACTTTGAAATCCGGTCTCTCCTTTGCAAGAAGCTCTCTTGCAAGCATTACGTTCTGAAGCGCAGTGTACTGTGGAAAGAGATTAAATGACTGGAACACAAGTCCAAAATGCAGTCTCTTCTTGCGCACCTCCGACTCCTTGAGTGTCTCCGGCTTGTCAGTGTCAAGCAGGATCTCATCATTTACACGGATAACTCCATTGTCCGGCATCTCCAGAAAGTTCAGACAGCGAAGAAGTGTTGTCTTTCCACTTCCTGATGATCCTATGATAGAAAGGACCTCGCCCTGCTCCAGAGAAAAGCTTATATCCTTGAGCACATCTGTCTTGCCAAACTTCTTTTTTATATGTTCAACCTCTAATATAGCCATTTCCGGCTCCTCCTATCTAAAGAAATCAAGTTTCTTCTCTAATTTGCCAAGTAAAACTGTGAGTACGCCATTCCATATCAGATAGTAGAATGCGCAGAAGAATAGTGGCCATATCGCACCTGAAATTCCCTGTGAACCCTTCATGAATGCCTGTCCTGCCCAGATGATCTCCTGAAGTGCGATGATACGGGCAAGTGAAGTATCCTTGACCAGAGTTATGATCTCGTTGGACATCGCCGGAACTATCTTCTTTATCATCTGCAAAAGCTTGACCTTGAAGAATATCTGCTTTGGAGTCATGCCGAGCACGAGTCCGGCTTCCTCCTGTCCTACAGGAATACCCTGAATACCTCCACGGTAAATCTCTGAGAAATAGCAGGCATAGTTCACTATGAATGACACCGATGCCGCAACAAATCTTCCGCCTTCGCCGCCGCCCCATACCGGGTTGTGGAATACAAGTCCCGGGAAATAATATATGATGAGCAGCTGTATCATAAGTGGTGTACCTCTCACTATCCATACGATGAACTTCATAAGATAGCTGAGTGGTTTAAACTTTGACATGGAACCGAGTGCTATAAGAAGTCCAAGTGGAAATGCACCGAGCAATGTCACGAAGAACAATTTTAATGTCTGTATAAATCCTGTATTAAGAGCTCCAAGTACGACCGGGAGCTGTTCAAAAAACAAATCCATAATAATTTTTCTCTCTAAGTGATGGTAAAAATACTAATTATATCTTATCTATTACTTTGTAAGTGCAGCCTGTACCTTATATGTCTCAGCACACTTCTCCATTGAGCCGTCAGCCTTACTGTCTGCAAAGAACTTATTGAGCTCAGCTACAAGATCTGAGTCCTTTCTGAAGCCAACGCCATACTCCTCACTGTTAAGACCTACGGTATATGTGAGCTTGTCATAACCTGTTCCCTCGCCAACCATAGCTGCTGCCATGAGTGAATCAATGATCGCTGCATCCGATGTTCCAGCTGCAACCTCCATGAGTGCATCTGCCTGTGCCTTTACTGCTGTATAGTTGAGTCCAAGCGCCTTGGCCTGATCCTCACCTGCGCTTCCTGCCTCTACAGCAAATGTAAGATCCTTGATACTGTCAACTGTCTGATACTTGTCTGCCTTATCATTTGGCACTATAACTACCTGAGCATTGTTGCAGTATGCATCTGAACATGCCATTGAGCTTGTAACCTCATCTGTGAGTGTCATACCATTCCATACACAGTCTATGGTCTTGCCGTCAAGCTCCATGATCTTGTTGTCCCAGTCTATCTCCACGAACTCTGCCTTTACGCCAAGGCTCTCTGCAAATGCTGATGCCATATCTGCGTCAAATCCGATCCAGTTGCCTGACTCATCCTTGTAATCCATCGGTGCAAAGTCTGTAACGCCGACAACGAGAGTTCCCTTATCCTTTACATACTCCAGATCACTCTTTGACTCACTCTTAGATCCGTTATCAGATCCGCCACATCCAACCAGTGAAAGCCCCATTGCTGCCACTAAGAGCAGTGATAATAACTTTTTCATACTTTTTTCCTCCTGAAATATACTTAAATATACTTGGCAGATGCATGAAACACACTACACCGGGCATCTGCATGATATACAGCCCTATTAGGGCACAACACGGTAACATAGTAACAGTTTATCATGGTAAAGTCAAATCCAAGATTATGAAAATACCTGTAAATATATTATGTAATAATAATAACCACAGAAGATCTTACTCTTCTGTGGTTAGGATGCTCTCCATCTGGAATTATTTCACATACGCTCTGTCAATATGTATCACACAATAGTAATTTTTATTGTACTCACTAACTTTTTCCTTG
This sequence comes from Coprococcus sp. BIOML-A2, assembly GCF_009875795.1. Classification (NCBI taxonomy): domain Bacteria; kingdom Bacillati; phylum Bacillota; class Clostridia; order Lachnospirales; family Lachnospiraceae; genus Coprococcus; species Coprococcus sp. BIOML-A2. The sequence continues at coordinate 72,976 of NZ_WWSI01000005.1, forward strand.
ATATAAGATATTATCTGTTCTTCTGACATTTGATATCCATGTGGCAAAACCACATCAAAAATCAGATTGGAATGTGTTGAACCCTTTACCATTCTAAAGTCGTGAAACTGAACATTTTCATTTTTTCTGCTATCCTTATTAAGTGATTCTATAATTTCAGTGATCCGCGCTTTCACAGCATTTGTCTCCTCATCGTCATCTACTATCGGATCCATGTGAATGACAGGCTCACAATTTAATTCTTTTCTGAGAGAGAATTCTATCTGATCGATCAGATCATGCAGTTCAAGAATATCTTCCTTATAAGGAACTTCTGCGTGCAGACTGACCATAAGTCTGCCAGGTCCATAATCATGGACCACAAGATCATGAATACCAAGGATCCTTTTATCACACCTCACGATCTTCTCGATCTCATCCACAAGCTCTGGTTCCGGTGCCTGACCAAGCAATGGGCTGACCGTATCCTTCATTGCAGTGATGCCAGCTATGAGTATCATCACGCCCACCAAGAACCCGCAATATCCATCTATAGGTATTTTCCAGAAATGAGCAGCAAGTGCAGATGCAAGAACAACCATTGTGGAAAATGTATCAGATAAACTGTCTTTCGCCGTCGCTATCATGGTCGCACTCTCTATCTTTCTGCCTATACTCCTGTTGTAGAAATACATATATATCTTTACTCCAATTGAAACAACGAGTATAACGGCAACTAGACTGCTGAATTTGGGAAGTTCCGGATGTAGGATCTTTCCGATTGAATCTTTAATAAGCTCGTAGGCCATCAATATGATCATGACTGCTACAAATAAGCCTGATATATACTCTATTCTTCCATGTCCAAACGGATGATCCGGGTCCGGTTTTCTGCCAGATAACTTAAAGCCTATCATAGATATAAACGAGCTTCCTGCATCTGATAAATTGTTGAACGCATCCGCCGTGATCGAGATAGCCCCCGAAAGTAATCCAGCAAAGAATTTTCCCAGAAACAATAATACATTCAAAAGTATACCAACAGCTCCGCAAAGAACACCATATTTCTCCCTCACCTTGCTATCCTTATAATTATCTGATCTGATCCATAGTTTCGACAATAATGTCACCATATCTTTTGTTCCTCCTAATCTGAATCTCAAAAGTTCTGAAAAAAAGAACCCACAAAAGCGTTGGACTTCTGTGGGTTCTTGATATATCTGAAATGATATAATTATCTCTTTGAGAACTGTGGAGCACGACGAGCGGCTTTGAGACCGTACTTCTTTCTCTCCTTCATTCTTGGATCTCTTGTAAGGTATCCAGCCTTCTTAAGGATTGGTCTGTACTCAGCATCAACCTCAAGGAGTGCTCTTGAAATACCATGTCTGATAGCTCCAGCCTGACCTGTGAAACCACCACCACATACGTTAACGAGTACATCGTACTTACCCTCTGTGCCTGTAGCAACGAGTGGCTGCTTTACGATAACCTTGAGTGTATCAAGACCAAAGTACTCATCCATATCCTTCTTGTTTATAACGATCTTACCAGTACCTGGAGTGATGTAAACTCTGGCGATACTGCTTTTTCTTCTTCCTGTTCCATAGAACTTTGTTGTCTTAGCCATCTGTTATCTCCTCCTTCTTAGTACTTAATCTCTAATACTTCTGGCTTCTGTGCCTGATGCTTGTGATCTGCACCAGCGTATACATGAAGCTTTGTGATCATCTCTCTGCCAAGTGGTCCCTTTGGAAGCATTCCCTTAACTGCAAGGTAGATAACATCCTCTGGCTTCTTAGCCATCTTCTCGCGAAGAGTTGTCTCTTTCATACCACCTACATAATCTGAGTGGTTGTAGTATACCTTCTGATCTAACTTCTTACCAGTTACCTGGATCTTGTCAGCGTTTACTACTATTACATAATCACCTGTGTCAATGTGTGGTGTATATGTTGGCTTGTTCTTTCCTCTTAAAATGCTTGCGATCTCTGATGCAAGGCGACCTAAAGTATGTCCTGTAGCGTCAACTACATACCACTTTCTCTCTATTGTTGATGGGCTTGCCATAAAGCTCTTCATCGTGGTACCTCCTAAATTATTCTTTTATAATCTTCTTTACTAATGTATATTCAGCACATTTCTTACCGGGGCATTGGTTCGAAACATACTTATAAACTTCGCATACTTTGCAAGTATATTATAATTACATTTTGTTGTCAACTATTTTTTCCAACAAAAATATCCGGCGATACGTGTGCACCGCCGGATACCATATTATCATTCATTCTTTTGTCTGTAAATACTATCTTTTATTTAGAAATCCACCTCTGTGTCATAGTAGCAGCACTTCAGCAATTTCTCCATCTCCTCCTGGCTTGGCTGTCTTGGGTTGGAGCCTGTACATGCATCAAGTATCGCATTTGCAGCGATCTCAGGAAGTCTCTCAAGGAATACGTCCTCCGGAACAAAACCCTGCTCACATGGATAGCTGTCAGGTCCGTAATTCTTGATACAATGAGGAATGTTCAGATCGTCATTCATCTTTCGCAGGTATGCTATGAGAAGCGCTACCTTCTCGTCGAGTGTATCTCCGCCAAGGCCCATGAAGTCTGCTATCTCGCCGTAACGAATCTTTGCTGTCTCATCCTTTGCATTGAAAGCGATAACCTTCGGGAGATACATCGCATTTGCTGCTCCGTGGATGATATGTGCACCATAATCGGCAAATGCTGCTCCTGTCTTGTGTGCCATTGAATGTACGATTCCAAGCAGTGCATTTGAAAATGCCATGCCTGCAAGGCACTGTGCATTGTGCATTGCGTCACGCTTCTCCATGTCTCCGTTATATGATCCAACCAGATCATTCTGTATCATCTTGATGGCATGAAGTGCAAGAGGATCAGTAAAATCACAGTTTGCTGTCGATACATAAGCCTCGATTGCATGTGTCATGGCATCCATACCGGTATGTGCAACCAGTTTCTGTGGCATGGTCTCTGCGAGCTCAGGATCAACGATTGCAACATCTGGTGTAATCTCGAAATCTGCAATAGGATACTTGATTCCCTTCTCGTAATCTGTGATGATCGAGAACGCTGTAACCTCTGTTGCAGTTCCCGATGTTGAAGAAATAGCACAGAAATGAGCCTTCTTTCTGAGCTCAGGTATGCCAAACACCTTACACATATCCTCAAATGTAGCATCTGGATATTCATACTTTATCCACATCGCCTTTGCTGCATCTATAGGTGAACCGCCGCCGATGGCAACTATCCAGTCCGGCTCAAATTCGAGCATTGCTGCTGCACCCTTCATAACCGTCTCCACTGAAGGATCCGGCTCGATTCCCTCAAATAATTTAACTTCCATTCCTGCTTCCTCAAGGTACTGAACCGCCCTGTCAAGGAATCCAAATCTCTTCATAGATCCGCCTCCGACACAGACCATTGCTCTCTTACCCTTGAATGTCTTGAGTGCCTCCAAAGCACCTTTTCCGTGATATAAATCTCTTGGTAATGTAAATCTTGCCATCGTTTGCCCTCCTAAAATCAAAATAAAAAAGCCAATCATGTTATCTTCATTGAAACACCTTGAAATATTCCGAACACTTCGAAACAATTCCTGACATATCCGTCATGTAGCAGCATTTCAATGTAATTATAACATGATTGGCTCTTATTTTCATTATTTTTTGTGCATTTCACACAATGTTTTTCATTTATTTTTCACTGTTTTGCTAGATGTTTTCCACTTTTCATTCTTATTTCTAGATTATATCAAGTCCACTTTTCCAAGTTATAATATACAGAATATAACCACGCTGTTTTGTGAACTGCCAACACATTATCAGCAATTTTATCTTATCCCGGCAGATATTATACGTCTGCAGCCGTTTACGTTTACAGATATTTTATCTCCACAAGAGTAAGCCCCTTTGCTTCGGCTTTCGGCCCTGCTTTCGTCCTATCCTTCGCCGCAAGTATTGACTCCATACAGTCCTCTGGCCAGATTCCAAGACCTATCTTCATCAAAGTTCCCACTATGATACGGACCATATTGTACAGAAAACCATTTCCACTTATCCTTATATGTATCATATCACCAACTTTATCTATGGTTATATCTGTTATTGTACGGACTGTGTTCTCTACCTGCGATCTTGTTGAACAGAAACTCTTGAAATCGTGCTCTCCGACCAGAACAGCCGCAGCTCGTTTCATCTTATCTATATCAAGCGGATAATAGACGAATGTCGAGTAAAGACGTTCTGTTGGCATGTCAAACCTTCTGTTGAGTATCTTGTACTCATATGTCTTGATGGTATCACAGTATCTCGGGTGAAAGTCGTCCGCAACCTGGCAGGACTCCTGTATCCTTATATCTTCCGGGAGCCGCTGATTAAGCGCAAATGAAAACTTTTCTCCGGGTATCCCTGACTCTGTGTCAAATACCGCCACATTTCCAAGAGCGTGCACTCCGGAATCCGTCCTACTAGCTCCAATCACCTTTATATCCTCGTGGCAGAGTTCGCTGAGAGTCTTGTTCAGGACCTCCTCCACAGTTATTCCATTTATCTGGACCTGCCATCCACAATAATTTGTTCCATCGTAGGCTACGATCAATTTTACTCTCTTCATATTCATACTAGGGATGTATCTGACACATCCGCATCCTTTTCTATATTATCGATGTATCTGAATTACGCTCCAATTCTTAATCAAGCCCGATCGTCATTGACTCTGTAATGTTTAAAACAAATCTATATACAAACGACTTTTGATCCCGAAGTGCGCATGTATCCCGAAATAAGATTGCAGGATTTCCTACATCACACATCTGTATACTATCATGCATCCCAGATACACCAACACTATAGCATAACTTACATAGTCTGTTCCACTGTATTTTAACGGATTCATGCGGCTCCTGCCTTCGCTGCCGTCAAAACATCTGGCATCCATGGCCTGGGCAAGATCTGTGGCCCTCCTTATCGCCGATACAAATAATGGTACAAATACAGGTACATAACTCTTTATCCTCTTGAATATATTGCCACTCTCGAAGTCCGCACCTCTGGAAAGCTGTGCCTTCATGATCTTATCCAGCTCCTCCATAAATATCGGGATAAATCGCAATGCGATCATAAGCATCATGGCCATATCAGACACCGGAACCTTTATTTTCTTCAAGAATCCCAGACTGCTCTCCAGTCCATTTGCCAGATTCATCGGTCTTGTAGTGTACGTCATGACAGATGAGCCTATTATGAGGTATACAAGGCGTATAACCACAAGCACCGTAGTCATCACACTGTTATCTGTTATGCGAAGTCTGTGCCAGCTCCAAAGTACCCGTCCGTCCCCGTTGAACACGCTGAATATTGCTGTAAACAGAATAAACATCCATATGACCTTCAGTCCCCTGCAAATGTATGTTATCGGCACCCTGCTCACCGCCACATATATACAGAGGAATGCCGTTGCGGCAAGTATCATGATCCAGTCCTTGCAAAGAAACAGCGATATGGCATATAGAAATGTTATTGCAAGCTTTGTTCTCGGATCCATTCTATGTATCACAGAATTGCCACTGTAATATTGTCCTATTGTAATATCTCGTATCATAGTAAATCTCCTATTCCGGGCACCCGGAAACATCTATACCGTACCGCTCAAGTAAGCTCCTGTCCTCAAAAAACTCACCTGTCCCTCCATCATACACTATCCTTCCATGCTCCATAAGAAGAATCCTCTCTGACATCTCATACACATCCTCCATGTCGTGGGATACCAGTATGATCGTCACATTTTTCTCTCTGTTGAGCTTTCTGACGAGATTCCATAACTGCTCCCGGCTCTCTCCGTCAAGCCCACATGCAGGCTCATCAAGGATCAATACGTCTGGCTCATATGCCAGTATTCCCGCTATTGCCACCCTCTTTTTCAAACCACCGGACAATTCGAATGGAGAATACTCCGCATATTTCTCCGGTACTCCCACCAACTCAAGCGCCTTTCTGGCAGCATCCTCAGCCTCTCTCTTTGACATTCCAAAGTTTATCGGGCCATACATTACATCCTTGAGCACCGTATTCTCAAACAACTGGGACTCAGGGAACTGAAATACATACCCTATCCTCCTGCGGATATCCTTGATATTCCTTACACTCTGCACATCCGTATCATACAGATATACCTTGCCACTCTGTGGAACTATCAGCTTATTTATCATTTGAAGCAGTGTACTCTTTCCCGAGCCGGTCTGCCCTATTACAGCGACAACCTGTCCTTCATATATCTTGATGTTTATATCAGAAAGCGCCTGAAATGACTCATTTCCATTCACATACGAATATGATACATTCTGAAGCTCAACTATACATTTTTCTGAATTATCTGCAGTCTTCTCATCCTCAGCATGATTACTCTGCGCATTGTTCATATCGCTGCTTATATCCATATGCCTGTTCTTATATTTATAGCAGATATCGATCGGTATTCCGGCCCTACGCTTCATATCAACCGGTATCTCCAGTCCATAGCTCTTAAGCCGGTCAACATCTGTGAATACATCTCCAGGTGTACCCTCTGCCACGATCCTGCTATTATCCAATATGTATACTTTATCCGCCATAAGTGCCTCAGCTATCCTGTGAGTCACCATTATTACGGTTATTTTCTTTTCTTTGTTCAATCTCTGCACAAGCTCCAGCATATCCTTTGCTCCCTGCGGGTCAAGCATGGATGTCGCCTCGTCTAGCACTATACAATCCGGAGTCATCGCCATGGACGATGCGATTGCAAGCCGCTGTTTCTGTCCACCGCTTATTCTTGACGTATTGGCATACTTATAGGCTGTGAGCCCTGTGAGCTCCAGCATCTCATCTATCTTCTTCCATATATCTTCGCTGGAGATGCCAAGATTCTCCAGCCCAAATCCTATATCCTCAGCGAGGGTGTTGCCGACTATCTGGTTATCGGGATTTTGAAACACCATTCCTACCTGTCGTCTGACGGATGTAAGCTCTCCCATCTCCGCCATGTCTTTTCCACCTATGACTATCGAACCCTCATGCGGTGCAAGCAGTCCATTCAAATGTCTTGCAAACGTAGACTTCCCTGAACCGTTTCTGCCAAGGATCGCGATTATCTCCCCCTTGTCGGCAAGAAAATCTACATCCTTTATTGCCCAGTTCTCCCCTATCTTATTGCCGTCTTTGTCCTTTATATTAAATTTATGAGATAGTCCTTTTACATTTATGAAGCTCATAATCTTTCCAATCTATATCAATGAAATCTCTCTATATTTCACTAAATTTTATTAAAAAACAGGGCCGCCGTACACGAACGTAAACTAATACGTCTATGTACTGCAGCCCTGTTTATTTATCTGTATAATATCAATCTATCAATCGATTATACTAACTCGAGAATAACCTCAAGAGCCTGATCACCCTTACGCTGACCGATCTTGATGATTCTTGTGTAACCACCCTTACGTCCTGCGTACTTTGTACCATACTCATCGAATAACTTCTGTGTTAAGTCGATCTTCTTAGTACCAGCCTTCTTACCAGCAGCATCTGTAGGAACTTCAACAACTGGATATAAAACCTTGAGCATCTCTCTTCTGGCATGAAGTCTTGAAGGCTGATCCTTCTTAACTGTCTTCTCAACTGTGTCGTATACTGTAACCTTCTTACCGTCTACAACTTCCTTGATTCTCTTGCCATCTTTATCCTTCTTAGCAACCTTAGCCTGAACTGTAACCTCATCGTAGTTGTCCTTCTCAGCAACTGCTAAAGTGATGAGCTTCTCTGCGATCTTAACAACTTCCTTAGCTCTTGCCTCTGTTGTCTTGATCTTTCCATGATACAGTAACTGAGTTACCTGGTTACGAAGTAATGCGTTTCTCTGTGCGCTTGCTTTTCCAAGCTTTCTATACTTTGCCATTTTAATTATCCTCCTATACCCTTTGCGGGTCTTCACTGTGCTTACTATTATTCAGCTTGAGTGGTATACGGGAACTGCTATTAGTCCTCGTTCTGATTAAGTGATAAGCCTAACTCCTTAAGCTTAGCTAATACTTCATCCAGTGACTTACGACCAAGGTTACGAACCTTCATCATATCCTCTGGTGTCTTGTTTATAAGTTCCTGAACTGTGTTGATGCCAGCTCTCTTCAAACAGTTGTATGAACGAACTGATAACTCGAGCTCATCGATATTCATCTCAAGAACCTTTTCCTTCTCGTCTGTTGTGCTCTCAACCATAACATCTACAAGACGTGCGTTCTCTGATAAATCTACGAACAGCTTCAAGTGCTCTACCAGAAGATTTGCAGCAAGACTTACTGCCTCATCTGGAGCAAGAGCTCCGTTTGTATATACATCAAGAGTTAACTTATCATAGTCAGTAACCTGACCAACACGTGTATTCTGAACTGTAAGGTTTACTCTTTCAACAGGGGTGAAGATTGAGTCAATAGCGATGACATCAATTGGTGCATCTGCTTCCTTGTTCTTGTCAAGGCTTACATATCCACGTCCGTTGACAATTGTAAGCTCCATCTCAAGCTTTGCGTCCGGACCACTAAGGTTTGCGATTACAAGATCAGGATTTACGATCTCTATATCTCCGTCAACCTTGATATCTCCTGCCTTAACAACGCGCTCACCAACAACATCGATGTATGCCTGCTTTGGCTCAAATGTATCTGAGTTATTCTTGATAACGACATTCTTGATGTTCATTATTATCTCAGTAACATCCTCTTTTACACCTGGTATTGAGCTGAACTCGTGTAAAACGCCCTTTATCTTAACGTGGCTTACAGCGGTACCTGGTAATGAAGAAAGCATTATTCTTCTAAGTGAGTTACCAAGTGTTATACCGTAACCTCTCTCTAAAGGCTCGATTACAAACTTGCCATATTTGTTGTCATCTGAAGTCTCAACGATCTCGATTTTTGGTTTTTCAAACTCAAACATCTAAGCCCCTCCTTTACGGGTTTTAAAATGCTACACTCCAAGTTACAAAATGTATAAATAAAGAACAAATCTTACTTAGAATATAACTCGACGATGAGAGTCTCATTTACAGGAACATCGATCTGCTCTCTGCTTGGCTTCTCTACAACTTCACCTGCGAGGTTATCTCTGTCTGCTGTTAACCAACCTGGTACGAGAACACCCTCTGTTGCAGCCATGATATCCTTGTATCTCTGAAGAGACTTGCTCTTCTCTCTGATCTCGATCTTATCGCCTGGCTTAACTGAGTATGAAGGGATGTTTACACACTTGCCATTTACAAGTACGTGCTTGTGATCTACGATCTGTCTAGCCTCTCTTCTTGTTCTTGCAAAGCCTAATCTGAAGATGATGTTGTCAAGTCTAAGCTCAAGTAATGTCATGAGGTTAGGACCTGTTAATCCCTTCTGCTGCTCAGCCTTTGCATAAAGGTTACGGAAAGGCTTCTCAAGTACACCATAAATGAACTTAGCCTTCTGCTTCTCGCGGAGCTGAAGTCCATACTCGCTCTGCTTTCTATTTGATCTGTTTGGTCTTCTGTTTGACTTCTTGTCTATTCCGAGATACATTGGCTCCATGCCTAAAGATCTGCATCTCTTAAGAACTGGGGTTCTATCTACTGCCATCTTGTTTGTACCTCCTCTAATTAAACTCTTCTTCTCTTTGGTGGACGACATCCGTTATGTGGAACCGGAGTAACATCCTTGATACTAACTACATCTATACCACATGCTGAGAGTGCACGAATTGCAGCCTCTCTTCCTGAACCTGGTCCCTTGACAAATACGTCGATTGTCTTGAGTCCGTAAGGTGCAGCAGCCTTTGCGGCTGTCTCTGCAGCCATCTGAGCAGCATATGGAGTTGACTTCTTAGAACCCTTAAATCCTAATCCACCAGCGCTTGCCCATGAAAGCGCATTGCCTTCAGCGTCTGTTAATGTAACAATTGTATTATTGAAAGATGACTGAATATGAGCCTGTCCGTGCTGTACGCTCTTTCTGACACGCTTCTTAGCCACTTTTTTAGTTGCCTGCTTAGCCATTAGCCTAAACCTCCTATGGTTTTTTACAAATATATTCTATAAATATTACTTCTTCTTATTAGCAACAGTCTTCTTAGGACCCTTACGAGTTCTAGCGTTAGTCTTAGTCTTCTGTCCACGAACAGGAAGTCCCTGTCTATGACGCTTACCACGATAGCAAGCAATCTCCTGTAAACGCTTAATATTGAAGCCTATCTCTCTACGTAAATCTCCCTCTACTACCTGAGTTGCCTTGATAACCTCGCTGAGTCTTCTAACCTCATCGTCAGTCAGATCTGCGCAACGTGTATCAGGATTAACGTTTGCTTCCTTAAGAATACGCTGTGATGAAGGAAGTCCGATACCATAGATATAAGTAAGACCAATTTCAACACGTTTCTCTCTTGGTAAATCAACACCTGAAATACGAGCCATTATAATAACCTCCGTAAAATCTTCTTTTAAGCTGAATCCACAAATGTATCCCATAGCACACGCTATGGGGTGAAATGCATACACCGCAAACTTCAACTAAGTTGTATATTTCTATAATTGTATTGGCATATCTACGTATGCCACAGCCGCTTTTAAATAATACAGTACATTAGATATATGTACTGACGCACGAAAATAAGTATACTTCCGGATGGGCTATCATCCATATACTTCTTTTCCTTTTTTGATTAACCCTGACGCTGCTTGTGCTTTGGATTCTCGCAGATAACTCTAACGATTCCCTTTCTCTTGATAACTTTGCACTTATCGCAGATAGGTTTTACTGATGCTCTAACCTTCATTAGAAACTCTCCTTTCAAAAAAAGTCCGCTACGAATTAGCATTCTATCATTTTCATTGATAAAATGCAATAGGGAAATTCATTTTTTTATTATTTATCTCTCCAAACGATTCTTCCCTTGGTAAGATCGTATGGTGATAACTCTATTGTAACTTTGTCGCCAGGAAGAATCTTTATATAATTCATTCTCAGCTTTCCACTTATATGAGCAAGAACCTTGTGTCCATTCTCAAGTTCTACCTGAAACATGGCATTTGGAAGTTTCTCAACTACTGTTCCTTCTACTTCAATTACATCTGCTTTTGACATTTTCAAAAATCCTCCTATATATATAAATCAACTTATGAGTTCTCCATGATATAATGAATATGTCATCGTGCTTACGAACGACGACATATGATATCACATCTACAGCTCAATTCCATCGGCCCTTGAAAGTATCTCAGGCTCTCCATCTGTTATAAGTATTGTATTCTCATAATGTGCCGCCAGTGATTTGTCTGCGGTGACGACCGTCCATCCATCCGGCATCCACTTCACTTCGTAATCGCCAAGTGTGATCATCGGTTCTATCGCTATCGTCATTCCTGCTTTCAGCTTCGGTCCTCTTCTTCTTGTTGCGAAGTTTGGGACCTCCGGCTCTTCATGAAGATTTTTTCCAACTCCATGTCCCACCAGATCGACAACAACTCCAAGTCCACACTCATCGGCATAGGACTCGACCGCTATTCCTATATCCCGCACATGATTTCCCGCACGGGCCGCTGACAGTCCTTCAAAGAAGCTTTGCTTCGTTGCCTCTATGAGATACTTTGCCATATCAGATATCTCGCCAACTCCATATGTTCTGGCTGAGTCTGAATGGTAACCCTTATAGATAACACCGGCATCAAGACTTACTATATCTCCATCCTGAAGCACTCTGTTCTTTGATGGAATTCCGTGTACCACCTCATCATTTACAGATACACACACCGACGCCGGATATCCCTGATAGTTCAGAAATGATGGTTCACAGTGATAACTTCTGATAACCTCTTCACCGAGCTTATCTATATCATATGTGGTCATTCCCGGCTTCAATGCTTTTCTCATCTCCTCATGAGTTATCGCCAGAATTCTTCCAGCCTCTCTCATAAGCTCAATCTCTTCCTGGGATTTTATGGAAATACCCTTCATATTTACTCACCTAATATATCAGTGATAGCAGCGAATACATCCTTCATATCTACGGTTCCGTCAACCTCTTTCAGGATGCCCTTTGCCTTGTAGTAATCAATGAGAGGCTGTGTCTGCTCATGATATACATTAAGTCTCTTCTCTACTGTCTCTGGCTTATCATCGTCTCTAAGGATGAGATCAGCTCCACATGCATCACACTTGCCCTCAACTTTTGTTGGGTTGTATACAATATGGTATGTTGCTCCACAACCTACACATGCACGTCTGCCTGACATTCTCTCGATGATATTCTCATCAGGTACCTCAACATTGATAGCGTAATCAACTGAATCGCCGATTGCTGAGAGTGCCTTGTCAAGTGCCTCTGCCTGTGGGATAGTTCTTGGGAATCCGTCAAGGATATATCCCTTTGCACAGTCATCAGCCTTGAATCTATCTATTACCAAGTCGACAACGAGCTCATCTGGTACAAGAAGTCCCTTATCCATGTACTCCTTTGCCTTTGCACCAAGCTCTGTGCCGTTCTTTATGTTCGCTCTGAATATATCTCCTGTTGAGATATGTGGTACGCCGTACTTTGCAGCGATCATCTTTGCCTGTGTTCCCTTGCCTGCGCCCGGTGCGCCTAACATGATTATCTTCATATATTCAACCTCCATTTTTTTGAACGTTTCCCATTCTTATCAAATACTATTCTCTCTATAATACACGAATAGGAAGTGTACTATACGGCACACTCCCATTCGTGTTTATTGCCACGTCATATTTTAGTCTAAAAGGAATCCCTGATAGTTCCTTACCAGCATACGTGACTCAATATTCTTAATTGTCTCTATAACAACACCTACAACGATGATAAGTGATGTTCCTCCAAATGAAACATTTGCTCCAAAGAAACCACTGAAGAACATTGGTATACATGCTACTATGATAAGTCCTACAGCACCTATAAATATGATGTAGTTTAAAATCTTATTAAGGTAATCCTGTGTTGACTGTCCAGGTCTTATACCAGGGACAAAACCGCCACTCTTCTTCATATTGTTGGCAATCTCCATTGGATTGAATGTGATCGCTGTGTAGAAATATGCGAAGAAGAACACAAGTAAAATATATACGATCAAACCGATCGATGCCCAAGGATAAGATCTGTTAAACCAGTAGCCCTGACTCATACCCTGGATTATCTTTGCTCCTACACCAGATGTCTTGATGTTGAACAGATTCACTACGATCTGTGGAACAGACAGTATGGATGATGCAAAGATGACCGGAATAACACCTGCAGTATTGACCTTAAGTGGGATATGAGAGGACTGTCCGCCCATCGTCTTTCTTCCTCTTACTGTCTTGGCATACTGTACAGGAATTTTTCTCTCTGCGCCCTGAAGTGCACATACAAATACTACTGTAAGAACTACAACTGCAAGGATAATGAGTCCTACAAGTGTAAATCTTACAAAGTCTCTGCCCTTCATGAACTGTGTGTATAAATTCTTGAAGTCATTTGGCATTGTTGAAACGATGTTTATCAGAAGGATTACTGATATACCATTTCCAACCCCCTTCTCTGTTGCTCTCTCACCAAGCCACATTACTATAGCACTTCCTGCTGTAAGAATGACTACGATGCAGAACACTGTCCAGAAGTTATAATTCTCAATGACTCCCTTGTTTCCAAATCCTACTACAAGACCAGCACTCTCAAGAATAGCAAGACCTACTGTCATATATCTTGTGATAGCGGTGATCTTCTTTCTACCATCTTCTCCGTCTTTCTGCAGTTCTTCCAAAGCCGGTATAGCAATGGTGAGAAGCTGTATGATGATGGAAGCTGTAATGTAAGGTGTTACCGACAATGCAAAGATCGACATCTGCTCGAACGATCCTCCGGTGAATGAACTGAAGATGTTCAGTGAATCACCGAGTGCATTCTGCATGTACTCTCTTATTGCATCCGCACTTATTCCCGGAACGGTAATCAGACTACCAAGTCTGACTACCACGAGAATGAAGAACGTATATAAAAGTCTTCTTCGTATATCCTGTACCTTAAATGCATTGATTAAGGTTTTGAACATATTACATCACCTCTGCTTTTCCGCCAAGAGCTTCAATTTTCTCAGCTGCTGACTTTGAAAAAGCATTAGCCTTAACATTGAGCTTTTTAGTTAACTCTCCATTTCCAAGAATCTTAACTCCATCACGAGGATTCTTAATGATACCTGCCTCTACTAATGTCTCAACAGTTACGTCTGAGCCATCCTCGAATCTCTCAAGAGCTGATACATTGATTGCAACGATCTCTTTGTGATTGATGCAATTAAAGCCTCTCTTAGGAAGACGTCTATATAATGGCATCTGTCCACCTTCGAAACCTGGTCTAGGTGATCCAGAACGTGCCTTCTGACCCTTATGTCCCTTACCTGCAGTCTTGCCATTTCCTGAACCATGTCCACGGCCTACACGGAAATTAGCACTGTGCTTTGAGCCTTCAGCCGGCTTTAATGTAGATAAATCCATGATCTGCGTATCCTCCTTCTCTTATACTTCCTCAACCTTTACCATATAACTTACCTGCTTAACCATTCCAAGTGTTGCAGCGTTATTTGGGAGCTCTACTGACTTATTAACCTTCTTAAGTCCAAGAGCCTCTACTGTCTTTCTATGCTTTGGTACAGCACCGATAGGGGACTTTACCAAAGTTACCTTTAACTTATCTGCCATCTTCTAATACCTCCTTAGTTAAGTATCTCATCAACAGATTTTCCACGAAGTCTTGCGATATCCTCTGGGTTCTTGATCTCTGTAAGGCCCTTGATTGTTGCAAGAACTACGTTCTGCTTGTTGTTTGATCCTAAGGACTTTGTACGGATGTTCTTATATCCTGCAAGCTCAAGTACGCTACGAGCAGGACCACCAGCGATGATACCAGTACCTTCTGGAGCTGTCTTCAGAAGAACTGAAGCACTGCCGAACTGTCCATTCCAGTCGTAAGGGATACTACCAACTTCATTTACAGGAACTGTAACTAAATGCTTTGCAGCATCCTCCTTACCCTTACGGATAGCTTCTGGAGTCTCAACTGCCTTGCCAACACCAACGCCAACGTGGCCATTTCTATCACCAACAACTACGAGAGCTGCAACTCTAGAATTACGTCCACCCTTAACAACCTTTGTTACACGCTTGATGGCAACAACTTTATCTTCTAACTCTAACTTACTTGCATCAATTATTTCACGCTTCATACGTTGTTCTTCCTCCTTACTAGAATTCCAGACCAGCTTCTCTCGCTGCATCTGCTAATGCCTGAACCTTACCGTGGTATACGAAACCGCCTCTATCATAGATAACAGTCTTGATACCCTTCTCAAGTGCTCTCTCAGCAATAACCTTACCAACGTAAGCTGCTGCATCAACATCATTTGTCTTCTCAAGCTCATCCTTAATAGCCTTCTCTGTTGTAGATGCTGCTACTAATGTCTTACCAACTGAATCATCAATAATCTGAGCGTACATATGATTATTACTTCTGAATACAGCTAAACGTGGTCTCTCTGTTGTTCCAGCTAAACGATTACGAACACGCATATGCTTCTTTACACGAATTGCGCTTCTTGATTCTTTATTAATCATCTTATCTCACTCCTTTATTATTTCTTACCAGTCTTACCAACTTTACGTCTGATAGTCTCATCCACATACTTGATACCCTTGCCCTTGTATGGCTCTGGTGCTCTCTTCTCTCTGATCTCAGCAGCGTACTGACCAACCTTTTCCTTGCTGATTCCGCTTACTATGATTTTGTTTCCATCAACTGATGTTTCGATACCATCTGGATCAACCATCTCAACTGGGTGTGAATAACCAAGAGCAAGAACAAGCTTATTACCCTGCTTCTGAGCTCTGTAACCTACACCGTTAACCTCAAGCTCCTTCTTGTAACCCTCTGTAACACCTACTACCATGTTGTGGATAAGTGTTCTTGTGAGTCCGTGAAGTGATTTCATCTTCTTTAAGTCGTTAGGTCTTGATACTGTGATTGTATCGCCGTCTAACTTTATATCCATTTCCGCAGGGAGAACTCTCTCAAGAGTTCCCTTTGGTCCTTTAACAGTCACTTTATTATTTTCTGCTATATCTACAGTTACGCCTGCAGGTACAGCGATAGGCATTCTTCCGATACGTGACATTTTGCCGTCCTCCTTTTACCAAATAAACGCAAGTACTTCTCCACCTACGTTCTGTTTTCTAGCTTCCTTATCTGTTAATACACCCTTGTTTGTGGAGATAATAGCAGTTCCAAGTCCACCAAGTACTCTTGGAAGCTCATCCTTGCTTGCGTATACTCGAAGACCAGGCTTTGAAATTCTCTTAAGACCTGTGATGATCTTCTCGTTCTTATCTGCACCATACTTCAATGTGATCTTGATTGTCTCGAACTTACCGTCCTCAACGATATCTACAGCCTTAACATATCCTTCTGATAAAAGTATGTCGGCAATAGCTTTCTTCATCTTTGAAGCAGGGATTTCTACTGTATCATGCTTTGCTGTATTAGCATTACGAATTCTTGTAAGCATATCTGCAATTGGATCGCTCATTGACATAATAAATTTCCTCCTTCTTACTCTTACCAGCTTGATTTCTTAACGCCAGGAATCTGTCCCTTATATGCTAACTCACGGAAGCAGATTCTACAAATTCCGTACTTCTTTAAAACTGAGTGTGGACGTCCACAAATGCTGCAACGTGTGTACTCTCTTGTTGAGAACTTCTGCTTGCGCTGCTGCTTAACTTTCATTGATGTCTTAGCCATTTCTCGAATCTCCTCCTTTATTATTTGCTATAAGGCATGCCGAACAGTGTAAGTAACTCACGAGCTTCCTCGTCAGTCTGTGCTGTTGTTACGCAAATTATATCCATACCTCTAACCTTATCTACCTTATCGTACTCGATCTCAGGGAAGATAAGCTGCTCCTTAATACCAAATGCGTAGTTACCTCTTCCATCAAATCCGTTTGGATTGATACCTCTGAAGTCACGTACACGTGGGAGTGCAAGATTTACAAGACGATCAAGGAACTCATACATCTTCTCGCCACGAAGAGTTACCTTACATCCGATAGGCATTCCCTCTCTCAGCTTGAAGTTAGCTACTGACTTCTTTGCTCTTGTTACAACTGCCTTCTGACCTGTGATTGTCTCAAGATCCTTGATAGCAGCGTCGAGAACCTTAGCGTTCTCTCTAGCTTCACCAACGCCCATATTGATAACGATCTTATCGAGCTTTGGTATCTGCATTACATTCTTATATCCAAATTTCTCAACCATGGCGCTCTTAATTTCAGCGTCATACTTTTCTTTAAGTCTACTCACCTAAGACGACCTCCTTCCAATTAATCTATCTTCTCTGTCTTGCCATCAACTTTGGCTACACGAACCTTATCCTTACCAGTTCCTTCAAAACCAACTCTAACTGGCTTGCCCTTGTAAAGATACATTACATTAGAGATGTCAAGTGGGGCTTCCATCTCGATGATTCCGCCCTGCTGGTTAGCCATGCTTGGCTTGCTATGCTTAAATACTTTGTTGATTCCTTCAACTACTACGGTACCATTCTTCTTATCTACTGAAACGACCTTTCCGCTCTTGCCCTTGTCCTTACCAGCGATAACCTGTACCATATCATCTTTCTTAATCTTCATTGTTGCCATAGTCACACCTCCTTATAATACTTCAGGTGCAAGTGATACGATCTTCATGAATTTCTTATCACGGAGCTCTCTTGCAACTGGTCCAAAGATACGTGTACCTCTTGGATTCATATCGTCTTTTATAATTACAGCAGCGTTCTCGTCAAACTTGATGTATGAACCATCCTTACGACGAGCGCCATGCTTTGTTCTAACTACAACGGCCTTAACTACATCGCCCTTCTTTACAACTCCGCCTGGTGTTGCATCCTTAACAGAGGCAACGATGATATCGCCGATATTCGCATATCTTCTAACTGATCCGCCTAACACTCTGATACAAAGTAACTCTTTTGCACCTGTGTTATCAGCAACTTTAAGTCTTGTTTCCTGCTGAACCATTTAATTTGCCTCCTTACTTTGCCTTCTCGATGATCTCAACAAGTCTCCATCTCTTATCCTTTGATAATGGTCTTGTCTCCATAACCTTTACTCTATCGCCAATCTTGCACTCGTTATTCTCGTCATGAGCCTTCAGCTTTACTGTTCTCTTTACAATCTTACCATAAAGAGGATGCTTAACATTATCTACGATAGAAACAACGATTGTCTTATCCATCTTGTCACTTGTAACTATACCAACACGTGTTTTTCTCAGATTTCTTTCCACAATAATTCCTCCTTCCAAGATAATTAAGCATTAGCCTTCTGGGCTATAACTGTCTGTATTCTTGCTATATTCTTTCTAACGTCCTTGATTCTGCTTGTGTTGTCAAGCTGATTTGTAGCATTCTGGAATCTCAGGTTGAATAATTCCTTCTTTGCAGCTACTAAATCTTTCTGGAGATCGTCAACGGACTTGCTATTTAATTCGTTCATAAAATCCTTAGTTTTCACTGCCTGCTACCTCCTCTAACTCTTCCTTTGATGCGATCTTACACTTAAGTGGAAGCTTGTGCATAGCGAGTCTGAGAGCCTCTTTAGCTACCTCCTCAGGTACGCCCTGAACCTCAAACATAACTCTGCCTGGCTTAACTACTGCTACCCAGTACTCAAGTGCTCCCTTTCCTGAACCCATTCGTGTCTCAGCCGGCTTTGCTGTAACTGGCTTGTCAGGGAAAATCTTGATAAATACCTTACCACTACGCTTCATATATCTTGTCATTGCAATTCTGGCTGCCTCGATCTGGTTTGACTTGATCCAAGCTGGCTCTAATGCTACGAGACCATACTCACCGTTTGTAATCTTATTGCCTCTAAGTGCCTTACCAGCCATTGTTCCTCTGAACTGCTTACGACGCTTTACTCTCTTTGGCATTAACATTATTTATTTCCCCCTTCCTTTACTGTCTTTGTTGGAAGTACTTCACCATGGTAGATCCATGTCTTTACGCCAACCTTACCATATGTTGTATCTGCTTCAGCAAATCCGTAATCGATATCAGCACGGAGTGTCTGAAGAGGAATTGTTCCCTCGCTGTAGAACTCTGTTCTAGCCATATCAGCACCGCCAAGACGACCTGAACATGCACACTTGATACCCTGTGCGCCTGACTTCATTGTTCTACCCATGCAAGACTTCATAGCCTTTCTGAATGCGATACGATTCTCAAGCTGTGCTGCGATGTTCTCTGCAACGAGCTGAGCGTCAGCATCCGGCTTCTTGATCTCCTTAACGTCGATAAAGAGCTTCTTATCTGTTAACTTCTGAGCGTCAGCCTTGATCTTCTCGATTCCGGCTCCACCCTTTCCGATTACTACTCCAGGCTTAGCTGTGTATAATACGATCTTTACATTCTTTGCTGATCTCTCGATCTCGATCTTTGAGATGTTTGACTTGTAAAGAGTTGTCTTTAAGTATTTTCTAAGGATCTGATCTTCTGCTAAGTTCTTAGCAAACTCGTCATTTCTCTTGTCAGCATACCAGTTTGAATCCCAATCTTTGATAATGCCGACTCTTAAACCATGAGGATTAACTTTCTGTCCCATATTTTACCTCCTATTTCTCGTCAAGCACGATTGTGATGTGGCTTGTTCTCTTCTCGATTCTATATGCTCTACCCTGTGCTCTTGGATGAACTCTCTTCATTGTAGGTCCCTTGTTAGCGTAACACTCTGCTACGTAAAGGTCCTCCTTCTTCATGCCATTGTTGTTCTCAGCGTTAGCAATAGCAGACTTCAAAAGCTTCTCTATAACGCTTGAGCCATATCTTGGGTTGTATTCTACGATAGCAAGTGCTGTCTGAACATCCTTACCTCTGATAGCGTCAAGCACAAAACATGCCTTGGTTACTGATACTCTTGCGTATGAAACCTTAGCTGATGGTCTTGTATCTTTGTTCTCATTTCTGAGTCTCTTGTCATGGGATCTATGTCCTTTAGCCATTTTGAAAAGTCCTCCTTTCAAATATTCCTAATATTATCTTCTACCCTTCTTTTCGTCCTTACCATGACCTCTGTATGTTCTGGTAACTACGAACTCACCGAGCTTATGTCCTACCATATCTTCTGTTACATATACTGGTACGTGCTTTCTTCCATCATGAACGGCAAATGTGTGGCCAACGAATGATGGGAAGATTGTTGAACGTCTTGACCAGGTCTTTATAACTTCTGTCTTATTAGCAGCGTTTAAAGCATCTACCTTCTTAAGCAG
This sequence comes from Coprococcus sp. BIOML-A2, assembly GCF_009875795.1. Taxonomy (NCBI): domain Bacteria; kingdom Bacillati; phylum Bacillota; class Clostridia; order Lachnospirales; family Lachnospiraceae; genus Coprococcus; species Coprococcus sp. BIOML-A2. Next base: position 93,340 of record NZ_WWSI01000005.1, read on the forward strand.
ATGTGCATCTGCGAATGGTCCTTTTTTTAATGAACGAGCCATATTTCTTCCTCCTTAACTATTTAACATTCTTACCGTCTCTACGTCTTACGATCAACTTATTAGACTGCTTGTTCTTCTTTCTTGTCTTGAGACCCATTGCTGGCTTGCCCCATGGAGTAGAAGGACCTGGACGACCGATAGGTGCTCTACCTTCTCCACCACCATGTGGATGGTCATTAGGGTTCATGACAGAACCACGAACTGTTGGCCTAACGCCCATATGACGCTTACGACCGGCTTTACCAATGTTAACAAGGCCATGCTCGATATTTCCTACCTGTCCAACTGTTGCTCTACAGATAATCGGAACCATTCTCATCTCGCCTGATGGAAGTCTAAGTGTTGCATACTTTCCTTCCTTAGCCATGAGCTGTGCAGCGTTTCCTGCTGAACGAACTAACTGTCCGCCCTTACCTGGGTAAAGCTCGATGTTGTGTACCTGAGTACCAACTGGAATATTCTGAAGTGGAAGACAGTTACCAACCTTGATCTCTGCCTCTGCGCCATTCATCAGCACATCGCCAACTGCAAGCTTGAAAGGAGCAAGGATGTATCTCTTCTCTCCATCTGCATAGAACAGAAGTGCAATATTTGCTGATCTGTTTGGATCATACTCGATTGCAGCTACTGTTGCTGGAATACCATCTTTGTCATTTCTCTTGAAATCTATTATTCTATACTTTCTCTTAGCACCACCACCGTGATGTCTTACTGTTATCTTACCCTGATTGTTACGACCGGCTGTCTTGCTTGTTGAAACAACGAGTGACTTCTCTGGAGTTGTCTTTGTGATCTCTGAGAAATCAAGGCCAGTCATATTTCTTCTGGAAGGTGTATATGGGTTATATGTCTTAATTCCCATTGTTGTTCTCCTTTCGGTTCAATTTATTCTCACGCTTTGATTGCGTATACAACTAATGTGATGAGCAGCTATACTGTGCAGCCACCCACGGCTATATCTTAAAGTCCCTCGAAGATCTCGATGTCCTTGCTGTCAGCTGTAAGCTGAACGATAGCCTTCTTGTACTTTGCTGTGTTACCAAGTGTCATACCACGTCTCTTGACCTTACCGTCATTGTTCATTGTGTTGACCTTTGCAACCTTTGTTCCCTCGAACATCTTCTCTACAGCTTCCTTAACCTGTGACTTGTTTGCTTCTGGATGAACAAGGAATGTATATTTCTTCTCAGCCATAGCGTTCATGCTCTTCTCTGTGATCACTGGCTTAAGTATAACGTCATAATATTTGATATCTGCCATTATGCGTACACCTCCTCAATTGCTGCAACTGCTTCCTTAGTAAGAACAAGCTTCTCATACTTGAGAATATCGTATACGCTAAGTGAATTAGCTACTGTTGTCTTAACTGTTGGAATGTTGTTTGCTGAAAGAACAACGTTATTGTTCTTATCCTTTGTTACTACAAGAGCCTTAGGAGCTGAAAGCTTTGCAAGGATCTTTGCAAATACGCTTGTCTTAGCCTCCTGAAGATCAAGCTTGTCAACTACTACCAGCTTGTTCTCAGCAACCTTTGATGAAAGTGCTGACTTCATAGCAAGCTGCTTCTCTTTCTTATTCATCTTAACTGAATAATCTCTTGGCTTTGGTGCGAATACAACTCCGCCGCCTGTCCACTGTGGAGATCTTGTTGAACCCTGTCTAGCATGACCAGTTCCCTTCTGTCTCCAAGGCTTTCTTCCACCACCAGAAACTTCTGAACGTGTCTTAGCGCTCTGTGTTCCCTGACGGTTGTTGGCTAACTGACCAACTACAGCCTTATGCATTATATGCTCATTTATTTCTACACCGAAAACTGCATCATTGAGCTCTAATGTCTCAACTTCTTTGCCTTCAATGTCATAAACCTTAACTGATGCCATTGTTGTCTCTCCTTTCCAAAGTCCTACTTACCAGACTTTACTGTATCTTTAATCATAACCAATGACTTCTTTGGTCCTGGAACAGCGCCCTTAACCAAGATTACATTGTTCTCAACATCTATTTTAACTACCTCAAGGTTCTGGATTGTAACTCTTACGCTACCCATATGTCCAGGCATCTTCTTGCCCTTGAATACTCTACCTGGAGTAGTTGCAGAACCGTTTGAACCTGCATGTCTGTGATACTTTGAACCATGTCCTGAAGGACCTGACTTAAGGCCGTGTCTCTTAAGACCGCCTGCGTATCCCTTACCCTTTGACTTAGCAGTAACATCAATCTTGTCGCCAGCAGCAAATACGTCTGCCTTGATCTCTGCGCCAAGCTCGTACTCAGCAGTGTTCTCAAGTCTGAACTCTCTATAGAAAGCCTTTGGAGTTGTTCCTGCCTTCTTAGCATGACCAACCTCTGCCTTACCAGCACCATGTGGATTTCTGATAACTTTCTTTCCTGATACGTCCTTTGTTGTTACTCTTTCCTTCTTCTCGCCGAATCCTACCTGAATTGCATCGTAACCGTCATTCTCAACTGTTTTGATCTGGGTTACAACACATGGACCAGCCTGCAATACTGTAACTGGTGTTAATACACCGTTCTCGTCGAAAATCTGTGTCATTCCGACTTTTGTAGCTAATATAGCCTTCTTCATTTCTGTTTCCTCCTAATTTAATTCACAGCGGATTGCATCTGCAATCATACTAAATTACATCCGAAAATGCATTAGGTACTGTTATTTAATTGTTTCTGCGGTTTGTTTTAAATTAGTCCGCATCTAATTGGGTTTCTTTTGAATTGCTGTCTGACTTTGATTATTTCATCTTAACATCGATGAACACGCCAGCGGACAGATCGATCTTCTGTAATGCATCAATTGTCTTCTGAGTTGGTGCTACAACATCGATAAGTCTCTTATGAGTTCTCTGCTCAAACTGCTCTCTTGAGTCCTTGTACTTATGAACTGCTCTTAAGATTGTGATCTTCTCAATCTTAGTAGGCATTGGAACTGGTCCGCTTACCTTTGCGCCAGTCTTCTTAACTGTATCAACAATCTGTGCTGCTGCCTTGTCGATAAGTTTGTGGTCATAAGCCTTAAGTGTAATTCTCATAATCTGATTTGCCATAAAAAAAGCCGCCTCCTTTTCGCACTTAATCTTAGTACAACAAGCGGTGACTGTACACTCTCCCGTGTGTGTCCTAAGTTAAAACCCAGAACCATCACGTCGTTTCTGTCCTCTTGACAGACGGTTATATTGTACAGTGACTTGTCGCCAGTTTTGTAAATTGACATTCGCTCCACGAAAAACCTGCGTCATATATGTACGCAGCAACCTCCGCTTCTCAGCTATCATGCCACAGCACGTTTGATTATATACTAGGGATTTCTTTAAATCAAGAGGTTTTTTTTATTTTTTTATGTTTTTTTGAATTTTTTTAACGGGTATTTACAGGGTATCACTCGCCAGATTCACTCAGCTTGAATGTCCTCTTCATCTTAATCCCCTTGTTCTCCCATATCTCAAACTTCGAAAAGCTTAAGATGAACCCGTAATCTGTATGGTAACCATAATTCTCCATCGCAAACCCAGGGAATCTGCTTCGAATCGCATCGAGCAGCTCTGCCATATCATCTATCTTATATCCCCTGCCCGTCATATACTCATATGCAAATGTGTCTATCTCCTCCCTGTCATCGACCAATGTCAGCTTTGTCACGCCATTCTCATCGGTATAAACCTTCACTCCACTCACATTATTCTCCACAAATGTATCAAGATGAGTATAGCCATAATTTCTGACATCAAAATCCGGGTATCTTCTCACAACGCCTTCATACACCTGTTCCATGACAGCATCTCTTCCCTGTCCTTTATAATAGGAAGAAACCGAATATATCTCCTTTGCTATATCACCTATATCCGGTATATCAGCAGTGCATTTTCCTCCGGCAAGAACATCTATATACATATATCTCTGGGCGCTGTTCACAAGGATTTTGTCTGCGTCACATGGACCGGCAACCACAACCTCTATATCCGTGAGCCTCAGCTTGTTGAGAAGCGGTACTGTCAGACTGTCCCCCGTTGCTATATATATGCGCTCTGGCTTTGAAAGCGCAGCATCCGCCATAACCTCCACGGCCAGCGCAACCATCGCCGATGACACCTTATACTCTCCGTGCATGCAGTCCTGTATTCTGAACCTCCCTGCACTCTCCATAAAGCTGTCATCGTCTTTGTCGGAATTAAACATCTTGCAGATCACAAGCTTGTCCGTTCTGATTATATCCTCATATATAACAGGCACAGCCTTTGCCTCTATGCTATCACAATCTATATACAGCGCAGCCCTCATGATATCCTCCTTAATAATATTCCACAACCATCACACACACAACAAACCACAGGTTTAATCCAATTATATCCTGCCATCCGCCTTAATCATCTCCATCAGAGTCTGTCTGAATCCAAACTCCTCACAAAGTGCTTCCGCATCCTTAAGAGCCTTCTTTCTCCTGTCCGGAGATACATTTTTCTTCACAGCTCTTATGAGCAGATTTTTAGGCGAATGTGCAATGTCTATAAATTCCATTATATCAGTCTTATATCCACACGCCTCAAGCATATGTCCACGGATGGAATCTGTTGCCAGCGCAGCTATCCTCTCCTTTATGATACCGTATCTTGTCAGCGCAGCCAGTTTATCAGAATGCATCTGTTTATTCAGCTCATGCTGGCAGCAAGGCACGGACAATATATACTGTGCGTTCCAGCAAATGGCATTGTACAGCGCATAGTCCGTGGCAACATCACACGCATGCAGCGTCATGACCATATCCACATCCACATCCGTCTTATACCCATTTATATCCCCAAGTTCGAATTTTAGTCCGGTATATCCAAACTGTTCCGCCAGCGCATTGCAGTCTTTTATCACCTGCTCCTTGAGATCCAGGCCGGTTATATGGACATCAAGCCCCTTAACCTCATGCAGATAATAATAAACTATAAATGTCAGATACGATTTGCCGCATCCAAAATCTACTATATTAATAGAAGGTTTGTTGTAGCTCTTCATGACATTGTCCACGATCTCCGCAAATCTGTTGATCTGCTTAAACTTGTCATACATGGAGTGCACAACCTTGCCATCCTTTGTAAATATGCCCAGATGGGTAAATACAGGGATATCCATTCCCTCTTCAAGTATGTATTTCTTTCTTCGGTTGTTTCCCTGAACAGTTATGAGTTTATTCTCCGTGTGCCTCTTATTCACAGCTATTTTGCCCTTCTTTGAGATCTTCACATCCCACTCCTCCCGGGCCGAGAACATGTTTATCTGTCTGAATCCATCCTGCAGATCTCCGGCCAGTGCTTCTCCAAGCTCGTCCTCATCTATATTCTGGTGGAACACCTGCTTCTCCGTATACCTTTCTATCTGAAAGCACCTTTTACCGCCTATGATTTTTCTCTCAAATACCACTTTTCTATATTCACCGCGTCCGCCACTGAGGATAATCTTGTGGGGATCACTCTGTACCATCTCTTCTATTAATTCTTTTATACTTATATCTGCCATTATTCCAACTTCTCCATTACCAACAATCTGTATCGTCATTAATCTCTGTCATCAATCTATGCACACAGCAGCCTTGACGCAGTGCTTTGATACAAGTATAATCTATAGGATATATTTTTTGAAGTTATTTTTATAAGGAAGGATTACATATATGTGGATAGCAGATGGATGGAAGGATTATGAAGTTATTGACTGCTCTGACGGAGAAAAGCTTGAGCGTTGGGGCAAATACACTCTGCTCAGACCGGATCCCCAGGTTCTGTGGAGCACTCCAAAGAAAAATCCTGCATGGAATAAACTGAACGGACATTATCATAGAAGCAACAAAGGCGGCGGAGAATGGGAGTTTTTCAGCCTGCCTAGGCAGTGGACGATAAATTACAGGGATCTGACTTTCAATCTGAAGCCATTCAGCTTCAAGCACACTGGTCTGTTCCCTGAGCAGGCTGCCAACTGGGACTGGTTCAGCGAACTGATAAAGAACTCACCTAAAAAGGATATTAAGGTGTTGAACCTGTTCGCATACACAGGGGGCGCAACATGCGCAGCCGCCAAAGCCGGAGCTGCAGTCACCCATGTTGATGCATCCAAGGGAATGGTTACCTGGGCAAAGGAAAACGCAGCATCATCAGGGCTCGCCGACGCACCGATCAGATGGATAGTTGATGACTGTGTAAAATTTGTCGAAAGAGAGATCAGACGAGGCAACAAATATGACGCGATCATCATGGATCCTCCTTCATACGGCAGAGGACCAAAGGGTGAGATATGGAAGATCGAAGAGAAGATCCATCCTTTCATCAAGCTCTGCAGCCAGCTTCTCTGTGACAAGCCGCTTTTCTTCCTTGTAAATTCATATACAACAGGTCTCGCGCCTGCGGTGCTCACATATATGATATCCACAGAGGTAAAGAGCAGATTTGGCGGACATGTTGTGGCAGATGAGATCGGACTTCCTGTCACAGAGACAGGTCTTGTTCTTCCTTGCGGTGCCGCCGGAAGATGGCAGAGATAACAACGGATCGGTCGAGGCAGATACGTTTTGCAGATAAACTAAAAGCAGGAATATGAAACCCAGCAAACTTCGTTATAGGGGCTCATATTCCTGCTTTTTTAATTTTTCAGCTTCTTAATTTCAGCTTTTTTGTCACGTAATTTAGTCCTTTACACCGTCACATCCACATACTCCAGACGTATGACCTTCTCCAGATCCGCAGGGGCTATCTCTATCTGATACCCAACCTTACCCGCACTCACATACATCTTATCAAGATTTTCAGCACTTGCATCTATCGTGGTCCTGAAAAACTTCTTCATACCGATAGGTGAGCAGCCGCCATGTATATATCCGGTAAGAGGGAGGAGTTCCTTTGCCTTGAGCATATCTATCGACTTCTCTCCCACAGCCTTCGCAGCTTTCTTGAGATCAAGTTCCTCCTTGACAGGAATTACAAACACGTAATTTGCGCCGGACTTCGCAACGGTCACCAGGGTCTTATACACATACGCAGGATCCTGTCCAAGTATGGCAGCAACCTTCTCTCCATTCGTCTCGCCCGTCTCCACATAACAATAATGGTTGTACTTTATCTTCTTGCTGTCAAGTATGCGCATGACATTTGTCTTTTCCTCAGTCTTTGCGTTCTTATTCTTATCTTTCATGTTCCAGTTCATCTCCTTGTCATCAAATGCACTAAGCGCCCCAACCTTGTCTATTGAAGATTGAAGCGCTGTATGCATGTCTATTGTATTCTCCGGCTTTATCTTAATCTGCCGTACATAACTTTATCTGTCTTCCATCGGCAGATACTCTTTGTGTGTTCCCACATACTTATATGCAGGTCTGATGATCTTGCCGGCATTGACAAGCTCCTCTATTCTATGCGCCGACCATCCTGCAATACGTGCGATGGCAAATATAGGAGTAAACAGCTCGATAGGGATACCGAGCATCGTATATACAAATCCACTGTAGAAGTCTACATTTGCCGATATAGGCTTGCCGCTGCGTCTTCTGGCCGCAAGCAGTCTTCCTGATATCTCCTCAACCTTCTTGTACAGCTCAAATTCCTTTGTCCTGCCCTTCTCCTGGGCAAGTCTCTCTGCATATCCCTTGAGTATCCTAGCTCTAGGATCTGAGTTGGTGTATACCGCATGACCCATTCCATATATAAGGCCTGAATGGTCAAAGCCCTTCTTGTCAAGAAGTCCTGTGAGATATTTCTCCAGTGCAGCCTCATCATCCCAGTTCTTGACATTGCTCTTGAGGTCATCAAACATCTGCTGAACCTTGAGGTTCGCACCACCATGCTTAGGTCCCTTCAGCGATCCAAGTGAACTTGCAACTGCAGAATATGTGTCTGTTCCTGTCGACGATACTACATGAGTTGTAAATGTGGAGTTATTACCACCACCATGCTCAGCGTGTATAACCAGACATATGTCAAGCACCTGCGCCTCAAGCTCTGTATATTTCTTATCCGATCTGATAAGCCTCAGGAAATTCTCCGCAGTGGAAAGCCCCGGCTTCGGATTGTGTATTACAAGACTCATGTCGTGGAAATAGTGCTTGTAGCCCTGATAACCATATGCAGCAATCACAGGGAACTGTGCTATCAATTCCATACACTGTCTGAGAACATTCTCTATGCTTATATCATCCGGATTATCATCATATGAATAGAGTGTGAGAACACATCTCTGCAGAACGTTCATCATATTCTTGCTTGGTGCTTTGAGGATAACATCTCTTGTAAACTTTCTAGGAAGCTCCCTGTAGCACTCCATCATCTCAACAAATCTCTTAAACTGCTGCTCATTTGGAAGCTTTCCAAACAACAGAAGATACATAGTCTCCTCAAATCCGAATTTACTTCCGTGAAAACCTCTCTCGAGATCCTCAACATTGTACCCCTGATAATACAGACGACCATCAGTCGGCACTCTCTCTCCATCTATTACATCATATCCTATGACATCAGATATCTCTGTGAGTCCCGTGAGTACACCTTTTCCTGTGGAATCTCTGAGGCCTCTCTTGACATCATAATTGACATAGAGGTTCTGGTCTATCTTGCCAGATTCTGTACAATAACCTGTAAGCTCATCCAGTATTCTGTTATATTCCTCGCTGTTTCTTTCCAAACCTCATGTCTCCTTCCTTTATCCAATCCCTATTCATCATCCCGGAGCTTCTCCGGATCTTATCAATAAACTATATCAACTCACCACAGTTTATCAAAAAAACTCCATTTTCGCAAGAAAGACAGCAATAAATTTGATTTATTCCTGTCTTTTCGCCAAAATTATTTAATTTCAAAATATTTCTGCCTAAATTTCAATAATATATCTCTCATAGGCATTTATGATCGTCGTGTCCTCGTATTTTGATTCGCGGACAAAATCTCTTCCATAATTTATATGCACATGGCCATGGACAAAATACTTAGGTCTGTACTCCTCCATAAGTGTTCTGAAACACTTAAAACCTGTATGTGGGAGATCCTCGGAATCATTTATCCTGTATGCAGGCGAATGGGCAACAAGTATGTCAAAGCCCTTGTTCCTCATGATCTTAAACCTGAGTTTCCGTACTCTTCTGGCCATCGCACGCTCGGAATACTGATGATCCGCACCACCAAACTTGTATTCCATCGAACCGCCAAGTCCCAGAATTCTGACACCCTTATACACATAAAGCTTGTCGTCTATACACTCGCAGCCCCCCGGCGGTGTATCCTTGTAGCACACGTCGTGATTGCCATGGACATAGAGAACGGGCGCATGACTGAATGTCGCAAGGAACGACAAATACTGTGGCGATAAATCGCCACAGGATATTATCAGGTCTATTCCCTCAACCTTACTCTTATCAAAATAATCCCACAAATACTTGGATTCTTCATCCGCCAACAACAAAATCTTCACGTATCTATTCCCCTGTACTACAGTATACCTTCTCCGTAGGAGATTTATCTTATTTCACTTCCGGAACCGACTTGAGCTCCAGACTCTCCGGTGTGTCTATACCCTGAAGTGCAACTACCGTCTTTGCCTCATCGACAAGATCGTCCTCTGTAGGGAGCATGCCCACTACATTCTCAGCAAGCCAATCCATCTTGAGTATATCTTCATGGAGCATCGCTCCGTCATCTTCATTTCTCACTATTCCGTTCTGGGATGTAAGCTTTCCGCTGAACGGTGTGATAGCGCCCTCTCTTATGAGGTTTGTCATAACCGATATGAGCTTCTGTGTTCCGGCCGGAAGGTGCTTTGAGCATATGACGTCAACTATTCCCGCTGACATACCCCACCAGTAGCTTATCGCATTGCTGGTCTCGTTCTTCTCCTCCTGCTTCCAGTTGCCCTCCAGTATAGATCTAAGGATCCTCTCATAGAATGCACCCCAGTTGTAGAAAGGCATGGCAAGGTTGACGACCTCTCCATTCTGATCATAGTGATAAAGTCCGAAGTTTCGTGACGCATCATCCGGCATGATCATGTCTCTATCGGATATATATGTTATTCCATTTCTCTCGAAGAACTTCTGTGGATCAGCATTCTTAACCTTCGTCCACTGCAGATATATCTTTGCCCTAGGGTTGACCATCCTTGCTCCGATGGCAAATGCATTGATGTTCGCTGTTGTTCCGAATATCGGATAATCAGCTACATATCCTATCTGTCCGTCAGCACACAGGCTTCCCGCTATCATACCGGTGAGGAACTTCACCTCGTACATTCTTGCATAATAGGTACGCACATGGCTGTTCGCAAGGCTGAGGGAACAGTTAAGTATCTTTATCTCCGGGTGGAGCACTGCAGTCTTAAGAGCCTCAGGAAGCATCTCAGGCCCTGTCGTAAATATCACATCATACTTCTCATCCACAAGTCTTCCAAGGCACTCTGTCAGCTTGGCAGGTGTATCCACATTACAGAAGGTTCTGCTGTCGACAGAATCTCCGAGTTTATTCTCCATGTCCATTCTACCCAGTTCATGGCTGTATGTCCAGACCGAGTTGGCTGGCGACTTATCATACACAAATGCCACCTTCAGGTTCGAAGGGCCTGATGGCTTTATAACCCTGTCGAGTATGGACTTCTTAGGCTCCACAGGATCGAGCTTTGGAAGAACCGTCTTATCCTTCTTCTCATTTGTGAGGACTATCTCATTCCATACCTTGTCAACACTGTCCTTCACCTGGGATGTAGTCATGTTCTTAAGAGCTTCATAGCCATACACATTGAGGAATACAAGCATGGCATCGTCCACTGTTATAGTGAGCTCCTCATTGCCCTTCTTAGCAAGATAAGCCTTCTCAAATGCGAGATGTGCCGAGTTGAAATCCAGTCTCTCATCCTCTGTGAAAACCGCATCCTTAGTGATCCCTATGAACTCCCTGAGCTTATCATATCCACCGAGCTGTGAGAAATATACATAATTGATCCCCGTCTGCTTGTGGAAATCTATAAATTCAAAATATATCTTATTCTCAAGTGAGTCTGTCCTTCTAGGTATCTTTCTTGTAACCATGGCAGGAACTGAGTCCGCACCAAAGTATTTGAGCACACTCACTCTCTTATTTCCTTCTACTACATAGAATTTGTTCATATACTCATATACCTTTATCGGGTCATGTATACCTTCCTCTATGTGGGACTCACACAATGCGGCCCATTTCATTCCAAATTCAGTATGATAATCCAATATAGGCATAAAATTACTAGCAAACGCCGTCGTCCTTGCAGCGGTAGCGGTTCCAACCACGCGGTCAAGCGATATGGTCTGGAGACCAAGATTCACCTCACCCACAGTGTCGGATGGTGATATTATTTCATCCAAAACCGGAAGATATGGATATTCATTTTTTGCTACGGCTGCCTGATATCTCTTCTCACCAAGCTTCTGAGCCCTTAAATATTCGTTTGCTGACATACTATCACTCTCCTTATTCAAGACCATATAGTAATACTATAAAATTCAATAATCAAGAATTTGTTTCCTTCCGATCCGCCAAAATTATCTGCCTTTCAACTGCATGTTTTGTGAATTATGTATAAACCGCATTGTATGTTATGCATAATTACCACTTGATTTTTTCCGTAACATGCTGTATTATATTATTAAATTCAGAAGATTTCACATATTTTCGAACTTAATGTCGGTGTGTGTGAATACCAATATACTTAAGGAGTCTGGCTAATACACTTCCACCAGGCTCCTTTTTATTGTAGCATCTATTCTGTTCTTTTACAGCATTCCACATCAAAATTCATTGATTTCGACTGCATCATTGTTCATCTTCCCTATATGCGTCAAATGTAACCTTTATGTCAGTTCCCTTACCTGGTTCACTGTCCATATCAAGCTGTGCATTGTTGCGGGCAACTATATGCTTTACTATGGCCAGGCCAAGTCCTGTGCCACCTGTGGACTTCGATCTGCTCTTGTCCACTCTGTAGAATCTTTCAAATATCCTCTCCTGATGCTCCTTCGGGATTCCTATTCCCGTATCCTTCACCCTGAGTATAACCTTGCCATCCACTGTCTTTACAGATACATCCACACTTCCATTCTTATTGTTATATCTGATGGCGTTGTCTGTGAGGTTGTACACAAGCTCCTCCATCATCATCTTGTTCGCATATATATATCCGCGACTGCCATCATAGCTGAGCGTCACACTGTTCTTCTCTGCGTTTATCGCCAGCATATCCGTGGCCGTTCTGGCTATGACCGCCAGATCGATCTTCTCCATCAGTGGCGCATCCTCGGATACATCCAGCTCTGACAGTCTGATTATGTCATTGATGAGGGTGAGAAGTCTGTTGGAGTTCTTGTGGATCTCAGTTGCAAAATGATGCACATCCGCCTCGGTAGCCATACCGGTCTCGATGAGCTCCGAATACCCCGATATAGATGTGAGCGGCGTCTTGAGCTCATGTGATACATTTGCCGTGAACTCCTGTCTCATCTGTGAGCTCTTCACTATATCCGCATGCTGCTTCTGTATCATATCTATGAATGGGCGCATCTCCTTGTACGCAACTATGTGGGTATCGTCATCCAGACTGTTCGCCATCTGCTCTATTGGTTTCAATATGTTTCTGGTCAGATAGTGTGTCACTATGATGGTGACACAGACAAGGATCGCCATCACCACCAGCATGACCGGCACAGCCGCAAGGAACATACTGATTACATTGTTGGTCTCCCTCGCTATTCTCAGCACCCTTCCAGACTTGAGCAGTATCGCATAGTAATATGTGCTCTTATTGAGGGTTGCCGACTTTCTTATAACATGTCCATCACCATTTTCAAATGCCTCTGCTATCTCTGGTCTGTCAAGATGGTTCTGCATGGAAATCTCATCGGCCTGATTGTCATACAGAACACTGCCGTCGGGCGCTATAAGCGTCAATCTGAGGTCATTGGTATCCACGCTTGCATACACACCGGGGTCATCCGCATCGAAATCTCCGGTATTCTTAAGCACCTCAGCATACCCCTTCAGATCCCTTATGATCTCCGCCTTGTACACCTCATAGAATATAAACGTCGACAGGACCATGGTCACCGCTATGGCCACCAGTGAAAAGATAATAAACTCCAGATTGATAACCTTTTTCAGTCTTTTATCGTCTCTCTTACCCATATGCTACTCCATCTTATACCCTACATTTCTAACCGTCTTTATCATATTACCTGCTTCGCCAAGCTTCTGTCTCAAAGTCTTGATATGCATATCAAGGGTTCTGGATTCGCCCTCGTAATCCGTTCCCCACACATCCGACATAATCGTGTCTCTGTGAAGGACTATTCCTGCATTAACCATGAGAAGCTTTAAGAGTTCAAACTCCTTGAAGGTAAGCTCACACAACTCACCGCCCACATGCACCTCGCGTCTCTCTGAATCAAGGGTTATATCCCCGAGTACCATCTGCTTGTCATCCTGCAGCGCCCTGCTTCTTCTGAGCAGCGCCTTGACTCTGGATATGAGCTCCATCACGCCAAATGGCTTGGTGAGGTAATCATCCGCTCCTATATCCAAGCCCTTGACCTTGTCAAGCTCTGTAGTCTTGGCTGTCACAAGGATAATCGGAACTCTGACAGTATCAGGTCTGCTCCTGAGCTTCTTCACAATTTCAAGACCATCCATGTCTGGGAGCATGATATCCAGGAGTACCAGATCAGGGACCTTCTCCGCAGACCTTGAGAAGAAGGATTTCGCATTCTCAAACTCCTCCACCGCATATCCGCTGTTTTTCAGAGCAAACATCTCTATCTCTCTTATATTCTTATCGTCTTCTACAATATAAATATGTACTGCCATTTTGTCTCCTTTCCCTGTGTAATACCACTTTCATTTACATGCGTATTGCAATTTTATTTTTATCATTATTTTTTTATTTATACGTGCCAGATATCACTTCAGCTTGTACATCTCTCTGTAATATGTGTACATGCTCTGGAAATCTATGTTGGAATCCTTCTTCATGTTATCCAGATATTCATGTGTATCAAAGTTATCTGATTTTAACTGAAGCATTGCCACCGCCACGTTGGAACAGTGATCTGCAACTCTCTCATAGTTGTTGATAAGATTCTCCAGTGATATTCCGAGCTCAATGGTACATTTCCCCTTCTGAAGTCTCTTGATATGCTGCTTCTTAACCGCGCTGTTGAGCTCATTGATGGCTTCCTCAAGCGGCTCCACATGGGATGCCTCCTGAAGGTCTTCTTTGTCGTAAGCCTCCACAGTCATGCTGACTATGTTCTGAACTGCATCCTTGTATACACCCAGCTCTGACTTTGCCTTTTCTGAGAAGGACGCGCCCGCCTCATTCATCTTCCTGCATATATCCGCTATGGTTATGGCGTGATCCGACATTCTCTCAAGATCACCTATGACATGAAGTCCGATCGATACCTTCTGGCTATCCTCATGGGAGAGCTCCTTGCTGCTGAGCTTTACCATATAAGAACCGACCTCATCCTCATAGGTATCTATGATGCCCTCAAGATCCTCAACCTTATCCCTGACCGCTTCATCATAATTATCAACCAGTGACAGTGCCATATCAACACTGTTCTTTGAAAGCTGAGCCATGTATTTTACGACCTCTATACAGTGTCCAACAGCAAATGCTGGTTTCTCAAGGAATCTGGCATCCAGACGCTTGAGCATCTCCAGCTCTGCAGGAGTATTCTTCTCCACCTCATCCTTATCTCTGACAGTGAGCGTTGCAAGCTTCTCAAGTCCGCCTGAGAACGGAAGCAGAAGAAGTGTCGCTGCAACGTTGAACACACTGTGTACAACAGCTATGCCAGCTGCATTCGCTGAATCATTCAGGAACTGGAAGTGTACAAATGAATTGACCGTGTAGAACACCACCATGAACACGACTGTTCCTATGATGTTGAAGTACAGATGCACAAACGCAGCTCTCTTGGCATTCTTCTTGGTTCCTATACATGATATCAGTGCCGTTACACAGGTTCCTATGTTCTGACCCATGATGATTGGGATCGCCGTCCCAAATGACACAGCCCCGGTTGCACACAGCGCCTGGAGTATACCTACAGACGCCGAAGAACTCTGTATGATAGCTGTTATCAACATTCCCACAAGCATTCCAAGGAATGGATTGGAGAACATGGTGAGTATATTCGTAAATTCCGGTACATCCTTAAGCGGAGCAACCGCACCGCTCATCATCTCCATACCAAACATGAGCACTGTAAATCCAAGAAGGATTCCACCTATATCGTGCTTCTTCTCAGACTTGGTGAACATGAGGAATATTATTCCTATTACTGCGAGTATAGGTGAAAAGGATGAGGGTTTCAACATATTAATAAATATATTGTCACTCTGTATTCCTGTAAGGCTGAGTATCCATGATGTTACTGTTGTTCCTATATTTGCACCCATGATGATACCCACTGCCTGTCTCAGCTTCATGATGCCTGAGTTTACAAGTCCAACCACCATAACTGTGGTCGCCGATGATGACTGGATCACTCCTGTCACCGCGGCGCCCAGCAGAACACCCTTTATAGGTGTGGATGTGAGTTTTTCCAGTATCTTCTCCAGCTTACCGCCAGCCGTCTTGGCAAGGCCATCTCCCATCACGTTCATTCCATACAGGAACATTGCAAGTCCGCCCAGAAGGGATAACACATTGAAAATATCCATATTTTTTGTCTCCTTATTACATTTCCAATTACTTCTGTATAAGGACTTGTATACACAATATCCCTTTTACAGCGTCTGTTTTATCAGAGTCTATTGTAAAAGGGATATGTAAAATGTGAGATATGTGTATGTAAAATCTGTGTAAATTTAAAATCTGTGTAAAATCTCAACAAATTTTCGTTCAAGGTTTTATATAATTCCAGTCCATTTTCTTTAATTTATCTATTGCCCAGAGGCTCATTTATGAGCAGATACACCGCACTTCCAAGCATTCCTACCAGGAACATGCCATAGCCGCCACATATGAACATCAGCTTTGCTAATGATACATCTCCCAGCACAGGGATCATGTGGAGCAGCAATGCTGCAGCACATCCCGCAAGTCCGCACACCACCATGCTGACTGTTATGAAAAGTTTCATATTGCCTATACCTGTTATGTGTGACAGTTCATTTATCTTCGTACATACCCACTTCATAGAAATCACCTCTTTTCGTCCATGACTCAATCATCAGTCTACATGTTCTCCTGTTATTGAGAAGTGGACCCACTCTGATATATTCGTTGCGTGATCGCCAATCCTCTCAAGATACTTGGCAACCATAAGAAGGTCACAAGCCTGCTCTCCATCATCCGGATTCTCATGTATCATTGTGATGAGTTCATTCTTGACCTTGTCAAAAAGATCATCGACGACATCGTCATGCTCTATTACACTCTTTGCCTTTTTCTCATCTGCGTTGACATATGCCTCTATGCTTGATACCAGCATGACGATCGTCTCTTTTGCCATCTGCTGTATGTGCTCAAGCTTCTTTATATATGGTGTGCCAGCCATGCGCAGTGTGAGTTCTGATATATCTGAGGCGTGATCTCCGATCCTCTCCATATCCGTTATCATCTTGAGTGCTGCGGATATATTTCTCATATCCCCGGCAACCGGCTGCTGGGTAAGGAACAGCTTGAGGCACAGATTCTCAATCTCTCTCTCCTGATGGTCAATGGCATCATCCGCCTCGATCGCCTTCTTTGCGAGCTCTGTGTCCTGGGCCACGAGAGCCTTGATCGCTGTCTCGATTGCCTGCTCGATCATAGTTCCCATCTCTATCATCTCTGCGTGAAGCTTTCTAAGCTGCATCTCATATTTGTCTCTCATCATGTCCCTCCTAACCAAATCTACCGGTGATGTAATCCTCTGTACGCTTATCAGCCGGCTTGCTGAACATCTTTTCTGTCTCTGCGTACTCAACAACCTCTCCGAGAAGGAAGAACGCTGTGTTGTCCGCAACTCTGGTTGCCTGCTGCATGTTATGCGTAACCATGATAATGGTGTAATTGTCCTTCAGTTCAAGTACCAGGTCCTCTATCTTGGATGTCGATATAGGATCAAGGGCCGATGTAGGCTCATCCATGAGAAGTACCTCAGGCTCCACTGCCAGTGCTCTGGCTATACAGAGCCTCTGCTGCTGACCACCAGAAAGACCCAGGGCTGATTTCTTCAGTCTGTCCTTGAGCTCATCCCATATGGCTGCCTGTCTGAGAGATCTCTCAACTATCTCATCAAGCTTTGCACGGTTTCTTATTCCATGGGTTCTTGGGCCATATGCTATATTGTCATACACGCTCATCGGAAATGGATTTGGCTGCTGGAATACCATTCCAACTCTTTTTCTCAAAAGGTTAATATCCATTCCGCTGTATATGTCCTCTCCATCAAGCCTCACATCACCTGTTATCTTACAGCCCTCTACCAGATCATTCATTCTGTTGAGTGACTTGAGAAATGTTGACTTTCCACAACCTGATGGTCCAATAAATGCTGTAACCTCATTTGACGGAATATCCATATCAATACCCTTAAGGGCATGGAACTTTCCATAATAGAGGTTAAGATTTTTAACGCTGAACTTAACGTTATTATTCATCTATTTTTCTCCATTCTTAATTTGCTTTATCTGCTGCAACCCTGCCTGCAATCTTGTCGGACGCAAAGTTGATAAGCACTACAAGTACAAGAAGCACTACCGCTGTTGCATAACCCTGATCCGTGTGAAGTCCTTCTTTTGACAGAAGGTACATATGAACCGCCAGAGTTCTTGTTGAATCGGTAAGCTTTGTCGCCATCTTTGCAACCGATCCTGCTGTGTATATGAGTGCTGCCGTTTCGCCCACGATACGTCCTGTCGCAAGTATGATTCCTGACAGTATTCCAGGAACGGCACTTGGAAGCACTACTTTGAATACTGTTCTGAGCTTTCCGGCTCCCAGTCCAAAACTTCCTTCTCTATAAGACTTAGGCACTGCCATAAGTGCCTCCTCTGTGGTTCTCATTATGACCGGAAGAACCATTATCGCCAGGGTTAACGCACCTGATATGAGTGATAATCTAAGTCCACACGCATTTGTGAAAAACAGCATTCCAAATAGTCCGTATACGATCGAAGGTATTCCTGTAAGCGTCTCCGCTGTGATCCTCACTACCCCCACCAGCTTATTGCCAGTCTTTGCATATTCTACAAGATATATCGCTGCAAATATTCCTATCGGACCTGCTATCAGGAGGGACAGCAGCGTCATGTAAACCGTATTTATAAGTGCCGGTACCAGCGAACAGTTGTCCGATGTATATTCCCAGCTGAATATGTCCGCATTAAGATTTGGGATTCCCTTTACCAGTACATACACCAACAGAAATCCTATGGAGAGCACAGTTATGAGTGTCGCCAGATGTACAAAGATAAACATTATGAATGATCCCGGTCTCTTTCTGTACTCAGCCCATTTCTCAGACCATGTGCTCTTGTTTATTGCCTCTATGCTGTTCACATCAACTATGGATGAAGGATCGTCCTCAGGTGCCGTCTTTTTCGTGCTGATTATTGTATTTTTTGTTCTGTCATCGCCACATGCGACAACTGTCTTTATTCCTTCTACTCTCTCTGTCATCTATGCCACCGTCTTTCTCTTTATGATGGAGAACAGGAGGTTGATAATGAGTATGAATACGAACAGTACAACGCCCGTCGCTATCAGAGCCTGTCTGTGCAGGTCCGTCGCATATCCCATCTCCATTACTATATTTGTGGTGAGTGTTCTGACACCTCTCAGTATTCCGTCAGGCATATGGACCTGATTTCCAGCAACCATGATGACCGCCATAGTCTCTCCAACTGCACGGCCAACACCAAGGATAATCGCTGCCATAACTCCTGACTTTGCTGCAGGGACAACAGTCTTGAACACGCTTCGCTCATGTGTTGCTCCAAGTGCCAGGGCTCCCTGATAATATTTGTCAGGTACCGCTCTTATTGAGGTCTCTGATACACTGATGATAGTTGGAAGTATCATCATTCCAAGAAGTACTGATGCCGTGAGCATCGTATTTCCATTTACTCCAAATATGCTTCTCACCATCGGTACAAGCACACACATTCCAAAGAATCCATATACTACCGAAGGTATTCCGGCCATCAGATTGATAAATGGCTTTATAACTTTATATAATCTGTCGGGACAAAACTTTGCCAGATATATCGCTGTCAGAAGTCCTATCGGAACTCCAATTATCAGTGCTCCGGCTGTCACATATATACTTCCTAATATGAAAGGAAGAATGCCGTAGTACCCATTTGTAGGCTTCCAGACCTCACCAAGGGTGAAATCCCCGAAGCCTATCTCTTTAATGGCCGGTATTCCATTCACAAACAGGAACACACATATGAGTGCTACTGCTGCGATGGATACCAGTGCCGCTATCAGGAATACTACATGCATAATTGTTTCTTTAAGTTTATGCATAAGCTGATTACTTTACGTCCTCCCACTTTGCTGCTGAACCTGTGAATATGTCCTTGACCTGATCTACTGTGTAGTCCTCAGCAGGGTTGTTGTTATTTACTATAACTGCAATTCCGTCCATTGCTATTACTGTTGCCTTGAGACCAAGTGCTGTCTCTGTATCCTTGAGTTCACGTGATGCCATACCTATGTCGCATGTTCCATCTGATGTTGATGTGATACCTGTTGTTGAATCGCTCTCCTGAAGCTCGATGTCAGCGTTTGTGTTGATTGCCTTGTATGCCTCGATAAGTTTTTCCATAACAGGTGTTACTGAAGATGATCCTGCAACAACAATCTTGCCCTTTGGATTTGTTGAAGTAAATGCTCCGCTGTTTGCAACCTCGATGTACTTATTTGCTGAGATGATCTTCTGTCCATCCTCGCTCATGATGTAGTTGATGAAATCCTGTGCAACATCGCTGATGCCATCCTTTGTAACGATGTTGAAAGGTCTTGAAAGTGTGTATGAACCATTGTTGATGTTCTCCTCACTTGCCTCAACTCCACCGATCTTGAGTGCCTTTACTGTATCGTTGAGTGCTCCGAGAGATATGTAACCGATTGCATAATCATCTCCTGCTACTGTTGTGAGTACGACCTCTGTGCTGTTGCATGTGATGGCATTTGTTGTTGTGTTGTCGACCTTATTGCCATCTGCATCCTTCTCCTCAACTCCTGTGAGCTCTACGAATGCTCCTCTCGTTCCTGAGCCTTCCTCTCTTGATACTACTGATATATCCTGTGCTGCATCGAATCCGCCATCTGCGCTCTTTGATGAATTATTTCCACAGCCTGCAAGACTTCCTACCATAAGTGCTGCTCCAAGTGTAACTGCTAATACTTTCTTTAATTTAACCATTTTCTTTTTCTCCTTACTTTGTCCATATTCTTTCTTGGAACATCAGCCATGCAAAATCACTTTATGGTATGGCTGATGCTGCATAACAAGTTTTCTACGAAAACTTATTACATGTGCCGGTTATCTCTTGAACCGGTCTTTGCAAATATTGTATTATTGGGACATATCATTCTTTGCTTATGTCCCGGAAAAGAACTCGCGCGCCTTTCGTTCTTTTCTTTGAACTATAATAAATGGCATAAGTAAAATACATAACCAACGCAATGTAAATTGAATGTAAAGTCGGCGTTAATCAATGCATGCTGAATGTACAGCAAATAATCTGCCATGACTTATAAATTGCAACCAGAAAGTGGGATAAATATACATGACAAATACCAGTTTAGAAGTAATAGGATATGTGAGATGCGACTACAAAGAGAAGTTCGGGATTCCAAGGCAGAGCGGTCTGACAGGCCGCGCCGCCGCTTTTATAGAGATACTTCCACCGTACAATCAGGCAGAGGCGTTCAGAGGACTTGACGGATTCTCCCACATATGGCTGCTGTGGGACTTCTCCAGGGCTCACAAGAACGGTTTTACCGCAACAGTAAAACCCCCAAAGCTGGGCGGTAACCAGCGGATGGGGGTTTTTGCCACCAGATCGCCATTCAGACCGAACAACATCGGACTATCATCGGTGAAGCTTCTGGACATTATATATAATGAAGAAAACGGCTGTGTACACGGACTTGTGGTGTCAGGAGCCGATATACTGGACGGAACACCGGTGTACGATATCAAGCCTTATCTACCATACACCGACAGCCATCCGGATGCGACCGGGGGCTGGACAGACTCCCTTGATATTCCGGAGCTGTCTGTGTGTTTCTCTGACGATATCGCCGTCAAACTTGAAACAATATTTTCAAGTACACAGATCGAGGCCCTGAAAGAGATACTTGCGCAGGATCCAAGGCCTGGCTATCAGGATGAACCGAATAGACGCTATGGAATGCTGTACGGCGGATACGATATAAGGTTTACCATATCTGGTGACACTCTTACCATATGCGAAGTGGCTGAGCCCGGACCACAATGATACAAAAAGGCATTTTACCGGCATAAAGCTGAAAAATTATGATATTTTCTCATTATCATGGCTGTGACGTTCCTCTCCTCAAAGCTGATATTTCCCAGTAGTTTCACCGGCATGACCCCCATCAAGGAATTGGTCACAAAGCATTCCTGATACGATGACAGTTCATCAGGGAATATCACCGTCTGCGTGACCGCCTCTGATTCACAGATATACTCCCTTACTGTTCCAGGCAGAAGACCTGAGTCTATCGCAGGTGTGTATATCCTACCATCTCTCACCAAAAATATATTACTCACCGTACCCTCGCATATCTGTCCCTTTGTATTCAGGAAGATCCGTTCATCCATTCCAGCTTTGCCAGACCGCCTTTTTTCAAGAATGCAGTCTCCGTAATTCATGGTTTTATGATATACGAACGGCGATGTCTCATTTCTTCTAACATTACTTATGTCCATTGCAAACCCCCGTTCGTATATATCTGGGGTGTAAGGATTATCTCTCATTGAAAAAAACACATTTTCCTGAGTCAACATGATCTTTAACGCACATCGCCTCATATGACCTGATCGATCTCTGTAATCATGCTCACTCATCCACTTTCTCAGATATTCCAGCACAGTTATCCTGTCTATGCCCCGTTCTGCTGGCATGCCAAGATCCAGGAATCTTGCAGCATCTTCCAGACGTCTCAGATGCCTGTCAAGAAATATCGGCCTGCCGTCAACCACACTTATAGTTTCAAATGCTCCAAGACCAAATTGAAAGCAATCATCCATTTTTACATTCATTTTACATTTCTCCCATTTCCATCATTTTCAAATGCTACTGCAATGCACTGAGTATTGCTTTTGCCTTATCCCGTGTCTCTTCATACTCTGCACCAGGATCTGAATCGGCAGTAATACCGCCTCCAACGCCAAGATAATACCTGCCATTTCTGTACAATACAGTTCTTATCACTATATTAAAATCGCATTTTCCATCCAATGTAATATAACCAATAGAGCCGGTGTAAATATTTCTCTTCCCGCATTCAAGTTCATCTGTAATCTCCATAGCCCTGCGTTTCGGCGCCCCCGTAACAGAACCACCCGGAAATGCCGCAGTAAGAAGAGACATCACATCTTCCCCATCCTGCAGCATACCTTCAACATTTGCCACCTGATGGAAAACAGTCGCATACTCTTCTATCGAAAACAGTTCAGTCACTTTTACGCTTCCCGGTCTGCACACATGGTTCAGGTCATTCCTCTCAAGATCTACAATCATCAGGAGTTCACTCTTTTCCTTCTGTGATTTCTCAAGCTCCCTCCTGAGTGCCTCATCCTCCCTGTCAGTCTCTCCCCGTCTCCTCGTCCCCTTTATCGGCCGGGTGTACACACGACGATCCTTTATCTGCATAAACCGTTCAGGAGAGGCGCTCACTATCTGATAATCTCCCAGATCAAGATATCCACCAAATGGCGACGGATTGCTAACTCTCAGGTCATGGAACACGTCCAGAGGCTTTTTATCGCTGTCGACAATTATATGCCTTGTCATATTTGCAACATATACATCCCCCTCGGTTATATAATCCTTCAGTCTTCTTATAGAGTGCTCATACTCTTCCCTGCTGCATTCTTCGTACACATTCAAGTTATACTTCTTCCTCTTTTGTACATCTTCACTCGTCCTGTCAATTATATTGCCATTTTCCCGATCATCCCTGCCACAATACTTCTCTATATCATTCTCCATTACATCAATATTTGACTGTGCATCACCTGTCATCCCATTTGCCACAAGATATGTCTCTTTTTTTAGACAATCTTCAACAACGAAACAGTCATAGAAGATCATGACTGCCTCTGGAACAGACACAAGATCTTCATTGATGGAATCAAGCCCCATCCTATCCATTCCATAATCGTAGGATACATACCCTATCGCTCCTGATACGATCGGCAAATCCTCCGAACTCTTATCCATATGCTGTACAAGATACTGTCTCATATATTCTTCAAATGTTATATTCTTTTCAGAATCTCCATTAACCTCAAATGTATCCCCATTCTTAACAAGCCTGAGATATGGGCATCTCCCGATGATCGAATAGTGTCCCAGATTATTCACAAGGGATGAGTCAAGAAATGCTATTCCTGTCTCATCCTCATATATTTCAAAAACATCAGCTGCACACACATATCTGTCAAGTTTTTTTACCACTCGCCTCATACTGCTCATATATGACTCCTTATCTGCAATTAAACTTCTCCGCCGCTATACAAAAATTATACAATATATCATGACCATACTCCGTAAGTACCGCTTCCGGGTGAAACTGCACCCCGTACAACGGCAGCCTTCTGTGTGATATTCCCATAACTGCACCATCCTCGGATATAGCATCCACCTGGTAATCATCCGGCAGACTACTGCCATTTATTACCAATGAGTGGTACCTTGTGACATGAAAGCTTTCCGGCAGCCGCGCGAACAGACCTGTTCCACAGGTATGTATCTCTGTCACCTTTCCATGCATTGGCATCTTTCCTTTTTCAACAATGGCGCCCGCACAATACCCAAGTATCTGATGTCCAAGACAGACTCCAAGTATCGGAATCTTTCCCTTATACATGTTCACAACATCCACACACATTTTTGCCTCCCATGGCCGCCCAGGTCCCGGTGAAAGTATTATGCCCTCCGGCTCCAGATCTTCCACATCATGCAGAGATATCCGATCGCACCTTTTTACGGTCACACATCTTCCCATCTCTTCGAAATACGCCTTCAGGTTATACACAAATGAATCAAAATTGTCTATCATCAGATACATGCACTTCTCCTTATCCGCAATCACTATAAAACACAAAAAGGATAACAGCCGGCATGCCAAAGCATGCACAGTCGTTATCCTTTTCGGTCCGTAATCTGCACGTTATTTTTATCTTTGATTTTTACAGATTCTAACATATCTGTCCTCAGAAAGCAAATGCCTTTGCTACTTTTGCGCAGTCTCACTATGCAATGCGCCTACTGACGTGCCCTCTCATAGGCATCTGCATACTGCTGTTCCTGTGAGTTTATCTCCTCAACATCGCGGTTCTGTTTCAAGTAGGTGCCATCAGGCTGCTGTATGCGTGCCTGCATGTTATCCTTCATCATAAGTCCAAACATATCTCTGATACGCTGCTTGATCTTATCATCATATATAGGTGTAGCAACCTCCACACGGCGGAGAGTGTTACGTGTCATAAAATCTGCTGAAGCTATATATATCTTGTCTCTGTCAGGGGTTCCGAACATATATATTCTTGAATGCTCAAGGAAACGTCCAACAATACTTCTTATATGTATATTCTCCGTTTCTCCGGGGATTCCCGCCAGCAGACAGCATATTCCTCTTACTATAAGTTCAACCTTAACTCCCGCCTTCGATGCCTCAACCAGCTTGTCGATGATCTTCTTGTCAGTGAGAGAATTGATCTTAACACCGATATACGCAGGCTGACCATCCTTTGCTATGGTTATCTCATCATCTATCATCTTGATGACCGGAGCCTGCAGGCATTCAGGAGCCACAAGCAGGTGATCAGCATGGCTGACTGTATTGCCGATGAGGATTGACTGGAACACTTTCATGGCATCCTTACCAATATCCTCATTTGCAGTCATAAGTGACAGATCTGTGTAGAGTCTCGATGTCTTCTCATTGTAATTGCCCGTTCCTATCTGTGTTATGTATTGGATCCTGCCTCCATCCTTTCTGGTTATAAGACAAAGCTTTGAGTGTACCTTGAGACCATCCACACCATACACAACATGACAGCCCGCGTCCTCGAGGGTACGGCTCCACTCTATGTTATTTTCCTCATCAAATCTTGCCTTGAGTTCCACAAGTACCTCAACCTGCTTACCGTTCTCAGCAGCTTCAACAAGAGCCTCCACCACCTTGGAGTTCTTTGCCAGACGGTAAAGTGTCATCCTGATTGCATTTACCTTTGGATCTCTTGCTGCCTCCTGAAGGAGATTCAGGAACGGTCTGATGCTCTCATACGGATATGAGAGAAGCACATCCTTCTCAAGTATCTGAGGTATAAGTGGCTTCATCACATCAAGATCCGGTGACTGCTGTGACACTCTCTTCTCAAAGAACAGCTCCTGTCTGTCCCTGAGCTTATCCTGTATCTGGAATACAAATGACAGATCCAGCGGAGATTTTGAATAAAATACATGTTTTTCGTCAAGCTCACAGTAATCACACACCTCGCCCACCATCTTCTGTGATATATCTCTTGTAAATTCTATTCTGACCGGAGCAAGTTTCTTTCTAAGCTTAACAACCTGCTCCATCTGATCTCTATAGTTGAGGTCTTCATCATACACCTTGCTCACGTCGATATCGGCATTTCTGGTGATCCTCATGAGAGTCTTCTCCTGAACCTTGTAGCCCTTGAAAAGCCCTGGAGCATAGTGAAGGATAAGCTCCTCCAAAAGTATATAGGTTCCAGGCACGCCCGGAAGTGCCACAAGTCTTGGAAGCATGCCACTCTCACAAGGTATGATACCGAGTTTCTTCTTGCCCTTTCTCTCAAGTATGGCAAGGGCATATATCTCTCTGTTCTTGAGGAATGGGAATGGCTGTTTTCTTCCAACGATCATCACTGAGAGCAGCGGAAGTATCTCCTGCGCAAAATAACTGTCAAGATACTTTGCGTCAGCCTTCGACAGGTCTGCGTACCTTACCAGTCTAAACCCCTCCGTCTCAACATCTTTCATGAGATTCTCATATATGTTGTCTTTGATCGCATTGAGCTTTGTGACATTCTCAAGGATCGCATCAATCTGTTCCTGTGGGCTGAGCTTTGTCTTGTTCTCCCTCTGATCTCCGGTCAAAAGTTTCTGATCCTCCAGAGAACCAACTCTCACCATGAAGAATTCATCAAGATTTGACTGATATATTGCCAGAAATGACAATTTCTCGCAAAGCGGTGAATTCTCATTCTGTGCCTCCTCCAGCACACGCTCATTAAACTTGAGCCATGAAATCTCTCTGTTGACGTATACGCCCTTTATTGTACTTATATTTGTATCCTGTGCCATTTCTTCATATTCTCCTTTTCTGTTCTTTATTTTTCTTATCAGTCTGATCAGCCAGTTTACCAATTGCCTGTCCTCTTTCTATCTGTTTTATTCTATACATACACATTTATTCTATACATACACAACAAGACGGATAGCCATATGACTATCCCTCTCATCATAGGAGCAGACTCATTATATGCACCCATGTGAGTTGCTGTTCCTTATTGTGGTAATCATCTCAAATCGCTCCAGGCAGTATACTTCTTATCATATATCTTCTTCAGCATATCCACCGATATGTCAGATAGCGTATTCTCACTGTTTACGATCACAGCAATCGCATCACGTCCAAATACATATGATGTGAGCAGCTCGCTCTCGTACGGCTGAAGGCTTCTGGATGACATTCCAAGGTCACATCTGCCCTGAAGCGCATCATTGAGTCCCTGTGTCGAATCCGACTCTGTGACCAAGATCTTCGCTGCCGGATTGATCTTCATGTATTCCTCTGCCAGCTTAGATACGATCGGAGCTGCCGATGTAGAACCATGTATCTCCACCGTACCACCAGACTTGTCTGACAGGAATGTCTCGCTCTTTTTTACCGGAACACAGTAGTCCGCAACCACTGCCTGCCCCGCTGACTTCACATAAGCCATGAAATCCTTTGCCACAGCTGACAACTCTCCGTTATACACCAATATATAATCCCTGCACAGAGGATATTTGTCCTTCTCTATAGATGCCGCATCCGGAGCTACACCATCGACATCCAGCGCCTTTACACCACTGTTATTTTCCGCACTGTAAGCTATATAACCTATCGCATTTTTGTCAGAAGCAACTTCCGATATGACCTTATCTGTGGAATCTGCAACAGTGTTTGTTCCCGTAGCATCGGTACCTACAAGATTGTCAAATTCCGTCTTAGTACCGGAACCTTCCTCTCTGGAAACCACATTTATCGTACCCATGGATGACATATCCGGAACGTCCACTTTGGCGCCACATCCTGTGAGTAACAGAGAACCCAGTGCAGTCATTGCAAGAAATTTGCCAATCATTTTCCAGTATCTGTCCCTTTTGCAGCTCCTGTCTATATTACTGTCAATATACGTTCTTTCACATTTGTATTTTGTCATGCCTGAGCACCTGCCTTCACCATGACTTCACTGTCGCTATCCATATTCTCTATATCAAGTTTGTCAAATGTGAAATCGTCGATTGCCTCTTCCGCAATGGATATGCAGTTGTCCGCCATACGGTCCATGCTGTAAAGGAGTGCTGAATAATCCGCTGTCAGGCTTCTCACGCAGGTGTTTTTCTTGACTCTTGCGAGATGAGCCTTACCTGCCTGTCTCTGGAGCTTTCTTATCTTCTTCTTGTCTGCGGCAACCTTGTCAGGAGTTTCACTGTCTCCAGTAATTATTGCATTCATTGACTCACTGAAAAGCTTCTCTGTCATATCCATACACGCTGTCAGGTCAGTTATCGCAGCATCCGACAGCAGTTGTCCATTGTCCAGGATCTTTTTATACAGGCCATCCACCTCATCGCACCTGTCTGCTATACGCTCTATATTGTTGCTGACCACCATGAGGCCTGCCGCCTGCTCTGCCTGTTTCTCGGTAAGGTTACCACTAGATATCAGCTTTGTGATGAAATCAACTATTATATCCTGAAGCTCCTTGACCTTATCATGCTCATCCACATATTTGTCTCGGATATCTGTAATATTTCTCTTCTCTATAGCATTTTTCATAGCCTCTATCATCTTGCCCGCATGAACCGACAGTCTTGATATCTCTTTTGCGGCCATGTAGATAGCTGCCGCCGGCTGTGACATAGCTTTATCATCGAGGTATTTGGCTACAAAGCCCTCTGAATTTTTCTTGTCCTCACCCCTGATGATGAACTTAACTATCTTCACCATAACAGGTATCAGAGGCAGCCAGATAAGTGTACATGCCACATTGAACGTGGTATGCGCATTTGCTATCTGTCTTGATATGATGTCAAGTTCATCGCCCTTCGGTGATATCCACTGCACAAATGCAGCCAGCGGTCTTATAAGGAACATGAAAAGTATGGTTCCTGTGATATTGAATGTACTGTGCGCGATGGCTGTTCTCTTGGCATTCTTGGACTGTCCTATGGATGCCAGAAGCGCTGTGATGGTTGTTCCAATGTTATCTCCAAAAAGGATAGGTATCGCCCCTGCCAGACCTATGACACTGTGTATTCCGTCAGGTCCAGGCTGTGACGCAAAGTTCTGAAGTACCGCAATGGTCGCCGAACTACTCTGTACAACCAAGGTCATAACTGCGCCAAGTACAACTCCGAGAACCGGTATCTCTGACACCTTGCCCATCAGATCCACAAATATCGCACTGCTGGCAAGTGGTTTCATAACACCACCCATGACCTCGATACCTTCAAAGAGAAGTCCAAATGAGAATATGACCATACCAACATTTCTGATCTTTTCCTTCTTGAACACAAAGTTCATAATGAAACCTATAAATATGATCGGATATATGTAATTGCTGATCTTGAACGCCATAAGCTGTGCCGTCATGGTCGTTCCTATATTTGCTCCAAATATTACTGATATAGCCTGTGGCAGACTCATGAGTCCTGCACTTACAAATCCGATGACCATGACCGTAGTCGCCGAACTGCTCTGGAGAACTGCGGTTACAAGTGCTCCCGCCAAAGCTCCCATCAAAGGATTCTTGGTAAGGAATCCCAATATTCTCTTCATCCTTTCTCCTGCTGCCTTTTGAAGTGCATCGCTCATGCTATTCATTCCATATAGGAACATGGCAAGTCCTCCCAGCAATCCAAATACTATCTTAACTCTTTCGTCCACTGTGTTTCTTTCCTCCTTATGTAAATCTCATCTTAAACAAGCATATCCACATAAGGAAATGGCCGCTATCCACATGCAGTAAACGAAATGTAAAATCTATGTAAAAAGCAAGAAAAGCCAGCAGACACACATATGTGTATCTACTAGCTTTAAGCCTCATCATTATAAACTTGCTATTATATTAGCATTTTATATCGTGTTTTTCAATATGCAAGCGCGTAAAATTTATGTAAACTACATTAAAACAGTCTATCCAGTGATAGTATTATAAAGTTAGCACCTTTCTTATCTTTTTTTCACCATCAAAATAATTTAATTTTAGCATTCTATGAATTATTGCTTCTTTACACTGTTCTCCCTCTCTTACATGTTTACTATCCAAGGCCCCCACCTCTCTGTTTCTGCCAAGTATCAACTGATCTATCGAAACATTAAAAGTATCTGAAATCTTCACTAAAACTGTTACATTTATCAGAGGCTTTTCTAGATGTGACATGAATTAGCGCATATATATCAAGTTAATCACTTGATAACAAATAAAAAAGAGATCTCCATATTCTGATGCGCACCCGGAATTCCAGATGTATTCCAGTTACATTGATTGGGAGAACCTCTTTTTTATTTTCTTATATTATTCTCTTCTAGTTGTGCTCTGGCACTACAGCATAGAACACCAGATCCTCATCGCCGTTGTTCTTCAGACTATGGCTGTGTCCCGGTGGGCAATAATGGCAGTCGCCCGGATTGAGTATCTCCATGGTGTCGTCATACTCCATGGTTCCAACTCCTGAGATGATAAAAATGATCTCGCTGTTGGTGTCATGTGTGTGAAGTCCTATAGAACTTCCTGCTGGAAGTGTTGCCCTCATGATCTTGTTGTAATTGCCTACGTGCATGCGTGGCTTGAATACGCCTTCGCCGCCCTTAAAGTTCTGAATATTCTGCTCCTCAAGTGAATCAAATGATATCTTCATCCGTTGTCCTCCTTACGAAAAATTCCTGCAAACGCATGAAATGCGCTCCGCGCGGCGTCTGCATGCTATGTCGTCAAGCGCACCACACTCTCAAGAAGTCTGTCACAGGCCTCCTCTATTATGTCTTCTTCTATGCCCGAATAATTGATAACCAGTGTGTGGCTGTCCTCCTGCTCTTTTCCGTGGCAGTACTGGCTGAGGCTGGATATGTTGATTCCTGCCGCGGCAGCCCTGTCCACCATCTCTCTGTCCGTGTATGACGTGTCGATCTCCATAAGGAAATGAAGACCTGCATTCTCTTCCTTTATCGTTACCTGCGGATACAGCCTGTGGCTCCTGATACAACCAAGTATCCTGTCCCTGCTGTTCCTGTAAAACTTTCTCATCCTGTTGATGTGCTTTTCCAGATACCCCTCCTGGATAAACCTTGTGAGTGTATACTGATCAAAATTCGACACCGTACACGCATAAAAGCTTAGTACATGATTATACCTTACCATGAGCGGTATTGGCAATACCATGTAGCTTATTCGTATGGTTGATGACAAACTTTTTGAAAATGTATTCATGTAAATGACTTTATCAGATGCGTCTATACTCTGAAGCGCCGGGATTGGATTTCCAACCAGACGGAATTCACTGTCATATTCATCCTCTATGATATATCTGCCCTCCTGCTTTGCCGCCCAGCCCAGCAGTTCATATCTCCTGCTCGCCGGAGTGACAGTTCCCGTAGGGAAATGGTGTGACGGTGATATATGCACCACATCAGCCCCGGACCGCTCTAGCGAATCTATGTTGACACCGCTCTCATCCATGTCTATATAACAGCATTTCACTTGATATGCATCGTATATGTGCTGTATCTTCTGATATCCCGGATTCTCCACACCGTATACGCTGTCCCTGCCGAGAAGCTGTATGATAAGACCATACAGATATTCCGTTCCCGCACCGACTATGATCTGGTTCGGGCTTACAGACATCCCCCTGAACTGATAGAGATAATCCGCAATGGCCTTTCTGAGTTCGAATATACCACCCGATGGTGATCTCTTCATAAGCTTTTCCCGGTCATCCATCATCGTCTCCCTCATGAGCTTCGTCCATGTCGAAAATGGAAAGTTCTCACTGAGGGTGGAATTGTTTACAAAGTCGGCAAAGAATCCGTTCTGGCCAGGGGATTCTGCGTGTTCCCTGATCACATGAGAATGCTCTGTCACATGGTCTTCCGATCCACTGGTATAGCAGGCATTGCGCACTCCCACAACATCCGCGTCCTCGGCCTTCACATCACACACATAGAACCCACTCTTCGGCTTTGAGTAAATATACCCCTCCGCCAGAAGCTGACTGTAGGCGTTTTCCACTGTGACGACGCTCACATTCAGATGAGCTGCAAGCGCCCTCTTTGACGGCAGCTTCTCATGGGCTTTAAGATTTCCCATCAATATGTCATTTTTTATCTCTTTGTACAAATGCTCATAGAGGAAATCCATCCCTCTGTCGTCAAATGAATATGTAAGCATCCATTACTCTCCCAATACTATATCAACGATCTTCTGTGTCTCATGTATGACAAATGGTGCACCAAGGCTCATGATGAACTCCTCGTCTCTGAATCCCCAGCCAACCATGATGACATCCGTTCCAGAATTTCTTGCTGTGGCAAGATCCACATCAGAGTCACCTATATACACGACATCCTTCTTCTCAAGACCAAGCGTTCTGAGGCACTCCTCCACCATGTCAGGTGCAGGCTTCTTTGCAATTCCGCTTTTCTCTCCAAGTGCAAAGTCAAACATATCAGGGAAGTAGTCAACACACAGATCCTGAACTGCGAAATCCGCCTTGTTGGACACAACCGCAGTCTTCACACCTGCTGCCCTGAGCTTTGCGATGGCATCATGTATTCCGTCATATGGTCTGGTCTTGATGGCACTGTGCTCCTTATAATAAGAAGCAAATGTATCAAACACCTTATCTATCGTTGCCACATCAGTTCCCGCCGGCACAGCTCTCTCAATGAGCTTTCGTATGCCATTCCCAACAAATCTTCTAACCTCATCTATAGTTCTCTCAGGGAATCCATGATGAGCAAGTGCATAGTTTGTACTGTCTGTCAGGTCCTCCAGAGTATTGAGTATTGTTCCATCCATATCAAATATCGCTGCCTTGTATCTCATGTCATACATCTCCTTGTCTTGTTTGTAATTATGCTTATTCCCATTATAATCTGTGAGTTAAGGTTGTCAATCAACAATGATGCCACAAAAAATCCGGCACAGGAGGGAGGTTCCTGTGCCGGACTTTTATATACAAATGAAAGTAATCTGTCTATCGTATGTTATTCAATTGTTATATACTTTGACTTTGGCTCTTCCGGTTTCTTCTCAATCTTTGGAACTGTGAGCTTAAGCACTCCGTCTTCAAACTTGGCCTTGATATCTTCCTGAGTCAGATCCTTGCCAACATAGAAGGTTCTGCTGCCTGAGCCACTGTAACGCTCCTTGCGGATGTACTTTGTCTTCTTATCCTCCTCTGTAGTCTCACTCTTTGTAGAAGCGTTCACGATCAGATATCCATCCTTGAGCTCTATCTTCACATTCTCTTTCTTAACTCCTGGAAGATTCATCTCAACTGTGTAGGCATCCTCGCTCTCGGCTACATCAGCCTGCATAAATCCATTCATCTGCGTCTGCTTTGGTGCTGTATAAGTCCTCTCAGGATATCCAAAGAAATCA
This sequence comes from Coprococcus sp. BIOML-A2, assembly GCF_009875795.1. NCBI lineage: Bacteria > Bacillati > Bacillota > Clostridia > Lachnospirales > Lachnospiraceae > Coprococcus > Coprococcus sp. BIOML-A2. Next base: position 126,536 of record NZ_WWSI01000005.1, read on the forward strand.
TCTAAAAAGCTATCTCCAATAATACTAGGCATTAACATAAGTCATCTCTCCTTCCAATATCTATCCCCTCTGCCTTTATCGCATCAGGTATATACATGTTAATAATTTCGTTTTCTTTTCAAAGGATCGCTTCAAGGCTTATCGTTAATTTCTATTTAGAAGCTCTTTCCTTTGACTGATTATGTTATACCACTTCTGTTAGCACTCGTCAACACCGAGTGCTAATAAATTTTGTGAAAAATTTGTGAAGTCCACTAATTCAGGACTTCACAACCTCACACATAAAACGTCTTTTCATCCTCGAGCCTGAAACATGCAAGTCTTGCGTTCTTTTTCCCTGTATATCTCATCCAGCATCCACAGTCAATGTCATAGAACAAAAAGTCCCGCTCCTCGTCATACCTTCGAAATACCCATCCATCATTATATGCAAACTCCTCCTCTTTGATCGTTGGAGTATGCCCCGCCACTACCATGCCGTGCATGATGCCGCCATCTGTAAATCCATCACCCCTGGCGTTCATATAGAACTCTTCCCTTGAGCTGTACCTGGTCTTAAGTTCCGGCGTATCAAGTCTCCTGATGTATCCGGCATGAACTACTATGCATTTTCTGCCAGACACTTTCGTTTCATATAGATACGGCATGTTCTTTATCAGGTCCGCCACTGCACATAACCGCGAGAAAGTATATCCGGATTCTATCAGCTCATATACCGTCTCACAGCGGTCAAACTTTACGCTGGAATCTTTTTTCGCAAGCTTCTTCATCGACCGGTACAAAGTTTTCGTGTCCTGCAGGCTATCCCTGTCAAGATCCATTTTGTAGCTGATGATCCTCATCGCCTCTATATTCTGTGCAAAGTCCTCATCATGATTGCCTCGTAGCAGAATGACATTTGGCGGAACATTCATTATCCATTCCAGCACCTCAGCGTTCTTTGGTCCCTTATCCACATAATCCCCGGCACATATCAGAGTGTCACTGTCTTCTAAATTTATCTTCTCAAGCATCCGGATCAGCTCGTCATAACATCCGTGGATGTCCGATATTACATAACTGCCCATATCTATCCTCCAATATCATACTTCATATCGAACATATACTAGACTTATTTCTGTAAATGTCAACACCATCTGAAAGTAAATTCTGAGTAAATGTCTGGTCAGGACATATAATGCTTGTGCTTTCCAATATCGCCAAATAGTCCAGCGCTCATTCATCAAGCATTAGTTTTCCTTTCTTCGCCTTCAACTTTAATCGTTCCATTTGTTCTTTCTCGATCTGTTGAATACTTTTTTCTGGCGTTGGAAGATCTTCAGGCATCGTGCCACCAATCTTTTCTATGGCAGTGCGCACTTCTTTTCCAACATTATAATGAACTGATGTTGCCTTATCAGCGCCTTGTATTTTGTCTTTCCTCAACTTTTCTTCTGTCTGAGATATACGAAACAAGTTTGCGATCAACTCCGTACTTCCCATATAGTCAAGTATTTTTTGCCCAACTTCTAACTGTTTTCTTGAATGGATATCGTCTACATCAAGTCCTCCATACAGACCCATATAACCTGCATTTTGGAAAAAAGCAAATTCTTCATTTGTTATTACTCCAGCATTATGAGCAGTCTCTGCCAACATCTGATTCCACTGCTTGATATCGCCCCGAACCACCAGTCTCCTATTATCCTCATCCAACTCATTAAAATGATCAGCGACTTCCTGTCTGTATGTCTGTATTGCAAAATATGTCTGACCTAAAGCTATGACTTCCTTACGTGGATCTCCATTCTGTACTACCAAATAACATGCATATCGGGATAATTCGTAATCTCTTGTTGGTTTCGACGTAATTCCTGCTTCAACGATTTTGCTGACCTCAGCAAAATCGTCAGAAACCCTATGTCCACTATTCTCACATGCAATCATCGCTCTTTTTATTACCTTTTCAAAATTTCTCCACTGTACATAATCAAGTGCCGGGCCAAGTTCTCTCGCACTCCAATATTCACTTCCATCTTCACGAACATGTTTGATATCTTCACAATTACCATAATAATTTTATCATAGTTACACCTTAAGTACTACTTGATTCCCGTATTTTTTATTATTTACGCCATATTTAGCAGTCTCAATTACTTTCCTACGTTTTTCCTGTACCATATAATTCTGACAAATACATACAAAGGAGATCAACTATGGACAACATGCAAACATTGATAAAAAACTATTTGGAATACTGTGGTAAACAGAAATGCCTTGATGAAAAAACTCTGAAAGCGTATAAGATCGATCTAAAGCAATTCTCAGACTATCTTTGCTCATCTGACATCACCGACGTTTCCACCAGTATATTGGAGGATTACATCGGTGAACTTCATAATAAATACAAGCCCAAGACCGTAAAACGTAAAATTGCATCTGCAAAAGCATTTTTTCACTATCTTGAATACAAGGAAATCCTGGATAGAAATCCGTTCAATAAACTGCAGCTCAAATTTCGAGAGCCCGTAATATTACCCAAGACCATTCCACTTCACACCGTTGAAACAATTTTGTCCACCATTTATGAACAGCTTAATTGTGCCAAAACTATCTATCAAAGAAGGAATTCTCTGAGAGACGCAGCCGTTATTGAACTTTTATTTGCAACCGGCATGCGAATTTCTGAACTCTGTGCGCTGAAAGTCAACGATATCAACCTGTACGATGGAAGCATCCTTATATATGGCAAGGGTGATAAAGAGCGCCGACTTCAGATAGGAAATCCGTCTGTCATAAGTATACTGAACAAATATGAAGTTGATTTTCATTCCGAGATAATGAATTGCAATCACTTCTTTGCAAATCAATCCGGTCGGTCACTGACCGATCAGACTGTCCGCAGAATGATAAATAAATATACCGCTCTTGCCGCAATCGATCTACACATAACTCCACATATGTTCAGACATACTTTTGCAACCAGTCTGCTGGAAGCTGATGTGGACATCCGCTATATTCAGGAAATGCTGGGGCACAGCTCCATCAACATCACTGAGATTTATACTCACGTTGCGTTGGCTAAACAGCGAAGTATTTTGGCAACTAAACATCCGAGAAATAATTTTAATATTTAGTTATGTGAGCAAAGCATATTATCTTTCGAGGGATATGCTTTGTTTTCATTTTGCGCCTTTAATCAACCTCGGCAGAGGTGGTATTTATACGGATAATCAAGTATTATCAATATATTCTTGTATATTTCCCTTTATCTTCATTATGAAAATAAATTTTATTTAAAGGAGAAAATTTATATGAAAACGGATGTTAGTTTTATTATTTCAATAGATTCTTCTTTTGAAATGTTAAATAATTTTTTTGAACACTTATTACAAGATGAATTTGCTCTAAATTCAGAAATAATAGTTATTTTAGATGCTATTACAAACTGCAATATTATTACCTATATAAAAAATTTGAGTAAACAAACCCCTAATATAAAGGTATATATTTCTGACAAAAAATTGGGATATGGAAAAGCAAATAATTATGCAGTTAAACAAGCTCAAAACAATATCTTATACTTTATTAATACTGATGTTTTTGCTGAAAAGGAATGTTTTAGTAAAATGCTTGATGCATTAATGCTTGAAAATGTTGCTTGCGTACAACCTTTATTAATTTGGCCTCAAAATAACAGAATACAGTGTGCAGGAAGTACTTTTGGTCCTTTTTACAAGAAGCATCTTTTTGCAGGTCGCTTGTTAAATACTATAGATCTTTCTAAGTCTTCTATCTTAAGTTCCCATATATTCCCAAATTGGCAGAAAATAAATAATTTGTAGCACAATAAAAAATCTTTTTCCTCGTTTCCAGAAAAATTTAAAAGAATTGAAGAAAATGGCTGTGTTACATTGTTACGAATTTGGTTTAATAAATATGTTTTTCCACTACCTGCATTACCAACAATCAAAAAGAATAAATTATTCGATGTATTTGAATTAATAAATAAATTTATATCATTTAATATTGCCATTTGAGATGAGATGAATAGTTGTGGAGTATATAGGTCTAATGTTTTTATATCTTTTATTATATAGTTTTTTACTTCTGAACAGATCTTTATTTTTATTACATATTCAGGTTTAGATATGATGACTTTAACTGGTAAAAACAATGAATTATCACCTTTTTTTACATTCCAATCAGATAGTTCTTTATATATATTCATATAACATGACGTAGATTCAAAAGCATCATCAAGTACAATACCAACATTTTGGTCTTTAGAAGATTTAAACCTAACATATATAAGATATTCATTTCGCAATTTTATAGAAGATAGTTTTAAAAATCTGTTATCTCCACAATCATATTTATCTAAGAAACATACAGTTTCTATTTTGTCTTCAATGTAATATTTCTGGGCACAATTTGTATGAAAATATTTATCTTCGATTGTAGGGTTATCTGATAACCAACTTTCTATTTCTTCCCCATTTATATAATAGATTTTTAGGTTATCTCTATTACTAGCAAAGATGTCCGCACGTCTTTTATAATCATCGCTAATATATGCATTAGTGATAAACGCAATTACAACTACATGCCCATCCAACAAACTAGAAACTAACGTTGAATCTAAATGACTCTTTGGTATACTTTTATTAGTGTTTACGGAGTATTTTGCCTCATACCAATATTTTATAGTTGTATTAAAAGGTAAATAGGAAATTACACTTTCTCCGTCTTTATTACCGTCATTTGTCATTTTTGTTTTTTCCCATCTTAAATTTGGATAATTACTTACCATATATTCAAATGCCAAATTTTCAAATTCTTTATTATTTATATTTTCCCATGTTATCATATTTGCACCTCTAATTTAGTAAAGGAATTATAAAAAATGATCGATAATACTTGATTATCCATCATTTTTTGTCTTTATCTCAATATCCACGACTACTTAATAATATAATAACAAACTATATCATATTTGCCATTAAATGTCATCACTATATTATTTGTTTTCACTATATGCAAATGTTTTTATATTGTTTTTCTATAGATATATATTTTCCCCAACTTAACAAAAATTTTCAATACATTATTGTTTGTTATCCTGAACTTTATATGATAAAATTTATCCAGTTAGTATATTCTAACCCAATAGTTAAATTAAATTTGTCAGCCACACCACTGCGGATTCTAGGCTGGCATCAGGTTATGGGAGATAAATGAGATGAAATGGGCATATTCAGTATCGAGCTATGCAAAGCTCTATGAAAAATACTGCAAAGAAAATCTTCCGTCCAAGGCGGATGATATATTCAAAAAGGCTGATGAATATTACAGGGAATTTATGCGCAGGGACATGCCGGATCTCGGCAAAAATATGATGGCGGCCAATATGTATGACTGGTTCACCATCATATCATTTTATGAGGCAAGCGATCACAGGCTTGACGGCGAGGTTCTTCTCACGATCAAACGGGAATCTACTGAGAAGATGAAATTCCTTGGAAAAATTGTCAATGGCAACAAGAGCAACTGGCCATACAAAGTATTTGAAAAAACCTATGTGAAGTTCAACAAAATGCAACAGGAACACCAGGCTAAAGGAGAATGGATGGATAGCTGGAAAGTTGAGATCAACCCAGATGGCAGGACTGAAGGGTTCTGCTTCCATCTGATCGGCTGCCCTATAGCCAAGCATGCGAAGGAGCACGGCTATGCAGATCTGCTCCCTTATCTGTGCAGAACTGACCACTACCTTGCGGAGGTCATGCACGCCCGCCTGATCCGTACACAGACCGAGGCTCTTGGCGGTGATTGCTGCGACTACTGGTATGTCGGCGACGAAAGTCCTGCACTGGAGCAGTATAAGGATCTTGAGAAAATATAACTATTCCCACACATGACAAAAAGCAAGCACCTGTTTCTGATATAACGATGCTTGCTTTTTTATTTACAGACCAAACCAATCTAGAACCTCAACCTGTTCAAGATTCTCGTCCGAATGCTCTATCTCCCTGGAATATCTGTAAGAGAGCTCTATGAGATCATCCACCGACAGAGTCTCACCATTTCTGAGCCATCTCGCCATGAGTAGCATATAGAGTTCAACCGCATGTCCGACGCATGCGTTCACCTTGCCGGATATATTGTCGTCATACACTGCGCCGAGAAGGTAGATCGATATGAAGTAGACTATGATCTGTTCAAGGAATATGTCCAATGTCATATGAGGGGCACACCCACCGTGATTTCTCCACCATGCATCAAACCTCTTCCTGTTGCCGGCAAAAGCTTCCTCACCCTGTCCAAACAAAAGCTCCTGCGACTCAATGAGCACATCCTCCCAGTCATCATACAGGAGTTCAAGATCTTCAATGAGAAACATAGCCTGCTTCTGAAGTAACATATACTCTTCATGGTCTCCGTGGATCTGTGGCTTATCCTGCTCCTCACACTCATACCACATGACAAGGTCGCCCTCGTCATAGTGTCTCTGAGCCGACGCACCGATCTGAATCACCCGCTCTATTCTGCTCCGTATGTCCACACTTCTGTCCTGAATGACATTCAGTATCGCCTCCCGGATATCCTCCAGATTGGAATACAGGAAATAATCAAAGTCATCGAACACTTCGTCCTCATCGTCTTCCTCGGTCACAAATGTAACCTTATCCGTGATGTTCATCAGTATACGTGCCACCTCAGGACATGAAAGTGATAACGAAACCTCGCGCACATTCTCGAATTCCTCCGTATGTCTCGGATACTCCCTGCAGGTGGTACAAAGGCGTTCCTTACCCATGTGTATATACAGATCACACAGCATGTCATCCCGCAGAAATGCACACTTTCCACTTCTGCCGTGTCTGAAAACGCCTTCTTTCCAATTTACCTTGCGGCGCAGCTCATCCCTGTACTCACCATTATAATCCTCATATTTTTCCAACGAATCATCATCTATCACTATCTGCCATTTGCCGCAGCATGTGTCCGGGCATTTGTCCGCTATGCAGCTGAATTTCTTATAATAATCCGGGTATGTGTAAATCATATGTACTCCTTTATATATAATCATGCCATTATTCCATTCATCGGCTCTGCAGCACGATCACGAACTTGTTACCGTCCTTTTGGGAAATAACACTTAACATTCCGCCCTGTTTTTCTATGATCTCCCTTGACAGATAAAGACCTATTCCAACGCCATCCTTGTCACCGGAATTTCTGCCACGGTAAAATCTCTCAAATATATGTGTACGCTCATCCTCTCCTATTGGTTCATTCTCATCTGTCACACTGATTTCAACCGTGAGTCCTAGTTTTCTGACCGACAGGACTATCTCACTTCCAGTTTTTCCGTATTTTATCGCATTATCCAAAAGATTGAAACACGCTTCCGCAGTCCATCTTCTGTCATGCTGTATATCACATTTCACCTGTTCATCATATCTGATAGTTATATCGGCATTTTTCGCACTCACATATACATCTTTCACTGCCTGCAGCACAGTGTCATTTATACTCTGGCTTTTCACATCGAGATTGATAAGTCCGCTTTCCAGTCTGGATACCTTTATCATACTCTCCGAAAGAAATGACAAGCGATCCACCGCCAGTTCAAGGACTTGCAAGTACCTAGTACGCTCATCATCACTTATATCCGGATTTTTCAGAAAATCCGTGTACATCCTCAGGTTCGATATTGGTGTCTTCAGTTGATGGGAAAGATCCGATACCAGTCCCTTAATATTCTCATGCTCCAGCCTCTCTCTGGAATTCTGAAGTTTCAGTGCATCGATTATCTTGTCAACCTTGCTCTGCAGCCTTGATACCAGCGAATCATCATTTTCCGGAAATACCTGCTGCCGTTTCAGCTCAGAGAGATTGTCCAAAAGATCCGACATAGCTGCCACGACCTCCGAAATAAAGTCATCATCTGCCTTCTGCAGCAACTTTATGACAACATACATAACTACACCACACGCCAGTGCGCCTATGGCCGCAAGTATTTTTCCTGAACATACATACTCAAATACTGCTAAAAACACAAACAAAAGAAGTGAGCATACATACAGCATCCTCACTCTCTTCGTATATTTACCATAGTTTTCAATATATTTATCCATATTATCTCTGTTATCTACCCCTGCCTATGTCTCGCCAAATGTATATCCAATTCCAAACACCGTGATCACATACTCCGGATTGCCGGCATCCTTTTCTATCTTCTGACGCAGTCTCCTGATATGCACATTCAGCGTGTTCTCATCCACATAATTTTCATTGTCATCCCAAATCTTCTGTATGATCATATCCCTTGTGAGAACGCGCCCCTTATTTTTTATCAGCAGTTCCAGTATCCTGTATTCCATAACGGACAGCTTTATCGGTTCATCCGATATGTACACCTGCATCCGTTCAAAGTCAACACTCATATCCCCATAATGAAAACGTTCGCGCTTTACCCCATCCAGTGCATTTTCACTTCTTCGAAGGACTGCCTCTATCCGCTGATACAGAAGTTCCACGGAAAACGGCTTCGCTATATAGTCATCGCAGCCGGCCCGGAACCCCTCTATCATATCAGCCTCCGTATCTCTTGCCGTGAGGAAGATGATCGGGACATTTGTACTTTTTCTCAGTTCTCTGCAATAGTCAAGCCCCCTTCCATCGGGAAGGTTTCTGTCAAGCAATATCAGATCGAAGCCATGTTCCAGACAGCCATCCGCCTCCTTGCATGAGTACGCAGTTTCAACTTCGTATCCCATCTTTTCAAGGAATAACTTCACACCTCCACATATGATCACATCATCCTCCACGACCAAAATACGTTTCATACTTTCTCCTATCAATTACATGCTGATTCCATATCATTTTCACGACTCCCGGTCTGCCCAATATCTATGATGCTTCTCTCAGCCGGCTTGTCACCGTATCTTTTGTCACAAGTCTGAACACCATCGCCGGAACCACAATGCATATAGCAAACAGCACAACAACGACTCCGGCAACAAGTGCATACGGATAATGAAATACTGCATAATCGGCTATATTCACACTTAGCCGGCCAGCTCCATACATCATAAGGCTTCCAAGTGTCACAATAAGTACTGTTGTTATAATACCATAAAACATGCCCTCGTACATAAGCATATTACGTATCTGCCTCTTTGTCATTCCAACGCTCTCAAGCACTGCCAGTTCCAGTTTTCTCGTATATACACCGGTGATCATGACATTGATATAATTCACCACTCCGATAAGTATCAATATGATCGACATTCCACCGCCTATCACCTCAAGCGACAGCATAGACTTCTTGAATTCCGAGCCCTCCACCGACTTGATATCACTACCGGCTATGACTGGATTTTCCTTTACGATGCGCTGTACATATGGTGTCACTTCTGATTCTTTTCCTGTCTCCGCATCCGCAATGATGCATGAGATCTCCGCATCCGGGAACAGATCATCCATCACCGCATCACTCACAAATATCGCCTCCGGAGCTCCACCAAGTGTCCAATAATACCCAGCGGTGATTGCTGACTGCTCTGTTCTCATCATGGCTGCACCAACTGTGATCTGTCTCTTCCTGCCCGTCTGGTCATTTACAAGTGTCAGAGTCTTATCCGTCATCCGCTCCGACGCTGATATGGAATCTACATAACCTATCAGACATACCTCTCCTTTTTCGAATGCATCTATATCAATCTTCTGTCTGGCAGTTTTGTTGTAGAGCTTTATCATATCTGAATTGACCGATATCAGCGGTGCCCCATACTGTGCCTCACTGTTGGTCGTTGTCTCATAAAATGTCGCAAGAGATTCCGGGTCATCCTCGGTCTCAATAAACGGTGCATAAAGTTCAGCATCAAATGGCAGTCTTACATTTGCGCTTCTGTCCACCTCTACAGTACCCATACCCGGAATGCTTTGCATCTGATCCGCGATATCTGCCATGGTCGCCTGAGGCTTAGAGTTATCTGATTCGCCGTCGCCATATAGCACATAATCATTGTGAAGATAGTGCTCTATATAACTGTCCGCATCCATGCATGATATAAATGTATTCACACACAGAAATGTAACTGAACCCATGAATATTGATGCGAACACAAGTATACTTCTCTTTTTTTCACGAAACACATTCCTCCATGCCATCTTCCAGGGCCTTCCTCCACTGGTGGACTTATATCTTGTTCCCGATATATTTCCAGCATATTTCATAGCATCGATTGCAGATATCTTCCCGGCATATTTTGCCGGTTTCCTTGCGCTTATAAATACAGTTGCAAATGCAAATACCACGGAAAATACATATATTCCCGGATTGAAACTGACCGCCGATGAAAGTGCAGCTTCCCTGTCTACCGACAGCATGTTCATAGCAAGAGGAACAACGCCAAATGACACCGCCGTTCCAAGGAGTACCCCTATCGGAATTCCTACACAAGCCAGATATAGTGCCTGTTTTTTCACTATCTTCTGTATCTGGGACATCGTGGCTCCGATGGTCTTCAGCATTCCATAGAATCTTATATCCTTTGTAACAGATATATACATTACATTATATATAAGAAGATATCCACTAAGGAGTATCATAAGAGCTATAATGCCTATACTTATAGCTATAAAAACACGGTTTGAACCATTTTCAGACTGAACATCATATTTCACGTCAAACTTCTGGTCCTGTCTCAAAGTAACATTCTTCTCAAGTTCATCTTGGAGTTTATCACCCTTGCCCTCCTTTGCGGAGATACTGACACGTCCATCCTTCTGCATATCTATTCCCTGGGAATCCACATATTTCTTTGACACCAGGCATACGCTGCTCTTGGCAAATCCTGTGTACCAGCCTGAGAGCACAAAATTTTTCCTCTCACCATCCATCACCAAAGTAACGTTCTGACCTACCTTCGGCGACGTGATCCCCATATTGTCAAGTATCTGTTTTGTGAGCATTATCTCATTCTCATTCTTCGGATAACTGCCATTTATATCGGTTATGGCAGGTTTCAGATTCTCATTAAATTCCGTGTCATCATCATACTGAAGCAGATAACTGTACTTGCCTGATTCCGTGCTTACCGTCTGTGCATCAATCTGTATTCCCGCCGCAAGAAGTGACGGACAGGACTTTATATCATTTATCTGACCTTCAGATGGATGCTCCATATATATAGAAGATCTTGTTCCCTGAAGTCTGAGCTGCATCTGGTTAAGATTTTTAGCTATGGAAAATCCCAATGTAAATACAGCCGTGAACATAAAAGTTGTGAGAACGATCGCCAGAATAACAATTACATTTCGCACTTTATTCTGCTTTAACATTCGATGATATATCTTGTTCACCGCCGCCTGGTTATTGTTTCTAAGCATCCTTCTCACCCCCATCTGGTACTCCTGCTGAGAAGATCCTGCCATCTTCGATCCGTATCATCTGGTCTGCCATGGTTGCTATCTCTTCATTATGAGTGATCATCACTATCGTCTGTGCAAACTCTTTACCAGTCAGCTTTAACAGTGCAATGACATCCATGCTGGTCTTGCTGTCCAGATTGCCTGTCGGCTCATCAGCCAATATGATAGAAGGTTTTGCTGCCAGCGCTCTGGCTATCGCAACCCTCTGCTGCTGGCCTCCTGACAGCTGGTTCGGCATGGAAAATTTCTTTTCCGACAAGCCGAGCACATCCATAATTTTATCTACATACGCAGTGTCTATCTTTGTTCCATCCAGCTCGATCGGAAGCACTATATTCTCATACACATTTAATATTGGCACCAGGTTGTAATTCTGGAAGACAAATCCTATCTTTCGTCTTCTGAATATCGTAAGTGCCTCATCGTCCATTTCAAAAATAGCTTTGCCGTCCAGTATAACATCTCCTGATGTTGGCCTGTCGAGACCTCCTAAGAGATTTAGAAGTGTTGACTTTCCGCTTCCCGAACTGCCTATGATAGATACAAATTTTCCCTCTTCAATATCAAGTGACACATCTGTAAGCGCATGCACGACATTGTCTCCTGTTCCGTATGTCTTTGTAAGATTGTGGGTTGATAATATATTCATGATACCTCTTCCTTTTCATTCCTTTTTCATTTTCTGCCATTTCTTTGTCTGATCTACTTGATGGTTTTATTCTAACATCCACATCTTACAATCTTATTACATTTAATATTAAGATTTAGTGGTCACTGCTTACATTATCAATATATTAAAAGACCCAGCCCCTGTTAATAAGAGACTGAGTCTTTGATTCCTATCCATTATTTATGTCTGTTTCTATACTCCGCCTACAAGTTGGCTGCCAGCACCTGCTCCATAACCTGTAGCACTCCCCGTTCCTCATTGGATGGGGCGCGGAATCTTGCAAACTTCTCCATGCCAGGCTGCGCATTTGCCACGATATAGCTGTAATATACCGTCTTCAGCATCTCCGCATCGTTGAAGTTGTCGCCGAATGCCATCATCTCACTGGTATCAATACCTAAAAGTTCTCCGATCTTTCTCATGGCCATTCCCTTATTGATACCTTTATTCATGATGTCGATCCATTCTCTTCCGCCCACAGTGACTGAGAAGTTATCTCCAAAACGTGGCGTGTAGATCTCTTTGTACTTCACAGCGGCATCCTTATCCGGAGCAAATATCGTAAACTTATTGGACTCGACGTCAAGGCTTCTCATATCATCAACAAACACAAGATTACTTAGAAATGCTTTGAAAAACTTCGCATACTTCTCATATTTTTTCAGGACATATGCTCCGGATAGGGCACACAGTACAGCAACACCATCCGTCTCGTCTTCCACAAAGCGTATCATACTCTGGTACTCTTCCACATCCATCAGGCTCTTGTATATGATCTTGCCGCAATTGGAAATAGCCGCACCGTTATCCCCGATGACCACCATCTTATCCATCTTGTCTCCGAACATGTCCCTCAGGGTGTACATAGGTCTTCCGCTGGCTACAACAAAACGAATCCCTTTCTCATCCAGCCTATCAATGTAATCAAAGAAACCATCCGGGAGTTTTCCATTCTCCATAAGCAGTGTGTGATCCATGTCGGATGCTATTAATTTTACGTTCTTCATGTCTTCACTTTCCTTATTTAAATAAGAGCGCACTGTTCTTCTCCAGATCATACTCTCTTGTATAACCGTCATCATCGTACAGCATATAGCTGCTGTTCCTGTAGCCGATCAGCTGCATTGTAGTCTTGTCGATATCCGCTACGCACTCCGCCACATCCACGACAGGTATACATTTGCCACTTCTTACAAAAAGGATGACTTCATTCAAAGGTACCTCAACAAAGTGATGTCCTGCAGGCATCTCCGTCTGCTCAACTGCTCCGTCTGCCGTAAACCTTACAAGCATCATATCCTCCGGCAGATACACATATCTTCCGATGGCATTCTGCGTGTAAACCGGCGCGATCATGATCTCATTTCCCAGCATGAGCTGATCCTCCACATGGGCTGCGATCTTATCATCTGGATATTCAAATGCCAGCGGCTTGAACATCATGTCGTCCGTCAAGGCAGCCTTCATGTACTCGCTGTATATATATGGAAGCAATCGGTAACGGACACCGATCACATTCCTGAAATCCTCTATATGCTCAAACTGATAGCACTCCTGATCTCTTGTACCCTCACAAGAATGGTCGCGCATGAGCGGAGTGAACACGCCGAGTGCGAGCCATCTGAGAAGAAGGTCTCTGGATGTGTCACATCCAAATCCACCGAGATCCGCGCCCGTATACAGGAAACCGCACATATTCATGGACGGAAGCATCTTGATGTTGAGCAGGATGTGTGACCACCACGATTTGTTATCGCCCATCCAGACGCCGCCATAACGATGCATCCCTATATAAGACGATCTGGAGAACAAAAGTCGTCTCTCATCCGGTGAGATCTCGCGAAGCGCCTCGCCTGCCGCCCTTGTCATGTTATATCCAAAGAGGTTGTGAACCTTGTCGTGACGCACCATCTCCCCATCCACATTGTGATACATAGATGCGTAATCCTTCGGATTGTTGGCAACACCTGCCGCCATACCCGAGATGCCCCAGACATCGTCCACAGTCTCGTCCTTCTCAATGAACTTCTTCATAGCTTTCTTCAGCTCACTCACGCCCTCCGGGGTGAAGAAGATCGCCGGCTCATTCATGTCATTCCAGAAGCCCTCTATACCTGCATCCGTGAGGATCTTGTATTTTGCACCGAACCATCGTCTCGCCTCAGGGTTCAGCACATCAGGAAAATGTGTATATCCCGGCCATACCGCCGCAACGAAATCACTTCCATCTGCTCTCTTGCAGAAGTAGTTATTTGCCACGCCCTCCTCATACACATCGTAACCTTCCTCAATCTTTACTCCGGCATCGATGATCGGGATCAGGCGTATATTATCCTTTTTCAGATTCTCCACATACTCCGAAAAATCGCCAAAGTCGTCATTTATGGTGAAATCCTTATAGCTGTCCATGTAATCTATATCCATGTAGACCATATCGATCGGGATGTGGTTCTCTCTGTATTTTCTCGCCACCGTCTCAAAGTCCTCCGGTGTCTTGTATCCCCAGCGGCTCTGTCCAAATCCAAATGCAAACTTTGGCGGGATATAACTCCTTCCGATCATCTTCCTGAACTGCTTCGTGATATCATATGGGCTGTCACCTGTTATCACATAGATATCCAGATCTGCGCTGTCACAGAAAATGTGCAGCTCATCGCACTTCGTATATCCCACGTCAAATGTGATCGTGGATGGATAGTCAAAATACAGGCCAAATGTCTGCGCTCCTGAAACTATAATAAAGTTGTGTGATGCATACAGTGAGTATACATCCTCGTGATGATGCGGATTGTCTGCATTGTTGCTTATGTACTTGTAGCCTCTCTTGTTGATTCCTCTGTTCGCCTCGCCAAGGCCATACACTATATCACTGTCCTCAAGACCAAATGTGTACGAAAATCCGGCTGTTAAGTCTATATTGCCGTGATCTGGCTGTCCTTTTTCTGCTGCGATATCTACCACTACTGATTCTGTCTGAAATGGCTTTCCGTATGTATACTTCTTTATCATGCTGTCACCTCTATGCATCTCTCTTTTTTCTTCTGTATCTCTTTTTCTTTCTCCTGACCGTCTTGCCGCGCTTTGCCGCCTGTGCCTTTCTGAATTCCTGTATCTGCTCGATCATGGCGGCATAATCCCTCTCGAACAGGATCTCACTTATCTCATGATGCACGATCTCCGCCGGAAGTCTGTCAACTATAAGTGTCCTGACGAAATCCTTGCTCTTTCCCTTATACATCGGAAGGCTGTAGGTCTCCTGAATATGTGCAAGCTCCGGTCTCCACAATATACGTATGGTACGAAGCAGATCAGCCCGTGGATTAGGCTGCATCTCCCTGACCACATAGAAATCGATCTTGTGAGTCAGCTTGTCTGACACTCCTTCCTTCAGGCCTTCTGCATCTGGCTTGCCACCTGTATCTGACTTGATGCCTGTATCATATTCTTCAACAGATATGATCCCCCAGTAGTCTGGTACATGCTCTGCCACATGACCTGCATGTGTACTTCCCACCACCACGATATTCTGGTCAAAATATAGATCATAGTCTGCTACCTGACTCTCCAGCCGCGTGTATGTATCCGCATCACTTTTTATCTCGATTCCCACTATCTTGTCTGGAATGACCATTACCACATCCGCACGGGAGTTTCCGACGGTCTTCTCCTCAAGGATACGCACCTTGCCATATCGCTCCTCAAGGAAATCAAACAGGGGTTCTCGTATATCTTTATCTAATAACATTTTTCCTCCTGAAATCAATGGTTTGAAGTAATCCTTATATGTATTTTTGTCTGCAAAGTCAAGAAGCTCCCGCTTTAGCTGAGAAAACCAGGGCAGACCGCTCATAAAGTGAGCTTTCCGCCCTGGTTTCTATGTGAACATAATATTATCAGCCCTTGTTCACAAGCTCTGTGAACTTCTTAAGCGCATCCTTCGCCTCTGGTGAAATGTTCCTTGGAACTGCAATTCTCACGGTAACATAATGATCTCCATGGGTATTGCCGCCCCTCGCCTGGACACCCTTGCCACGAAGCCTTATCTTGCTTCCCGACTGAGTACCCGGTGCTATCTTGCACTTCACATCACCGAACATGGTGTGGACCAATATCTCTCCACCGAGAACTGCCGTGTCAAATGGCACAAGAGCCGTGGTGTATATATCCAGACCCTTTCTCTCATAACCTGCCTTGTCTCTTACATTGACCTTCAGCAGCATATCTCCAGGCTGACCCTTACCGGTTCCGGGATATCCCTTGCCAGCCAGTCTTATCACACCGCCGTTGTCTATACCCGCCGGAATGTGTACAGTGAACTGGGAACTTCCTCCCCGTCCATCATTGAACGACAGAGTCTTGTCGCAACCATATACTGCATCATCAAAATCTACCGTGACACTTGCCTCCATATCTCTGCCCCGCGCATTGAAGCTTCCCTGACCGAATCCGCCAAATCCACCTCTCTGTGAGCGGCCACCGCCGCCAAAGAACGAGCCAAATATATCGCCAAACATATCACCGAAGTCTCCACCCTCAAAGTGGAAGCCTCCGCCTCCGAATGGATCACCACCGGCAGCTCCACCGGAGCCATCGAATGCAGCCATTCCAAACTGATCATACATCTTCCTCTTCTCGGCATCAGACAGTACCGCGTAGGCCTCAGAGGCCTCCTTAAACTTCTCTGCAGCCGTCGCATCGCCAGGATTCGTGTCCGGGTGGTATTTCTTCGCCAGGGTTCTATATGCTCTTTTTATCTCAGCGTCTGTGGCTGTCTTTGATACGCCGAGAACTTCATAATAATCTCTTTTTGAAGCCATGATTCCTACCTCCCGATAAGCCTATGTATAGTTTAACACTATCTGTCAAGTGATTCCATATTTTTAATGTTAAAATACACACATATTATCTGGCAATTTTTAGTCATTTTTTTATTTAATTAAAGTATAAAAAAGCACCTCCACCGATGATTCCACCAGTGGAGATGCATTCGTATGGCTAATGCTATTATCCTACTGCTTTACGTTGAAAGCTTTGATTCCAGGATATACAGCTGAGTCGCCAAGCTGCTCTTCGATTCTGAGGAGCTGGTTGTACTTTGCAACTCTCTCTGATCTTGAAGGAGCACCTGTCTTGATCTGGCATGTGTTGAGTGCTACTGCGAGATCTGCGATAGTTGTATCCGCTGTCTCACCTGATCTGTGTGATGATATTGCTGTGTATCCAGCCTTATGAGCCATCTTGATAGCCTCAAGTGTCTCTGATACTGAGCCGATCTGGTTGAGCTTGATAAGGATACAGTTTGCGCATCCCATCTCGATACCCTTTGCAAGTCTCTCTGTATTTGTAACAAACAGATCATCACCGACAAGCTGGACCTTGTCGCCAAGTCTTGCTGTGAGCTTCTGCCATCCTTCCCAATCCTCCTCATCGAGACCATCCTCGATTGAGATGATAGGATACTTCTCAACAAGCTTTGCCCAGTGCTCGATGAGCTGCTCTGCTGTATACTCTGTCCCAGCCTTTGGAAGCTTGTACCAGCCCTTGCCCTTCTCGCTCTTCCACTCTGATGAAGCAGCATCCATAGCGATCTTGAAGTCCTTACCCGGCTCATACCCAGCCTTCTTTACAGCCTCGAGAATTGTCTCGATAGCTTCCTCGTCAGACTTAAGTGCCGGGGCAAATCCACCCTCATCACCTACTGATGTAGCAAGGCCTCTCTCCTTGAGGATTCCTGCAAGTGCGTGGAATACCTCTGCACACCATCTCAGACACTCCTTGAATGATGGAGCGCCAACTGGCATGATCATGAACTCCTGAACGTCAAGTCCTGATGACAGAGCATGACATCCACCGTTTACGATGTTCATCATTGGAACTGGAAGCTTGTTTCCTGAGATTCCACCGAGGAATCTATAAAGAGGAATGTCAAGTGAGATTGAAGCTGCTCTTGCTGCTGCGATTGAAACTGCAAGGACAGCATTTGCTCCAAGGTTTGACTTGTCCTTTGTTCCATCAGCCTTGATCATTGCTGCATCAACTGCATATATATCAGACGCATCCATTCCTGTAAGTACGTCATTTATAGTAGTATTTATATTCTCTACTGCTTTCTGAACACCCTTGCCGAGGTATCTTGACTTGTCTCCATCACGAAGCTCAAGTGCCTCAAACTCACCTGTGGAAGCTCCACTTGGCGCCGCACCACGACCTACTGTTCCATCTGCCAGATACACCTCCGCCTCAACTGTTGGATTTCCTCTTGAATCAAGGATCTCTCTTCCTATTACCTTTTCAATCTCAAGATAATTCATCATTTTTATATTTCTCCTTTCGTCGCGCGAGTATAACCCCTGCTGACCCTCCGATTCAGCAGTTTACAGAGGGTACAGGAGCTCACATGATCTACGATGTTAGTTTAAACTAACTTGCATTTAAAATCAACATGAGTAGTTGCTCATATTTTATCATTTAGCATTTTTCGTCATTATCCGAGTGCCACATCCAGCACCATCATAAGAGCGAAGCCCACCGCCGCACCGATGGTTCCTATATTGGTATGCTCGCCCGCCTGAGACTCAGGTATCAGCTCCTCTATGACCACATAGAGCATGGCTCCCGCCGCAAATGCAAGGAAATACGGAAGAAGTGGTGTGACCTGGACAGCCAGCAGTGCCGTGAGGAACCCTCCGACCGGCTCCACAGCTCCGGACAGCGTTCCATACAGAAATGCCTTCTTCTTGCTCATGCCCTCGCCAACAAGCGGCATGGACACAATTGCACCTTCCGGGAAGTTCTGTATAGCGATTCCTATGGAAAGTGCAAATGCACCTGTGATGGACACGCCCATATTGCCCATGGCTGCGCCGGCGTACACAACGCCCACAGCCATGCCCTCGGGGATATTGTGGAGCGTGACTGCAAATATCATCATGGTCGTCTTCTGAAGCTTTGACCTGACGCCCTCCGGTTTGTCACTTTCCAGATGAAGGTGAGGTATCACCGTGTCAAGGACAAGCAGGAATATGATTCCAAGAGCAAATCCGATAAGTGCCGGCAGCCACGCTATCTTTCCCTGTGCCTCCGCCATGTCTATGGACGGAATGAGCAGTGACCATATGGACGCCGCGATCATGACCCCCGCCGCAAACCCGAGCAGAGCCTTCTCCACAAGCGGGGATATCTTATCTTTCATAAGGAAAACCATGGCCGCTCCCAGTGTTGTTCCGGCAAATGGTATAAATAATGTTATGAACTCTGACATTTCATCACCTCTTTATAATATGTATTCTGTCTATACTATATTCGTATAACCTCTTCATTAGTTCATTTTTTTAAATTGCGACTACAATTTAATTGAACAGGCGTACTTTGTCAACACAAGTTTTTGCATATGATAGAAGTTATCAATACCGGGCCAAAATGCTTCGCATTTCGACAATTTAAGTGCTATAATATCTGAGGTTATGCTATAATAGGCATGGTTGTACCAGCTTGGATATATTTGTATGCAAATGGAGATAAATATGAAGAGAACAGAACGAATGATCTGAGTATTTTTTATTTGACATAATTATTTATAGAAAGCATAATAAGTGATACATTTAGTCGTACGGATCATAAGTCCGTACAAATACAATAAAAGACACATTCCAAGGGGAAAAGTATGAAAGAGAATTTACAATTTACAGCTTTATTGGATATTTTAAGCAGGCAGGATCTTATAACTGAATATTCGGAGGATTGCAAAGACATCACTCCTTCCCATATAACCATCAATTCCAAGGATGTGGTCCCAGGTACATTCTTCGTGTGCAAGGGTGCCTCATTTAAGGAGGATTACCTGAAATCAGCCATCTCACAGGGCGCCATCGTATATTTGTCACAGCAAAAGTACGACGACGTGGACATTCCTTATATTATTGTAAATGATATAAGAAAGGCCATGGCTCTTGCTGCCAGATGGTTCTTCGGCAATCCAGGCGATAACATGACCAAGGTCGGAATCACCGGAACAAAGGGAAAGACCACAGTTACATTTGTCATGAAGGATATACTGGACAAATACACCGACAACAGATGCTCAGCATTCTCAACCCATGAGATTGATGTTGGAACAAAGGTTTTTGAGACCACTCTCACCACACCTGAGCCTATTGAACTCCAGACATACTTCGACATGGCTGTAGATGAAGGCTGTACACACTGTATAATGGAAGTTTCTTCCCAGGCCATGAAGATGAACCGTATCTACGGAGAGCACTACAAGGTCGGAGTATTTACCAATATCGACTACGATCACATCAGCCCGACAGAGCACGCCTCCATGGAGGACTATCTCGGATGCAAGGTATCCTTCCTGAAGCAGTGCGACAACGTTGTGCTGTACAGTGACACAAGATATTTTGAGACTATATATAATGAAGTAAGAGACAAGCACGTTGTTGTATACGGAAGCAAGGAATCAATTGAAAAGCTCATGTCAAGGGATGACGATTTCTTTGAAAAGGATACTGAATTCGCCAGCATCCACAATGAAGATCTCACAGACCATAACAGCTACTTTGAGCTTATATACGGAGGAGAGAACAGAGCATACAACACCAACCTGATCGGTGATTACAATGTTGAAAATATTGTTGCCGCCATCATCTCCTCTCTTCTCATCGGCATTCCAAATGATCAGATCAGAAGCAGCATCAGAGATGTATATGTTCCGGGAAGACTACAGGTATATCACTGGAAGGATCGCACATTTATGATCGACTACGCACACAACTATATAAGCATGTACAGACTGTATGAGATGGTTAAAAAGACCATGAAGCCAAAGTCTATAACCGTTGTATTCGGCTGTGGCGGTGAGCGTTACAAGAAGCGCCGTGAGGATATGGGAAGACTTGCTGAACAGTATGCCGACAAGGTGGTTCTCACCATGGAGGATCCGGGATTTGAGTCCTGTGAGGAGATCTGCAAGGAGATCAAGCAGTACATCACAAAGCCTTGCTATATAATCGTTGACAGGGAGCAGGCTCTCACAAGAGCCCTCGACGAGGCTCAGCCTGGCGAGCTTGTCATCACGACTGGAAAGGGTATTGAGAGTACCCAGAGAATCAACGGAACTTTTGTGCAGTGTCACTCTGATGCGCAGGTCATCGAGCACTGGCTGACAGAGCATCCGGAGGAATGATAAACGAACGGTAATTGATCTGCTCCGTTTACAGGTATTGAAAAGGCTGGTCACTATATCTGTAATCCCATCACGTTCGACTGCTGTCGCTTCAGAATTTTCCATTTGCACTCGCTTACGACCGCGATAAGAACGTTGCGGTCTTCAGCTCGGCAGGAAAATCCTGAAGCTCGGCAGTCTTCACTACCGATGGGATTACAGATATAGTGACCAGCCTTTAATATAGTTTGTAGACGGAGCAGACCAATTACCTGTGTTTTGACTGAACATTAGATATGCAATGGTAAACCACAGGTTTATTGCCTTTCTTGCGGCTCAGCTTATAATGAATAGTAGAAACGGGGCGAAAGCGCTGTTATGCAGGTGACAGGAGTTGCCTATCAGACTGACGTAAACTTAATAGTCGTAGCAGGCTGTAGAGTGATGATGCGTGTGATGTTCCGGGAAACAGTGCATGGCTGAGCTTCATAAGGGTTGTTTGTTTACCAAAACCCGGATAGGCAGAGATGCCGAAAGAAAACATTCAGGGAGTTCTACTAAGTAGAACTCCTTTTTTATCTGTTATCTTCCACCACTTTCTCCCTCATCTTCGGATCGAATTTTCCATTTCGGATCATTGCTATCTCCCGTTTGAACGGCTCGTAGCTTTTCTTGCTGTTTTCCGGGTCTTTGATGTATGGGGATTCCAGGATCTTTGGGACTTCCATGAAGTCTGGGTGGTTCATGATGTACATGAGCGGTTCAAAACCTATCTTGCCAAACCCAAAGTTCTCGTGTCTGTCTTTAGCCGCTCCCGGTTCATTCTTGCTGTCGTTCATATGGAACACGGCTATCTGATCTTTGCCGATGAGTCTGTCGAACTTCTCCACAACTCCATCGAAATCATGTATGATGTCGTAGCCCGCATCGCTGGTGTGACAAGTGTCAAAGCACACACGAAGCTTGTCATTATGACTCACTCCATCATAGATTCGCGCAAGCTCCTCAAAGTTTCTTCCAATCTCACTGCCCTTTCCCGCCATGGTCTCCAGAGCTATGTGGCATGCGGTGTCCGCGGTCAGGACTTCATTCAGGCCCTTTACTATGCTTGCAATTCCCTTGTCCACGCCCTCTCCTACATGTGAGCCCGGATGAAGGACTATGGTCTGTGATCCCATCGCTGTCGCCCTGTCAATCTCCTTTGCGAGGAATTCCACTGCGATTTCATAAGTCGCAGGATTTACTGTATTTGCAAGATTGATTATATACGGCGCATGGACCACGAACTCCTCTATGCCGTTCTGAGCCATGAGTTCATGTGCCTCCTGTATCCTAAGCTCCGATATATCTTTGCGTCTCGTATTCTGTGGTGCGCCTGTGTAGAGCATAAATGTATTTGCGCCAAATGCCACAGCATCCTTCACTGAGCCTAGCATCATCTCCTTGCCCGACATACCCACATGACATCCTAATTTCAACATAATTTATCTCCATTCATTCTAAACTGGTTTCAGTTTACTCTATCCTCGCCGACTGCACAATACGCTGCCGCTACAATCAATAAATAGCTTTTTCTAATTTTACCATATATTATGTAGACTGTTCGCAAATCATTTGGTAAACTAAATACCAGAAACCAACTTATATTATACATTTGGGAGAAAACCGCTATGCAATTAAAAAATGTACTAATCGTCGTAAATGACATTGAACGATCAAAAAAATTTTACAAAGATATCTTCGGGCTTGAGGTTATCTTGGACAACGAGGGAAATGTGATCCTGACGGGAGGGCTGGTCCTTCAGGATGCAACTATTTGGGCTGAATTCATTGAAAATCTTGTAATTCCACATAACAATGCTTCGGAGTTATATTTTGAAGAAAATAATATCGAGGAGTTTGCACAAAAACTTGATGAGTCGCCATACGACATTGAATATGTCAATCGTCTCATGACTCATTCATGGGGACAAAAAGTCATCAGATTCTATGATCCTGACGGCAATCTTATCGAGGTTGGAACGCCATAATTTTTCCTATATCCATTCCCTCTATTTCATGTTACAATTAATGACATATTACCCAATTGGAGGACAAATTTTTATGAGTAACACAGGAAGAACCTGTAAGGTTCACTACACAGGAACATTCAACGACGGAACAAAGTTCGATTCTTCATATGACAGAGGCGAGCCTATCGAGTTCGTTTGCGGTGCAGGACAGATGATTCCGGGATTTGATCAGGCAGTTGAGGGCATGAACGTTGGCGATATCATCGATGTACATCTTCGTCCTGAGGATGCATACGGAATGCCTGACCCGGAGGCCATCATCAAGGCTCCTCTTGCAGATATGCCTGGCGCTGAGAATCTTGAGGTCGGTAATCAGGTATACCTTGCCAATTCCATGGGACAGCAGTTCCTTGTAAAGGTCATTGAAAAAGATGACGAATCCATCACATTTGATGCAAACCATGAGATGGCCGGCAAAGAGCTCAACTTCAAGATAGAGCTTGTATCAGTGGACTAATAGTAACGATACTTATGTTAGAAGGAACCTTTTCACACTTGACGTCAGTTCCGACGGTCTGTCCCACCCAATTGGACGGACAGTGTGATCCGATTATATAAGGAGGCGGGAATCGTGAACATTTACATAGACGAATCAGGTTCTATCAATAAATATGCCACAAACGATCAGTATTTCGTGGTGTCTATGATCCATGTCCTCGATCCCGTCGCCCTTGAGCGTGCTTACAAGAGATTTATTTCTTCCAACTATGAGATGCTTCTTGATCTGGACAGTGATAAGGTCGATGACATGACCGGCAAGATCACCAAGCACGGCGGGAGAATGTTCCGGGACGGCAAATTCCGTGAACTAAAAGGTGCACAGTTTGACAGAGACATGAAGCACATATTTGTGGATTACTTCTCCAGGAAGCATCACTTTGACGTGTACTATATCATGATGAAGAATGAAAATCTGCCGAACCGATTCTTCGACAACATCTCCAGGACATTCAACTTCTCCATCAAATCTGCCCTGCTCTACTTCATACAGAATGGATATCTTCCTGACGAGGACTGCTTTCTGCAGCTTGACGAGAGGAATGAGCGGGTAGAGAACAAATCATTCCTTGAAAATTATCTGAACACTGAGCTTTCACTGTCAGGTCAGGTCGCAGGTAATTTCTCAGTGAGCTACTTTGACTCGGCCTGCAACAAATTTGTGCAGATAGCGGATGTATTTTCTAATCTGTTCTATTCTCACTTGCAGACCGGACACTATACTGATGAGCTGGAGCTTATGAAAAAGCTGGGTATACTTAAGGGTGTTTACGAGCTGACATAATCAAAAAGGGATTGAACCTTGCGATCTGTATCGCGGTTTCAATCCCTTTTTTGAAATATTTAAAATACCAATTGCCTCCGAGCGATGCTCACACAGAACACTTACATAGATAAACGCACTATCGAAGGACTTACTGTTGGTACTTATATATTATCACATTTTGTCTCATAAAACAATGAGTCTGCGTTAAATTCATAAATTTTTTTGAGACATTTCCAAAACGCAATTACTCTTTTGTCTGCTCTCTTCTGCTCCGTCCATGTCCAAACGCCAGATAGCCTATGAAAAGAACAAACAATGCTGCAACTCCCATCCAGATACACAGCAGTTTTGGTCCCTTCGGGGCAAATGTATCATAGTATCCCTTGAAATAGATTACCACAATTATAAGCGGCAGCACGTATGACATGTATTTTCTGAGGTACTGCGGAAACGGCTTACCGATACCGTTGTCTGCCTCAGCGACAAAGTTTTCAAATCCCCATCCATTCTTTCTTGTACAGAACAGGACAAAAAGTAATGATCCGAGTGGGAGGATATTTCCCGATACGAGAAAATCTTCCAGATCCATGATATTTGTACCCGCTCCCATCGGAGTGATTCCTGAGAGCATATTGAATCCAAGCACAGCCGGCAGGGAGAGCACTGATATACCGATCAGATTTATAATAAGTGACTTCTTTCTCTTCCATCCAAACATATCTATACTTATCGATATGATATTCTCAAACACCGCGATAACCGTGGAAAGCGCCGCAAATGACATGAATATGAAGAACAGAATTCCCCACACTCTGCCTCCCGGCATGTGGTTGAACACATTCGGCAGGGTCATAAACAGAAGTGATGGTCCCTTGTCCGGGCTGATCCCGTACGCAAAGCATGCTGGCAATATGATGACTCCGGCCATGAGTGCCACAAATGTATCAAGGTACATAACACTCTTCGCCTCGCCAGACAATTTTCTCTCCTTGCCTATATAACTTCCAAATATCTCCATGGATCCCATACCTACACTGAGTGTAAAGAACGCCTGGGTCATGGCGTCAAATAGTACATTGCCCCAGCCTCTGGCATTTGCACGCTCGATACTTGGAACAAGATAGAACTTAAGTCCTTCTTCGTTGCCCGAGAGCATGAGTGAGTTCACCGCCATGACTATCATCAGAACGATGAGTGCAAGCATCATGATCTTTGTCACCCTCTCCACTCCGTTCTGAAGTCCCAGTGAACATATACCTATACAGCACACGATGACCGCAAGTGTGATCGCGACCATAAGTCCCGGTGATGCAAGCATCCCTGTAAATTTGTCTTCTATTGCTTCTACTGACCCACCATGAAGCTGTCCTGATCCCATGACGTACACATAGTATACCATCCAGCCCGCTACCATAGTATAGAACATCATCAGCAGATAGTTGCCGGCATAGGCATACCAGCTGAATTTATGCCAGTTGCCGCCCTTCGGCGCAAGCTCCTTAAGCGCTGAACCAACGCTCTTGCCACTCCCTCTGCCTATCGCAAACTCACAGGTAAGGATAGGATATCCCAGAAGCAGTAGACACAGCAGATATATCACGATAAATATCGCTCCGCCATTCTGCCCGCATATATACGGGAACTTCCATACATTTCCAAGACCTATGGCACACCCCGCCGACACGAGGATGAACCCTAGTCTGGAGGCGAATTTTTCTCTGTCGCCGTTGTTACTTTCTTTACTCATACAATCTTCTTTTGCAGATGTCTGTAAAAATGGCACCTGCCTCCTTCTATTATATATTATCAGGATTATCAGGCTGGCACTATGTGTCGATTTTCAAAACCTGATACGCCCTTTGTCTGTGTCAAACATCTACTTCAAGCCATTACATTATGTATTTTCCATCTCTGCTGACACATACCCTGTGATTGTAACATACATTACAGCATTTGTGTGTTTAAACTTTTACAGATTAAAGCAAATTTTATCCCATATTTGAACCAGATAAAATACAGGTATTTTTTTGTTTGCTGCGCGTTTTCAACAAGTATATTTTCCTTCAAAATAAATCTATTAATTTACATATAAAGGATTACATTTTTCCATATTATATTTTATTATAATGAGTAGAATGTTCTTAATACTATTAAGACCGTTCTCCGTATTTTGAGGCAGATTTCTGTGTGGGTTTGCAGTACCTTATACCTTAAACCACCAGCGCATAGCTGCAAGTGCGCTGCTCATATTATGGAGGAACGAATAGTAACGCATGCGCCGCGCGAAGTGCATTTATATGCGCATGCTGCATTTTTATAAGGAGGACATTTATTATGGCTACATGGCTTAAAGATGCAATTTTTTATGAGATATACCCACAGAGTTTTTATGATACCAACGGCGACGGTATCGGTGATTTCAACGGAATCACTGCAAAGCTTGACTATATCAAGTCTCTTGGATGCAACGCTATCTGGATGAATCCTTGCTTTGATTCACCATTTTCCGATGCAGGCTACGATGTAAGGGATTACAAGAAGGTTGCCGAAAGATACGGAACAATGGAGGACATAGAGAACCTCTTCGCTGAGGCTCACAAGAGGGACATGCACATTCTCCTCGACCTGGTTCCAGGCCACACATCTGAGGAGCATGCATGGTTTACCGAGAGCAAAAAAGCTGAGCAAAATGAATACTCAGATAGATATATGTGGACTGACGGATGGCTCTGTGGCGGTGCAGGTCTCAACTACATCGCAGGAGAATCACCAAGAAACGGTGCCTACATCGTCAACTTCTTCAAGTGCCAGCCGGCTCTCAACTATGGGGTGCTTAATCCAACTGAGAGATGGCACAAGAGCATGTACGATCCTGCATGTATCGCAACCAGAGAGGCTATGAAGGACGTATGCCGCTTCTGGCTCGACAAGGGCTGTGACGGCTTCCGTGTAGATATGGCAGATTCACTTGTAAAGCATGATGATGCGAACAAGAGCGGAACAGTTGCCGTATGGCAGGACATTCTCGGCGATATACACGCTGAGTACCCTGAGTCAGCATTTGTATCTGAGTGGGGAAAGGCTGAACAGTCAATCAAGGCCGGCTTCGACATGGACTTCTATCTCGACTGGATGGGCAACGGATATAACTCTCTGGTAAGAGATTACGAAGCTCACCTGAATGCATTTGCATCTCTTCCAGAGTCACTTGACGACAGCACGGAGAACAACAGCTTCTTCAAGGCTGACAGCAAAGGAACCTGCGACCACTTCATTGATGAATACATGGGAAGATACGAGCAGATAAAGGACAAGGGTGCTATAGCCCTCATCACAGGAAATCACGACACTACACGTATCAGCTACGGACTCTCGGAGGATGAGTTAAAGCTTGCCTACGCATTCTTACTGACAATGCCCGGCAATCCATTCATCTACTACGGCGATGAGATCGCCATGAGCTTCAGAAGCATGGCAAGCAAGGAGGGCGGATTCACCAGAACCGGCTCAAGAACTCCTATGCAGTGGACAAGCGGTGACAACATGGGCTTCTCATCAGCGCCTGCCGACAAGCTCTATCTGCCGGTTGATCCTGCAGAAAATGCCGCAAATGTTGAGGCTTCCGAGGCAGATCAGAACTCACTGCTCAATACAGTGAAGACCCTCACTTCTCTCAGACATTCACAGGCCGATCTGCTGGACAAGAGCAACCTTGAGATCATCAGCAGAAAGCCACTTGTATATAAGAGAGGGAATCTACTCCTTGCAGTGAACCCTAAGAATACAGACACCCAGTCAAGGAAGCTTGCTGAGCTGACTGGTGACGCAAAGGTTATCTATTCTATAGCAATAAACGGCACACAGCCAGGTATCGCTGACGGAGTTATCACTCTTCCGGCACAGAGCTTTGTTGTGATAAGCTGCTAATTTGGAGCAATATATAACAACTCAATAACCATATAAAAAGGTCATCACATAATATGGCAATCATACACAACGGAGATTTCATTTTCCATGTGGGTTGCTCATATTATGCGATGGCCTCTTTTTATCTTCTTCCCTGTGGTCATCTCCCCAAACTTGTGGTAATATTTAATGGATTATATGCTCATGTGCCACGACAGAATAAGTGCACATGACATACAGGATTATAAAGGAGAACAAGATTATGAACATGCAGGAAGCTACAAGCATCATGAAGGCTGACAGCTACAAAATGGCTGCACTTTCAGAAGATACAAGAAACAATATACTAGTACATGTAAAGGACGCACTCATCGCACATAAGGATGAGATATTTGCGGCAAATGCAAAGGACATGGCTGCTGCCGAGGAGAACGGGATCGCAGCATCAGTCAAGAAGAGACTGAAGTT
Organism: Coprococcus sp. BIOML-A2; assembly: GCF_009875795.1. Taxonomy (NCBI): domain Bacteria; kingdom Bacillati; phylum Bacillota; class Clostridia; order Lachnospirales; family Lachnospiraceae; genus Coprococcus; species Coprococcus sp. BIOML-A2. The sequence continues at coordinate 155,506 of NZ_WWSI01000005.1, forward strand.
CGACGAGCACAAGCTCGCTGACGTGACAAATGGAATCGATGAGCTCATAAAGCTCCCTGACCCGGTTGGACAGATCCAGCTCAAGAGAGAGCTTGACGAGGGGCTGGTCCTTCAGAGAGTCTCCTGCCCTATAGGTGTCATCGGAATCATATTCGAGGCAAGACCGGATGCGCTGGTCCAGATATCATCATTGTGCATCAAGAGCGGCAACTGCGCAGTACTCAAGGGTGGTAAGGAAACTGCCAACACCAACAAGGCTCTCTTCGATGTGATCTACAGCACAGCCGTTGCAAACGGAGCACCAGAGGGCTGCATGCTCCAGGCAAGCCAGCACAACGAGATCGATGAGCTCCTGTCATGCAACAAGTCCGTTGACCTGCTCATACCTAGAGGCTCAAATGCATTTGTGCAGTATATAATGAACAACACCAAGATCCCTGTCATGGGACACGCAGACGGAATCTGCCACACATACATAGACAAGGATGCGGATATTGAAAAGGCAATCCCTATCATCATAGACGCCAAGACACAGTACACCGCCGCCTGCAATGCAACGGAGACACTTCTCGTCCACAGAGATGTGGCAAAAGAAATGCTTCCGGTCATGGCAAAAGCACTTAAGAAACACGGTGTAAAGCTCCGCGGAACCGCCGAGGTAGCGGAGATCATCAATCAGGCTGAACGCAATATGAGCAGCCCGAACGGTATTGAGATCATAGGAGACGATGATTTCAATACCGAGTATCTTGACCTGGTGCTCTCAGTCAAGATCGTGAACGATGTGCAGGAGGCGATCTCACACATCAACCACTTTGGTTCACATCACACTGACTGTATCGTGACTGAGAATAACGAGACCGCCGCCCTCTTCATGCAGCTTGTCGATTCGGCCGGAGTATACCAGAACTGCTCCACAAGATTTGCCGATGGATTCAGATACGGATTTGGCGCAGAGGTCGGAATCAGCACAAGCAAGATCCATGCAAGAGGCCCTGTAGGACTTGAGGGACTTGTAACCTACAAATACAAGCTTTACGGACATGGACAGATAGTTGATGACTACGCAACCGGAAAGAAGCAGTTCCATTTCAAAGACCTGTAGAATAATAAACGATCATCAGCGGGGACTCTCTCATGTACATCAGTCCTCGCTGATGCATTTACTATATAAATAGGAATTACATAAAAATGAAAACAATACTGAAAATATTCAAAAACGACCTGATCGGTATCAAAAAAAGTATACTCACAATAGTTCTCGCCGTTGGACTGTGCATACTGCCTGCGCTGTATGCATGGTTCAACATATTTGCAAACTGGGATCCATATGCCAATACCGGCAATATCAATATCGCCGTCGTCAACCTGGACAAGGGCTACACAGATGCGGACGGCAACGAGATGAACATGGGCCAGTCAGTGGTCGATAAGCTGAAAAGCCAGACCAGTATCGGCTGGGTATTTCCGGAATCTGAAAAGTCCGCCATCGGCGGTGTGAAATCAGGCACCTACTATGCCGCCGTCGTCATTGATGAGGATTTCTCCTACAACATGTTCAATGCCCTGACGGACAACTTCGTAAATCCAAGCTTCACCTACTATGAAAATGAGAAGAAAAATGCCGTGGCACCTAAGATAACCGACACTGCAGTCTCAACGCTCAAGACAAGCATCAACGAGACCTACGTCAAGGCGATATCGCAGAAGCTTATCACTGCCATTGACGACTCCGACACAGATCTGTCGAAGGATCTCAAGGGAACGGATTTCATCACAGCGCTCAAGACCATCGATGACAATCTCGCCGGATACCAGAAAACCATAGATTCCATAATCAAGGCAAATAACAAACTCAAGACCAGCACAAAGCTCAAGGACGCAACTGACAAGAGCAGCAAGCTTCTGTCCGATGCGGGTTCCGCCATTGATTCAAGCATGTCCGATATAGACTCAGTGGGCTCAACCTACTACACTGTCAGGAATTCTCTTCAGGATCAGATTGACAGCATCGCGCAGGACATACAGAATCTGAAAAGCTCTGCAAAACTTATCCATATGAAGGATGATGCAGAGAACATATCTGCCGATCTTGAGAATATCAAGGCAGATGCAGACAAACTTCAGCAAAAGATCGATGCAGTCGACGAATATATCAAATCTCTTGACATAAGCAACACGAATGAGGTTTCAGATGCACTCAACAAGCTTGACAAGCTGAAAACAGAGGTTAAGAAGATTTCCTCTCTCACCGCCGACACCATCGATAGTCTGGATATATCTGCGATCACAAATGCAGAAAATGCCGTATCAGATAAGCTCGACCAGATCATCGACTCTGTCTCAGACATAGATGACACATTTACCAGCCAGGTCATTCCTGACATGGACAACATTATCCTGAACATCAAAAATGCACTGAAAAACGCTCAGGATCTGTTAAATACCCTGAATTCTACCATCAGCAGTGCAAGCTCTGTATTTGACAATTATAAGGTGACTATTGCATCAATGAACACCAGTCTCACAGACCTCTCCGATCTCATAAGTGGTATACGTGACAAGATCCAGACCGCCACAGACGAGATCAACAAGGCCGCCGACAGCGAGGTGACCGACATGATCATAGCCTTCCTCAACGGAGACTCAGAGGCGCTGGCGTCATTCCTGTCAAAGCCTGTTGCTGTCGAGGAACATTACTACTACAGCATTGCCAACTACGGCTCGTCCATGGCACCATTTTACTCAGTGCTTGCCATCTGGGTCGGAATGACAATTCTCGTCTCCCTCATGAAGGTGCATGTGAAGGATGCGGACTATCTGAAGGATGCCAGACCACACCAGTTGTTCTTTGGAAGATACCTTATTTTCTTCCTGCTGTCTCAGCTTCAGGTTCTGGTCATAGTGCTTGGAGATCTGTTCCTGCTGAAGATACAGTGTCTGCACCCATTTGCATTCTGGGCAACTGCGGCACTCGCAGGGCTGACATTTTCAATATTGATATATTCACTCACCATATCATTTGGCGACATAGGCAAGGCCCTCGCTGTTGTGATCATGGTGCTGCAGATAGCGGGGAGCGGTGGAACCTACCCTATAGAGGCTCTTCCGAACTTCTTCAGACAGGTGTACATATTCTTCCCATTCCCATATGCGATAAATGCAATGCGTGAATGTATTGGCGGAATGTATCACGCAGACCTGTTCAAATATCTGCTTGAATTGTCAATTTTCATTGTGGTTGCACTGGTCATAGGACTTATAATCAGAAAACCATTTATCCATATCATGCACTTCATCGAGAAACGTATGGAAGATACGGATATGATGTAATGCAAATAAGGAGGAACACCCATGAACGAAGATACAAATTCAAATACAACCAGCACCGAGCCATCTGACATAAAGTCCCAGGTGCTTGCATTCAGAGACAATGCCCATGCAGCAAATGTAAAAAAGCTGAAGGCGGGTATTAAGTGTATATTCACTGTTCCCGCATGCTTCCTTATTCTGCTCTTTCTGACCGGCAGCTCCAAGATCATATTTCTTGTTCTGTGGATTGCCAGCCTGTTCATAATCGCGGCGTATCTGATACATGTGGAATACTCGGATTACAAGGTACAGGAGATGGTTAACTCGCTTCAGGATACGGAAGATAATATTGACGGTCTCATCGACATCAACAGCATATATACAAAAGTCGCTGCACCGAAGAAGAAGCTGGACGACATAATAACAAATGTAAAAACAGACATTCAGACACAGATCACCGCCGTGCAGGACAAGGTGGCTGAGATGGCTGAGGCTGTGCAGAATGATCAGAGTGTGTCTGTGCAGTCTGATGAGCAAAACGAGACAGTTCAGACAGATGAACATGGCGACTCGGTTCAGACGGATGAACATGGCGACTCGGTTCAGACGGATGAACATGGCGACTCGGTTCAGACGGATGAACAGGATGAAGCCACAGAAAACACAGAAGCTGACAAGGAGGAATTATCATGAAAAACATTTGGCGTGTATACATATCTGATCTGCGCAGGATCACCACAAATGTTGTCGCACTGTCCATAGTCATGGGTCTGTGCATAATCCCTTCCCTGTATGCGTGGTTCAACATCCTGTCAAACTGGGATCCGTATGGAGAGTCCGCCACCTCACTCATGAAGATCTCCGTCTACTCCGAGGATGAGGGAATCGAGATGAGCGGAATAAAACTGACCATCGGAGACATGGTGATCGAAAGTCTTGAAAACAACAACACTATCGACTGGACATTTGCCGATAATAAAGATGAGGCACTTGAACTCATCGCCAGCGGGGAATGTTATGCCGGAATAATCATACCAAAGGACTTCACGGCGAACATGCTCAGCATACTAAATGGCAACATCGTCAATCCCAATATCGAATACTACGAGAACAGCAAGAAGAACGCCATTGCCACCAAGATAACCGGCAAGGTCAAGACGACCGTCCAAAACGAGATAAACACAAAGATCATAAGCACGCTGACCGAGGTATTTGCAAATGCCGGAGATTTCATTTCTGGAAATAACATAGACGGTTCAGACCTCGTTGCCGGTCTTGAGAGCAAACTGGAACAGATCTCATCCACGCTGGACAATTACGTCTATATGCTGAATACATTTTCACTGCTCACAGAGTCTGCATCAGATGCCATCGATACCACTCAGCTTCTGTTTCCAAGCATAGACAGCATGGCACAGAGCGGCTCAAGCAGTCTTGGAAATCTGAGTGACAGCGCAGGCATAAGCAGCGACGTTGCAGACACCTCGATATCACTGCTGAACACAGGTCTCGACATGATCTCTGACAGACTTACAGAGCTTGGTAAAACCGTGGACAGCCTCTCAAGAACCCACGATATCGGATCAGTGTCAATCGAAACTGACCTCAATGGTTCCCTTGGCACCAATGTTCTGGACACCATAAACCGATTGATCGAAGCCCAGTCACCTATTGTATCGGATGCCAAACTTCAGTTTGAAAATCTGAACGAAGACTTAGCAAAGCTTGTATCCGACACAAGCCTGTCGGACGAAGAATTTGCATCACTGAAAAAAGCGGTATCGTCCGACATAAAGAAGTGTACAAATGACATTGCTTCAGTGAAGGATCTCATAAATAACGAACTTTCGCCTGAACTGAAATCTTCGTTAGAGAATATCCAGTCATCTCTGGCGCAGGCACAGACCGTGCTGGCAAATGTTCCGGGAAACTTCAACGATATCAGCAAGTCCCTGACCGAGTATCAGGACATTCTGAAGGACGGAACCGCAGACATCGCGGGAACGATCAAATGTCTGAAGGATCTCAAAGAAAGCATAGACAAGATCAAGGCCGACATACAGACGATCACGTCTAACAGCAGCTACCAGGATTTCATAAATGCCATCAAGGACAATCCACAGGTGATAGTGAATTTCATCTCATCACCGGTACAGATGAACACAGTTGCTGTATATGAGATATCCAACTACGGATCAGCCATGGCACCATTCTACACGGTCCTGGCACTGTGGGTCGGTGCTCTCATACTTGTGGCACTCATACACGTTAAGGTCAAGGACAATGAAGAGCTTGAGGGCGTGAAGCCTTACCAGAAGTTCTTCGGAAGATATCTTAACTTCTTCGTCATCGGACAGGTCCAGACAATCATAACCGTTATGGGCGATCTGTTCTACGTGGGAATACAGTGCAAGCATCCGATAGCATTTGCACTTGCTGCCATGATGACGAGCTTTGTATTTACATTCCTGATCTACTCTCTCACCGTGGCATTTGGCAATATCGGTGAGGCCATCGCAGTTGTCATCATGGTCATACAGGTTGCCGGAGCAGGCGGTACTTTCCCGGTGGAAGTGCTCCCATCAGTGTACCAGTACCTTTACAAATTCATGCCGTTCTCATACTGCATGAACGCCCTCAGGGAATGTGTCGCCGGAATGTATCAACACACCTACGGCAAATGTCTTGCCACCCTGCTGATATATGTTGCGATCTCAGCGGTCATCGGACTACTGCTCGCAAAGCCTTGCGCAAAGCTTCTTGACAAGCTGGAGCACAGCAAGGAGAAATCCGGATTATTTATATAGTTAACGACTCAGGTAATTACTGTTTTTGACTGTTGCAATTTACGCCCATCTGCACTGTGTAATTTCACTGACAGGACTGTATCCGTATGAAGCGGTGGTTGTGAGGATATAATATGTGATTGACAGCGTTATTTAACTCCACATTCGGGTGATATGTCACCTCCCTAGGATTTTCTTATTTTGAGATAATTTGCTCGTCATTAGCACAAAAATATCTCTAAAATGATTATTTGCATGAAAAAAGGATAAAATTCCCTTGCTTTGTCCCAAATATCACTTTTCAGGACATTTGGCGAGAATTTTATCCTTTTTACACATGTAATCATGCTAAAAGTTATAATATTTCTTACTTGAAAAGATTGTCGTTCTCAAAATAGTCAATCTTCATAGCACGGCGCACATCTGCAAGCGTCTCTGCTGCCTTTGCTCTGGCAACCTCACTGCCACTCTTTAAGATGTCGTATACATCCTGTGGTCTCTTCTCCCACATCTGACGGCGCTCTCTGATAGGCGCAAGCTCAGCCTGAAGAACATTGTTCAGGAACTTCTTGACCTTTACATCACCGAGGCCACCTCTGGTGTAGTGCTCCTTGAGCTCATCCATACCACTGTAGTCTGGAAGGAACTCCTCAAAGTACTCTGGCTTGCTGAATGCATCAAGATATGTAAATACTGAATTGCCCTCGATCTGACCAGGATCCTCTACACGGATGTGGTTTGGATCTGTGTACATGGACATAACCTTCTTCTTGATATCTGCAGGATCCTCTGACAGGTAGATACAGTTTCCAAGTGACTTACTCATCTTGGCCTTACCATCTGTACCTGGAAGTCTGAGACATGCCTCATTGTCAGGAAGAACGATCTTTGGATCAACAAGTGTCTCACCGTATACCGAATTGAACTTGTGAACGATCTCCTTACACTGCTCGATCATAGGCATCTGATCCTCTCCAACAGGAACCTCTGTGGCCTTGAATGCTGTGATATCTGCAGCCTGGCTGATAGGATAACAGAAGAATCCAACAGGGATACTTGCCTCGAAGTTTCTCATCTTGATCTCTGCCTTAACGGTAGGATTTCTCTGGACTCTTGCCACTGTTACAAGGTTCATATAGTAGAATGTGAGCTCTGTGAGCTCTGGTACCATTGACTGGATGAATATAGTAGACTTCTCAGGATCTATGCCACAGGCAAGATAATCCAAAGCAACCTGCATAATGTTCTGTCTGACCTTCTCAGGATGCTCTGCGTTGTCTGTAAGCGCCTGCGCATCAGCCACCATGATGTAAATCTCATCATACTTTCCTGAATTCTGAAGATCGACTCTTCTCTTAAGTGATCCTACATAATGTCCCACATGAAGACGGCCCGTAGGACGGTCGCCTGTTAATATTACCTGTTTCATAACCTTCTCCTTTATATTGTATCTTTTATACCTGTCATTTATATATCTTTTTATAATCAGTCAGCTTATTTTTTACCCACTGCCAGCCTCACCGATTACTCGGCCAGCAGCTTACTCAGCTCATACTGGAAGGAATCGATCTGATTGTTCTGTATATCAATTGCCTCTTTTATATCATAGTCTATAAGTATATCGTTCTTGATAGCTATCATACGATTTGCCTTGTTCTTCTTGAGTACATCAACGGCATACGCACCCATGAGTGAGCCATACATCCTGTCCTTTGCCGTTGGCTGTCCGCCTCTCTGTATATAGCCAAGCACCGATACCCTCGACTCTATACCAGTCTTATCAAGAATCATCTGTGCAAGCTCTGGAGCATCTGTAACACCCTCGGCCACAACCACCAGATAGCTGTTCCTTCCGTCAGCATGCTTTGCCTTTATCGTGTCTATGATGCTGTCATAGTCACCATCCCATTTTTCAGGAATTATGATGGCATCAGCTGATGTCGCCATGCCTGCCCAGAGCGCTATATAGCCTCTCTTTCGTCCCATGACCTCCACGACGCTGCATCGTCCGTGGGAAACCGATGAATCTCTTATCCTGTCAATGGCCTCCATGGCTGTATTCGCCGCTGTGTCAAATCCCAGCGTATACTCAGAACATGCAACATCTCTGTCTATTGTTCCAGGGATGCAGATGGTATTGATACCCTCATTCTGAAATGCTATGGCTCCGCGAAGTGTTCCATCCCCGCCGATGGCAACAAGCGCATCTACATCGTGATCTCGCAGATTCTTTGCCGCCTGCTCGCGGTATTCTTTCTGAAGGAATCTCTCGCTTCTGCTGGTGAAAAGTATCGTTCCACCCTGATTGTTTATGTTCCTGACGTCCGCCAGGCCGAGCGGCTGTGTCTCCCAGTCAATAAGTCCCTCGTAACCACGCATCACACCGACTATCTCTATTCCACTGTTGATGGCTGATACAACCACAGCCCTCACAGCTGAATTCATGCCCGGAGCATCTCCTCCGCTAGTCAGAACCGCTATCTTTCGTATGTCACTCATTTGTATGTCCTCTAATTATTTTTATACTGAAGCTCCTGCTTCTTGGCAGTAACCCTTGTATCCTTCTCTACTGAGTTGGTGATAAATGTATTACCACCCACAACAACGTTGTCCTCGATGATAGTCTCTCCTCCAAGGATGGACGCGCCTGAATAGATGGTTACATTGTCACCGATGGTTGGATGCCTCTTGGCTCCCTTGAGTTTCTGACCTCCCTGTGTAGAGAGTCCTCCAAGTGTCACGCCCTGATATATCTTCACATGCTCGCCGATAACAGTCGTCTCGCCGATAACGATTCCAGTACCATGGTCAATAAAGAAATACTTTCCTATGGTGGCCCCCGGATGAATATCTATTCCGGTCACGCTGTGGGCGTGCTCAGTCATGATCCTTGGTATCATCGGCACATCCAGCAGACAAAGCTCATGTGCCATACGGTATACAGATATGGCATACAGTCCAGGGTATGAAAGTATGACCTCATCCTTGCTGCCCGCAGCAGGATCTCCGTCAAATGCCGCCTGGATATCAGTCTCAAGATAGTCTCTTATCTGAGGTATCTTATCCATGAATTCATATGTTATATCCATCGCCTTATCCTCAAGCTCAGCATCTGTGAGCTCAGGAAACTTTTTGCAATACCTGAGAACTATCATGATCTGTTTCTTCAGATGGAATATTACATCCTCTATGATAACAGACATGTTATTCTTCAAGCTGTATATCTTATACAGCTTGTCGCTGTAATAACCCGGATACAGAATCTTCATGAGTTTGTCGATCACATCGATAATGGCTGTCTTATCCGGCTCGTTGCACAGATCCGTCTTGTTGATGGCTCTGTCATCGCCGAAATCATCCAGTATCCTCTGCACGATCCCCTCAATTCTCTGTTTATCTGATCTATCCATTACTTATTCAGATCCTTTCTAATAATATCTCCCAATATCACCTGCCCAGACAAAATCTGCCGCGATGATATCTTCATATTATAATATGTGCTTAAGTCGATAAACACACAGCTATTCTAACAAATTATGCACATTCATTCAATAGTGGGATTATGCGTACAAATTATCCGCAATCCGATTGCAGAGATTACTGCTAAAAACAGTGGTTCAGAGGAATGGAATTTTTCCACTCCTCTTTTTCTCATACCAGACGCAACATCACCATATAACTCACAGTCCCCAGCAGGATACTCAGAAGCGTATTGTGCCTCCATTTGTATGTACCGCCTGTCACCAGAACGCCAACGAGACTTGGTATTCCAGTTGCCACCGGAGCCGCCACCGCCCCCTTCAGACAGTACACTATGAGCACCGCCATGATGGTCGCCGGAAGCACCTTCCCAAGCTTTACCAGCATCTCCGGCATCTGTCTTTTTCCATTAAATATGACAAATGGAAGTGCCCTCAGTGCAAATGTTACAACTGCCGACACCGCAATTCCTATTAATATGTATCTTGTATTCATAATAGTTTCCTGTTCTTTCTATATATCATATCCTGTTTTTTATAATTGCTCTTCTATTATTATTCGTATCGTTCCGACCGCTTATGTGACAGATCTGATAAAAAAAGCTTCTGTGAATACACCGTGAATAATGCTGTCTCATTTTCTCCTCGTATTCCACACCACAAGCACCGCTGACGCTATGAGCAGTGACGGCAAAAGGAAATACTGCTGTCCAACTACCAACAAGCATAAAACCGCTATCACAATTCCTGCAATCGCCGGAATATGGCTCTCCGCCTTCTCCCACTGATCGATAAATATGATGACAAACAGTGCCGTCATGCAGAAATCAATCCCCGTCATATCAAACGGAATAATCTGACCCAGGATCCCCCCGGCAACCGCACCAACCATCCAGTAACACCTCGACAAAAAAGCCACCCAGAACATGATACTCTGATTCTCTTTACCGGTATCCGGCAGGGTACAGTTCACGGCGTAGGTCTCATCCGTCATTGTATGTATCATATATAACTTCCGCTTTCCCATGTGGTTGAACTCATCCACAAATGTCAGCGCATAGAAACTCTGCCTGCTGTTCATCAGAAATGCAGTGAGCGCCATGGTGAGTATGGAGGCTCCGCTTGAAAGCAGCGTCACAAGCACAAACTGGTACGCTCCTGTGTACACCGTCAGGCTGACCAGCAGTGAATAATACCATTTGAATCCGGCATTCTCCATCATAATTCCGTATGCCATGCTGACGAACAAATAACTGCACATGATTGGGATTGATTTGATGAATGCCTTTCTGAATATATTTCCCACGATTTTTCCTCCAACAAAACAATCGTGGTTATCCTAGTGTTTTTATAGGATAACCACAACTATTCTAACATACTAAATGTTTGATGGGCAATAGCTCAATTTGTAGCTCAAATTCTCCGTTTTGTATACTTTTCTAAAGCTTTCATTAACTCTCTTTCAAGTCCCTTGAATTCCAAGCCGCTCTCATGTATTCTCAGTGACATACATCTTTTATAAAACTGTAATCCTAATAGGGAAATTGACATTTCTTTTGTATATGTTATAATCATAGTCAATCGGAGGCTCCTGCCGTTAAGTGGAATACGAAAAGCGTTAGTTCTACCGAGGTGGAACTACAATTATTGGCTATGTGCATTATGCGCATAGCCTTTTTTATTTATTAGTAAGCCCCTACATCCAAATTTTTCATTTAAAGAGGAATATATGACAAAAAATCGTTTACATCTATATCGAATAGATATGAAATACATACGAGAACTACATAAAGTTTGTGATCATGTACCATCTGTAAGCCCTCAATTAGGCAAAGATAACAGGCACTTTATTGGCATCATTGTTATGGTTAATAGTAGAATGTATGCCATTCCGATAACAAGACATGACGGCAAGCCTCAGAAAAGGAAAACACTACATAACAACGCTGGTTATACAAAAGTCATTACCGAAACCGGACGTTTTGTAAGCGGAATAAATTTTATTGATATGATTCCTGTTACAGAAAAACAACTTTTACCAATGGATGATTATTCTATAAGAAAAAATGACTCTCGTTTGGAGAAAAATAGAAAACGAGACTTAAAATTTATATCTGATTATGTAAACGAAGAGGATCACTCTAGAGAAATAGCGAATAAAGCAATAACATTATATAACCAGTATATTAGCAATGAACCTTTCAAAATAAGAAAGTATTGTTTACCTTTTAACGAATTAGAAATAGTGTGTGATAAATACAACAAAGTCACGACCTAATCTGCACTGATATCCCCGGATTCCCGGACAGATACCACTCAGCATCAACGTCGTGACTTTATTTGTATTACATCTTCAATTTATCTAAACCACTTCCCTCTGTCCTCTGACAGCCCCTCTATATATAAACGCCGCACACGCCGCCGTTATAAGCTCTGCTACCCAGAACGCATTCCACACACCAGCAGGTCCGAAACCACAAAGCCTTGAAAGTATCCATGCAGCTGGGATTATGACAACCACATATCTGAGCAGTGATATGAGCAGGGACGGAGTTCCCTTTCCCAATCCCTCAAGTGCTCCCGATGCAGTTACCGACACAGCCGACACTACAAATCCGGCGCATATGATGCGCAGTGCTGTTCCACCTGCATTTATTGTAGACATATTCTCTGTGAACATACCTATAAGCCTCTCTGGGATGAGCAGGCACACAACTGTTCCAGCCAGCATGATTCCAACATTTAATGCAAGCGTTATGGTGAATATCTTCTTCACTCTTGCATGCTCTCCGGCACCATAGTTATATCCTATGATAGGGCGCATTCCCTGAATGATTCCATTTGCCGGCATATACAGGAAGGTCTGAAGCTTGTAGTACACGCCCAGGATCATGACATAAGTTGCCGAATACATGCTGAGTATGGCGTTGAGTGCGCTTGTGAGCAGAGACGGCAGTGCCATATTGAGTATAGCAGGTATGCCTATGGCATACAGCTTCTTCACCATCAGACCGCCTTCATGCAAATGCTTTATGCCGAACTTCACATTTATCGGTCTTCCAAAGTACACAATAAAATAAATGATCAGTGTAAACACCTGTCCCAGGCCAGTTGCCAGTGCAGCGCCTTCTATTCCCATTTCAGGAAATGGTCCCGCACCAAATATCAGCAGCGGATCAAGCACTATATTCACAATGCAGCCGCCCATCAGTCCAACCATTGTAACTATCATGCGTCCAACCGACTGGAACACCTTCTCAAATGCAAGATCAACCGAAATAATTATAGAAAATCCAAATACTATGTCTGCATAACGGCAGCCAAGGTCAAGGACGTCTCCACTTGCCTTGAAGGCTCTGAGAAACGATGGAATGATGGCAATACACACGACTGTCATCACTATTCCCTGCATAACAGCAAGAAACATCCCCCAACTAGCTGCACGATCTGCCCGCTCATTGTCCTTGGATCCAAGATATATGGCTATCACCGCGTTTATTCCAACACCAAATCCGATCGCCACAGCATTTACAAAATTCTGCAGTGGAAATACATACGAAAGTGCTGTCATCGCATCCTCACTTATCTTAGCCACAAAGAAACTGTCAACTATATTGTACAAAGCATTCACCATCATCGATATAACCATAGGCAGTGCCATGGACATCAAAAGTGGGAACACCGGCTTTTCTTTCATAAAATTCTCGTTCATAAAACCTCCATCCCCGGATGGCATAAATAAAGCCCCACAACCTTGCGGTTGTGGGGCGAAAAGATGACCTGATCCGGAAAAATCCACCAACTTGTTTTCGTTTAGATTATTATGTGTAATTATATACTTCAACCAACATATATGTCAAGATCCTGCACAACCACAAAGTAACCTCTATCACCGTCTTCGTCCACCGGGATAGCATGTATAAGACTTGCACCCCCATGGTTGTTTGCACAGCTGACTGACAAAACCCCTCTGAGGAAATTTTCTGTCTGATATTCCGTATTGCCGCCTGTGTAACTCTCCATGCGCTCACGGCTGAGAAAATCTCTGACTATTTTTCTTGACCGATCCGAGTCAAACCGGTTACTTATCAATCCAATTACTTCATCGTAGTTATTCGCACAAGATACAGCATTGTTCAGCTCAGAATCGCCTTTTATAACACGGTATTTATCGTTCTCATAATTAACATATATAATATCAGTATACATATATGCGATCCTTGCCTCTACCCTGGATTGAGCCTTTTTTATATCAGACTCTATCTTGTCAAGTACGGTCACTCTGTCCGTACCATCCCTGCTGATGCTGTGGATCACGCTGACATTCTTGCCCTTCTTTTTTGCTTCATACAGCGCAGTGTCCGCGACATTCATACACTCTTCTGTGCTGAATCCTGAACCATTGATCTGACATATACCAGCACTGCAATGGACATTCTGCCCTTTCTCCATTGCCTTGCGCTGAAGTTTTCTGGCAAATCTTATCACCTTTGACTCCAGAACAGATATATCCGATAAGCCCTTATGAAGCACAACATACTCGTCTCCACCATACCTGCAGGCAACGTCCTCTTCATAGCAGTCACTCCGGAGAAACTTTGCCACCTTCTCAATCCAGTAATCACCAACTGCGTGACCATATGTATCATTTACACTCTTGAAATCATCTATATCCACAAATACAAGGGAAGCACTGTCCTCGTCAGTCATGTTATCTATATACTCTCTTATTCTCTGCATTCCAGCCGTCTTGTTGTACATGCCGGTCAGAAGATCATGCTCAGCCTCGTACTTTGTGCGCTCAACCTCCTGTCTGGATCTCGCAAGTGATCTGTCCATCTCGACCATATCAACTGCAAACATGATCTGTGTAGAAGCCACCACAGATATCGTCTGAAATGAAATCCCATAATAGAATATGACAACAACTGTGGATATACATGGCAGGATAAAATACAAAACACTTGACCAGAAAACTCTTTTTTCCAGTCTTTTTTTATACTGCAAAAGTATCGAAAAGCTTAGAACAAGTCCTGCTGCAGCAATAAGCTGAGACAACAGATAACAGCTGCTCCTGTGATAAAAGTTGTTATCATCTATATAATAGAACAGCTTGTCACTGAACTGGGATATAATGAGCAGGACTATCCCAGCAGCACTCAGAACTACCACGCCCCTTGCTTTCGCTGGCATCTTCGTCTCTCCTCTGTTGAGAATGACAAGAAGATAAAACGTAAACAGAGTCATATATAAATAGTTGATAAAGAACACGGCAAAATTGCTTATCTTCAGCATGTAATAGGCTGTCTGTCCTGTTTTTCCCTGATAATACCATGACAACATATCTGCAGCCAGCAGGATGATACATGCAGCCTCCATACATAGACTCACATTCTTTTTATCTCTATTATTATTCTTCTGAAGGAATATAACCACAAATGCAAACAGACAGATTAATATTCCCCACATTTCAAATGCTATATTAAATACAGCAGTCCTATCCACTAACTATGCGCCCCCTTAAACTTCCTGGCGATTTATTGTAGTAATTGTACAATTTGATTTGTGCAACATTTTCTCAATTTTACAAGTTCATATGAGAACCATTCTATATATCATACCTTAATTTGTCAATTACTAGATAACACATATTTATGGAATTTTGTCGCCACAGGGGACATATATGTCCGGCTGTCATGAACAACATAATAAAGCCTGTCAACCAGCTGATGTTTTATGCTAAGAACCTTCACATCAAGCCTTTTGAGTATATCCATGTAAGGGACTACCGCTATTCCAAACCCTGCTGCCACAAGTCCGGCTATGACCTCATCCTCCTCCGTTTCGCATGCTATCTCAGGAGCTTTGCCAAGTCCTTCAAACATCTCATCCACCAGGCTTCTCATTCCAGATCCCTTCGAAAAATATACGTGTTTATATCCAATTGTATCCTCAAGTGTCACCGAATCTCTGTCTGCCAAAGGATGTCCTGACGGTGCTATGACAACCAGATCCTGTCTGCCAACTGGAATGGCGGAAAATCCCATCGTCTCAGGCGGTCTCGAACAGAAAACCATGTCATATTTTCTAGCCGCAAGATCATCAAGCAATTGCCCTGTGGTCCCTGTATGAAATGTAAACGACACATTTCTGTTTTCAGCTTTCTTCAAATACTCCGCTGCCAGACGCGGTACAAATTCCATTCCAAGAGGTCTTATGAGACCAAGCCGTATCACGCCATCCCCGGCAGCCTCCTTTTGTATGGACTCTACCCCCGCATCAAGAGTGCCAAGCGAACGCTCTGCACATGCAAGGAATTCTCTGCCAAATGCAGTGAGCTCCGTATTGCGCCCATTCTTTTCAAAAAGCATTACCCCAAGTTCTTCCTCAAGCTGGGATATTGCGTGACTGAGGCTTGGCTGCGTTATATTCAGATTTCTGGCTGCATTTGTGTAATGCTGAACATGGGCCAGTTCAACAAAATATCTAATATATGACAGGTTCACTTATAACTCCCCCTTTTCATTATTTATACATGATCCTATTCATATTTTAATACAATCCGAATATTTTTTATAGACAAAATCTATCAAGCCATAAAAACTATTTATTTGTTATGTGGTGTTGTCGGTGCTACAATCAAAAACCGCAGGGATATACATATATGAAGTCTTAGACAATTAAAGCTCCCCTGATGCCGGGGAAATCAAAGGCTATGTTATAAAACACATTAATGAAAGAAATGAGGAAAAGCAGAAAATGAATACTCAATCAGGAAATGCACATCTGCATAACATGTGGGGCGAGATCGCCCTGATAACAGCAGTCACCATCAACAGTTTCGGAGTGGTTCTCATGCTCTATTCTGCAGCAGGAATATCGGCAATATCCAGCGTGCCATACGCATTCTCGCTGGTTCTTCCAAGACTGACTCTCGGAACCTGGACATACATATTTCAGGGCGTACTTATTCTCACCCTCATGATCATGAGAAAGAAATTCGTTCCCCAATATCTGTGCAGCTTCATAGTTGGTTTCGTATTTGGCAAGATGCTGGATATCCATGAGATGTGGATCGGGGCTTTGCCAACTGCCCTCCCATGGAGAACCCTTTACTTTGTGATAAGTTACATTTTGATATGTATCGGAATCGCACTGTCCAACAGATGTGGACTTCCAATCATCCCGACAGACCTTTTCCCAAGAGAGCTGTCTGAGATTATATCGGCAAAATATTCCAAGGTTAAGATTTCGTTTGATGTAATCTGCCTTGCAACGACAGCTGCCATGACAGGTTTTATCCTCGGTCATATCTACGGCCTGGGAATCGGAACAGTTCTTGCTGCATTCACCATGGGCAAGGGAATCGCCATAGTTGGAAATGCCATGGACAAACATGTTACAATAGCTCCATACATAACAGCACACATTAAGCGCCACGGCAGCCACAAGGCCCAGTACGCAGGACACTAAGAACAAATTCAACACAAAAAAGAACCGCCTGAGAGAATCACATTCAAATTACAGATTTTCTCAAGCGGCTCTTTTTATATCCCCACGACCAGGCACGTAGATAAAAAATAACCATATATATGCCAGTCGGTAGTGACGGCAACCGAGCTTCAACGCTTCTTGCCGCATCGGAGATCCGCAACGTCCTTATCGCGGTCGGAGATGCGTGCAGATAGAAGCAAGTTGAAGCGACAGTTGCCGAACGTGACTGCATACATATGGTTATTTTTTATCGTCCGTGCCGTCCGTCACCTACGCATTTGCCAGCTGGCGTCCAAGCTCCCTACACTCCTCAAGGCCTTCTGCGTCAGGTGTCTCATGGCACATAAGTCCGGCTCCACCTACGAGTTCTGCGCCTGCTGACTGCATTCTCGCCTCCCAGTCGCGCATCCACTCGCCATCTCCCCATCCATATGAACCGAAGAGTGCGATCTTCTTGCCTGCTGCAAATCCCTCAACCTCAGCAACGAATGGCTCCATCTCAGCCTCCTCAAGAACCTCAGCTCCCATAGCCGGGCATCCAAGTGCAAACACCGGCTCATCCTTGAGAGCATCAGGCGTGATGCTGCTTACGAATACTACCTCTGCTTCCTTTCCGGCCTCTCTCACGCCGTCTGCGACAGCCTCTGCCATCATCTGTGTATTTCCGCCCTGTGTCCAGAATACGATATTAATTTTGCTCATAATAATCCTCCTTATGAAATTATATGTAAAAGGGGGCTTTCCCTATACATCCTTGTAAACAATGTTTAACTGCATCTTTCCATATACTTCTACGCTGCGTTTCTGCTCGCCGTGTACATCCCCATGATATCTCTCATATGCAGTCCATTTGAAAGAAATTGGATAAGTCTCTCTTCCGCACATTCAAATATATGAAATGTTCTCCGCTTTGATTCAGCATCCTCATACACCTTCCAGTAACCGGAACAAAGTGCATTTCTGCCACTTTGCCGAATAAAACCCTCCACATCCTCCGGTGGGTATCCAAGCAGTAAGCCCATCTCGTGTGGAAACCACTCCTTGCCAAGAGCTCCATCGCCACAAGCCATATCTTCCTGTGCCGGTTGTTTCGAGGTGAATCTTCCTCTGCTCTTTAAGTACTTCTGATATTTTTCGCGGAACTCAGCGAGAATATCAGAAAGCTCCATGTCCGCATATCCCAGCTCAGACATAAGTCTTTGCACATCATCCCTCTGAACAAATGCCCTGAGCTTTGCCGCATTGTATATAAATACATTTACCCTGCCACAGGTTGCTCCCAGTGTGTACATACATATATCACTGTCCTTCAGTATCTCCACCATCTGACGATATCCGCTGAGTTCTATGTTCAGAAGATTTGACACCTTGACGCCCGTTATCACCGGTGCACACTGAAGTGCCATCTGAAGTTCCACATCACCAAACTCCATACCTTTCATGATCTCCCATGTATTTTCACTCATACAAAACCTCCTTGTGACAAATAGGTTTGGTTAGCCTTGTCTAACTCTAGTGAAAATACTACAGGATTCCTCCCCGAACGTCAATAACCCGGAGTGAGACATTTTCTCACTCCGGGTTATCTTATTGATTAAAAATATACATTTATAAATTCTGCTTTATCATCGTCCTGCGTGGCTCTTTATTTCCGCCTGTTACCATATTGAGCAGCCGCCACACACCATATGCACAGATCCCACACACAGCCACAGGTACAAGGAGCACTACTATGACTCCTGTGCAGGCTCCTGTAACCAGGTATCTAAAATATTTCATCACATCACCATTCCTCATATCTACTGCCATCTTAATACATTCCTCTCATTACATTATAAGCTGATCTTCTTAGTAAGCAGTGTCGCACTTCCTATATAACTGCCGATCATGCATACAACATAGAGAATAAGCTGTGGTATATTCTTATACATCGCGTCAAGCATAGTCTCCACCTGCACGTTCTTCCCAAGGTGCGGAAGCTTGTATGCTATGTAGCTCACCAGCACATAAAGAGCCACAAAAAGTATAAAGCTGACAACGCCCTTTATCTTCTTATTCTGGAGCACTGTGGAAGACAGTGACACTGCGAGGTACGCTATGGTGATCATTGTATAGAATTGAATAAGTGCTACTACTATGAACCCTGCAACATTTGCAATGACACTTCCTATTGATAATCCTCTTGTCCCCAGAATTTCATCCAGCACAATCTCAGCACCAGCTACACCTCCGTTATGTGACTTAAGCAGGTTATAATCAACAACTATAAGCAGTCCAAGAAAGGCCACGAGTGTCGCACCGGTGAGCAGGATTGAAAGCAGCTTTGCACCGATAATCTTGTAATTTGAAATCGGGGTCATAAACACCATATACCCCGTCTTGTTCTTCAGATCCTGACTGTAGATTATCACACCATATATCAGAACGAACATAAACGAAGCGAAACCTCCCAGCATAAGGAATGTGATACCAAGTCCTGCTAACAGATTTTTTTCTGCAAATATTCCAATCAGGAACAGCAATTCTGCTGCCGCAAGAGCCGTTATAACCACCAGAAGTGAAAATACTCCACGTCTGTATTCATATTTCATCATCTTTAACATAATATCTATCTCTCCTTCATCAACAAATTTAACTATCCAATATGTATCGCCCCTACTAGTACCGCCTCCTCACATTCGTTCGAAGGCAAGTCGTCAGCACCATTGCGAAATGCACCTTCGGTGCATGGTGCTTCCTCTCGCTCACACGAGCGGGGCAGGTCGTCGGAACCGATTCCTATTATGAACTTCGTTCATAGCGGTTCCTCCTAAGCATATATTTCCTTATACATATCAACTATCGACTTGCCCCTGTTCACTCGCAGCTCCTCTGCATCACCCTGAAGCACACAGGTGCCATTCTTGATAAAGAATGCGTGATCCACGATCCTCTCAAGTTCATCCACAAGGTGGCTTGACATGAGCACGGCTGTGTCATCCGATATATTCCGGACAATCGTGCTGATAATCTTCTCCCTAGCTATGATGTCTATTCCGTTCAGTGGCTCGTCCAGCATGACGATCCTGCTGTCTCTGGACAGAGTAACCGCTATCTTGAGCTTTGCCAGCATTCCTGAAGACATGCTCTTCGCCTTCTGATCCGGATTCAGCTCCATCTCAGCAAGCAGTCCCATGTATTTGTCATAGTCAAAGTCATCAAAGAAATCTTTGTAATACTTTCCTATGTCCTTACAGTTCATATATCCGAAGAAGAACGCCTCCGTCGGCATATAAGCTATGTCCTTCTTTGACCTGTATGTCATAGGCACTCCATCTATTGTGATAGTTCCTGAGTCCGGCTTGACCAGGCCGGCTATGATCTTCATAAGTGTTGACTTTCCACTTCCATTTGGACCGAGCAGCGCATATATGTGTCCCGGCTCTATCTCCAGCGACAGGTCGGATATCGCTGTGGTGGTGATATACTTCTTAACAAGATGTTCGCATTTTAACATTGTATCATTTCCCTTCTTTTTTATTACTTCTTACTTTCCAAAGTGTTCTTTTAGCAGTTCAAGGATCTCGTCCTGTGAAAATCCCATACCGGTGAGCTGTTCATCAAAGCTCTGTATGATTTCCTCTATTCTTTCCTTTTTCAGGTCGTCTATGACCCTGTCATCCTCCGTCACAAATGTTCCTATTCCACGTCTGGTATAGGACAACCCCATAGACTCCATCTCGCTGTAAATCCTCGCTGCAGTATTCGGATTTATCTGGTATTCTATGGCAAGTTCTCTTGATGACGGAAGCTTAGATCCCAAAGGCAGTGTGCCCGCTATGATCTTCTGCTTTATATCCTCTATGACCTGAAGATATATGGGGATATTCGTCTTAAATTCCATCACACACCTCCTCCTTGTATGTTGTCTAGCTCTTCTGTACTGCTGTACTAGTTGAATAGTACGCTAGTATCATGGTGTTGTCAACTGTATTTTTAAATAAAGCATATTTTTTTAGTTTTTTGTCATCTAGATAGTAACTCATGCATCAGGTCATCTCGCCATCTTTGCTTATTACCTACATTTTATCTCATATACAATGTTTTCACTTAAAAGATAAAAAATTATCCATAAAACACATTATTCTGTGTCCTACGGATAATTTTTTAAAATTTTTTCTTTTTTAGAGCTTTTTCATCTATTTGGAGATAATTTTATATCTTTTCCCTGGTTATCCCAACAGCCACTAGAGAATTCATACAAATTAAATTTCTAACAAGCCCTCAGCACCAGTGCTTGCAGCTCGCACACATTCATATAAAGCTTCTCAACTCTGTCTGCAAATGTCGATGTGGAGAATTTATCTGCCGACTGCACTGCATTTCGTCTAAGCTGCTGCCTTGAATCTGAACTCATATCAAGCCACTTCGCCAGCGCATTTTCAAATGCTTCCTCATCAGTAAATTCCCAGCCATTCTTTCCCGGATCAACCACATCTGCAAGGCACGGGTCCTCTCTGCACAGAAGTGGTATTCCAGCTGCCAGAGTCTCCACATAAGTAAGTCCCTGTGTCTCGCTCGTGGATGCACTTACGAAAAAGTCACCAACCTGATAATACTCAGCCACCTTATCAGGCTCGATCATGCCTGTAAATATCACACTCTCTGAGATTCCAAGCTCATTTACCTGTTCCTCTATCTCCGCCCTATATGGTCCGTCTCCAACTATCATGAGGATTGTACCATACCTGCGCACTCTCTTCTGGCATCTAAGTATCTCCTGGATATTCTTCTCCTTCGCCAATCTGCCAACATAGAGAAGAACTGTCTGGTCATCACTGAGTCCGTACTTCTCTCTGATTCTGTGTCTGCTGTCTGTTCCTATATATTTTCCGAATTTATCCATGTCGATTCCAGATGGGATCACCTCAACGGGACATAACACATCATACTTTTCAAGCACATCCTCTATCTTCCTGCTGGGTGCTATCATAGCATCGACCCTCGATGATAACATCCTGGTAAGTTTCTGCACAACTTTGCGTCCCCACGCTGCATTTGGCGAAAAGTAATGAGTGTAATCCTCGTATACCGTGTGATATGTGTGTACTATCGGCGCATTTGTCTCATCTGCTATCTTCTTCGCCATGAAGAATGTTGAGAACTCACACTGGGAATGTATGACATCTGGTTTCCATTCTATGAGTTTGTCTATTACTGCCTTAATGACAGGCATCTTAAGTCTTGCCTCCGGATATATCTTTCCGGCACCTATCGATGCAGCATATATCACATCCCCTTCTGCATATGTATGATGACTTCTGGACAGTGTGAGTATTTTCACCTCATGCCCTCTTTTCTTGAGTTCATTTGACAGATTGACAACTGATGTCACAACTCCATTTATAACAGGTTCATACCAGTCCGTAGTAATAAGTATCTTCATGATCTATCGTCTCCTTCTATTTCAGGCGGCTTTCATTCTGTCCATCACCACCTGCACCTTATCCTCATATCAACTACTTTCTGGTTATTACTCTGCCATACACTTATAAATTTTCGTTGTAACAAATCTAAATATTATATAAATTGTATCTATGGGCACCCCAAAAATGTATCTACGGTCCCCCCATAAACGGATAGTTATCTGTCATTGATTGATTATCAGTTTCACAAAAGTTTCTCGGATATTCCTGGGTGAATTTCTTGACAATTTATTTAGAAAACTCCTTGCATTTTTTCCAGAATCTTCTTATACTATTATGGCAGTGTTGATAAACACACTCGGTGCGTGGCTCAGCTTGGTAGAGCGCTTCGTTCGGGACGAAGAGGTCGTGGGTTCGAATCCCGTCGCACCGATTTTTTTATGCACAAAAGCATCTGGATTTCCTGCTAAAATATCACATCTGATCTCTTATCCGCATCAGTCTTGAAATACTCCACCATATTGTGACCCGTTATGGCCGCAACCACCGAAGAAGGAAACTGGCTGCACAGATTGTTATAATTTGTCACACCTGCATTGTACAGTCTTCTTGCCGCCTGGATGTGCTCCTCCGCATTTGTGCAGCTGTTCTGAAGGACCTCTATATTCTTGCCCGCCGCCAATTCCGGATACGCCTCCACAACTGCATTTATCTGATCCGAGGCATTTTTCATAAGTTTCTCTACCCCGGTCTTCTCATCAGGTGTCATGCCTTTTCTGAGCTTTATCGCTGTTATCAGATTCTCGCTCTCATACGACATATAAGTCTTTACCATCGCATACTGTTTTGTGAGCAGATCATATCTCTTTGCAAGAGCAATATCCACATCCGAGTCCAGCTCTCTCACCTTATTTTCCGCTGCTTTCAGAGCATTTGCAGTCTTTATCGCATACGCTAAAAGTATCAAAACTATTACCACCAACACACAAAATACGAACACACCTTTGCTAAATAATATTGTAAACATACATTTCCCTCCGTGTACTTTTGCTCATTTTCACAATTTCTCTTCTATAGTAACAGAGCCGCATCCATCGTCTCCTGCAGCATGCGCAGGTATTTGTCCAGATAAGCCTCCACATCACTCATACTTTTTATATTTTTCTCCTCGTCAAATACCATGTATTTATCACTCTTGCTTATACACATGTACAATCTGTCCCCATCGAATGTCACATGGAGAGACGCCTTCTCCTTTGGATAAAGTGCCGCCAGCCTCTCCATGACATCCGGTGTAAGCATATAAAATATATTCTCCTCGTCATTGCAGTTTATAGTGAACAGCAGATTAAAGTTCTCGTTTTCTGTCTTTTCTATTCTTCCCACTGCGCCACGCTCCAGACCGCACTTCAATATATTCTTCATCTCCAGTTCGGAGTTTCCCATGACTCCCAGCAAAGCCGATGAACTTTTTCTATATGGTATCTCAACAACCAGCCCGCCAAATAATTTGTCGATCTTTTTCTCTCTGTCACCATCGCTGTCCTCGTAATAATACTCGTACTCCATGTACTCATAACTGCACCTGAAATGGACACCTCTGTATGTTCCCTCCACCATGTCACGTCCGATAACCGGCAAAGGCTGTCCATCAAGTGTAAATGGTCTGCCACCGAAACAGTTCAGTCTCCTCATCTGTTCATCAGGAAGTCCGCCCTGATGTCTGTATACGCTGTCCTCCCCATAACGTCTCCTGATAATCTGTGGGATCAGCTCCGTGTAAATCACACCGGAATTTGGAATATCCACCTTTTTCTTTTTGCTCTTATTCACCCATCTGAATATAAGGAAGATAACTACCCCGTATACGATCACCAGCCCGCCGGGATTTTCTGAATCTGTTCCAACACCAGTTCCCGCACTGCCTGACGATATGCTGTCCATACCGCCAAATATCTGCTCTATCCTGTCAAATATCTGCTCAGTTATACTTATACCGTCTATCAGCCCGGCCTCGTTAAGTATCGTGAACGCCATGATCACCACTACTACGGTTATGAGCACTATTCGTATCCCGAGCCATTTTGCCCTTCTCTTCGCATCCGCCTGATCGCTTCTTCTCTGAAAATCACTGGGCAATCCTTCATTCTCGTATCTTGATATAACATCCTCTGACCGGTCATTCTGTCTGGTTTCCCCGTAGAGCCTCTCCTCTATCTCCCGGCGCCACATGGCATCAAGCGCTTCCCACCTCAGCTTTATCTGCTCATTTGTCATCCCTTGCTCCCGCATCTCTTTCTCTCTTTGACTGCGGTATATTCTGGAATACATGTTAGGCGCTCCGGCATCCGGTCCAAGATACACCCGGTCTCTCTCATCTATCGGCAGATCGGCATATGCATCTCCGGGCATAAGCGTCCCACCCGCATAGTTTCTGACATGATACTCAGCTGATTCATTTGCAAATTCAAGTGCGCGGGCCAGTCTGTCCCCGTGTTCCTTTTTCATCCGTGATTTCTCCTTTATCCCCGTCCAGATCAACTATTATTTGATTTACTATAAAACATTTTCACATCTGTCCACTATCAGCGCCGTGTAAAATTTCAGTCAAATGCGTGCAAGACGGCACTTATCTGCTCAATATAACATAACCGGCGACTCCGCATCCCACAAATGAAGGCGGGGACGGAGGGGACAGGTACCTCCGTCCCCACCTCTGTCTCCATTTTTTCTCAGGGCGCCTCTATCTGAGCAACGAAAGCTTTTTATCCCCCTAAATGTTATTTCACAGATATACTTTAGCAAATTTGAGTATAAAACTCCTGTTCACTGTCCATACTCTATTTAGAAGAAAATCCACAGACTGCCAGGCAGTCACCAGTTTTTTCAGATAGATTCATAATTTCAGGAGGTATACAGTACATGTCAAATATGTTTTGTTTTCAGTGTCAGCAAACAGCGGGGGGATCCGCATGTATCAATACTGGAGTGTGCGGCAAGCAGCCATCCACATCTAATCTACAGGACGAGCTTGTGTGTGAGCTTATAAAACTTGCAGAACTCTCAAAAAATGAGAATAAACACAGCGCGGTCGCCGACAGACTTATCATAGACGGTCTTTTCACAACCCTGACAAATGTAAACTTTGACGACAATGCAATAAAAGAATTTATGGGAAGGGTTAAAAACGAGCAGAACAAGGTCAGCAGATCTGAGGCTGAAAAGATACAGGTGATCGACCTATGGGATGGTGACACCGATATAGTGTCCTTGCGTTCCACCCTGCTGTTTGGACTCAAGGGTATGGCGGCATACGCCCATCACGCCATGAATCTCGGCTACACAGATAATGAGGTTCTGAAGTGGTTCTACAAGGGACTGTGCGAGGTTAACAGGGAGCACAACGTCACCGAATGGATAGAACTCATCATGGAATTTGGCCAGGTCAATTTCAAATGCATGGAGCTGCTGGACAAAGCCAACACTGAATCATTTGGCAATCCTGTGCCTACGAGAGTAAATGTTGACATCAAAAAAGGGCCATTTATCGTGGTCTCCGGTCACGACCTGAACGACCTGTCACAGCTCCTTGAGCAGACTGAAAAGACAGGAGTAAATGTATATACCCACTGCGAGATGCTGCCTGCGCACGGCTATCCGGAGCTTAACAAATACCATAATCTGGCGGGCAATTTCGGAACCGCATGGCAGAGCCAGCAGACAGAATTCGAAAATATACCCGCGCCGGTGCTCTTTACCACCAACTGTCTCATGCCGCCAAGGCCGAGCTACAAGGACAGGATCTACACCACATCAGTCGTGGGTTATGACGGCATGGTTCACATCTCAGGTACAAGAGCAGGGAAGAAAGATTTTACCCCTCTGATCAAGCACGCACAGAAGCTTGGCGGCTATGAACACGACAGGAGCATGAGCGGCATAAACGGCGGTCATATGTTGACGACCGGATTTGGACACAGCGCGGTTCTGTCACAGGCTGGTAAGATCATAGACGCCATCAATGCAGGACATGTCAAGCACATTTTCCTCGTTGGAGGCTGTGACGGCGCACATCCGGGACGCAACTATTACACCGAATTCGTAAAGCAGACTCCGATGGACACCCTTGTCCTCACCCTCGCCTGCGGCAAATACCGTTTCAACGATCTCGACCTCGGCGAAATCGACGGGATTCCAAGAATACTCGACATGGGACAGTGCAATGACTCCTACAGTGCCATCAAGGTTGCTTTGGCTCTGGCAGATGCATTTCATTGCAGCATAAACGACCTCCCACTCACCCTTGTCCTGTCATGGTATGAGCAGAAGGCTGTCTGCATACTTCTCACCCTGCTGTCGCTGGGCGTGCGCAACATGTATATCGGCCCGACACTGCCTGCGTTCATGTCTGAGACCGTGATTAAATATCTGGTGGAAAATTATAAGCTAAACCCGATCACTGCTCCTGAGCAGGATATGGATGCGATACTGAAACGTTGAGTATATCACTTATACTCTCCGCCATATCCGCATTTATCCCTATAGCTCTGTTCCCAAGACTTTCTGGAATCACAGCCTGATCGAGATTTAACCTGACAAGGGTTATGTTATCGTGTTCTCGTGTCAGCTTCTCAAAAGGAAATCGGATTATGGTTGGCGTGTTAAATCCAACCCCCAGCTCAAGGAGCACAAGCTTCCTGTCCAGGGATCTGGAGACAAAATCACCGAAGCGTCGCTCTGCCTCATACCAGGCACTGTCCTGAGCAAAATAACCGTCCTTGCGGAGGTTCATGTCCATCGAGCCTCCGCAGACAGGACAGCGTGGATACAGTTATCGATACAATTGTGGCATGGCACATAACATCCGGTCATACCGCTGTTTGCAGCGTTTACTATGCCTTTCTCATCATTTACCTGTGTCAGGTATTCATCCTGTATCAATAGAACGGCTCAAGCACATATCTGCTGTCATCCGGGTACACACTGTTCATAGATGGATTCTCCGCAAATATCCTGTCGATCCACAGCTTCTGATCATCCAGTCTGTGCGCCTTTCCTCTCAGTCTTATCATCTGATATTCTCTGTTCATGCCCGTCACCGCAACATTTCCATCACGCATGAGCTGCGCGTAAAAATCCTTGTCCCTTGCCGTGCAGAAATAAACTTTCTCACCTTCAAACAGCACTGAGAAAAAGACATATACTTCCGGCAATATATCTGCCAGATGCAAAGTTACAGTAAAATAAAAAATAAAGTGGACGGGGAATTCAATCCTCCGTCCACTTATATATTTTATATTTAGTTGTTAGATACCGTTCCGTCGGACTGCTGTGCCTCCAACGACACAGTCTCTCCGGACATATACTTCACATAATCCAGATAGTCATTATTCCAGTCCGCATACTTTTCTGAATGTCTCTTATCCTTAAAAGAATAATTCTCTGAAATATATTTTCCAAGATAGGCGCTTACCTTCTCTGCGCCCTTGCAGTTGAGATGTCTTCCGCCATCCCTCGTGTCGGTGCTCCAGTCAATCGCATAATCACCCTTGAGCGTATTCATATCGACAAATTCAATATTCTTGGCTTTAGCATACTTAACCATGGCATTGTGTCTTGCATAATTCCATGACTTCGCCGTCGGAGTCTCCATGAACATGATCTTGATTCCATTCTTCTCACACTTGTCTATCAGCTTATCGAGCAGTATCTTTGATACCTCCGGTATGTCCTCAACAGCCTTGGTTTCCACCATCTTGCTCTGGCCTGAAAACGGCTTGACCTCCATGCTGAGATACTGTCCTCTTGAGGCTGATCTGTATGTGTAGTCCCTGGCACCGAACATGTCCGAAACACTCATGCTCTTCCACCTGTTGTGGTACTGTGCAAGAGGCAGATACTTATATGCCAGATTCTTCAGGTTGTTCTCAACCTTTTTCAATGTCGTCTTGCCTGTCCAAAGCATATTCACATCAAACACCACCAGCTTTGGCTTCTGACATGTGAGCACTTCATCCAGAAGGTTGGATGCCCCGGTCACATTCTGGAATCCCTCAGCCGCCACATATGTTGGAATTCCATATTTGTTCCATATATACATCGGAGAACATGCACTGTAGGCATTGCTGTCTCCAAGCACCAGTACGTCTATCGAATTCTTCGGTTCTCCATAGAAGCCCCTTGCATTCGAGTTGGTTATTCCGCTTCCCGGATCGCTCCGCTTCGGAGTAAACGCAGCTCCCAGCACTCCCATGATCATCACGGCCACCAGGGCAAATGCTATGGATTTTATTATATTACGTCCACTTTTCTTCATAGATAAATCACCTCTAAAACTGTGCATATATAAATCCAGCCACCTCATAGCCCTTGCCATATGCTCCGAGTATGATCACTCCAAACAGCAGCACATAGTAAACTGCCCATCTGAGGACTATATTCTTCGTGGCAAGCTCTGCTCTTATCTGATGTCCCTTCTCCTTGTAAAGTCCAACCAGGAACAGAATGAGCGCGCCCACTGCCAGCACTGCAAAATCTGCCATGTCAAGCTTCATTCCAAGCAAAGTTCCATTTGTCAGATCCGCAAATGTAAATCCCCTGAACATGGACACAAACATGTGTCCAAATGCTGTCAGATCATCAGCCCTGAACATGAGCATTCCCACATTCACAAAAATGAAGGTCCTGACAACCTGAAGCAGTCTGTATACCTTTCCCTGGCGGTCAACATTCATTTTCTCATACAGCTTCTTGAAAAGAGGCTCCATGAGAAGTCCAATTACCATGATAGCCCAGTAATAAAGACCATACATGACGTACTTCCAGCTTGCGCCGTGCCAAATACCCGTTCCAAACCACACTATGAACATCGCTATAGACATAGGAACAAATGTCGCGAAGAAAGTATTCATATGTTCCCTGGTCTTCTTACTCAGCTTCACAAATGGCTTGGACAGTGAAACTGAATAGAACACATAGTCCTTGAACCATGCACCGAGAGTCATATGCCACCTTCTCCAGAACTCACTGACCGTCTTTGATATAAACGGCTGGTTGAAGTTCTCTGAGAGTCCTATTCCGAACATCTGGGCACTTCCCCTTACTATATCCATACAGCCTGAGAATTCCGCATAGAGCTGTAATGTGTAGAGCAGCATTCCCACTACTACCGGAAGTCCTGTGTAGCTTGCGTAATTGTCAAATATCTGGTTCACATACATATTTGCGCGATCTGCAATAACTATCTTCTTGAAGAAGCCCCACAGTATAAGCTGGAGTCCCATGGTCATGTTCTCATAACTGAACCTGTGCCCCTCATACATCTGCTCTCCAACAAGATCGAACCTGGCTATAGGTCCCTCAACAATGTGCGGGAAAAATGCAAGGAAAAGTGCAACCTTGCCAAACTTGTCCGATGCCCTGTATTTGCCTCTGTACACGTCCACTATGTAACTCACCGCAGACAGTGTGTAGAACGAGATTCCAAGCGGCATCATCCTCTGATACATCGGATTCTCTACATTTATGTGTATGAGTCCAAGCACATCTGTAAATACCTGTCCAAGGAATACCGAATATTTCAGGAATACCAGAATTCCTACATTCACAAGCACCACGCATACGCACACGCACTTTTTCTGCCATCCGATAAGTGCCTTGTACTCTTTTTTGCTTTCCTTTGGCAGAGCTTTCCTTGCCATGCTGCAGCCATCATCTATCTTGTTTATAAGCAGGCCGCCCACATATATGGTCAACGACCCGAACAGGATAAATATGATATATCTGCCTGAATTGATAAAATAAAACAGATAGCTGAATGCCAGCAGGACCTTCCATCTGTGCTTCAGCGGCACTATATTGTACACTATAAACGCTCCGAGCAATATAAATACCAGATACGATATCGACGTATATGACATATTTCTCACTCCTCCAGTATTTTTTGACGGCAGTCAGTCCCCGTCATCTTCCAATATCTATATCTGCTCTTACTCGTCTTCAAGTCTCTGGATCATATCGTATATGGTCTGGACTGTCTTGAAGTTCTCCGGTGTGATATCAACAGGAGAAATGTCTACGTCAAACTCATCGCTGAGCTGAAGCACCAGCGTAACCATCGTGATGGAATCCAGCACGCCATGTCCTATAAGATCTGTCTCGTTCTCATAATCAACTCCAGGTTTTACCTCATTCAAAATCTTTAATAATTCTTCCATAATCTCTTATCTCCTTATCAATAAAATTGTCACACATGCTGCGCGTATTCCGCCTTCAGCCTCTTCCTGTCTATCTTGCCATTTGCATTGTGGGGCATGCTTGTCACCCTGACAAAACGGTTCGGCTCCATGTAATGTGGAACCCTCTCCTGGAACGCCTTAAGCAGCTCCGTCTCGTCCTTCTTCCTGCCCTCGTAGATGAACACGATCTTGTCCGCCGCATCATCGTATATGCAGGCATAGCTTCTGATTCCGTCTATAGCTCCTGCTGCAGCCTCGATCTCGCCGAGCTCTATGCGGTAACCCATGTGTTTTATCTGATAGTCCTTACGGCACACATAGACCAGCTCGCCGTATCTGTTGTATTTCACCAGATCACCGGTCTTGTAGACCAGCTCTGGATAGTACGGATTCAGCGGATTCTGGACAAATGCCTCTCTCGTCTTCTCCGCATTTCCGAAGTAGCCCAGCGCCACAAATGAACCTCTGGCATAGAGCTCACCCTCACGGCTGAAGCCCGTCTCAGGATCGATCTCCGGTGACACCTCCCTGCCGTTCTCATCAAGAACAAACACATCACAGTTGTTGCACGCATGTCCCATCGGCAGCGGCTCGTCATCGGCAAATACTCTGTCCACCACGTAATATGTACATATGTCGGTCGTCTCTGTTGGGCCGAACAGATTTGCATACATGGCATCCGGAAGATTCTGTATCCAGTAATTCAGCGGCTTTGTCGGCATCACCTCTCCGGCAAACAGCACCTTCTTCAGCTCGGGAAGCTGGGCGTACTGGAACAGCTTGTAATTTGCAACGATCTGCAGTGCCGATGGCACCCAGTATATCGTGTTGATCCTGTATGTATTCATGAACTCCATCAGCTTCATAGGGAAGGTGAAATACGCCTTCGGTATGATGTACAGCGTGGCACCATTTTTAAGAGTGCTGTAGAGATCTGACACCGACATGCTGAAGTAGAACGGTGTCTGGCTTCCGAATATCGTACTCTCGTCTATACCAAATGCCTCCGTGTACCAATAGGTGTAGGATATCACATTCCTGTGTGATACCACAGCGCCCTTTGGAACTCCGGTCGAGCCCGATGTGAAAAGCGCATACACGGGATCCGTGTCTATCGCCCTGCTTCTGACCGCATCCAACACTGACTGATCTGCACTTGTGTCCAGCTCGTCAAGATTTAATATCCTGAATACCTCTTTGTTCTCGCCTTCCTGTCCCTGGCATCCATCTTCATCCACGCCATTTCTGTAAAGCTCCAGTGCCTTCTCCATATGCCCGATGTCAGTCACGACTGCAACCGGATTCAGCGTTCCGAGTATCGACTCGGCTCTGGACGCCGGCATCTCCGCATCCAGTACCACATAGAAATTGCCACTGTAGACAACTCCCATATAGGCAGCCACACTCCCAGGCTTTTTGTCCAGCAGCACGGCAACAGGCTTATTCCTCACGCCATCTGTCTTCTCATATATCCATGCACCGATCTGTCTGGAAAGCCTCTCCATCTGACCATATGTGAGTCCGCCTTCCTCATCTGCAACTGCCAGCTTGTCTGGATATTTTAAAGCCGAATTCTCTATAAATTCCAATATATTTTTCAATATTTACCACCTCGTTTAACCACCTTTTTCTTTCTTCCAAAATCGAATAGATTATATGCCAAGCCTTTCTGCCAGTTCAACTTAATATACATTCAACAGACTTAATTATATGTAAGAGTTATTACAATATGGTTACACTTCCTCAATCCATCAGCGTAATCCGCACTGCAGCTTCTCACTACACCTGCTGATTATAGCCGCCATCCCTTTAAGTTTCAATGAGGCGAATCTTTAAGATATCTTTAAGTAAAACAAAAAACAGCGGCAGACATGTCCATCCACGGACATATCTGTCGCTGACAAATGTATAAATATTTGTTTTCCCGGCACGGCTTACACGCCATACCTGATCCTTAGTCTCTTGACAAATCCCACAGATTTTCTCGCATTGTATAGCTTATCGGCAAATATATACAGGGTTCTGAGCTCTGCCCAGCCTTGCATCCATATAATTCCATCATAAAGAATATGGACTTTCAAACCTGCCTGCAACACGTGCATCAAACTCCAGATTCTCCTGTCTGTCCCAGCCCTCATATTTCTTTCTCAACTGTCTGTATACCTTCTGATCCATAAGCTGGCTTACCGCACTTATGTCCTCCCGCCGCACCAGCATATACGCCTCATCCGTTCCGGCACATACCGCACGATCATAAAGTCCTGCTCCATCTTCTCTATTCTTCTGCCTTCTTTCCTTTCTCCTTATATTAATATAAAGATTAAGTATTGCGACAAGAGCTATAAGTTCCAGTATAACTCCTGCCACAAGGCATATATTCATATATTTCATTTCAAACAATCCAAACATTAATTCTCTCCCACACGCAGTTGCCTGCAAACCAAACATCGACAAAATTCACACGACCATTCTTTTCGTTATAACAACATATTATCCTAAAGTATATGGCAAAAAGTAATTCCAGACGCACAAAAACCGCCAATATCGCTTATGATATGGCGGTTTTGTCGATATTCTTATTATTTTCACTCTTATTCCAGCTCCTCCAGAGCATCCAGATAACTCTCCATCCACTGCACCTGCTTTGCGCTTTTCGCATCTTCTTCATCCGGTTCGTCCGGATCATCCGGCCACTCATCGCCCTCGTCAAGCTCCTGCATGGTCAGCCAGTTGTCAGCCACCTCAAGCTGAAGCATCCTTCCATCGTCACACTCCAGACTCACCAGCACCATAAGCAGCTCCCCCGGAAGCCTCTCCTCACAGCCGAAGTCGGCCTCATCTATTCTCTTTATTGTCCACATATTATCACCTCATGTTCTGTAGATGTCATAAATCACTCTACCCGTATCTTCAAAAAGTCTATGAGTGCTTCCAGCGTCAATTCCTCCTTGCGCCATATCCACTCTGTCTCTATCGTATAGAACAGCCCGCCGCCTATGTCACATGCCGCCGCAAACTTCTGTCTCTTCTTTCTGGACTTCTTATACTTGAATATATAATAGTAATAAAGTCTTCCCTCTATCACTTCATGTTTCAGATATGCCCTTGTCCGCAGTTCCTCCGGGCAGGCTTCATCCTCCACCAGCTCATCCAGCACGTAATCCTCAGCCGTCTCATCATCGATAGCCTCCTGAAGTGAACAATAGACAAGTTCCGGCTTAAGCTCCTCATTAAACCCCGCAAATGCCGGATCACTGTCATCGCCATCTATCAGTCTATACCTCTGAGGCAGGTCAAAGCTTATCTTTCTGGCACCTGACTGCAATGAATATGTATTGGTTAATTGTGCATCTCCAGTCATCACATAGATGTCCGCATATGGCATACCGTTTTTTCCATATACATTCCTATCATTTTCCATACCTGAACCTTCATCTAACTTTATAGATGTGTCCATTGAATCATATGTATATCCGCCACCAGCATTTATCGTGCCAGAATAATCAGCATCAGCATCACCATATCCTACACCATCATACTCGTTCCCACCGTTAGCTGCTCTATCCGCCTCGCTGGCCTTCTTCGCCTGAAATCCGGATACTAGGAACGACACAAAAGCCAGCAATCCGATCAGAAACATCAATCCCTGTTCCGAAATATACGACCACAGCTCTGACAGATCCGATATATTTCCATGTGACTCATGATATATATTATATATTCCTGCTCCCCAGAACAGCACCAGCATGGCCCCGGCCACGACAAAGCAGGCGATCGCACTCTGTAAAACATACTTTAATCTTCTCATCTACCCTTCCCCCCTGTCATTTCGCTTTTAATACACACATGCTTGCATCAACATACCGCAAGCATCTAACCCAAAGATACCGCATATTATACCCTCCAGTTCGCAGAATATCAATTACATTTGATATTCTGCGAACTGAATTTGACTTTCTGCGAATGTGTTTTGCGAATTAACTGCGGCTTATATGCAGAAAGACGGCACTCCCAGCAAAAGCTGAGAAATGCCGTCTCTCAGTATAATAATACACGCTGTAGTAATCCGATACCGTGAAATCCGCCTTAAGATTCTCTATCGCATCCAGACTCTCCATTATCGTATTTGTCTCCTTGATATCGGGGGCATCCGTCTGCAGGTCAGTGTAATCCTCGCCCTTTATCTGCGCCATCGTGCCCTTGAGTGCATCGTTGGAGCTCTTGGAATCGCTCTTCACCATGACCTTCATTACGTCCATGGACTTAACAGAAAACTTGAGCTCAGCGCCATACTTACCGGACTTGTTCATGCCTGCGATCATGGATTTTGATCCGTCTCTCACACAAAAAGAGAACCCCAAATCTGAAGTGTGTACTTCTAATCTGGGGTCCTTTTTCATATATACCGCATGAATCGATTCCCATCATCTTTCTAGGTGGAAGGTTTGTTATTGCAATAAGTGTCTTGCCGACTAACTCCTCTGGCTCATAGAATGCATGGATTCCTGAGAGGATGGTTCTGTCTGTGCCTGTGCCGTCATCCAGTGTGAACTGAAGGAGCTTCTTATGGAAGCTGTTTCATTTGAGGATTATATCAATCGACTAAAAGCACAGAATATTATAATTGAAACCGGAAACTCAAAGAAATACGGAACGGTTACAAAATACCGATTTTCGGTTGAACAACGTTTTCATCGTGGCTACTCTCTCGGTTCATTCTATACCGATGACAACATAAAAAAGAGAATTTCGAGACGACAGGACTATCTGAAAACACAAAAGAAAAAAGCGGAAGAACGAAAAGAAAAGCGAAAAGCTGCTTATGATGCCATGTCGCCCGGTGAAAAAAACTGGATAAAAGTCGATTGAAAATCTCGTCCATGTGTGACTTCTCTGGTGATGTATCACGGGATACCGTTGGCTTGCAGAAATGGTAAAATGTGCAGAACGCCAGACGCATGCAGGAGATACAAAAGAACCTGCACGACAGGTACGGCATCCGGTATACCGAGAATTCCAACATCCAAATCCTACAAAAACTACTGGAACAGGCTAAACAGAACATGCATAACCTTGAAGAACAACAGCGGCAAAATGAGCGTGACCTGAAGGAGTTGCAACACTACCAGAAGGAAATTGACACCTATCTAGGGAAAAAGCATGAGGATATTTAGTCCTCATGCTTATCAGTAAAGATTTTATAGGAAGATCATCCATATTCTCATTTCGTAAACTCTACGGAGTAATAATACATATAATCATTCTCTGTATTTAGATAATCTCCGGAAATATCCTGTATCGGTAACATACTTAATCCATTTTTACCATAAACCAAAGCCGCTAGCCCCTGCTCTGTTCCAAAATCTATCGGACATATATGGTTTATGCTTGTCGCCGATCTTCCATAATATTCCCGATCTTCAACATCATTTAAAATTGGATTTTCTGTTGTGTATTTCGTATAGTTATCTGCCACAATTAGACTTGCAGAAAATTTTTCAAAATTAGGAACAACCACTATCATTCCAGTTTCGGTAGATTCTGTACCATTAAAAGATATTTCTGCAATTTTCTCATGCGATACTCTTTTTCCGGATTGATATTCAGACAAGTAAACAAAAAGGCATTTATAGTTATCCTTTGTCTTATACCGAAACATCATTACCCCATCTGCTCCAGACATCAGTTCCGCAGTTTTCATTTCCGCACTATCCGGCGATACTTCTTCTATGAAATTTCGGGGTTGTCTCATCTTTTTACACGCTATAACAGCGATTACAGTGATAAGTCCTGTCAGAATAATACAAAGTGCTACAATGATTCGTCGCAGAAATTTCTGTTTATTCTTTCCTTCCTTTGACACCTGCAATAGCGTTTCATCAGACTTTTCTCTTACACTATCTTCGCTGATATCTTCACCGGCTAAAAACTCATTGACGCTGATTTCCAATATTTCACACAGTTCCATATATACTGAAACGTCTGGAAGGCAAATTCCACGTTCCCATTTTGAAACAGACTTATCACTCCTCCCGAGCTTATCTGCAAGCTGTCTCTGTGTCAGCCTAGCTCTTTTTCTTTTTTCTGCGATATATCTTCCAATCTTAGCAATATCCATAGGTCATTCCTCCTTTCATCATGACAATCTTATATTATCACAGCAAAAAAGTACACCTCTCAAAGGTAGAATTGCCACATTTACTGCCTATATCCAATCACAGCCACAACTTTTCCATTCTCTGCCTCTATGTTTGATAGTCACGATATTATATCTGTACGGCTTGTATTTCTGTATTCGCTCGGTGTAACTTTGTATCGTTCCTTAAATACCCTATTGAATGTTCTCTGACTTTCAAATCCGCTATCATAGCATATATTTGTAATGGCATCATTGGTATTTTCCAAGCGATGGCAAGCATAATTTAGTCTTGCATCATTCAGATATTGATTGAAATTACGATGGAATGTTTTGGAGAATGTTCGTGATAAAACATACTTGCTCACTCCCAAATCTCTTGCCATATCATCTAACGAGAAATTCTTTCTAAAATTACCAGACACGTACGATACTGCCTGATAGACAAGATCTTTACTTCCCACATCTCCTTTCTCGACCAGTTTCAGCTTTCCAATGCATCTTGCAATCAAAATCTGCATGTATGCCTGTATAACTGCTATATCCATGTGGTCTGTATCTAAGATGGCATTAATTGCCCGGTATACTTCCGGCTCCACCATTTCTGCCTTTATGATTGGGTAATCCGGTGCCATCGTCTGTATAATATCAGCATATTTCCCAATCGCAAATGGTGGAGAAATAATGTAAACCGCCTTATTCACTCCCGAAGAGAAAACCTGATAATGATGGATAATATCAGGAAATACAAAACCAATATCTCCCTTTTCCATGTGGTATAACTCTTGTCCAACTCCCAGCTCCAGTGTTCCATTTGTCACACATACGATCTCCAATGCATTATGTAAATGCGGAGCAACATGCTTCGATTTTCTTTTTAAAGCTAATATTTCTTCTTTTGTATCAACAAATGATAAATGCATTGGTTACGCCCCCTTTGCAAGATTTGTCTACTTTTCCTTTCGATTTGGCAGGCAATCACATTGTATTTATTCTATAATCAGCTTGTAAATAAGGAAAGGAGGTACGCATTATGAACAAGTTTAAGAATTATATGAACAACCTTTTAGTATTCTACGCTGATTACTTTGAACATGTATATCATGCATAAAATACTAAAAGGACTACTTTGTGAAAACTGAATACCTAGCTTGCACAAAAAGCATT
The DNA here is from genome assembly GCF_009875795.1 of Coprococcus sp. BIOML-A2. Classification (NCBI taxonomy): domain Bacteria; kingdom Bacillati; phylum Bacillota; class Clostridia; order Lachnospirales; family Lachnospiraceae; genus Coprococcus; species Coprococcus sp. BIOML-A2. The sequence continues at coordinate 193,522 of NZ_WWSI01000005.1, forward strand.
GCCTTTCTCGAATGTTCAATTAGACAATGCTTTTCATTACATATAAACCTTAATACTCTGTTGCGTCTGTTACTTCATCAGACTTAATTCCCTTTTCAGCTTTCAATTTTTCATTTACAGCTTCCACGTTCATTCTGGAAAGAACAATCATAATTAACACATCAAGGATCAATGGCAACCATAAATACATAAACTGCATCATATCAAGTGCTGACTGCGGCTGTGTTGCATTTGTTCCGACATAACCACTAAGCTCTAATAACCAGCCACATACTGCAGTTCCGATTCCTCCACCAATCTTCACACCCAGTGATGTACAAGAATACATAGTTCCGTCAATTCTCTTTCCCTGTGTCAGATAAGTATACTCTGAACAAGAAGCAATCACTGCGTTCATATCTCCCTGCCATGGGCCCTGTCCAAGTGCTGCAAGGGCTGTAAATGCCAGCATAAGAGGAATACTTCCCATATATCCTGCTACAACAACCAACGCTCTACCAATAACGGCAATGATATATCCTCTGAGATTCAGCTTGTACATACCATTCCACTTGCCAACGAGTGTCGGAGTAAAGATAAGAGCTATAATAAGCGGGATATTCACCGCCCAGGCGAACTGACCAAAAAGATTCTTGTCCTTCAATACCCATGTCATGTAGTAGATACCAGCACCGATCATGGCACTATAAAGCTGCTGTAAAATATATGTTCCACAGATCATCATATAATACTTGTTCTTTACAAGAAGCTTAAATGCCTGAACCAGTCCATACTTTTCTTCATCTCCTTTTACTTCTCCATCGTTAAGCTCCTCCTCCGGAAGCTCTTTTACGGAGAGCGCTGAGATTGTATTTACAATCAGACCGATAATTGCATAGATGATTGCTACCGTTCTCCATGCTGCTGCATCTCCACCGCAGTAATCAACAAATTTTACGGTTACAGACTGGATCAAAAGGCTTGTAGAAAATGCGAAGATGAAACGATAAGATCCCATCTGCACACGCTCTTTACTGTTCTTCGTAATCAAAGAAGTAAGTGCAGAATACGCAATATTATTTGCTGTATAGAACACACCATTTAACAATGTATATGCAATAAAGAACCATGCATATTTTGCTGTATTTCCCCAGCTTGTAGGAACCGCAAAACAACATACCAGTGTAATCGCACATCCAATGTAGCCGTAAAGCATCCACGGTTTCGCCTTACCCATCTTGCTGTGTGTCTTGTCAATCATCGAGCCAAAGAAAATGTCTGTAAATCCGTCAAACAGTTTGGAAACTGCGATCAACGTACCTACTATACCTGCTGCAAGTCCGACTGAATCCGTCAGATAAATCATCACAAAGGACGTTAAAAATGCATATACTACATTTCCTGCTATATCGCCGGATCCGTATCCAACTTTGTTATACCATTTTAAATACTTTTTTTCTTCCATAGAATCACTCCTCATCTTAATCATGTTTAGAATTTCATGTGTCAAACAGTCTGATGCCTATATTATTCTAAATGCTTTTACTTTTGTTCTCTTGTATCCCGAATATCCCCGTATGTCCGGACTTATACGTCGATATTCGAGAAACGAGTTATATCATTATCCTTTCACATACGGAACCAGTGTAAACCGGAACCGGAATAATCTATCATCAAATCTGTATGCTTCTAACACGTCTGGTCCGCAGCTGTTAGAGCCTATTCCATTCTGTGCATAATCAAGACAGAATACCGTACTGTCCGATTCTATCAATTCATAGTTATGTGCCTTTTCTTCCAGCTCCTCCTGTGTATAGAAGGACGCATTGAATGAAAATGTATCTTCCTCTGCAACGGCAGTGATACCGTACTGGCTGTTGCCAAGCTCCACATAATCGCAGTCGTAGTGACTTCCGTTTTCCTGTGGGCGGATATAGTCCTCATGCATATCGGAAACCTTCAGACGATACAATCCGTGGCTTGCTGCTCTATGCTTGTCCCGGTAGCTTTCCTGCGGTCCCATACCGAAGAACCCTGCATCTGTAAGCTTCTTATCTAAGAACATCCGCACACCAAATCTTGGTAGATCCGGGAACTCCTCATCCTTTTTCACTGCGATATCCGCTCCAATTCTTCCGGCTGCGTCAATCGTCCAAGTGATTGTCACATCCATAATTTTCTGCACGGTTGCTGCCACGACCGAAGCCTGACTTGTCACAGTTACTCCGTGCTTTCCCTGAATCACCTCTGACTTGTATGCTCTTGTATAGGCTTCGTTGTAGTGGGCTTTCTTCCACTCTGCCTTGATATACATATCGTTATCCGTCGGTGCTCTCCAGATGTTCAGTTCCATCGGATGATTCATATATTCTCTGCCTGCAAATGTCAGGCTGTCAAAAAGTGCTGTCCGCTTGTTGACCGTATAGGAGAAATCCCGTCCCTTTATGATGATCTCTGTATCATTTTCCTGTACCTGAATACCCGTATCAGGCACTTCCTTTGTAAGCCAGCCTACTGCCTGCTGATTCTTTGCACCCTTACTGCTTACATCTATCTCGTCAAAGCCTAAGACATACGCCTTGGAAAGAAGCGGAATGTCCTTCTTCAGCTTATAGAACAGCTTCAGATATACCTTTCCATTCTCCGGAATTGAAAGCTTTAAGGTCGTGCTTCCATCACAATGCGGTAATACGGATACTTCAGAAAGCTTCCCCTTTCCGATCACAAGTCCATCCTGTGACAGCTCGTAAGTAATCTCAACATAATCCTTCAAATCATCGAAATCCATATAGTTGTGAAGCACTAATTCTCCACTTGCTGCATCATACGATACTACTCTTGCCGGGCGGTATACGTTCTTGTACTCCAAAAGTCCGGTGTGTATCCTTCTGTCCGGATATACCAGACCATCCATACAGAAGTTGCTGTCATGGATTACTTCGCCATGATCGCCGCCATAGGCATAGATCGTCTTGCCATTTTCGGCTACACCATGGGCGATTGCATGATCGCACCACTCCCATACGAAACCACCGCACATCTTATCCTCTGCCTGTATCATCTGGAAATAATCTTCAAAATCTCCGGGACCATTTCCCATACTGTGGCAGTATTCCACCAGAAGAAATGGTTTGCTGCCATCCTTTTCCAAATATTCCTCTATCTCAGTAAGTGCCGGATACATACGGCTGTATAAGTCAAGATTCCCGTAATCATAGGTTACATCGTAATTGCGGTATCTGGCACTCTCATACTGCGTGATACGTTCCGGGTCAAATCCCTTTGTCCATGCCAGTGCCTTCTCAAAGTTGCAGCCATAAGCGCTTTCATTTCCCATAGACCACATCACGATACAAAACCGGTTCTTGTCACGCTCCACCATCAGCTTCACACGGTCAACAATCGCAGCTTCCCATACCGGATCATCTGCTATCTTCTCATTCCAACGCTTAAAGCGGTTGTAATCCGTATCCTCTTTTCGATACAGCATAAATGGTCCGTGTGCTTCGATATCTGCCTCGTCAATCACCATAAATCCATAGCGGTCGCACATTTCATAGAAAAATGGTGCATTTGGATAATGGCTGGAACGAATGGCATTGAAGTTGTGCTGCTTCATCAGGGTAAGGTCTGTCTTGATCTGCTCCATGCTAATTGTAAATCCGGTGACCGGATCGGAGTCATGGCGGTTCACACCACGGAATTTAATCTTCTGTCCATTTAAGTAGATTACCTGATTCTTGATCTCGATCTTGCGGAGTGCTATATGGTCTACGATTACCTCCTGCTCCGTCTCCAGAATAATCGTATACAGATACGGATTCTCTGTATTCCAGAGTGTATAATCTACAATCTCAAAAATCGATTCTCCACTCTCGGAAATAACACCCTCGGAAACAACTGCTCCATTCTTATCCTCGAGCTTTACCCGAACCTCTGTCGGCTCGTAAAATGCTGCTGTAAGATTTATCCTTGCAATGTCTGAATCTAATTGTGTTGTAATGCGATAATCACGTATTCCCTTTTCCGGACGTTTTAAGAGATACACATCACGGAAGATTCCGCTCATACGGAACTTGTCCTGATCTTCAAGGTACGAACCGTCGCACCACTTCATCACAAGCACGGAAATCCGGTTCTCTCCTTCCCGCAATACGTCTGTCACATCAAACTCACTGGTCATGTGGCTCACCTGACTGTAGCCTACATAGGTGCCGTTTAACCATACATAAAAGCAGCTATCCACACCTTCAAAGTTAAGATATGCCTTTGGTGCTGCAGCATCCTTTGCATAGTCAAAGGTATGCACATAAGCTCCACATGGAATATCCTGTGGCACATATGGCGGATCAAACGGAAATGGATAACGGATATTTGTGTATTGGTGTGTATCATAACCTGCCATCTGCCATACACTCGGAACTTTGATCTCGTCAAAGCCCTCAACCGAATAACCATCCTCATAAAAGGCATCCTTCATATCATAGATGCTGTCAAAATACTGAAACTTCCATGTACCATTCAAAAGCTGCATTCTGTCTGACAGCTCTCTGTGCTCTACCAGGTCATCCATCCGCTTGGAAGCCGGCATGTAATAAGCTCTCGCCGGCATCGTATTGTCATGTAATACACTTAAGTCCTCATAGTAACGTGGCACGATCATAAATAATCCTCCTTCATTCATACAGTTTATACACTTTTTTGTTGCTTGTACCCCTGCTAACAGTTTTCTCCTTACTGTCTGCTTTTTTTCCTTCTCGCTTTTGTTAGATTTATATTACCTTAATCCATTTCTTATGTCTATAAACTAGAATGGACAAAATATGCACAAAATGATACAATAATCCCATCAAGCAGAAAAGTGGACGAACTGCTTGCAGCATCGGACACTTTTCTATTTGATGGGTAAACAGTCATAAGCACGCAGGACGATAGTCCGGAGTGCGCATGGCTGGCACGATTTCGAGAGTTCGAAGAACGAAGAAATCGTGATTATTGTATCGAGTGAAAGGAGTGCTGCCCTATGTACATGAACACCGGTTATTTGAAACATTCACATATGGATTTTAAGGATAAAAGCCGACCACTGATTGTCGGTAGCTGCGGAATCTATCGTTTGTCTGAGCACCCAAAGATGCCAACCTATCGCCCAAGAGGACGTGTTGATTTTCAGATTATATATATTGCAGCCGGATGCGGACATTTTCATTTTGATACTGTTGATAACGAAACAATTGTTCCCGCTGGTAACATTGTCATATTCCGTCCAAAAGAGCTTCAGAAATATGAATACTATGGGGAAGATAAGACAGAAGTCTACTGGATTCATTTTACTGGAAGTGATGTAAAAAATATCCTAAGAAAATATGGTTTCCCAGATAACGAGAGAATATTCCCGGTTGGTACATCCATGGAATATGAGCGTATATTTAAGAGAATTATTATAGAATTACAACGTTGTCAGGATAACTACGAAGAAATGCTCACATTATTGCTCCGTCATCTTCTGATCATATTCCAACGTGAGCTTACCAGAGAGCAAGTTTTAAAAAATGAATATCTCGACCACGAGATGGATACCGCCATGACATATTTTAACGAAAATTATAACCGTGATATCAATATAGAAGAGTATGCGACATCCAAGGGGATGAGCGTCAGTTGGTTCATACGAAGCTTCAAGAAGTTCACGGGTTCTACTCCTATGCAGTTTATTGTTGCGCTCCGTGTCAACAACGCACAGGTCTTGCTTGAGACAACCAACTATTCCATCAATGAAATATCTAAGATTGTAGGCTACGATAACCAGCTCTATTTCAGCCGATTATTTCATAAGCTGAAGGGATTTTCTCCGAGGGAATATCGGAAAACCAGAAAGTCGGAAATATAAAACTAAAGCCCATCTATAATAGGAATAACTACTATTATGGAGCTGTTGGTTCTGTAGGCATGATAAGTTTCTTATTTTTCTCATTATGTATGGGACTTTCCTCCGGCATAGGCGTAATCGTTTCTAACTGTTTTGGTGCAAAAAAGAAGAAGAAGTGAAAACTGCGATTGCTAACTCCATATATGTGATGAGTGGAGGGTGCAGACATTTTCTTGGACTATATAAGTGACCAATCCAAGTCTATGTCTGTACTCTATAGGACTCAAATATCCTAATGATTTTTTACATTTTCTCCATCCGATAAAATGCGCCTTTTTTCTCTAGCAATTCTTCGTAAGAGCCACATTCCAGAACATTTCCTTTTTCAATCACAGCAATCCGGTCAGCATTGCGAATGGTAGACAGACGGTGGGCTACGATCAGTGTGGTACGTCCTTTCACAAGTTTCTGGATTGAATCCTGAATCTTCTTTTCAGAGATGCTGTCAAGCGCAGAAGTTGCCTCATCCAGAATCAGGATCTTCGGATTCCGTAAAAATGCACGGGCAATGGAGATGCGCTGCCGTTGTCCGCCGGAAAGATTTTCCCCATGTTCTGTGATCATCGTGTCCAGACCATCAGGCAGTTTCTGGACAACTTCTTCCAGGTTGGCTGCACGTATGACATTCCATAACTGTTCCTCGGAGATAGATTCAGATCCATAGGTGATATTCTCGCGGAGAGTTCCGGTGAAGAGAATGGACTGTTGTGGAACGACGGCAATCTGCTTTCGGTAGCTGTGCAGATCCAGTTCCATCAGGTCATTTCCATCAACCAATACCTGTCCGCTGTCAGCTTTCAGGAAACCGATGGCAAGATTGAGGATTGTTGTTTTTCCAGAGCCGGAACCACCGGCAAAGGCAACTGTTTCCCCCGGCTGAATCTTGAAGTTCAGATGACTTAATACCGGTTTTTCATTGCCTTTATAAGTAAAAGATACATCCTGAAATGTAATCTCACCTTTCAGATCAACTACTTTTTTCTTCCTACAGTTGTCCTCAATATCATTTGCACAAAGCACATCACCAATCGATTCAACGGATTCCAGGCCTTTCGCAATGATTGGCAGCAAAGTCACAATACTTGCAATCTGAGCGACGATGCTGGAAAAATAAGTCTGGTATAAGGTGATATCTCCGACACCGATGATTCCTTTCCATGCAATGTAGGCTGTAAATGCAAGACAGAATACCTGAAAGATCTGAAATGCAACCCAGCTGATTGAAGAAAAGTATGTCTGAATCATATCAAGCTGAAGCCCTTTTTCAGCAACTTTACGAAGCTGTTCACTCATTTTACGGGCTTCCTGATCTTCCAGAGCGTGAGCTTTAGTTACAGGAATCATTTCAACCATTTCCATTACTTTTGCAGAAGTTTCTTCCATTTCTTTACGGAAAGCACGGTTATGGTTTTTGATTTTTCCTTTAAAACCAACAATGATCAAAACAGAAACCGGTATCGTGCAGAGGAAGAAAAGAAATACGATCCGACTTTTGAAGATGACCACTCCGAAGGATACACCAATGTTCAGAATGATAGTCAAAAGAGAGATAAAGATCTGAGATGCAAGATTTTGTATCTGTTCTACATCTCGCATGATCTTCGACTGAAGCCTTCCGGACTGCATTTCCTTGTGATAGGTAATCGACAATTGCTGAAGCTTGCAGACTAGGGCTTCTCGCAGTTCTTTCTCTACTGTTCGTACCGTTTTAGCATAGAGCCAGGTATGGATGTAGTTGGTTGGTATGTTCTGTACCAGAAATGCAATCATAAGGATGGTATTCAGAATCAGAATTTTGGTAATATTCCCGTTGTGGTCTGTCACTGCATTGATAATATTAGCTGTGACGATTGGAAGAACCCAGGTTGGGGAATGCTTGATAATGAAAAAGAAAATGGAACCAACCAGCGCGCCATAGTGTCCCTTGAAAAGAGAAAGAAGCGTGCGCAGGTTATTTTTTCTGTTCCGGCTGAAGATGTGCATCATGGCAGCTTCTTCCTGCCAGAGATCCTGTTCTGAAGTTTGTTGTATGTTATTTTCTTGTGTCTCTCCCATAGTAGTCTTTAATAACCTCCTGTATCGGTTTGTTGCAGATTTCGTAGCTGGTATCTCTTGATGCAATACTTCTGGACGGAAGAACCGGAGCCCATTCCCACATGGCAAAACCATTGACCCATGAGCGCTTTGCACAGGCCTCAAACATAGCACGATACCAGTCTGGCTGTTCCTCCAGACGTAAATCTCCCTGAATTGCCCAGTTGTTAGGCACCAGTGAGGATCCTTTTCTGGACATGCATCCTGCTTCGGCGAAGAAGAATGGTTTCTTGAATTTCTGAACGACTTTTTCAATACGGTCAAGTTCCTGTTCCCACTGATCAATAGGATAATATCCGCTGGAAGAAATCATGTCGACACAGTCCCACCAGGTTACATTTTCTTCCTGATATTTATCGGTATTATAGGAAACAGGTCCGTGGTAATAGTTTCGGATCGCAGCGATTACGTTTCTCCATTCTTCACTGCGGTGTTCCGTCATTACCATCTCACATCCTGCAATAAAAAGATCACATTGTTCGGCTTCTGCAATTTTGGCATAGTGTGTCTGGAATTCTGTGTAAGAGGCAAACCAGTTTTCCCATTTCGGTTCACATGGAACATCTTTTTCAAAGAAACTGATGTAAGCACGCCAGACACCATTTTTACAATTAACGGTAGGTTTCAAGGCAACACGGATGCGCTTGCTTTTTGCATAGCGGATCATATTGATTAATTCTTCATCTGAGAATGTGGCACTGGAAGTGTAACAGATCTCTTCTGAGTGTGCGTGGTCCTGTAGCCCTACAGGAGCAAGGATTACGAAATCAGCAGCAGTGTGTTCTATCATATAATCAAAACTGTCACGGGCAGTCTGTGTAGAAAGAGAACCACGTTTGTGAAATGGGGCAAATGTAATTCCTTTAATATATCCAAGTTGATTTTGAATTTTCATTTTGGTAAAAACCTCCTGTCTTTCGAATTATATAGTTTCTATTTTCTGCTGGAAGTATATCATGTAGAAAAAAGATATGATATAATGAATCTATTATAAAATTGTAAAAATCTATGATGGAGATAATCTGTGAAACCTTATTTTGAATGTTTAGACAAATTAAACAAACCATATGAAGCCTTTTTATTTGATGCACAGACATCTGAGATGTTCCCAATTCTTCCACATTGGCATTATTTTGTGGAGATTCTTTACATGGTGGAGGGAAAGGCGTATGTAGAGGCAGGAGAAGAGAATTATGTATTGGAACCGGGAGATCTGATCGTATTTTATCCACAGATGGCTCATGCAATTTATTCAACAGGACAGCTTCCAATCCGTTACTATGTCCTGAAATTTGATCCGGCACATCTGAATATATCCGGTTCGGCACTTCCATCGATTTCGAGTCTGATCGCCATGGCCGCAGTGGAGCAGAAGCTATCGGTTTATTTTTCGAAAGAGAAATTTAATCAGGAAAAAATGAAGCAGCTGATTCAGGGATCAGTGAAGACGTTAGAAGAAAAGCAATTTGGTTATGACATTATTATGCATTCGAATTATTGTCTTCTTATGGCAGAAATTCTTCGTGTCTGGAAGCAGGAAGGCTTTCAGATAAAAAAAAGGAAAAAGGAAACTGTATTAAGCGAAAAATTTACAGAGGTATCTGAGTACATTTCACAGCACTACCAGGAAGATCTCTCGGTGGCGGAGCTGGCAGAAAAATTTCATATGAGTTATTCGTATTTTGCCGCAATATTCAAGGAGTACTATGGACAGACCTGCAAGGAGATGATTCTCACGGTAAGACTGCAAAAAGCGGAGGACTTATTGCAATTCACAGATTTTGACCTAACTTATATCAGCCAGGAGACAGGATTTTGTGACTGCAGCCATTTTATCAAGGCGTTTAAACAGAAGTATGGAGTGACACCGAGGAAGTATAGGATGAAGGAGAAAAGTTTTGATTTTGTATCACGGAAGTAAAGAAATTGCAGAGGGATTATTACCTTCGTTTGCACCAAGATATACCTTAATATTCATATTTTCCCTCTTTTCAAAAATGGGCAATCCCGATTGGAATTGCCCATTCATCGTACTAATCATACAATTTTTTCTTACTTACACCGATTTCTGCATCAAATGATGTAATTTTGATGTAAATCGCTGTTTTTCATTTTTATCAAATGAAGTATGTCCCGTCTATTTGGTAAAACGGTACATCTTTACATCACGTCGACTGACGTCTCCGTGTGTTTTTCGCCTTATGTCGGTGTTCGCAAGCGCACACCGCCGCAAGGCTCAGTTTTCTCATCTTAATAGAGCTTCGCACCTGCAGGAATATGGTTGTCAACCATCAGAAGGTGAAGCTTCTCCTCGCCCTCTTCCTCATGGATAGCTGAAAGAAGCATACCGCATGAATCGATTCCCATCATCTTTCTAGGTGGAAGGTTTGTTATTGCAATAAGTGTCTTGCCGACTAACTCCTCTGGCTCATAGAATGCATGGATTCCTGAGAGGATGGTTCTGTCTGTGCCTGTGCCGTCATCCAGTGTGAACTGAAGGAGCTTCTTGCTCTTTGGCACTGCTGAACATTCCTTAACCTTTACCGCTCTGAAGTCTGATCTTGAAAATGTCTCGAAATCAACCTCATCAGCAAAAAGTGGCTCTATATCTACCTTGGAGAAATCGATCTTCTCGTTTGGTGTGAAGAATCCGTTGTTGTCACCGGCTGTCTCAGATACTGAATCAGAATCTGAACCACCCTCACTCTTCATAGTCGGGAACAGAAGAACATCTCTGATCGCCTGTGAATCTGTAAGGAGCATAACCAGTCTGTCTATACCATAACCGATACCGCCTGTTGGAGGCATACCGATCTCAAGCGCATTGAGGAAATCCTCATCTGTGTGCTCAGCCTCGTCATCTCCGGCTGCGGCATTCGCATCCTGAGCGGCAAATCTCTCACGCTGATCGATAGGATCGTTCAGCTCTGAGTAAGCGTTACACATCTCCCATGTGTTGATGAAGAGCTCGAAACGCTCAACCTTTGTAGGGTCTGAAGGCTTCTTCTTCGTAAGTGGTGAGATCTCGATCGGATGATCCATGATGAATGTAGGCTGGATCAGCTTCTCCTCACAGAACTCCTCGAAGAACAGGTTCACGATGTCGCCCTTCTTGTGGCGCTCCTCGTACTCTACGTGATGCTCGTCAGCGATCTTCTTCGCCTCAGCGTCATCAGCAACCTGGTCAAAATCAACACCTGTATATTTCTTGATAGCGTCAACCATAGTCAGACGCTCAAATGGCTTGCCAAAGTCGATCTCGATTCCGTTGTATGAGATCTTGGTGCTTCCGCATACCTTCTCTGCTAGGTAACGGAACATGGACTCTGTGAGCTCCATCATACCATAGTAATCTGTGTATGCCTGGTACAGCTCCATCAGAGTGAACTCAGGGTTGTGACGTGTGTCAACACCCTCGTTACGGAATACTCGTCCGATCTCGTATACTCTCTCAAGACCGCCGACGATAAGTCTCTTCAGGTAGAGCTCAAGTGATATACGGAGCTTTACATCCTCATTGAGTGCATTGTAATGTGTCTCAAATGGTCTGGCTGCGGCACCACCGGCATTGCTGACCAGCATAGGTGTCTCAACCTCCATGAAGTCACGTCCTGCCAGGAAGTTACGGATCTCCTTTAATATCTGTGATCTCTTGATAAATACTTCCTTGCTGTCCTGGTTCATGATGAGATCCACATATCTCTGACGATATCTCATATCTGTATCTGTCAGTCCGTGGAACTTCTCAGGAAGGATCTGGAGTGACTTAGAGAGAAGTGTGATCTCCTCTGCATGTATGGATATCTCACCAGTCTTTGTTCTGAATGCATATCCCTTAACTCCATATATATCACCGATATCTGACTTCTTGAAGTCAGCGTATGACTCCTCACCGATCTGATCTCTTGCAACATACACCTGAATGTTGCCCTTAAGATCCTGAATGTTACAGAAAGAAGCCTTACCCATGACACGCTTGAACATCATACGTCCTGCGATGCTCACATTGATAGGTGAAGCATCCATGATGGCTCTTCTCTCATTGTAATCGTTGTTTAAAACTTCTCTCTTCTCTGCCTCTTCAAGGTCCTCAACTGAAGGTGTCTGTCTACCAGCCAGAAGCTCTACCTCATGTGCTGTGTACATCTCCTTCACATCTGCACTGTGCTGCTGCACATCATACTTTGTTATGACAAATGGATCCTTGCCTGCCGCCTGAAGGTCTGCCAGCTTCTCGCGGCGCACCATCTGCAGCTTATTAAGATCCTGATCTTTTCCCTTGTTATTCTGCTCTGCCATCTTCTCTTACAGCTCCTGTCTCTTAATATCAAGTACCCTGTACTTAAACTCTCCGTCCGGTGCCTCCACCAGAACCTCTTCGCCAACCTTTGCACCCTTGAGTGCCATTCCAACAGGTGACTCATCTGAGATCTTGTTGTTCATGATATCCGCCTGTGATGAACCAACGATATCGTACTCGATCTTCTCATCGAACTCGTAGTCATATACAACTACCTTACATCCGATACCTACAACTCCTGTATCGACCTCATCTTCGTCGACTACTTCTATATTCTTGAGCATGGCCTCGAGCTGCTCGATTCTTGCCTCGATGTCTCTCTGCTCGTCCTTGGCAGCATCGTACTCTGCATTCTCTGACAGATCTCCCTGTTCTCTGGCCTCTTTGATCTTAGCTGCGATCTCTCTACGTTTATTAACCTTCAGATTCTGAAGCTCTTCCTCTATCTTCTTGAGACCTGAATAAGTAACCACATTCTTCTTCTCTGCCATTGCCGCACATACCTCCTAAATATCATAAATTATTGACTCCACAGCTCAGCATTTCCGCATACTATGGTATAAAAAAATGCGGAAGATGGGACTTGAACCCACACGGTATTGCTACCACAGGCACCTGAAGCCTGCGCGTCTGCCAATTCCGCCACTTCCGCATGTTCACAACGAACGTTAATATAATATACTGTTTGCATTGGTATGTCAACCACTTTTTTTGCATTTCCGCAAGCATTTTCCCATAAAAAAGGGAAACCATATATACCACATTTCCATGCATGTATATATGTTTTCCCGCAAATATATCTACTGCTTGTTATTACCTAACATATGCCATTACTTTTTGCTCTTGGCACTGGCGGTCTTGGAGTATGCTGACTGAGCAGCACATCCACCGTCGTTAACTGCCACTGCAGCGACCTTGTAATAGTATGTCTTGCCCTTTGCAGCCTTCTTGTCTGTAAAGCTGCATGATGATGTTGTACCGATCTTAGTGTACTTACCATTCTTCTTGGTTGCGCGATATACTACGTAGTTCTTCGCTCCTGTAACGCTACTCCACTTTACTGTGATCTTCTTGGCTCCGGTGTTAGATGCACCTGACATCTTTGGTGTACCTACAGCATGTGTATACACTGCCTTATACTGCTTTGCAGCTTCATAGTCAATGCTGCAGTTAACCCCGCTGACATTTGTCGATGGCTGTATAAAATATGTATACTCAAGCTTGGTCGTGAGCTTGCGGTCACTGAAGTTTGTTGACGTTGTCTGTCCCAGCCACTGGGTTGTGCCGAGAACAGGGTTCATTCTGTATACTGTGTAAGAATCTGCACCAGGCACCGCTGACCATGTAACTCTGACCTCGGATGTGGACTTTCTCACAGCCTTTACATTCTTAGCAAGAGGGATATAGTTGACGCTGACGGATGTCATCTCGCCCTGCTTCTTACCCTTGTATGGCACTACGTATGCAGAGTAATACTTAATACCCTTACTGCTGCTTCCTGTATTCTTGAACTTGTATGTATTTCTGGCTGCAGATTTGATCACTGCAACCTGCTCAAGCTTATTTGTGTAGTTATTTCTCGCAAATATCTTGTAGCCTGAAGCTCCCCAGACTCTGTTCCACTTGAGATTGGTGTATATCGTCAGGTTTTTCTTGTCTTTGCTTGCAGATACCGTGGATGAGACAGCCTCGAGCTCTCTCACGCTCTCTGTGTATCCGGTCTGGAGCCATTTGTATGTCACGTTCTCACAAATGACCTTTCCACCTGAAACGCTCTGGCTCTTAAGCTTGAATGAATACTCAGCGCCAGATGCAAGTCCCTTGATGGTGCATGATGTTCCCTTTGTCGCAACAGCTCTCTTATATCTGTCTCCCGATATATCGGATCTCATATACCAGACTTCATACATATTTGCTCCGGCTGCCTTATCCCATGTGAGCTTTACTGAGCTCTTTGTGTTCTGAACCGCTGTGAGCTCTGTGGTACCCATGAGTATCTTTACGCCGCGGACCTCACTTGCAGTTCCCTTTGAAACCGCTCTGGTAGAGGCATCATAATACTTTGGAACTACCTTGTAGTAGTATGTCTTTCCAGCCTTAACTGTTGTATCTGTATACTCCGGTGTGTATATCGTCTTTATCTTCTTAAAGCCCTTTGTCTTTGAAGTTGAACGGTACAGATCGAACTGGTTAGCAGCGCCGTAATCGCTTACCGTTATATCAGCACCCTTTGCGCCTCTATCGACTGAAAGCTCCGCTGTTCCAAGCCTGCAGTCCACCTTTGCAACGGCTGATGTCTCTACAACCCTGGATGTCTTATTGTATGAGTCAGTTCCGGTTACTATCTTCGCCATATAGTAATAGGTATTTCCTACTTTTACATTATCATCATAATACCTCACTTCAGAAGCTCCATACATGTAACCGACGCCTGACAAAATCTTCGTAAAGCCTCCTGATGGCTTTGTGGATCTGTACACCTCATACCAGATATCATTCTGTACGTAGCTGTCAAATGGGAACGACACAGATACTCCACCTAATTCTCTATATCCGGTATCTCCCGTAGAATATGATACGTATTCTGAAGGCTTCCTGCTGCGGCTGAACTTAGGTGCTTCAAAATATATCTTTCCCGACTCCTGCGACACCGTCTGTCCATTGTCATCACTGACTACCAGCTTAAACTGATATGTCGCACCGGCAACTCCTCTGAATTCCGTATCCACATGCCAGCTTCCGTCATAGTCACTGTCTGTCCACGAGTCATACCATGCTCCATTTACATAGAGAACAGCCTCTGTTCCATATCCCAAAGCGCTTATATGTACAGAACCGCTGCTTACGGTATCCTGACCTCCTACACTAAAATATGTTATGGATGCTTCTTCAGCAAACGCCACCTCAGCCTGAGCGGACTGTACATCTGCACTGCCGTCTGCTGCCATTGCTGGCAATGCCTCACCAAACACCATGGTTGAAGCAAGCGCCACGCATAAAGCTTTCTTTATCAATCTATTCTTCATAGTTTACCCCTTTTCATCTATTTGCGGATCCTTATTCCCTTTGCATGTGATGCAACTGACTTGACTGTCTTTCCTCCATCATTAACTGTTGAAGCCACAACCTTGTAGTAATAGGTCGTTCCCTTCTTGAGCTTCTTGTTCATGTATGAAAGCTTTGTAGCTCCAGTCTTGCCGACCAGCTTGTATGTTCCATTCTTGCGGGTTGAACGATATACATAGTATCTGGTTGCATTTGTAACCTTCTTCCATGTTACAGTCGCTGTACCCTTGGAACCGTTTACAACCTTTGTTATGGCCGGTGATGTAAGCTTATGTGTATAGTCACTGCTATACAAATCATATCCGCTGCTGAATCCAAAGTCTGTGCCTACAACAACAGAGTATGTATACTTCATTCCGTCTGTCACGTTCACATCCGTGAAGTTAGTTGCCTTTGTCGATCCTATGTACTGGCGTACACCGAGCTCTGTAGTTCTGTATACATAGTATTCCTTTGCCCCGCTTACAGCAGACCATGTTATCTTGGTCGATGTTGTGCTCTTCTTTACAGCCTTAACACGCTTTGCACTTGGCATCTCTGAATTCCACAGAGTGTTATCCTCGCCTCTTGCCTTTCCCTTATATGGTCTCACATATATCTGAGAGTATTTGCGCTCCTTGCCCTTGGCACTTGTGTTTGTAAATGTATATGATGTCTTTTTTCCCGATGTTATCTTCTTGATGGTCTCTATCTTGCCTGTACTGCTGTTGAGGCCTGATATAACATATCCTGATGCGCCCCAGTCTCTGTACCATGTGAGAGAATATCTTACAGACAGGACATCCTTCTTGCCGTTCAGTGATGAAGATACAGCTCCCGCAGTCAGATCCTGGACTCTCTTGGTGTAACCCATGGTCCTCTCAGATGTATCTGTCGTCTCATATCTCACGGCAGCTCCTGATTTCTTGACTGTCCTTATCATCACCTTGTATGTTCCGTTCGGATCAAGCTTTGTAAGGGTGCATGAGTTTTTCTTGGTGACCACCATACGCTTGTATGCATCACCGGTTATATCGGTTCTCTTTGCCCATACCTCGTATGATACGTCTGCGGTATTGTCCGCAGCCCATGTACACTTCAGTGATCTGTTGCCTGTCTGTATAAGGCTAGGTGCACCTGCTGCATTCATGATAAACTTTACGCCGACAACACCAGATGTCTTTCCTGTTGTTATCTTTCGTGTCTGTGAGTCGTAATACTTTGGCACTACCTTGTAGTAGTATACCGTTCCACTCTTGACCGCTGTGTCCGTGAAATCAGCAGAATATATAGTCTTTATCTTTCTGTAGCCCTTGCTCTTGTTTGTTGAGCGGTACACATCGTACTGATTTGCAAAATTGCTTGTCATCCACAGGAATACTCCCGGCTTACTTATCTTTTCTGATACATTCATGCTTGAAGCATAGAGCTGATCCACCTCTGGAATGCCCACCTTTACTGAAGCTGTCTTACTTGTAGCTATGACCTTGCTCGTCTTCACATACTGATCTGAACCGCTCACGATCCTGAATCTGTAATAATATGTAGTTCCGGTCTTCGCAGTGCTGTCAAGATATGCAAGTCTTGACGTGTAAGATTCACTTCCCGTTGCGATCGTGGTAAATGGCCCACCTGACTTGGTCGCTCTCTGAACCTCATACTTGACCTCATCTGAATGCCTGCTATCAAGATATACGCTGACAGACACATAGCCTGGTTTTGCATAGCCAGTGCTTCCGACTGTATATCCTACACTAACACTAGGATCACCGTCAAAGCTCACCTTGTCAGTTTTGACCGGTGAAACCTTCTGTACAGTCACCTCTCCATTTGAATCGTAGGCTCTGACCTCTGCGTTGTAGGTGGAATCAAGCAGCGCCGGGATCTCACAGTTAATACTAAAGGACTGCTTGTCCTCTCCGTTGTACTGTTCCCCGCACTTTACTCCATTGACCCAGACCTCAACTCTGTAAGCCTGGCCGCTTGCATTGATCGTTATGGTCCTTGAGTTCTTATAAGCTCCCGCATACCATATGCTGACATTGGCTGCCGCCACATCAGCCTGTTCCTCCGCCGCCACTGTGGCAGCAGTTCTTCCGTCTGCCGCATTTTCCACACTGGCTGCCATAGCCGTGCCCGCCTCACCGAGCATCATGGCTGAAGCCAGAGCAATGCACAGACATTTTCTCGCAATGTTCTTTCTCATAATATCCCCTTTCCTTTTCTATCTTTAAAATAAAGACATGTTCTCTTTTATTTTAAATTCCCGGAGCCCCTTAGTCAATGTGGATAAACCACAGATTCATTTGTCTATAGACGACAATAGAGACCGGGCATAAAACCTCGGTCTCTATCAGCTTATCCATATTCAAATATATCGCGTGCAGCTTACTCCTCTGTGGCTGCCTCAGATGCATCTGTTGCAGTTGCCTCCACCTGAACTGATCTGTTCATGAGATAGTCAAGCACGTTCTCCTCTGTGGCATAGAACATCAGGTCTGACTCTGAGTAATACTTGTCCACGTCTGAGTCATTCTCCAGATTGTTCTTGTCCATAACCTTCTGTCTGTACGCCTTTATGTCTGCGTTATCAGCGATGAGGTCATTGTCCATTGCTATGCATGACACAACGATCTTCTCCTTCATGACGTTCTCAACTGTGGTGTGAAGGTACTCAAGGAATGATGCCTCGTCCTCATATCCATAGAAATACTTCATATATGCCTCGAAGTCGATTCCGTAGTTGTCTGCGGCACTTCTCACATTTGACACCATGGACTGAATGTAGGAAGCTACCTCATCCTCAGGATACTTGTCAAATGTAACCTTCTCCTCAACAGCCTTGAGAACAGAAGCTCTGTCTGTCTCGTCCGCGGAATCGTCCTTGTTCTTCTGAACATCTTCCTTCAGATGTGCTGTGTAGTCATCGGTTGTTGTGTACTCACCATCAGTAGCCTTCTTGACCAGTGCGTCTGTGTACTCAGGCACCGTGGTAACTGATATATAATTGATCGTAACCTTGTACTCTGCTGTAAGTCCGGCAACTGTTGTGTCGCTGTAATCATCAGGATATGTCACTGTGATCGTCTTGACATCCCCCGGCTTGCTTCCTATGAGCTGATCGTCACTGCCATCACCAAGAGTGTTATTTCCCATGGTCAGTGTGTAATCTGTCTTGCTGTCCTTCTCTGTTCCTGAGACAGTCTCAACATAGTCCACATTGATCTTGTCGCCATCTGCCACTGTGCTGGTCTTATCCTCTGTAGTCTCAGAATTGTCACTGCAAAAACTGCTTATCGCACTGTTTACATCGTCCTCGGACACCTCTCTCGATGCCGGAACATATTCGATATCAGTGTATGCCGCCTTGTCTATGGTCGCACACTTTGAAAACTTCTTAAACTGGCTCTTTGTGTCATTGCTGCCACAGCCTGTCATCAGGCCTGCGCACATGACTGCCACCATTCCTGCTGCAAATATCTTCTTTACTCTCATATCTTTCTCCGTACCCCTTTACTTACTCTTCAGCCTGCTCTGCGTCAGCCGCCTCTGTTGACTCTGTGGTCTCTGCAGCCTCAGTTGTTGCTCCAGTTGTCGCCTTTGCATTGTCCATAAGGAAGTTCATGACCTTCTCTGCCAGAGCGTTGTACTTTATCTCAACGTCTGTAAGATTCTGTCTGAGCGTAGACTCATCAACACTGTTCTTCGTTGCATAATCAGCTATATACTTATCAGCCTCGTCATCTGTGACACTGATATTCTCCTTCTTGGCAATGGCACATACGACCATTCTCTCCTTCTGTGATTCCTCACAAACCTGCTGTACATACTGTTCAAATGCAGCGCTGTCATCATATCCATAGTAATAGTAGATATATGTGTCATACTCTATTCCGTTTGTCTCTGCCTGAGTCTTTATGGATGTTATGATCTTGTCAGCATTCGCCTGAACATCATCTGCTGATATGTTCTCTATTGTACTGTTGTTTATAACGGCAACCATGACCTCATTCTGAGCACTTGCAAGAGCTGAATCCTCCTTGTCCTGCTTGAGCTGCTCACGTACAGATGCCTCATACTCAGCGGTTGTCTTATATGAAGTATTGTTTGCAACCAGCTCATCATTGTATGTAGCCGGTTTATCTATCTTTATATAGTTAAGTGTCGTCTCGAACTTGGCCGCCTTGCCATTTAACTCATCCTTGCCATAATTCTCAGGAAAGGTTACATTCACGGTAAATGTCTCTCCCGGCTTATGTCCAACTATCTGATCCTCAAAGTTATCTATGAATGAACCAGAACCAAGGACGAGATCATATCCGCTGCCATTGGTATTGCCTCCATCGAACTCCTCACCATCTACAGTTCCGACAAAGTCAATATTTACTGTATCTCCGTTCTTCGCCTCGCTGGTTGTGTCCTTATCAAATGTAGCAAGTCCGTTCACAAATGAATCAACCTTGGCCTGAACCTCATCATCCGTGACATCAGTGCCCTTCTCCTCATACTCCATGCCCTTGTATTCACCGAGTGTGACATCTGCCGCATACTGATCCACCATATCCTCTATAGAAGCAAATTCTTCTGATGAATTGTCAGCACTCTCTGTAGCATCAGAAGATGTTGCCTTACTCGCTGTATTATCCAGCTTTCCACTCGTACCATTACTGTCGCCACAGCCTGTCATAAATGACATGGACAGAGCGAGTGCAAGAACAACTGCACATCCCTTATTAAATTTTCGCATAATCATACCTCTTTTACTTTTTATTAGAAGTGTAACCATCTTCATGATAAACTTCAACGAGTAAACTTATACCATATTTTCCTGTAAAAATAAAGCAATTTGGAATAATTCATAGAATTCTCACAAATGATTTTACATTCCTATAACAGGCAGTTTTACATCTGTTTTTGTGATGTATTTTATCTGTCCCACATTAATCAAAGGCAAATCCACAATATGTTGTGTCCACATATTTTTTATTTTTCTATATTTTGTATTTTTTGCAAATCTCCTGTAGACAAACAAAATAGGGAATGATATAATCGACCATATTGAGACATCAGTGTGAGATTTGCGACGAGGCACTTTATTTGTCGCTAATTTTTTTGCGGCTTTTTCAGCCCGCGCACTATATATTGATGTCTCCTGCATGGTAGTATACAATATTTAGGGGGCGTACTTTTTTTAACGCCCATTCACATCACACACAGGGAGAATGGGAAATGCAAGTTATCAAGAGAGACGGTCGTGCTGTTACTTACGACCGAAGCAAAATCATATTGGCTATCCAGAAGGCTAACTCGGAGGTTGAGCCTTGTGAGAAGATCTCTGACGAGAAGATCGAGGAGATCGTCGGAAGCATCGAAGCCAAGAACAGAAAGAGAATGCTCGTTGAAGATATCCAGGATATCATCGAGCAGGGGCTTATGGCCGACGGCAAGTTTGTCCTTGCCAAGACCTACATTATATACAGATACAGCCGCGAGCTCATCAGAAAGGCAAATACGACTGATGATTCTATCCTCAGTCTTATCCAGAACAGGAATAAGGATGTCATGGAGGAGAATTCCAACAAGAATGCCACCGTCGCATCCACACAACGTGATCTTATCGCAGGAGAGGTATCAAAGGATCTTACCAAGAGAATGCTCCTCCCTGAGAAGATCTCCAAGGCTCATGAGGAGGGCGCCATCCACTTCCACGACGCAGATTATTTCCTCCAGCCTATATTCAACTGCTGCCTTATCAACATTGGGGATATGCTTGACAACGGCACAGTCATGAACGGCAAGCTCATAGAGAGCCCGAAGAGCTTCCAGGTGGCATGTACCATCGTGACTCAGATCATCGCATCTGTCGCATCCAGCCAGTACGGCGGCCAGTCAGTCGATGTCCGTCACCTTGGAAAGTACCTCAGAAAGAGCTACAACAAATATAAAAAGAGATACACCGAAGAGTTCGGCGACAAGATAGACCCTGACACACTTGAGAAGCTCATCACAGAGAGACTCAAGGACGAGCTGAAGTCAGGAGTCCAGACTATCCAGTATCAGATAAATACTCTGATGACCACCAACGGCCAGTCTCCATTTGTCACTCTCTTCCTCAACCTCAGAGAGGACGACGAGTACATCAAGGAGAACGCCATGATCATCGAGGAGATCCTCAGACAGAGACTTGAGGGAATCAAGAACGAGGCAGGCGTGTATGTTACACCTGCATTCCCTAAGCTCATATATGTCCTTGACGAGCACAACTGCCTCAAGGGCGGTGAGTACGACTATATCACAGAGCTCGCCATCAAGTGTTCTGCCAAGAGAATGTACCCTGATTACATATCAGCCAAGAAGATGCGTGAGAACTACGAGGGAAATGTATTCTCATGCATGGGATGCCGTTCATTCCTCTCCCCATGGAAGGATGAGAACGGAGAATATAAATGGGAAGGCCGTTTCAACCAGGGAGTTGTCAGTCTTAATCTTCCACAGATAGCTATACTTGCAAAGGGAGACGATGACAAGTTCTGGAGTCTTCTGGATGAGAGACTGCAGCTCTGCTACGACGCACTCATGTGCCGCCACAGAGCCCTCGAGGGTGTAACCTCTGACGTCAGCCCAGTCCACTGGCAGTACGGTGCCATCGCCAGACTTAAGAAGGGCGAGGTCATCGATCCACTGCTCCACAACGGTTACTCAACCATATCACTGGGATACATCGGTGTATATGAGACCACCAAGCTCATGCGTGGTGTGAGCCACACAGATCCTGTGGGAGAGGAATTTGCACTGAAGCTTATGCACAAGCTCCGCGCAGCCTGCGACAAATGGAAGGCAGATACGGGACTTGGCTTCGGACTCTACGGAACTCCGGCCGAGAGCCTTTGCTACAGATTTGCACGTATCGACAAAGAGCGTTTCGGAACCATAAAGGATGTCACAGACAAGGGCTACTACACCAACTCTTACCACGTTGATGTCCGTGAGAAGATCGATGCATTCAGCAAGTTCAGATTTGAAAGCCAGTTCCAGACCATATCATCAGGTGGTGCCATCTCATATGTTGAGATACCAAACATGCGCAACAACCTGGATGCTCTGGCAGAGGTCGTAAGATATATATACGACAACATACAGTATGCTGAGTTCAACACCAAGTCTGACTACTGTCATGTATGTGGATACGATGGTGAGATCCTCATCAACGATGACGGCGAATGGGAATGTCCGCAGTGTGGCAACAAGGATCACAACAAGATGAATGTTACCAGAAGAACCTGCGGTTATCTGGGCGAGAACTTCTGGAACGTGGGCAAGACCAAAGAGATAAAGGCAAGAGTGCTTCATCTATAGTCTTTTATAGAAAAACACTTGATATATTCAGGCAACTGATATAAAATAACAGTATGCATTAATAATTTCAATTGTATGGTCTGCATGTCGTAGAGGGCAACGCAGGCCATACTTTTGTTTTAAGATAAATTTAGAAGGGATCACATTATGAATTACGCAGATATCAAACTATTTGATGTTGCAAACGGAACCGGCGTCAGAGTGTCTGTATTTGTATCCGGCTGCACACACCACTGCAAGAACTGTTTCAACGCTGACACATGGGATTTCGGCTACGGCAAGCCGTTCACGGATGTGGAGATCAACCACATAATAGATAGTTGCAAGGAGGACTATATAGCAGGTCTCTCCCTGCTCGGCGGAGAACCTATGGAATATGTGAACCAGCAGGGGCTTCTTCCTCTGGCAAGAAAGTTCAAGGAGACCTACCCTGACAAGACCATCTGGTGCTACACCGGTTATACATTTGAAACCGATCTCTTAGACCGCATGTGTAATGAATGGGAGTATACAAAAGAACTTCTCTCCTACATTGACGTCCTTGTGGACGGAGAATTCATAGACGAACAGAAGGATCTGTCACTGAGATTCAAGGGCTCAAGGAACCAGCGTATCATAGATGTACCAAAGTCCTTGAAGACAGGCACCACAGTCCTGTGGGATGAAAGCGGAAAGTATTTTAAATAAAAGAAAAGCGGTCTGGCACACCATTAAAATGATGATGCCCGGCCGCTTTTTTGTTACTTTCCTGTTGAACCGAATCCGCCGGCTCCTCTGACTGTATCGCTGAGCTCGT
Organism: Coprococcus sp. BIOML-A2; assembly: GCF_009875795.1. NCBI lineage: Bacteria > Bacillati > Bacillota > Clostridia > Lachnospirales > Lachnospiraceae > Coprococcus > Coprococcus sp. BIOML-A2. Next base: position 217,021 of record NZ_WWSI01000005.1, read on the forward strand.
CCACCTGATGGAATGCTCCAACGATATAAGGAGCGATCACAAGCTGTGCTATTCTCTCCTCAGGCTCAACCGTCTGTGCCTGGGTTCCGTGATTGTGGAGTGCAACCATGATTTCCCCTCTGTAATCCGCATCCACAACTCCAACCTTATTGGCCGGTGCAAGCCCCTTCTTGGATGCCAGACCGCTTCTCGCATACACAAGTCCTGCAAATCCCTCAGGTATCTCCACGGCTATACCCGTGTGAACCATCACCGTCTGTCCCGGCTCTATAGTAATCGCCTCATCAAGACACGCATACAGATCCGCCCCCGCTGCGTACTCTGAACCGTATGTCGGTATGACTGCCTTTTCATCCAGCTTCTTAATATTGATATCGTATACTGTTGCCATCTTTCTTCTCCTCTTATTCGTCAAATTTTATCTTGTTGTACACATCCATATCCACACTCTTACTGTATGAATATCCGCTGTCCAGCTCATCTATCCAGTCCTTCATAAGGTTGTCATAGTATTCCGCATCAGCGGCATCCGTGAGCTTCTTCTTGTTCTCGGCCGTGGCCTTCTCATCCGTAATGCTTATCATCTGGAATATATGATAACCATACTCAGTCTCCACCACCGTGGATACCTCGCCATCCGACATGCTGTACAGTATGTCCAGCGTATCCTGGCCATAGGTGCTCAATATATCATCCCTGCTCATCGTATGTGTTCCCGCATACTTAAGCTCCTTTGCGCTTCCAAGGAATGATATATCCATATCTGTGCCATCCGAGGCTTCCACTATGGATTCATATGCCGCATCCGCCTTTTTCTTCTGCTCATCTATCTTGTCCTGTGAGTACAGGGTGATATTTCCATAATCATCCTCCGAGTAGCACTCAAAGAACATGTCATAAAATGTACTCATCCTGGCCTGCTCATCGGATATCTCCGTGGAGCTCTGCTTCATCACATAATCATATATCTTGTCTGCCAGTGCGCTCTCACGCAAAACTCTCTTAACCGTATCGAGTTCAAGTCCAACCTCTGCGATCTGGGCATCAGTCAATTTGTCATAGAACTCTTGCGCCGCCGTATCCTGATCCTTCTGCTCGCTTGCAGTCAGGCTTATGCCGTACTCCCCGGATTTAGTTATAAGAGTCTTGGTCTTTATGAGCTTCGATATCGCCTGACGCCTTGCTGCATCCACGGCATCCATCTCCAGACCATCATCAGTCACTATGCTCTGTTTCCACACGTCACTGCCATACTTTGATTCGTACTCCTCCTTCACAGTCTGGGCATAAATATACACCTCGTCTATCTCTATGTTCTGCCCGTTGTATCTGAGAACTACCTCCTTGCCAGTCTCCTCAGCGGCATCACTGCCACATCCAGTCACGGCAAATGCACATATGAGCGCCAGCAGCACACACAACCATCTCTTCAACTGAACCGCACCTCCTTATCTTTGTATTCTCCTGTCTGTATATTTCTAACTCACTATCTATGCTTTGTTATCCACACTGTCTTCTTCACTGTGGGTCATTATCAACATCTGGGACATATCCGCCACGACAAATTCCGCCTTTCTGAGAAGATCATTTTTCTCCTCCCGTCCAAGCTTCAATATAAACTCAGGCTTTGCCCCCATGACAAATTTCATCCTGCCTGAATAACTCTTAACGAGCTCATCTATCCCATCTACATTTATGTCAGCCCTGTTGTACATGACAAATCTCAGGTCTCCGTCCTTGTACCATATACGGGTTATGAAGCAGATATTTGCATTTGCCCTTAACAGTGCCACATCAAGAAGATTCATTGTCTCGTCAGGGATGTCGCCAAATCTGTCAATGAGCTCATCCACTATGTCATTGTACTCATCCTCATTCTTGATGAGGGATATTCTCTTACAAAGCTCCAGCTTGACAAAGTCGTTTTTGACGTACGTCTCAGGGATGAACGAATCCACCGGAAGGTCTATCTCCGTCTCGTATTCATGGAAAACCTTCTCGCCGCGGAGCTCCCTGACCGCATCATTAAGCATCTTGCAGTAAAGGTCATAGCCCACGACCTCATAGTTGCCCGACTGACTCTCGCCCAGGACGCTTCCCGCACCTCTGATGTTGAGATCCGCCTTGGACACCTTGACTCCCGAGCCAAGGTCCGTATATTCTTTTATCGCTCTAAGTCTCTTCTCAGCGACCTCGGATATCATCTTGTTGCGCCTGTAGAACATAAATGCAAATGCACTTCTGTCCGAGCGACCAACTCTTCCGCGTAACTGGTAGAGCTGTGCCAGACCAAACAGGTTAGCGTCGTGTATGATTATGGTATTTGCATTCGGTATATCAAGTCCGGTCTCTATGATGGTCGTGCATACAAGCACGTCTATCTCCTTTTTGTTGAACCGGTACATGATGTCCTCCAGCGTGCGGCCATCCATCTGTCCATGGGCAAACTCTACATTTGCATATGGCACGAGGCTTCTCACATCATCCGCAAATCTCTCTATGCCTTCGACCCTGTTGTACACATAGTATACCTGACCATGCCTTGCAAGCTCTCTGGCAATCGCCTCCCTGGCAAGCTCCCTGTCATATTCCATGACATAGGTCTGTATCGGCCTCCTGTCCACTGGAGGCTCCTCAAGCAGGCTCATGTCTCTGATTCCAACAAGACTCATATGGAGTGTTCTCGGGATAGGCGTCGCCGTCAGTGTCAGAACATCCACATTGGTCTTCATCTCTTTTATCTTCTCTTTGTGATTTACACCGAATCTCTGTTCCTCATCTATTATGAGAAGTCCCAGATTCTTGAACTCCACATCCTTTGAGAGCAGCCTGTGGGTTCCTATGACTATGTCCACCTTGCCCTCTTTCAGCTCTCTGAGTGTAGATTTTATCTCCTTCTGGGTACAGAATCTACACAACAGTCTCACCGTCACTGGATAATCCTTCATTCGCTCTGTGAACGTCTCATAATGCTGCTCGGCAAGGATCGTGGTCGGCACAAGATACGCAACCTGTTTGCTGTCACCGACAGCCTTGAACGCAGCACGGATCGCCACCTCAGTCTTGCCAAATCCAACGTCTCCGCACACCAGTCTGTCCATGATCTTATGGCTCTCCATGTCCGCCTTGACATCCTCTATGGCCTTTAACTGATCGTCAGTCTCAGTATAAGGAAATGTCTCCTCGAACTCCTTCTGCCACTTGGAATCAGGAGAATAGGCAAAGCCTTCCCTCGCCTGTCTCTCTGAGTACAGCTTTACAAGATGCTGAGCCACCTCGCTGACATGGCCCTTAACCTTGTTTCTTACCTTCTGCCACTCACTGCCACCGAGTCTGTTGATCTTCGGGGCTCGGCTCTCCTTGCTCCTGTACTTCTGGATCCTGTCCGTCTCGGAAGCCAGGACATATAATTTGCCGCCCTCAGCATACTCGATAACCAGATAGTCCTTCAAGGCGCCGTCGACCTCTATCTTCTCAAGCCCACGATAGATACCTATTCCGTACTTCTCATGGACCACATAATCGCCCACGCTCACATCCGAGAATGACTTTACTATCTCCCCGGCACGCGGCAGCTTCTTCCTCGAAGCCTGCGAATGTGATGTCTTGCTGGAGAACACATCTCCCTCACTGACCACGATGAGCTTCATCTCCGGTATCATAAAACCGGCTCTGAGCCTTCCCGGCATGACCGCCATCTCTCTGGCAGCCAGAGCTTTGTCCGGGTCGTTCAGGTAATGACATATGACGTCATTGTCCATGAGGTTATCGACCATTCTCTTCGCACCGACCGATGATGGCGATACGAACAGGACGCTGTATTTGTCCTTCTTCCATTTCTTGATATCAGTAACCAGCGCATCAAAATTGTTCCTGTAGCTGTGAACCTCCCTGCTCTCGATCTCCACGCGATGAGCATACTTTACACGGTCATCCTCACCCACAAATGAGTCAAAGCCCACAACCTTGTAGCGTCTGCATTTTTCCAGAACATCATCATAAGTGAACAGAACCTTCATCTGCCCCGGGAGGATATATCCCCCCTCCAGCCTGTGCGTCAGGCTGCTAAGAAAACTCTTCTCACTGCCATCCGCCTTCTCCGTGACCTTCTTCGTCTCATCTATGAAAATGTACGCATCCTCCGGCAGGCAGTCCACCAGAGACACCGTGTCACTGTAGAAATAATCAACATAGCTGTCCACTCCGTATATCGCACTGAACTCCGTGAGCTGTTCCTTCAGCGTGGCTATCTCGCCCTTTATCCTGGCATACGCCTCCGTCTGAAATGAATCCTTAAGCTTCTTCGCATACGGCTTCAGCTCTGCCTCCAGCCTGTGTATACCTCTGTCGATCCTCTCCTTTGAAAGCACCATCTCTCCCGCGGGATAAATTACAAGTTCATCCACATCCTCTATGGATCTCTGGCTCTCCGCATCAAATGTCTTGATGGTATCGACTTCATCGTCCCACATGTCTATTCTGTATGGACATTCCTCAGTCAGCGGAAATATGTCCACGATACCGCCTCGTATGGCAAATTGTCCCGGCTCCTCCACACTGTCAGTTTTTTCATAACCAAGGTCCACCAGCTTGCCCTTAAGCTCATCCAGATCAAGAGACTGTGCCGCATGGATATTTATCACGTATTTTTTCATATAGGACAGTGCAGGTATCTTGTCATACATTGCATCTACCGTGGCTATGATCGTACATGGTTCTCCCGTTGCCAGACGCCGAAGGACCTCCATGCGCCGTCTGGTTATGGCATTGCCGTGGACATCTGCACTGAAGAACAGAATATCCTTTGCAGGATACATATATACATCCCTTCCGTAGAACTTCATATCGCTGTACAGCTCCTCCGCACGCCTGTCGTTATATGTCAGTATCAGGCGCACCGATGCGTCATCACCGAAGCCCTGCATCATGAATACTCTGTCCGTGCCCTCGCCCGTCGTACCTGTCACATTGACAAATCCATCTCCGGATGCAAGCCACTCCTTCAACTCTGTATATATATTCAGTTTTTCAAATGGCTCACCAAGTACACGTATCATTCTCCATCACTCTCAATTAAACTTATTCATAGCTGCAACTGTGCCATCCGCCAGTATGGTCTCCACCGCATCGCAGGCATTACCACAGCTCTCTCTTATATTCGCCAGATCTTCCTTTCCAAATCTCGACAACACATAATCAGCCAGATCCATGTGATCCGGCTTTTTGCCAACACCCACTCTGATCCTGACAAATTCCTGGCTGCCAACGTGCTGTATGATATTCTTCATACCGTTATGACCGCCGGCGCTTCCCTTCTGTCTGATCCTGAGCTTGCCGACGTCAAGATCTATGTCATCGTACACGACTATCAGATCTTCAACCGTACATTTGTAGAAGTCCATTATCGCCCTTACGCTCTCTCCGCTGAGATTCATAAATGTCTGAGGCATGGCGAGTATGACCTTCTCTCCGTCTATTATACCCTTTCCTATAAGTGCCTTATGCTTTGCAGTGTCTATCCTTATATTATGTCTCTCTGCCAGCTCATCCAGAACCGCAAATCCTACATTGTGTCTTGTTCCGGCATATTTCGCACCGGGATTGCCAAGTCCAACTATGATCTTCATTTGGTCTCTCCATTTTCCTCCACCCAGGTGGATCGTTCTATTGTTATCTGTTCTCCATGATCTTCTCAGCATCTGCAAGCTGCTCCAGGGTGTTGACTCCTCTTATCTGGTCAGCATCGTCCATCGGAACAGCGGAAGCCGGAAGCCCCATTTTCTTTATTATCTCTATCGCATCCGGAAGATAATACTCTCCCTGGGCGTTGTCATTTGATATCTGTGACAGTGCGTCCTGAAGTGCTGCGCAGTCAAATATATACATGCCCGAGTTAACTTCCTTCACAGCCTTCTCCGCTTCGTCAGCATCCTTCTGCTCCACGATCTTTGCCAGGCTGTCACCGTCCCTTATGATCCTTCCATATCCAAATGGATCATCAAGCATCGCCGATATTACAGTTACACCATTCCCGCTCTCCTTGTGGAAATCAAGTGCTTTTCTGAGTGTATCCCCTGTCACAAGCGGTGTATCTCCACAGAGTATGATCACATCCCCATCACGTCCAATAAAATCTGCAGCGCACTTTACCGCATGGCCTGTTCCGAGCTGCTCCTCCTGAAGCGCATAGTCAACCTTCACATCGTTGACACTGGCAGCTATGGCTGACTTCACCTCGTCTGCCTTGTATCCAACGATCACACACACCTCGTCTGCACCCGCCTGGCGCGCCGCTTCTATAGAATAATATACCATCGGTTTTCCCATCACCTGATGAACTACCTTTGGCTTATCTGACTTCATTCTTGTTCCCTTGCCTGCCGCAAGTATAACTGATTTTACCATTATTATATCCTCCATATTCTATCTGGATCTAAACAGATACATTCTACTTTATACTATATTTTTTTACAAGACCATATAAAAAGAGCCAATGCTATCAGCTTGGTGACTTACGCCTCTAGCACTGGCTCTGAATGTCTATTTGAGACTGGTATTACTCTTCCAAAGATTCCTGATACTTTGAAAGAATCATACTCTGCAGACGCTCTCTTGTAGCTGTATTGATCGGATGAGCGATATCTCTATATTCTCCATCCGCTGCCTTTCTACTCGGCATCGCGATGAACATGCCCTTCTCACCCTCGATGATCTTGATGTCATGCACAACAAACTCGTCATCGATCGTAATAGAAACAACCGCCTTCATCTTGCCTTCCTTCTCAACACTTCTGATCCTGATATCAGTTATCTGCATCTGAATTACCCCCTTAACCCTGACACACATTGCGATCCCACACGCAACTGTCATTTGTACTACTTATACCGTATGCATCCTACAACGCATATCTGAAATCCTTCTCCACTATTACCTTGATGTCCTCAGGTGTTCCCTGATGTACTGTGTTCGCGCGGAGTGTATCCCTGCTCTCCACGATACAATTCTCGATGATGGAATTATCACCGATGTTGACATCGTTAAGTATGATCGAGTTCCTGATCACACAGTTATTTCCAATGTATACCTTCTTGAATATAACTGAGTTCTCAACGGTTCCGTTGATGATACAACCGCTTGCTATCAAGCTGTTATTTACCACCGCATCTGCATTGTACTTTGCTGGTGGGAGATCATCCACTCTTGAGTAGATATCCGGATGCTGTTTGAAGAAGAAGTCTCTTACGTCCTTCTTGAGGAAATCCATATTAGCTCTGTAATATGACTCCTTTGTTCCTATGTTTCTCCAGTAGCTGTCCATCTTGTATCCGTAAATTCTCTTGACACCCTTATATCTCACGAGAATATCTCTTACGAAATCATTTCTTCCCTCGTTGGCACATGTCTCAAGAAGTTCGATGAGCTGTCTTCTTCTTATGACATATACACCTATGGAAACCGTGTTGGTTCCTGCCACAAGAGGCTTCTCCTCGAAGTCTATGATCCTGCCATCCTCGTTCATCTTGATAACACCAAATCTGTTGATGTCATCCTCGCCCGGTGCCATATCCTTGCATACAACCGTGATATCTGCACCATTGCTTATATGCTCCTCAAGAACCTTGTTGTAGTCGAGCTTGTAGATACCGTCTCCTGAAGCGATAACTACATATGGCTCATGGCTCTCCTTGAGGAACTTGATATTCTGATAAAGTGCATCTGCTGTTCCCTTGTACCAGTAGCTGTTAGCTGCTGTGATGGTAGGTGTGAAGATGAACAAACCTCCCTGCTTTCTTCCGAAATCCCACCACTTGCTTGAGTTCAGATGCTCATTCAGTGATCTTGTGTTGTACTGTGTGAATACCGCTACCTTCTGAATATGAGAATTGGTCATATTGGAAAGTGCGAAATCAATTGCTCTGTAGCTTCCTGTGATAGGCATGGCTGCAACGGCTCTCTTTGCTGAAAGATCTCCCAGCTTATTGCTGTTACCACCTGCCAGAATAATTCCTAATGCTCTCATGTCTACTCACCTGCCTTTATAATACTACCGCCACTCGGAAGTGTTCCGTCCGGATAATCCGAAGGATCTGTGTCACCGAATATTGCAGTGTTCTTACCTATTGTTACGCCCTCAGGTATAACTGAGTTCTCACCTATAGTAACAAGGCCAAATGCGTAGATATTAGGCTTCATCTCATTGACAGCTTCCTCACCAACTCCAAGCTTGGCATTTGCACCAACCTTGACATTCTCGGCAATGATTCCCTTTTCAACATAGGCACCAGCTTCGATCGTAACCCCATTCATTATAATCGAATCCTTAACGACCGCACCCTCTCCTATGGTTACACAAGAGCCTATAACTGAATTCTCAACGGTTCCGTATATCTCGGTTCCCTCTCCGATGATACACTTGGATACCTTTGCCGCTTCATCTATGTACTGAGGTGGTATGGCGTCTGTCTTCGTATATATCTTCCAGAATTCCTCATACAGATTGAACTCAGGAACTATGTCGACAAGCTCCATGTTGGCCTCCCAGTATGAACCGAGAGTTCCTACATCCTTCCAGTATCCCTTGAAATCGTATGCACATATCTTGTTGCCGTTCTCATGGCAGTATGGAATAATATGCTTACCGAAATCGCATCCCGGCTGATCCTTCATGGTAACAAGTGCCTCGCGGAGGATCTTCCAGTTGAATATGTATATACCCATGGAAGCCTTGTTGCTTCTTGGGTTCTCCGGCTTCTCCTCAAACTCTGAGATGATGCCGTCATCATTCGTTATAACTACTCCGAATCTGCTTGCCTCCTCCCATGGAACCTGGTATGTGGCAAGTGTCACATCCGCATTCATGGACTTGTGATAGTCAAGCATGTGTTCATAATCCATCTTGTAGATATGATCACCGGAAAGTATGAGAACATAGTCTGGATTGTAATAATCTATGAACTCTATGTTCTGGTAGATAGCGTTGGCAGTACCTGTGTACCACTCGCTGTTGTTGCTCTTCTCGTATGGTGGAAGCACTGTGACACCACCAATGTTTCTATCGAGATCCCAAGGAATGCCGATTCCGATATGCTGGTTAAGTCTGAGTGGTCTGTACTGTGTAAGTACACCTACTGTGTCAATCCCCGAGTTGATACAGTTGCTCAGTGGGAAATCGATTATCTTGTATTTGCCGCCAAATGCTACCGCTGGCTTGGCAAGCTTGGATGTAAGAACCCCAAGACGGCTGCCCTGTCCACCAGCAAGGAGCATGGCGATCATTTCTTTTTTAATCATGTAAGTCACCTCTCCATGCAAAATTATAAAGACATTATACCATCCTTTTTATAATAATCAAAGTTTTTTATGCATTTTCACAAAAAAAATGCGCATTTTTCGATTTTTTTAAACATTTTTTACTCAGGGTATATATGACAAATGATGTATTTTGTCAGTATCAGGCGATATTTTTTAGTTATTACTTACTTACACTCAATTACATTTCTCATATTTTTCTTATATATTATGTAATTTTCATTTTGCAAACGGATATCTTTTTCATATAATGACTATATCGGAAGAAAATCATACAAAATACAAATGAGGTGTTGAATATATGTCAGAGATATTAGTAAAAGAATACCGTGGAAATATTGTTGAGAATGCACACCGCGGCTCCATCGCAGTTGTGTCATCCACAGGAGATACAATCGCCTACCTTGGCGACATAGAGAAACAGACTTTCATGCGTTCCGCAAGCAAGCCTATACAGGTGCTGCCTACACTGCTGGCAGGACTTCACAGAAGGTTCAACCTCACCGACGAGGATGTTGCCATGTTCAACTCTTCCCACTGGGGAAGCAACCATCATATATTTGTGCTGGAGGAGATCTCGCGCAAGACAGGATTGAATCCCGATGACATGATCATGAAGCCATGCACTTCCACATCAGCTTCAGCGCTGGCGGCAAAGCTCACCGACAGGTCAAAGCTCCACCCAAGGCAGGGACAGAGCAAACTTCAGCACTGCTGCTCGGGAAAACATTTCAGCCTTATGTTGCTCCAGAGAGAGCTCACCGGTAAGCCGGACGGCTATCAGCTCAAGGATTCCCCTGTACAGCAGCAGATAATCAATTTCATATCCATGCTCAGCCAGACCCCTACATTCAAGATCGGGCTCGGCATAGACGGCTGTGGAGTTCCAGTATTTGCACTGCCACTTAGAAGCATCGCCATGTCCTACGCAAAGCTCATGGATCCATTCAGCCTGTCAAACGAACTCCGGGAGACTATAGACTACAACTTCTCATGCATCCACAAATATCCTGAGAAGATCAACGATTACGGAACACCTTCATATTATATCAACCAGAATCCTGACCTCATAATGAAGGACGGCTCCAGGGGTGTTATATGTATGGCGATAAAGAGCATGAAGCTCGGTATCGCAGTAAAGCTTGAGGACGGATGGACGGATGAATATCAGGGAATGATAATCGCAAACATACTCGAACAGCTCAAGTACGAAAACACTGAACTCATCGAGAAGCTGAAAAACTGCTACACGACTAAGCTGTTCAACGACTGCGGCATTGAAGTGGGTCACTCAGAGGTCGACTTCAAGCTCGATATAGATCCTACATTTTTTGAGAAGCCTGAGGAGTATGTCGACTCCGATTCTGAATTTGGCGACACTGAATCAGATGAAAAATATGACCCTGATCTTGACAGCGCATTTGCTGATGAATACGATCCTGATCTCGACAGTGCATTTGCAGACGACGATACGGATACTTCCATCCACGCAGAACCGATAATTACAGATGCGCTGGATGACGATACGGATGATGAGCAGGAGGAAAATGACAGCAGCTTTGAGATAGACCTTTTCGGAGACGGCAATCTGGTGGATGCCGCCCCTGAGCGCACACCAGAGGAGGAAAGAGAGTTTCGCAACAAGAAGTCCATCCTCGGAATGACAGTTGTAAAGCCTTCGGCCAACAAGACATTTATCAGCAATCCACGCGTGGATCCTATAAGTGTAAACTCACATACAGTTGAGGCGCAGCCGGACACACCTGAATCTGACCAGAAAGGCAATTCCGCGATTCCTGAATTTATAAAGAAGGAAATAAAATCTGCAAATATCATTTCACAGAAAAAGAGAGACTGACAGAGCAGATAAGATACAGGCTCTTGGCATTGCCTGCACATACAAAAAGGCCGGTACACATACACCGCATACAATATGCGTTCATGTATACCGGCCTTTTACCATCTCCATCACAGACTTTTCAGGCTGTCCTTACAGGATGGACATATCCCGATAAATTCCAGGTTGTGTGACAGTATGACGAAATCGCTGTCCGCCTCCACGCCCATCTGTGTGATGGAATCCTGATATGGAAGCTCACTGTCAAATATCCTGTCACATACCTTACATCGTATGTGATAGTGATTCTCCGTATTGCCATCAAAATGTTCCATCTTGTCTCCGGAATACACATTCATGACAATTCCCTCTTCAACCGCATCAGAGAGCACTCTGTACACAGTTGATTTGCCTATCTTATATCCTCTCTTTTCCAGTTCATCTATCAGACTCTGGACTGTAGGATGAGTCTTGAGCTCCTTTATAACAGAGTATATGACCTGTTTCTGCCATGTGTTACGCTTCTCACTCATTGTATAGTCCTCCTTCTGTTATTTATCATTTTCTATTAGGAACAGTTCTCTATAAGAGCAAGATAACACATTTCAGATATTATTTCCACTATTTTTACAATGTACTATGTTCCAGAGCCCCAATTCTATATATACATCTGCTTGTGATCATATATATCACTGTCTGGTGAATGTATATAACCTCAGCCCATGCTCCGTCCAGAGAGCTGTCTGGTCGTTGTAGCCAGTTCCTGCAAAGTTTGGAGCAAGATTCACCCCCATACGATTGAACACCGCACCGGCCGCTTGCACGTACTCCTTCTCGCCCTGAAGCCTGACTACCTTGTCTATCGCACTCTGGGCCAGCGAATCCGGCTTCACATGCACAGGTGTAACAGTGTTGATGAGATCTCCCATGAGTTTTACGCTGTACTGCAGGTTTCTGCCCTCCATGACATAGACTGAAGTCTCATCAAGCCCCTTAGTCCGCATATGCTTGTAAGTATAATTCGGTATCACCTGGCCCTCATAATAGCAGGACACTGCCTCTGAGCCATCCTGCGCCACCGTCATAAACTGGTACACATTTCTCTTTAGATCTGACACCGTGCCATTCTCGATCCTGTGATATCCACCGAACTGAAGTGTGCGCCTGTGTCTCTTGTAGAACTCCACCTGTTCCTTTATGGCCTCCAGATCTTTCTTCTTCATATCGCACAGGTTGCATTCATAGCCCAGCACGCCAAATGCCGCCACTCCGAATCTCGTCTCAAGCGGGGTGCCCCTGAGTGTCTGGTGATTCGGGCATCCGGACACGTGACTGCTGACTACCGACATAGGGTAGCCATAGCTGTAACCCGTCTGTATCTCAATCCTCTCCCTGGCATCCGTGTCATCACTCGCCCATATCTGCGACATGTAACACAGTATACCGAGATCGAATCTGTTTCCCCCGGCGGCACATCCCTCAAACAATATCTCAGGGAACTGCTTAGTGAGTCTGTCCATTATGTCATATAGTCCAAGCACATACCTGTGTCCGAATTCACTCTGTCTGTCAGGCGGAAGTGTTTGGCTGTAGCGGTCAGACATGATCCTGTTCATATCCCACTTCACGTACGAGATATTCGCAGATGAGAACACATTTGCCATGGCTTCCACTATATGATCTCTCACGTCCTTGTTGGTGAGATCCAGCAGCATCTGATGACGCCCCTCGGCATGACTCTGTCCCGGCACTCTGACTGCCCACTCCGGATGAGTCCTGTAGAGATCACTGTCCTCGTTCACCATCTCCGGCTCGACCCATATACCAAAGTCAAGTCCAAGTGCATTTATCTTGTCAGCAAGCTGCTTTACTCCACCCGGAAGCTTGCTCCGGTTCTCCTGCCAGTCTCCAAGTGAGGATGTGTCATTGTCTCTGTGTCCGAACCAGCCGTCATCCATGACGAACAGCTCTATGCCGCACTTCTTTGCCTCTTTTGCAAGCTTCAGCAGCTTCTTCTCATTTATATCAAAGTATGCGGCCTCCCAGCTATTCAGCAGAACAGGCCTCTCCCGGTCCGCCCAGTGGCCTCTGACTATATGTCTTCTGACAAATGCATGCATATGACTGCTGACACCGCCAAATCCTGAATCTGAATATGTCATGACCGCCTCCGGCGACTGGAATGACTGTCCCGGCTCAAGCGCAAATGAAAATCCTTCCGGATTGATGCCGCTGAGTATACGCATACGTCCATATGAATTCTGTTCACAGCTCTCCATATGGTCTCCTGAATATATGAGATTGAAACCGTAACACTCACCATGTTCCTCTGAACTGCCGTGCTCAACCACCATGAAGAACGGATTGGCCCTGCTGCCCGAGGTTCCGGTCGACGATGAGACAGACACTCTTCCCTGCCTTACAGGGTGCACCGATCTGTGCATTTCCCTCGCCCAGGCTCCTCCGAAATGTATCATGTCATATTCCTGATACATTCTCATATCAAACTGCATGGACATAAGTCTGTCCACCCGCTCCACGTCATCGCTTTCATTTGTCAGGCGGGCACTTCTGGTTATCACGTCGCAGTCATCCCATGTGACATATATTAGCTCAAGCCTTTGTCTGTAGAATTTGTCCCGGAGGGTTATGGTGAGCTGTGTTACCTCGCCCGCTGTATTCTGTCGCTCATATGCTTGTATGCTCTGCAATCCACCAGCCACACCGCTTCCCACTTCTGTGCCTTGCTGCTCATTTACTGTGTTGAATCTGCCATCTATTCCCCTATGATATTCCACCGCACACGGAAGTCCTTCAAGCTCATCCCTGCCGTTTTTTATCTCGTATGATTCGTACACAAAGTCGCAGGTCGTACTGCCATTTGCATGGGTCATACAGACAAATGGTTCGCTGACATCCCCCTTGCCGGTTGACGACAGTTCCTGTAGCAGACTTTCTAAGGTAAGTCCACCATCCAGCGCTATGGCATTGCCGGTCTCGAACAGGCTGCGGTCATGTGCCACATCCCAAAGTCCCACAATATTCTGATCTCCGCAGTCCAGACTCCTGCCACCGTAGTACAGGTGCTCAAGGTGTCCATCCGGGCGCACGCACATGGCATACTGCGTCGACTTTGTCTCCAGTATGAATACCTGATGTTCTTCTATATATCTGATCATAGCGGTTCCTCCTATCTAATATGTATCGCCCCTCTCGCATATGCGAGCGGGGCAGGTCGTCGGAACCGATTCCGAGTATGAACTTCGTTCATAGCGGTTCCTCCTAATAATATGTATTGCCCCTCTCGCACATGCGAGCGGGGCAGGTCGTCGGAACCGATTCCGAGTATGAACTTCGTTCATAGCGGTTCCTCCTATCTAATATGTATCGCCCCTCTCGCATAAGCGAGCGGGGCAGGTCGTCGGAACCGATTCCAAGTATGAACTTCGTTCATAGCGGTTCCTCCTATCTAAGTTTCGTCATGATCTCCTGCATCCTCTCCTCGGTCAGCTTGTATTTCCTGATGAAAAATACAAGTCCTATGATGAGAAGGACTATCGGAACGACTGTCATCATCATGGAAAGTCCCATGAGAGTTCCTGTGCTCTGCTCTATGACTTCCGATGTTCCATCTGCCGGCTGGATAAGTCCGACCCATTTGATCGCAAGTCCGGCAAAGAACACTGCAACTCCCGATGCAAGCTTTACTACAAATGTCTGCATGGAGCATATGACGCTCTCATCTCTCTGCCCATTCTTGTACTCTCCGTAGTCTATGCTGTCGGCAAGACACACGGTTATCAGCACATTTAGAAGTCCGCTTCCCGCAAATACCAGAAGTCCCGGGATGAACAGAACGTACCAACAAGGCACTCCGCTCACCGTCATACGGGTAACACCGGCAAGGCTGCAGGCAAGCAGCATCACATATCCGACGATCTCATATACTACCGAATGTACAAACAGCTTTCTCTTGGACATCTTCTTTCTAAAGAGCGGGAACAGCATCATAGCAAGTATCTGCGCACCGCCGCCAAATGCGGAAAACAGCGCATATCCGCTCTCACTTCCTATGTCATATGTGAAGAAATATATGAGCAGGTTGCTTGTTATATAGAGTGCAGAGTTTACAAGCACGATGGTTATGACCACCGCCAGAGCCTGGTCATTTGTCACCAGCGAATGGAACATCTCACCTATGCCATGGGACTCCACTACTGTGTCACCCTTCTCCTTTACATTTGCCACGCAAATGGCCTCCGAGATGACGAACACTACTGCAACCAGAAGAGCCCACCACTTGAAGCCGATGCGGTAATCCGTGATCTTCAGCTTGTCCGCCGCCAGGGCTGCGCCGCTGATGGCTGGAACTACTATCATAGTAAGTACAGTAGGGATGGCAGAACCCACGCCCGCGCAGGATCTTGCAAGTGCAGACAGATTCTCCCTCTCCTTGCCCGGCTCAGTGATGGCCGGGATCATGGACCAGTATGGAATATCCATCAACGTGTATGTGATTCCCCACAGGAAATATGTCACTGTCAGAAACACCTTCATCCCACCAGCTCCCATGCTTTCCGGCGCGGCGAACATCGCATAGAGGACAACCGCGTTCAGCACGGTTCCCGAGAATATCCACGGTCTGAACCTTCCCCATCTGCTTCTGGTCTTTGCCACCACGATACCCATGATAGGATCGTTAAATGCATCAAACACTCTCGCCGCCATCAGCACTGTTCCTATGAACACTGAGCTGACGCCAAGCACAGAATTATAGTAGTACAGTATATAGCTGGCTACCAGCATATACACCATGTCTTTTCCCACGGCCCCTACTCCGTAGGCTATCTTTGTCTTTTTCTGAAGGCCGCCCGCAGGTGCGCCATTCTGTGTATTATCCTGTGAATTTTCTCCCATATATAACCTCCTTAAAGGCCTAACCTTTTATATCAGCAAGCCTTGTCTCAAGCCACTTGTCAATATCGTCAAATACCTTATCCCTGCACAGCTCATTCAGTATCTCGTGTCTGCAGTCCTCATACAGATAGCATGCCACATTATGCGAAACTCTCCTGTGGTATAACTCGTAGAGCTTCAGAACATCCCTGCCGTAATGTCCAACAGGATCCCTGTCACCGGACACAAACAGAACCGGCACATTCTTCGGTATTTTCGCTATGTTCCTGTCCTCCTGTATATAGTGGAGTGTATTGAACAGCGTCTCGTAGCCCTTCAGGGTAAATGAGAACTGGCACAGCGGATCATCCACATATGCATCCACGCGCTTCGGGTCACGGCTCACCCAGTCTTTATTCGTCCTCTTTCTCACCTCACCGTCCACGATAGTGGTCTTCGGGATACCCCTGTTGTATGTTCCAAATGCCAACACTTCCATGAGGGTACTTCTGTATCTCTCGCCGTGCTGACTCTTCTCAAGCTCCAACACAAGTCTTCCGATCTGCAGCATATACTCAGGCATGCTTCCAGTTCCCATGCAGATAAAGCCGTCCACACTTGAGCCCTCCGTGTAAGGTGACGGATATTTTGGATCCCAGCCGTAGTCACTCATGTATCGTCTCGCCATAAATGAACCCATAGAGTGTCCCATCAGGAAGAACGGTACTCCTTTGTATGCCTTCTTCAGACTTCTAGTGACTCTATGAAGATCCGCGACTATTGCCTTGCTCGCATCGTAGGCATTCATATATCCAAGTTCATCCATATTTGCCGCCGTAAGCCCATGTCCCAGATGATCATTTCCTGCAACTACGAAGCCTTTCGCAGCAAGATATCTCGCAAATTCGTCGTACCTGTCTATCAGCTCTATCATTCCATGGGATATCTGAAGTATCGCCCGCACCTCGCCCTGTGGCTCCCACACGATAACGTGCAGCTTGTCCTTGCCATTTGATGATGGTATAAATGTCTCTTTCTTCTTTACCTTATACATAATGTAACCCTCCATTCTCAGTTCTTCATATCCATCGCCAGTTTTACGACCTCATACGCTCCGTCGTATATTCCATCCAGTTTGTTCCGCTTTATGTTCTCACACATATCTGTGAGTATGCTGTCATCCTGCATGAACAGCTTCATCATCTGTAGAGTGTGCGGTATATCACGGCACTCCAGTGTTCCATCTCCGATCTCCGCCGAGTGTATCGCCCCCCACTGCTCATGCCCGCCAACTCTCTTGATGAACAGCTTTGGAACTGGATAAAAGGCCAGCTCAGACGGCTTCGTTATGAGTACATCACAGCTTCTCATGAGAAGGTTGGTGCAGTACACAGCCTCATATATATTCTCATGGCAAAATGCGTGTATTCCGTACACCTCTTCCTTAAGAGCCTTATCCGCAAATGCTGTGGTGTCGCTCCAGTCATCGAAATGTGTAGTGACAAGGCTCTCCATGGCGGGTATCTCTCTCACCAGCTCTTCCCACACATTCATGTAGTCGCCCACATTTACATACAGGACCATGTTGCCCTTCTTCACGCTGGCAAGCGCCGTCCTGATGATAGCTGCAAATATATCCTTCTGTGCTCCGGCACCTCCTATGGTGAGAAGGAAACGCATCGGTGCCTTTTTCTTTCTTCTCTCTATTCTCCTGTCGCAGTCCTCCTCTATGGCTGCCACCAGCTCATGGTCTATATAGTGTCCAACGTATCTGATTGAATCGCCGGGCATAGGCTTAAGCACCTCGTCGCCCTGCATGCCGTTCAGTGTCCTGTATCCTAGATATGACGATCTGGTCTGCACCGTATGAAGGCTTCCCTCCGCAAGGTGGAGCGCCATAGGCCAGTTGTCCGGAATGGCGTTCACCACATGCTTCATTCCTGCGTGGACTGCTGCCTGAGCCGGCCACACATGTGTAGCCACAAGTGGGATATCCTTTGGAACATTCCTAAACACCGGTGTCATGAGCTCCGCATTCATCTGATCTGAGGCATTGTATGACAGCTTCCTGAAGCCCTCATAATTCATAGGCTCCCACACCGCCTTGTTGAAAGCCTTACTCTTTCCAGAGATCCTGGATCCCAGGGAATAGAGCTTGTTCTGCGCCTCTATGACCTTTCCTCCAGTGGTCTCACTGTAGGAATTGAGATCCATCCAGTACGGCTTGTATCCCAGATGATTGGCCGCTGATGCTATCGCCATGGATATCCTGTAGTGTCCGAATCCCATCCTGATATTGCCAACTATGATTCCTTTGTCCCTGTCAAACGCCTCACGTTCACCGGCATCCGCATCATCACTGACTCCGCCGTCGATCACAATATTTGAAACCCCAAGTGAATCCCCAATATACGGATTCTTCACAACTGCAAGAGGATAATCCACGTCACTGTCATCACCGAATCTTTTTACAAATCTCTCTTTGGAGTTCTCCGCCTTTTTGACGACCTGACCGCTCATCCTGTTGCCAAATATAACCTCAGATCTCTTGCCCATAGCACACCCTCCTGTCTTTTATATATACCACCCATCTCACCCCGGTGAATTGAACCGGTCGCGGGGCCCTATTCCAGATAATCCCTTCATTCATAGCCGTTTCTACTCCTTACAGGATATACCATTCATAAGCACATCCAGTGTATACTGCACCGCCTCGTCAAATGTAAGTCCTGCATCTATCAGGACTGTAGTCTCCATATATTTCTCAAGCGTGGCCTCGAACATCGTCTTGATGACCGGAATCGGAATATTCCTTATA
This sequence comes from Coprococcus sp. BIOML-A2, assembly GCF_009875795.1. Classification (NCBI taxonomy): domain Bacteria; kingdom Bacillati; phylum Bacillota; class Clostridia; order Lachnospirales; family Lachnospiraceae; genus Coprococcus; species Coprococcus sp. BIOML-A2. The sequence continues at coordinate 235,882 of NZ_WWSI01000005.1, forward strand.
ACACCCTCGGCAATTCCGCGCTTCAGAAGCTCTATGGTATTATCCCACTGCTGCTCCATCATTACTCTCACCCGGGCAAATATCCGTGGATATGAATTCTCCAACTGGTATATCTGCCTCCAGTCCAGCTCGCTGTAGCTGTCCGGCATGGCTATGAGTATCGCCTTTATCTTCTCCACAGTGGTCAGGCGGTCGTCATCCATGACCGCCTGCTCACTTCTCTTGATCTGCTCGTATATATATGTCGCCGTGTCAAAGAACAATGATTCCTTGTCCCTGACGACCTGATATATGGTTTTCTTGCTCACTCCAAGTCGCCTTGCCATATCGTCCATGGTGAATTTGAACCCTTTCTCCCGGAACTCCTCTATGGTCGCCTCATATATCCTCAATTTAAGCTGCTGCTGTGCTTCTCCGTCCATAACTCCCTCCTGTCCATCCGTGTCTGTCAGCTTCCTGTACATACTTCCCGCTCAGGAAACTCAGAAACTATTTTTAGTTTCCCCGTTTCCTTAATAATAACATTTCTTTGTAGATATTGCAACAATAAAAATGCGTTATCTCTATTTATGTATAATTTTTGCACAATCAACACAAATCTCAATTATTGGCCGGCGAATAATTTACAGAGTTCTGACACTCACAATTACATTTCTGCTCAGGCGTACCATCTGCCATATAGCAACAATAAAAAATACGGCATCTCCCAAAGCGGAAATGCCGTATAGTACATCATATATGTTCAGTTGGAATCGCGATTTTCCCGAAAAATATTTCTAGATATAATATTTCTGTCTTTGTATCACTCCTATGGCTGCTCCACATCAAGCACATACAGCTCATGGAGTGCTCTCGTACAGGCTATATAGTGCGCATGTCTTGTGACCATGCTTCCGTCGTAGGTTCCGTCCGTCATGACGTACACTGCATCGAACTCCATTCCCTTTGCAAGGAACTTTGGAAGTACGACCACACCGCCCGCATAGACAACCGACTGATTGGTGATGAGCGTCACCTCGGTGTACTCCGAAAGCTGCTTGTACACTTCGTAGGCATCAGCCTCGTCATTTGTCAGGATAGCTATGTTGTCGTAGGCGTCCATGTCTCCGTAGCTCAGCTTGTCATTTATGAACTCCACAGCTTCATCCAGTGACTCACACTGTATCTCCTCAGGCACCCTGCCGTGTCTCTCCACAGTGTTGCCGCCTACGCCCTCTCCGCCAAGTATACCGTTGCAGAACTCGGTGATCTCCGCCGTGGATCTGTACGACGCGAACAGCTCCTTGAGCTCATAGCCGCCCTGTCCGTTCCTCTTTGCAAATATCTTCGTCAGAACATCCACAACAGTCTCCTCAGGATCATAGAAGAGCACCTGATACCTGTCGCCGAGGATAGTCTTCTTGCAGCCAAACACCCTGTCTATCACCGCATACTGGAATATATTGTAATCCTGCATCTCATCTATGACGAGGTGCTTGATATTGTTGTAGGAATGACATCCGTAGAAATACACCTGCAAGTAAAGTATAGGAAGGATATCCTCATAGCATATCTTTCCATATTCATTTCTGTACTCCGATATACCCGGATATTTCTTCTCCATCTCCGCCAGGAATCCAACATACAGCTCAACCAGATTCCTCTCTGCAAATAAATTTACCATCTGCTTCTGTATCTGCCTTGCCAGATTACGCTTCTTCTCGTCCGGGAACTCCTTAGGAGAATTATCCTCCACCCTGTCTACTATGAAGTATGCTATGTTCTCGAATCTCTCATACACAGGTTTTCTTGCAAATCTTCCATTGAACATGGCAGCTATATCCTCGCCTGTATACTCCACCTTCTGATAATGGAAATTTCTGAACTTTATACCTGACACATACCTGTCCAGATACTCATTGAAACTGTCGTAGAAAGAGATGGACGACTTGACCTTGATATTTCTCATCCTCTGGTTGTCCTGATCGCCGCTGTCTATAATGAACTCCGACTGATCCAGCTTGCTCTCATATTCCTCCTCTATGAAAAGAAGCTCCTCAAGCAGACTGTCAAATTCCTTCTCAGGCACACTGTTCTCCTCGAGCTCCGGGAGAACCTCTGATATATAATCGCCAAATATACTGTTTGGAGACAGTATCATGACATTGTCACTCTCAAGTGTCTTGTAGTTGTACAACAGCCACGCCAGTCTGTGCATGGCTATGACCGTCTTACCGCTTCCGGCGCGGCCGTCCACTATAAGGTTATACGCCGTGCGGTTTCTTATGATCGCATCCTGCTCCTTCTGTATGGTAGCCACCACATTTTTCATCTTCACACCACTGTTGCCGCCAAGGGCCTCCAGCAATATGGCGTCGTTGATGTTGGAGTCAGTATCCACCGCGTCTTTAAGTCTGCCATTTGACACCAGAAACTGTTTCTTCTCCACTATGTCTCCAGAAAACTCGTCATCTTCCATGTCATCCACATGGACATTGTAGGATGCCGGTCCCTTTTCATAAGCATAATACATAGAGGATACAGGTGCTCTCCAGTCGTACACAAGCTGCTGCCCATTCATATCTGACTGATAACCGCTCATACCCACATATACCGTGAGATACTCTTCGTCATCTTTATATTTGAATACAAATTTGCCAAAGTACGGCACCTTCTTCTGGTGCTCATACACCTCCAGGCGCTTCGCAGCTCTTCTGAGGAACGCCTCATCATTGTTCACCGACTGCATGTTCTGCAGGAACTCCTCGTCGTCCATGTCTCCATGGCTGTCACGCATGTACTTCTTCTGTTCCTTTATATTGTCCTTTCCAAGCTCCATGGAACCCTCAGTTATACTGATGCTGTAGTCGAGCTCCATCTCCACATTGTCAAAATAATCCTCTTCATCCTCCATCGTGGAGATCTTGTATCCTTCCAAATCCTTATTTTCTGCCATCTTATCTGCCTTTCACTATTTTACCTTTATGCGCTGTACACTGCTCCAGCCGCCATGAATGGTCTTGCCGCCAACTCTTCTGTAGGTTCTCATCCTCACATAATAATATTTTCCTGAGAACAGAGAGCTTATCCTGCGTCTGAGTTTTGTGGACTTATTTATCGTTGCCACCTTATATCTGTCAAATTTCGACGATGTACTGTACTGGATCTGATACCCGCTGACATACCTGACCTTGTTCCATGTTACATCCATCGTCTTTCTGGAATTTGATCTGACCGTTTTCGCCTTGCATCCCGGCATCCTGTACAACCTGACCCCCGCAGTATCATACGAGCTTGCAGAAGTACCCTTGAACGCCTTGACCGTGTATGTATAGTTTCTGTAATTAGTCACATTCTTATCGACAAATGTGAGCGTTCCCGCTGACAGCACCTTGTACTGCTTCCATCCGTTCTGCCCCGGTGCCTTGCGGTATATTTTGTATCCACTCGCGCCCTTTACTTTGTTCCAGGATACCTTCACGCCGGAATATGCATTCTTCACGTTGTACTTCGGCTGGGTAAGTCTGACCAGTGCCTTTGTAGCCGCCGGCTGTCCCTCGGCCGTGCCGTTCACGCCCCTCACCGCATATCTGTATCTGATTCCAGCCGCCGCAGTCTTGTCAGTGTATGTTCTGACTCCTGAACCTTTTATCTCAGCTATACATTTGTATGCGCTTGTCGCAGTTTTCCTGTATATCTTATACCCACTTGCATTATCTGCCGAAGTCCACGACAGTCTCAGTCCATCCTTCGCATTTCCAAGACTTTCCACCGCACAGGTTCCGACCTTTGTCTCCGGATGTTTTCCGCCAAATGTATTAGCAAAATAATCCGCCATGTATGGACAACCGTAACCGTAGTATTTATCCTTTCCCGCTGTTCCCAGATCCACGGAATATGAGATAAGTCTATTCTTCAACTGGTCACTGTCAAGCTCTGGCTCCGCCAGCTTCACGTAGGCCGCCGCCGCTGATATATGCGGAGCCGCCATGGATGTTCCTGAAGTGGAAAACCCATGATTTGTTCCGGTCTTCCACGCCGATGTTATTTTCGTTCCGGGAGCGGAAAAATCTACAGCATTTCCATAGTAAGAATAGCTATCGTCAAATTTCACCGCATCCGTCGATATCCTGTCTGCTGTCTCCTCCGTTCCAGCCTTCTGCATAAGCCCCGACACTGTTATCACATCACTGCTGTCCGCAGGATATGACACACCTTCCACGTCGCTGATCTCCCAGTTGTTCACAGTGCTGTTCGTATTGCCTGCTGCCACACACATGATGACGCCATCTTCTTTTGCACTTTTTAACAATTCGTCAAGCATCGACCTGGTGTTGTCACTTGCATTTTTACCATAGAAGCAGAAGCTCATATTGATCACGTCCGCACCGCTGTCAAGCGCAGCCATGATTCCCTGCTGTACCGTTGACACTGTGGTTGCTCCCCGGCTTGTGAAACATTTGATGATCGTGAGCTGGACATTGTCCGGTGTCGCATCCGCTATTATGCCCGCCACATGACTTCCATGTCCCATGTTGTCTCCGTAGTCGCTCCGGTCTTCGCCCTCGCAGCAGTTCATACTTCCTTCCTCATTTATCCTGCCTTCAAACAGAGTATCCGAGGAATTAACTCCGGTATCTATGACCGCCACATTTACCTTAGCATCCAGCTTGTACTCTGACACCTCCGCCTTGAGCCTGTCCATTCCCATGTACCTTGTGCCCCAGCTTACAGCCTTATATGTCTCCGATGCGGCAAGCATGGCATCAACGTTCCGCTGTGCAGCATACGAATTTGAATCCAAATCCGCCAACACATCTTCTGAATATATGACCTGATCAAGCATACATTTTTCAGGCTCGTACTCTTCCTGAAGCTTTTCGTATGCCTGTTTCGTCGCTTCCTCGGTATCGTAGCCAAGCACATAGTAATCGTATTTGTCATAACAGATGACTGTTGTCGCGCCATAGGTCTCCGGCACTTCATCTGTATACAATATGATCCTGCGAAGACTGTATATGTCGGCTGACTCACTGCTGTACATTGCCGCTGCGTCGACATCCGCTCCTCTATCCATCACATCGGCCGAGTTTACCACATCAGCTTCGTCCATGGAATCTCTAAGCTCTGACACACTGGTTACGTATTCTACATTTTCATAATCCTGCGCGTACACCTTGGTATATGTGCCAGGCGCTGCCAGCCCACCTGCCAGCACCACACAGGCAATCAGGTACGACCACCTTTTCCTTCTCACCTATATTCCTCCTGTATATAAAAACAGCTCTTTAAACCACATAGTTATCTTTTAGTATAACATAAATGGGTCACAGATGGTGAGTAATATCTGTAACCCAAAGCCTCCACAGCACATATTTTATATCAGAGGTATATAAACCTCTGACAACACAATACGGAGGTAAAGTAATGGCAACATTCACTAATCAGGCAACTCTGTCCTACAGCGGAGGATCCACCAATTCCAATATCATAACTGGAGAAATCATTGAAGTCCTCACAGTCTCCAAGACGGCTGTGGTGGACACCTACCGAACACCGGATAAGATCACGTATGTGATAAGTCTCATCAATTCCGGAACTACCACACTCACAGGTCTGTCTCTCACAGATAATCTGGGAGCATATGCAGTGGGAAATACAACAGTATATCCTCTCACTTATATTCCGGATTCCATCAGATACTACACCAATGGAACTCTGGTAGCCGCTCCGGCTGTCGGTGCTGCAGCTCCGCTGACACTCACTGGAATCTCCGTTCCAGCGGGCGGAAATGCTACTATTATATATGAGACAACAACAAATGAATTTACACCTAGAGGCAATGAGGATTCCGTGACCAACACTGTTACAGTAACCGGCGCAGGACTTACCAACGCAGTCACTGCAACTGAGTCGGTTTCCCCTGTTGCAGCTCCCGATCTCGCCATCACAAAGTCTGTGAGTCCTAGCATAGTTGCAGAGAATGGTCAGATCACTTACACCTTCCTTATAGAGAACTACGGCAACACCGAGGCATCCGCAAGTGACAACGTCATCATCACAGATACCTTCAATCCGATCCTCACCGGAATCACTGTGACATACAATGGAAATGCATGGACAGCGCCAGCCAGCTACACCTACAATGAAGCAACAGGCGAGTTCGCAACAGTTGCCGGACAGATCACTGTTCCAGCAGCAACATTCACACAGAATACAGCCACGGGAGTCATCACCACAACGCAGGGAACGGCAACCGTGACTGTCACAGGAACCATCTAGCTGGCATGAGCCTGTCCGGGTCGACAACCTGACAGCTTTGGGAACATTTCCCACAAAATAGCAAAAAAAGAAAATTTTGTGCTCAAACTCCCGGATTCCCACTGAAAAGATACACAACTTCTAATCCATGTATCCTTTTCAGGAATTCGGGGGATTTACAGCACAAAATTTTCTCTTTTTTCAATATAATACCTGAACGCAGCCTGACGCATCACTCCACATTCTTGAGCGCCTCGTCCATAGGAATCCTCTTTATTCTCTTCATCTGCAACAGTGAGATCACCAGATAGCAGGTAAAGCTGAGCACGAACATGAGTGGGAATATCCATGGTGCCATGTATATCGGCATCCAGCCGCTTAGCATATCTATCAGCATTGCCCTGTATATCACCTTGATCGACAGGTAACTGAGCAGTATATCGAGCAGCGTCACCACCGCAACCATGACAGTTGTGGATGACAGATACAGCTTACTGATCTCCTTTGTGTCATATCCCAGTATCTTAACCATGGATATGGACACCGTGTTCTTCTCCACTATTAGTTTTGTGAGCAGATATACGAGAAGCATGAACATAACAAGTGAAAATACAACCACTATGTAGAACATACCTCCCATGGACTTGGTGAGCTGTCTGGACACCTTTATCATATCATCCTTTGTGATCTCTGACACTACATGATCCTCTATATCGGTCAACTTGTCATTCGAGAAATAGCCGGTGAAGTAATCCTCGTCCTTGTCAAATATTTCTCTGAAATCACCCTCTGTCACGAACACCGCAAGGGCTGCCGGATACACCACAGAACCCGTCACCTTGAGCTCATATGTGTCATCAGTATAGCTCTCCTTGAGCTCAAGTTTGTCGCCATCAACTATCTCATATTTGTCTGCGTAGCTGTCAGATACCAGCACATCTCCGTCGTCCAGCTTAACCGGGAAATATTTACTGTCCGAGTGTATTCCATACACCATGATCTCATCATCTATATCTCCGGTCGTCCTCAGCGTCTTCATACAGTAGGTTTCCGCATTATTATTTGCCGTCTCCACCTGTGAATCCAGAACATACTGGTGGTCAGCTACCATATTATCCAATATGTCATTCTGATAGTGCTTCAGCATAGGATTCAACATAAGTCCGAACATCAGCAGAACCTGTGCGAAGTAAATTCCAAGAAGCATGACCACATATCCTGGAATGTTCTGAAGTATGACACGGGTCTTGAACCTTGTCATGAACTTCCAGTGAGGCAGCTTCACCGCCTTCTTTCTCTTTGATCTGCTGAGATCATGCCTCAGGAACCTCAGTGGTGAGAGCTTCAGTTTGCTGTTTACCACTAACAGGTTCACAACGATCATGATTATAAGAGGTATGACTGTGGTAAGCACAAATGCATCGGCATTCCAATACGTCACATACTTAGTGAGGGAATAGCTTCCATAGTAAAGCTGCGCACCCATATCCTTAAACACCGAATAGCCCAGCACGTTTCCCACCACTGATGCCACAAATGTAACTATGACAGGAAGTGATATGTAGTGAATAAGCAGCTCGCCCTTCGTATATCCTGAAGCCCTCAATGTTCCAATAACCGACGCTTCCTTTGTCAGAGTGTTGCTGATGGTTACCGCAAATATAAATGCAAGTATAACTATGACGATGTATTCAAACCATTTCATCATATTTGTATCACTGCCAATATCATCCCCTGCAAAGTTGATCGCCTGGTTCTGATACCTTGGAATGTAGTTCTCCACCATAATGCCGTTCATGACCGCCTGTGTATACACAATCTCAAGAAGGTCATCCGCCAGCTTTTTCTCATCGTTCTCCTCATCCGGCATTCCATCATCGTACATCCATGAATACGACCAGGTCTTATTTTTCTCCGGGAGATCATCAAATTCCTCATTTGACACAACCGCAATTCCGAATATCGTGGCATCAAACATAGTGTCATTGTTGTTCTGGAACATGGTACTGTAGTCGGAGAGTGCCACAAATCCGCACACGCTGTATACCTTGTCACCCGCTTTTATATCATCACCGATCTCTATATCGTTGTTCACCGCATACATTCTGTCAATGGCGATCTCATCAGTTTCTACAGGAAATTCACCATCCATCAGGCACATTTTATTTACATCGTGTCTTGGTGCGAATATCCTCAGTGTCCTTCCCCCATCATCTGCAGCATCATTTACAGAATTCACCGTATCATCTTTTGTCTCTGAATTGCCTTCCACATTACCACTATTGCCATCAGAGTCTGATCCGATCTTACTCATAGGCAGTTCATAATACGACATATCATAGAGCTTCACGCCCTCATCCTCTATATTGCCCTTCATATTGTCAGACGCCTCATCCGACAGATCAAAATGTCCATCCTCCACGTTGTATTTGTCAAATGTATTGTCGTAGGTTTTCTTCAGGCTCTCACCTGCAACCATGAAGCCCGACACCATTCCCGTCGTGATGACCATGAACAGGAATATGACTATATATTTTCCAAGCTCTTCCTTCAGTTCCTTTGGAATTCTTCTCCACAATGGATTTCTCATAACAGATCCCCTTTCCTATTGAACATCTACCCTGTCTGCCCAATTACCAATCAAGCTCTACAGCGGATATCTTGTTCTCATTTACAATGTTGCGTCTTATCATGCCGTCCCTGAGCTTCACAGTCCGGTCCGCCATATTCTTGATGGCATCATTGTGGGTAACCATGATTATTGTGTTGCCATACTTCTGGTTCACATCCTCTATGAGCTTAAGTATCTCCTTGGAAGTGTTGTAGTCAAGGGCACCTGTCGGCTCATCACAGAGAAGTATATCAGGATTCTTCACGATTGCCCTTCCAATTGAGGTCCTCTGCTGCTGTCCACCCGACAGCTGATTTGGGAGCTTATGTCTGTGCTCATAAAGCCCCAGAGTCTTTAACAGATCATCTACATCAAAAGGATTATCACTAAGGTATGCTCCAACCTCCACATTCTCCTTTACATTGAGATTAGGTATGAGATTATACATCTGGAATACATAACCGAGATGCTTTCTCCTATATCTGGTCAGTGTCTTCTCATCCATATCCCCTGTCTTCTCTCCATCTATGGAGATATAACCGGAATCCGGGCTGTCGATCCCACCTATGATATTGAGCAGAGTTGACTTGCCAGACCCCGATGGGCCAAGCAGCACACAGAACTCGCCCTTTGCGACCTCAAAATCAATTCCTCTAAGTACCTCAGTTCGGTTCTCCCCTGAACCGAAGCTTTTCTTTATCCCACTTATCTTCAAAAAACTGTTGTCTCCCATGATTCTCTCCTTTTCCACATTTTATATTCTCCATAAACGCATCGCATAGCTCTCATGCCGTACGTTAATATTTAAACGCATGATTATATGTTCATATATTTATTAACACATATGTAGGCTCTGTGTCAACTATATTAGTGATAAATAATATCAAGTATTCTTTTATACACATTTACAGGAGCATTTTGGGATATCCCAGAAAAAAAGAGAAAACCACATTCACATCATATTGATCTGCCTGCTGTTTTCTCTTTTTTACATCTTATACCACACATGTGGCGATCAGAATCTATATTCTCTTATCTCACAGTTCTTTATGCCAAATGCTGCGAATTCCTCATTTGTCATATCATTGAAATACGACTGTACTATTCTTGATATTCCATTGTGGGCAACCAGAAGATATGTCTTACCGGAATCTTCCGACTCAGCCTTAAGCTCATCTAACAAATTGTACACCCTCTGACACAGATGAACCATGGTCTCTCCACCCTCATAGTGATCCAGAAAATGCGTCTTCGCCTTGGCGAATATAGCGCCGTTTCTGGCTGTTCCCTCGTATTTGCCAAAACACTGCTCACGGAGTCTCTCCTCGGCTCTCATAGGAATTCCTGTTATCTCGGATATATGTCTTGCCGTCTCCGAAGCCCTGACCAGAGGCGAATACAGGATCTCATCTATGTGATAATCTCCATTCTTTATCATCTCACCAAGCTGCTCCGCCTGCTGATGTCCAAGCTCTGTGAGTTCAATATCCGTGGCTCCACATATCTTGTTTTCCACATTCCACACGGTCTGCCCATGGCGGGTGAAGAACAGTCTTGGGCCAAACTTCTCAACAAGCACCGCCTTTGCATCGTCATATCCCTGTGTTATCCTCTTCTCAACACCTTCAGGCGAAAAGTCAAGCATGCCATCTATGGCACCACCAAGAGGAATGGACGGATATATATGTATCATCTCTGCATCATCGTATCTGTCGGTCTTCCTCTCATCGAGATGCACCACGACAAATTTTCTGTAGCCCTCATCATAGAGAGGCTGTATTGGCACATTATCTCCCCCAAGGAAGAAGCCTCCATCATAATACTTTGTCTTGTCTATCGTCTCCATAGGGAATATGACCGGTATGGCTGAAGAAGCAAGAAGTATACGTTCTATCTCCTTCGGTTCCATGCCTGACAGCTGGAATCTCTCAGGAGTAGGCTTGCCCTCCACATTGAGACATGTCGCATAACAGCTCATGTCACTGTTCGACACACCATCAAGTACTGGTGAATTCTCCAGTATGTCCATAAGTCCTTCTCTGGAGAAGAAGCCATCCTTTATCCTCATGCCTTTTGCCACAGCATCCAGTCCTATGCACTCTATTGCACTCTGTATGACTGGATTGTCTATGGTCGTGAGCTTCTCCTTGATGGACTCGAACCATTTGTTCCTGTTGTCCTCGTCTATATCCTTGTTGGACAGTATCCTGTCGTTGGTTATGTCGTACCACATCTGTGTAGCCTTATCCAGATCGCCGCAAGCGTACAATGCCGCATTCAGTGCGCCTACCGAGCTTCCTGACACCGCCTTTATATCGATCACATCTCTGTACTCCTCAAGAGCCTTCCACACTCCGATCTCATAGGAGCCACGGCCACCACCGCCACCGAGCACCAGACCGTATCCTTCCTTAACCGGCACATCCGGCTGCCCGTCCTGACCGCCCAGTTCCGTGTAATGCATCTGCTTCTTCTGCGATATAGTCTCCTCTATCGCCTTATGAAGCTCCCCGGCCTTTTCCTTTATCTCCTCTGTTCTCTCCTGAAGCTCCTGTATAACCTTTTCTTTATCCATATATTAATCCCCCTTACTATTCCATAATAAAGCTGCTCTATCCAATATTGTCATCTGATATATCCACCAATTATGATCATATGTGTGTTTCATTTTAACATGTCAGCAACTATACCCACAACCTTATACTCACTATATTCAGAAGCTTTACCATTTATAGAACATTTATTTACGCTTTATATATTATTTCTTTTATGAACATATTTCTTTAACATCCGATACACAGAATGTACACAGTACCGTCTTATTATATATACAGATTGATGAGGACAGCAGATGTGCGACATGCCCAGGCAGCACCAGCGTATCTGCCGTCACTCAAACTAACAACAATCCAATTTATATAGATGGGAGGCCGGATACCTCACAAGTCCGGTCACAACACCTAAAACCTTCCTTTATAACTTTTATAAAAAAGACGGATATCAGACAATGAAACTTTTACCCATTTTCCATTTCTGACATCCGTCTTTTTGTATATATCAATTATTCTACAAGTATTTGTACAAGGCACTGCCACTCTCAGCCCTGCCGATCATGCTAAGTGCGGTCCTGTCTCATGGTGTACCACCATTTGAAAACTGCACTTCCTATGATTATCACATATCCTATAATGCTCAGCATGTCAGGGATCTGATCCAGGAATACAAATCCCAATATAGCCGCAAATATGACCTGACTGTAGTCAAATACCGATATCTCCCTAGCTGGAGCCTTCTGGTATGCTGCGGTTATACTGAACTGTCCACCAGCCGCCGCAAGTCCGGCACAGAGCAGGCACACAATCTGCTGCCATGTCATAGGTGCGTGGTCCAATATGATAAATGGAAGCGTCACCAGACATGAGAATACAGAGAAACACATGACTATGACCGGTCCGCGCTCCCCCTGTTTTCCAAGCTTTCTCACATAGGTGTAGGCTATTCCTGCCCCAAGGCCGCCTGCCACACCAACCATGGCATACAGAAAATCCATATGAAACGAAGGCTTCACAACGAACAATGCACCAGCGAAAGCCAGCACAACAGATGCCCACTCTACCCGGTTTGCCCGTTCCTTCAACACAAAGTATGATGCGATGATAGCAAAGAACGGAGAAAGCTTGTTGAGGATATTGGCATCAGCAATATTCAACTTGTCAATTGCGTAGAAATTACATATCAGCCCCGTCGTTCCACATATACTTCTCGCCGCGATTCCCGGCCAGCTGCTCTTCTTTATCTTGAATTTCTCCTCAGTCCTCATGAGCATGGCAATGGCCACAGCAGCGGCCACTGCATTTCTAAAGAATGCCTTCTGCATAGTTGGCAGATCTCCAGACAGTCTCACGAAGAAGGTCATCAGTGAGAAAAAGAACCCTGCCATGATTATGAACAGGATTCCCTTATATTTATCTTTTATTACCAGTATTTTTGCCATTTGATCAACTCCCGATAATGATAAAATGCCATCAGGTCCCGCAGCACTTTATCTATTTGAAAGCATCATCCTTGAGCCCATGCTCATACAGATACTGCTCCCACAGACTGTAATACTGCGCCTGCAAATGTATGTCATCCCAGGTATAGTCCTTTACAAGACCACCCTTGCCATCGTCCACAACCGTATTCATATCCAGATAGAAAAGCTTTATTCCATCAGCATATGCAGCTATGGCACCATTCTTGTCATCGATATTGTCATTGTTCACAATATCGTGGCTTGCCGAATAGTCGCTGGATACATGCATGCAGCCCATCATAAAGATCACTGCGTCCGGCTGAAGCGCCTGTATCTGGGCCACCGCATCGATATATGTGGATGCGTATGTCTCCGTATCGTAACCCGCCTCATTTATGCCGAGCATGATGTATATCTTTTTGAATTGTTTGCTCTTAAGCAGCTCTGTGAGTGTCTTTGTTCCATTTGAGGCGATCTTCTCACCCATCAGTCCAAATGAAGTAAGGCCCTCCATATATGCAAATTCTGCATTGTCCAGTCCGGAATACAACGCCAGTCCTTCCACTCTGGAATCACCTATGAATAGAGCATCGTCAAAATAAGACTTGTCAACCTTTATATATGGGTACTGGGTCTCAAGAGCGATCTGTGTGAGATCTCTGTAGCAGCTATTTCTTGCCTTTCTCTTCTTAACCTTCTTGTATTGAGTCTGTCTTGTCACCGGAGCAGCCGAACCGCCTGTATCTATGGTTGCTTTTTCCGTAGTTGCCTTTTCGGTGGTCGCTTTCTCTGTAGATTTCTCTGTTGTCTTCTCCGTGGATGCATTCTCAGAAGTCTGCTTCTCCGTGGATTTCACCTCCGTTGTCTGCTCCTCTGCAGCCGCACTGCCCGTGGACTCCGACGTCAGCTCGCTCTTTCCCGGAGCATCCGTGCTTGTTGCGTCAGTTCCGGTTGCCACCCTCTCATCAAGCAGCACAGTCTGGGCCATAGGATGATGAAAGCTGACATCCCATTTATACACGCCAAGCGCAGCTCCCACATAACCGCCTGCGGTAACTATCACGCCGGATATTATGAGTATCGAGAACAGTGGACAGCCTTTTATCATTTGCCATAATTTCTTCATCTGCCCACCTCCTAAAATCTAAAATAAAGGAATGGATTGGAGCCACCCTTTGCTATCTGATATACACAGAACCAGAACAGTGCGAGCATTATAAGCTTGCATACCCAGTTCTTGTAGAATTTCTCTATGAGCTTTCTAGGCCACGGTGTACAGAAGATCACGCAGATCAGCAGCAGCCACCAGTATGTGTGTCCCAGCATGATCAGCTTGTCCATGGCATGTGTGGTGACTGATCCCTCTATGTTCATGCCAAACATTCTCTTCAGGTACAGTCCCAGAAGCTTCAGATCAGATATGTTAAATATTGTCCATGATATCGGTATCAGGAAGAACATGTACACATGGCCAAGAACCTTCACCTTGTCAAATACCTTGCCAAGGAACAGCTTCTCCATGAGAAGGAACACGAACAGGAACAAGCCCCATATCAGGAAATTCCAGTCCGCACCATGCCACAATCCGGTAAACATCCACACAGTGAACATGGCAAGTATCATTCTGAGCTTTCCCTTTCGGTTGCCGCCCATCGGTATGTACACATACTCTCTGAACCAGCGTCCGAGTGTAACATGCCAGCGTCTCCAGAAATCTGTGAGGGAATGTGCCATATAAGGATCGACAAAGTTCTCCGGTATCCTGAAGCCAAGTATAAGGCCAATTCCTATTGCCATCACGGAATAACCCATGAAATCAAACAGGAGCTGGAATGAATATCCCCATGAACCAAGCCATGCGGTCACAGTGTTTATTCCATAAGGGCCAACCGTCTGCACATCGTTCCACAGACTGGCTATCTTATTTGCCAGAAGCACCTTGTACGCAAGTCCCAATACGAACAGTGTCGCACCGCGCTCTATATCGTCCGCCTTGACCTCTCTGTGATCCAGCTCAGGCTTCACCTCATCGTAGTTGACTATAGGGCCGGCTATGAGCTGAGGGAACATGCTCACATATGTTCCGAACTTGATTATACTCTTGTCCGCCTGATACTTGAGCCTGTACACGTCAAATATATACGATGTTATCTGGAACGTATAGAAGCTTATTCCAAGCGGCAGCGTGATCGCCACGCTATCAAATATCTTTGTTCCCGCTGCAGTGTTTATTATCTCTATAAAGAAGTTGATATATTTGAATATGAACAACATTCCAAAATCAAACACCATAGCCACCGCCAGCCAGCAGTTTCTCTCAAATGAACAGTCGATCTCCGAATATACTTCTATATCATAAAAACGCTTGATTCGTCTTGCCACCGAATAGTTAAATATAATAGAAAACATCATCAAGAACACGTATATGGGTTCGCCATACGCGTAGAACACAAGGCTGCCTAAAAGCAGTACAACATTCCTGTACTTCGGCTTTGTCACAAAATAGATAAGCAAAAATAAAGGCAGGAATCTAAATAAGAACTCCATGCTCGAAAAAACCATAATATACTCCTTAAATAAATACTCAGTCCAGTGTGAGTATAAATACTTTTACCACTTATGTCAACCGACACTAATCCTATTTTTTCTTAAAAAAACTATTGTTTTCGACATATTTTCTCACCACCACAACATATGGTACTTCGCCCATATCCACGCCCCTATTAACATAAAAAATGCGTGATCCATATTTCATGAATCACGCATTTTTTCTCTATTCTATATATGATCATATTAAGATCTTATGATATGACACATATCCCTATGCCATGTCTCAACCTCATCTTACAGATAATCAAGTGGGTTGACATATGAGCCATTCAGGAATACTGAGAAGTGGCAATGTGTACCTGTTGAATATCCTGTTGAACCTGCGTACGCAATGGTCTGTCCCTGTGAAACCACATCGCCAACGCTTACTGCAAGTGATGAGTTGTGAAGGTACATCGTCACAAATCCATTACCGTGATCTATCATAACGTAGTTACCACCACTCTCGCCCCACTCGGCTACCGTTACAACACCTGCATCAGCCGCTGCGATAGGCACTCCGTATGAACATCCTATATCTATACCCATATGATTGGAGCTTGCTCCTGCTGTCGGTGACTCTCTAGGTCCGAAGTAGTCTGTGATAGGTCCTGATACAGGCCATATGAACTGACCTGAACCGGTTGTTGAACCGCCATTGTTACTTCCACTGTTGTCGCTGTCACTGCCTGAGTTATCGCTTCCACCGTTGTTATCCTGCTGCTGTTGTTCAGCTTCTCTCTGCTTACGCTCCTCCTCCAGTCTCTGCTGTTCCTGACGCGCAAGCTCTGCCAGCTTGTCATCCAGCTCTGACTCCTGCTTTGCGTATTCAGCCGCAAGAGCTTTCTGCATCTCAACATCATCACTGTACTTGTTGATCTCCGCATTCTTCTGGCTTATAACATCATCGAGGTCTGCCTGCTTGGTCTCCAGGTCTGCCTTTACCTTCTCTACATCCGCCAGATCATCCTTGAGTGTCTGCTGATACTCTGCTATGTCATTCTTAGTCTTTACCAGCTTGTTGAGCTGCTTCTGGTCATATGTGCTGAGCTGATCAACATACTCAGACTTGTTAAGACTATCCTCAAATGAAGCCGATGACATAAGTGCATCTATGTAAGCAACATCGCCCTCCTCGTAGAGGTACTGTATCCTCTTCTTCATCGCCTCATACTGATTATCCTCACTGACCTGAGCCTCTGCAAGCTTTGTCTGAGTCTCATCTATCTCATTCTGAAGATCCTCAGCCTGCTGTTTCTTCTCCACGATCTGTGTGCTTATATCTGTGGCCTGCTTATCGAGCTCATTTACAGCCGCTGTAAGCTTGTCTACCTTCTTCTGATACTTCTCTGCGTTTGCATTCGCCTCTTCCTGAGCCTGCTGAGCCTCTTCCTTCTGCTGCTCAACATCCTCCTTGGTCTCCTCAGCATGCACGCTGAACACAGGAGCCGCAAATATGGATGTAAACGACATGAGCAGTGCTCCTGTAGTAACCACTGCCACCTGCATACCTTTCTTCTTTATCTTGTATAAATCTATTCTCATCATTCATGCCTCCTAATCGCATTTCATAATGTTATTATCTTTTTGCCCTACTTATCAGCATTATAACACATATTGTTCCTAAAAAAGTAATAACAATTTGTGAATTTTTTGTGCATTGCTCTGACCGCATTTAACACTACACTCTCAGGTGCTTTCTTGTGGTAAGAATACTTCCTACCAGACCAACACCGATACCGAGCACAAGTCCGACCGGTACCATAGTCCTGAACAGATCCTGCTGGCTCACAAATGCGAACAGCGTTGTGACAACCTTGAACCTTCCGGCAACGTATGTCAGTATCTTATCGTACATGTAGTACAGAAGGACCAGAGGTATAGCCGAACCGACCGCGCCTATGATCACACCCTCTATGATGAACGGTGCTCTTACAAATACATTTGTCGCACCGATCAGCTTCATGATCCCTATCTCTTCCTTTCGCACTGTGATACCTATGGTGATCGTGTTACTTATAAGGAATATAGATACCAGCATCAGTATCACAACTATTCCTATGGATGCATATCCCACAAGGGATGACAGTGTCGTGATGCTGTCCGCAGTCACGTCAGAACTCTTTACCTTTCTGACTCCTGAAAGGCCCTGGGCAAATGCCACGAACTCCGGCTGTCTTGATACATCCTTGAGCGTGATCTCATATGACGCAGCATTCTTTAACGGGTTATCTCCGCCAAATGCATTCTTTGCAACCTGTGGATCATCGTAGTTCTGATCTGCAAACTTGTCCCATGCCTCATCGGCTGAGATGAAATCCATCGTCTCAACATAATCGACCGTTCTTATCTGTTCACCTATGAGCTGTATGGTCTCATCTGACGCATCCTCGTCGAAGAATACAGATATGGTGACTGTCTTCTCAAGCTCCTGCATACCTGACTGGAAGTTTACAACCACCGCATATATGATTCCGAAAAGGAACAGACATGATATGATGGTTCCCAGTGATGCAAGTGAGAACAGTATGTTTCTTCTTATATTCGCAAAGCCCTGTCTGAGGACATAGAAAAATGTACTAATCTTCATCTATGTAGCCTCCTTCCTTCTCATCACTGATTATAACGCCCTTCTTCAAGGTGATAACTCTCTTCTTCATCTCATTGACGATATCCTTGTTGTGGGTTACCACAACAACTGTGGTTCCTCTCTTGTTAATATCCTCAAGGAGGTTCATGATATCCAGTGAGTTCTTAGGATCAAGGTTTCCTGTAGGCTCGTCCGCCAGTATGATGTCCGGATTGTTGACCAGTGCTCTCGCCATGGCAACTCTCTGCTGCTCACCACCTGAGAGCTCCTTCGGGTATGATTTGTATTTGTCTGCAAGTCCAACCAGCGTCAGCATGGCCGGAACTCGTCTTCTGATATATCTCGCCGGGGTCTGAATGACTCTCTGTGCAAATGCGACATTCTCGTATATAGTCCTGTCCTTGAGAAGTCTGAAGTTCTGGAACACAACCCCTATCCTTCTTCTGACCTTCGGTATATCCTTCCTCTTGATCTTGCCGTAGTCGTATCCGGCAACAGTGATATTGCCCTCCGTAGGATCGAGCTCCTTGAGCAGAAGCCTGAACAGAGTGGTCTTGCCCGAACCACTGCTTCCAACGATAAATACGAACTCGCCTTTCTCTATATTAATATTGACATTCTTGAGTGCCTGATTGCCCCCAGGATATGTCATACTCACGTTCTCTAATTCAATCATAATATCTGTAGTCTCCTTCGACCTGTATCTTTATTTTTCTCCCCTTTACTCAATCCAAGCAGAATTGTAACAATTCTGTAACATTTTGTCAAGCGTTACCATATATTACATTTCTTAATTCTTTTTCGACCTTTCGCGGCATTACATCATCTCCATTTTTTCGCTGTTTTCACAAAATTGTGACATGAAATTTACGGAAATTACACTATTCAAATTGACCTTAGTGTAAATAAACTTTATAATATTTAACTAAGAAAAAATATGGGAGGATTATTACTTATGGATAATCAAAAAGAAGCCATTCGTGATGCACGTAAGCTTGGAATTCCAAAGATGCTTTTACTTGGATTCCAGCATATGTTTGCCATGTTTGGTGCAACAATTCTTGTTCCGCTTCTCGTAAACGGATACTTCGAGGGTCAGGGACTCTCAATTCAGGTAACTCTTGTATGTGCCGGTCTTGGAACACTGTTCTTCCACTTATGCACAAAGCTTAAGGTACCTGCTTTCCTCGGTTCTTCATTTGCATTTCTTGGAGGTTTCTCCACAGTTGCAAACCTTAAAACAGGCATATTCAAGGACATGACAATGGGTGAAAAGCTTCCTTACGCATGTGGCGGTATTGTGGTTGCAGGACTTCTGTATCTGATACTCGCACTTATCGTAAAGCTTGTCGGTGTGAAGCGTGTCATGAGATTCCTTCCACCTGTTGTTACCGGGCCTATCATCATCTGCATCGGTCTGAGCCTTGCACCTTCAGCCATCTCAAATGCATCCAGCAACTGGCTGCTTGCATTTATCGCACTGGCTGTTGTCATCGTTTTCAACATCTGGGGCAAGGGAATGTTCAAGATCATTCCTATACTTATGGGTGTTCTCATCTCATATGCAGTGGCACTCATCCTTCATTTGTGCGGTGTGACAAATCCTGGTGGAACTGCTATTCTGGACTTCTCAACAGTTTCAGATGCAAGTGCACTCGGACTTCCACCTTTCCAGATCTGTAAATTCGACATCACTGCTATACTCGTTATGGCTCCTATCGCCATCGCTTCCATGATGGAGCACATCGGTGATATCTGTGCCATATCAGCAACTGTAGATCAGAATTTCCTTGAGGATCCGGGTCTTCACAGAACACTTATCGGTGACGGTCTTGCAACATCACTGTCAGCTCTCTTCGGCGGTCCTGCAAATACGACTTACGGAGAGAACACAGGAGTTCTCGAGCTCAGCCGTGTACACGATCCAAGAGTTATCAGACTTGCTGCTTTATTTGCAGTCATCCTCGGTTTCATACCTAAGGTTGCTGCAGTCATCAGCTCTATGCCACTTGCCATCATCGGCGGTATAAGCTTCATCCTCTACGGAATGATCTCAGCCATCGGTGTAAGAAATGTGGTTGAGAACCACGTAGACTTCACGAAGTCAAGAAACCTGATCATCGCAGCCGTTATCATGGTATGTGGACTTGGTTTCTCAAATGGCCTTACATTCACGATCGGAGGCACAACTATCACTCTTACAGGACTTGCCCTCGCAGCTATATTCGGCATCCTGCTGAACGCTATACTGCCTGGTAACGACTATACATTTGGTGAGAACACCAAGGGTGATGTAAGCCGCGGACTTGGAATGAATCCACAGAACTCTGACATTGAGGCATAATAATTATCTGTATATTATTTATTAGGAGGTTACACAATATGACAGATTACACAGTTATGACACATCCACTTATTCAGCATAAGATTTCAAAGCTCAGAGATAAGAACACCGGAACTGCCGAATTCCGTGCACTTGTTGAAGAGATCGCCATGCTCATGGGATATGAGGCTCTGAAAGATCTTCCTACCGAGGATGTATGTATAGAGACTCCTATCGAGGAATGCATGACTCCGGTCATCGCAGGAAGAAATCTTGCGATCGTACCTATTCTCCGTGCAGGACTTGGAATGGTCAGTGGACTTCAGGCTCTGGTTCCTACAGCCAAGATCGGACACATCGGTCTGTACAGAGACGAGGAGACTCATGAACCTCACGAGTACTACTGCAAGCTCCCTGATCCTATCGATGAGAGACTTATAGTTGTCACGGATCCTATGCTTGCAACCGGAGGATCAGCTGTTGCTGCCGTTGATTTCATCAAGCAGCACGGCGGTAAGCATATCAAGTTCATGTCGATCATCGCTGCACCGCAGGGAATTGAGAGACTTCTCAAGGCTCATCCTGACATCCAGCTCTACGTTGGTCATGTTGACCGCGAGCTGAACGAGAACGCTTACATCTGCCCAGGACTTGGCGATGCCGGCGACAGAATCTTCGGAACAAAGTAAAATCTTTCAGACATGCTATTTATACCAGCAAAGACATGCCGCAGCCCAGCACATATACTGGGCTGCGGCATGTCTTCTCTTCCCAACATTTTCATACTTCTAACATTTTTATTAAGAATTCTTTTTCGATATCCATTTGCAGGCCTTTCATGTTATCATATAGAGACTGGAGGTCTTTTTTATGGAATCACAGAAGAGATATACGAAAAAACAGAGAACACTGGACATTATCGAGAGGCTGAAGAAGGAATATCCTGACACAGTATGCACCCTCGATACTTCACACGCATGGCAGCTTCTTGTCAGTGTCCGCCTGGCGGCGCAGTGCACTGATGCAAGGGTGAATGTGGTAGTCCAGGATTTATTTGCCAAATATCCGGGAGTAAAAGAACTGGCTGCTGCCGATGTCAGTGACATCGAGGCCATTGTGAGACCTTGCGGACTGGGGAAGAGCAAGGCCAGAGATATTAGTGCATGTATGAATATGCTTGTTGATTCCTATGATTGCCAGGTTCCTGACAGTCTAGATGAGCTGCTTAAGCTCCCCGGCGTAGGCCGCAAGAGCGCAAACCTCATCATGGGTGATATCTACGGCAAACCTGCCATTGTAACAGATACCCACTGTATACGCCTTGTCAACCGAATGGGACTGGTTGACGGGATAAAAGATCCGAGGAAGGTTGAGATGGAGCTGTGGAAGCTTGTACCTCCAGATGAGAGCAATGACTTCTGTCACAGGCTGGTGGATCACGGCAGATCCGTGTGCACAGCCAGAACGAAGCCACATTGCGACGCATGTTGTCTAAGCGACATATGCAAAAAGATCATCTGATTTATCATACAAACGGAAAGGAGTTACTTATATGGAGTATATGGAGAATCTGACAGAATACGTGGAGAAGCAGGCTTCTCTCTGTCAGCAGCATGATGTGATAGACAAAGAGCTCTATGCCAGATACGGAGTAAAAAGAGGACTGCGTGATGAGAATGGACAGGGAGTTCTGACCGGTCTTACCAATATATCACAGATCATAGCATTTAAGGATGTGGATGGCCAGAAGGTTCCGTGTGACGGACAGTTATTGTACAGAGGATATGATGTACAGGATCTCGTAAAAGGCGGCAAAGGAAAACGCCATATATTTGAGGAAGCTGCTTATCTTCTTCTCTTCGGAGAACTGCCTACCGAGGCTCAGCTCTCAGAATTCAGCAGTGTCATCGCCGAGTCCATGAACCTGCCGACCAACTTTACCCGTGATGTCATCATGAAAGCACCTAGTGTGGATATAATGAACTCCATGACAAGAAGTGTGCTGACTCTGGCTTCATACGATAATCAGGCTACCAACCTGGATATAGACAATGTTCTCAGACAGTGTATCGGTCTCATCGGAACATTTCCTATGATGGCTGTGTATGGTTATCACGCATACAACCATTATGAGAACGACGGAAGTATGTACATTCACAGACCTGACAAGGATGCTTCCGTGGCTGAAAACATCCTCAGGATGCTCAGGCCTGACATGAAGTATACCGAGCTTGAGGCAAGAGTTCTTGACATAGCACTTCTGCTTCACATGGAGCACGGCGGTGGTAACAATTCCACATTCACCACAAGAGTTGTAACGTCATCCGGCTCTGACACATACTCTGCCATTGCCGCCGCCCTTTCATCCCTCAAGGGAAGGAAGCATGGTGGTGCCAACCTGCAGGTTATGAACATGATGGACGATATCAAGGAGCACATAAAGGATTACCATGACGAAGAGGCCATAGAGGCATATCTGGATAAGCTGCTGAACAAGCAAGCCTACGACCACAAAGGACTCATCTATGGTATGGGCCATGCCGTTTACTCACTGTCAGACCCAAGAGAAAAAGTATTCAAGTCATTTGTCGAACAGCTTGCCGCTGCCAAGGGCAGGGACGAGGATATGACTCTGTACAACAACATTGAGAAGATCGCGCCAAAGCTCATCGCCAAGGAACGCAAGATATACAAAGGTGTCAGCCCTAACGTAGACTTCTACAGCGGATTCGTGTATGAGATGCTCGGAATTCCTAGAGAGCTCTACACACCGCTCTTTGCAGTGGCACGTATAGTTGGATGGAGCGCTCACAGAATCGAGGAGCTTGTCACCACGGACAAGATCATCAGACCGGCATATAAGAGTCTGGTTAAGTATAGAGAATATGTAGACAGAGACGCCAGATAGTCAATGTGTTTTCAATAACCTTAAAGCCCTGTCAGACTTAACATTCATATGTATCCATAATATGAGACCCATATGAATGTTAAGTCTGACAGGGCTTTATGTTTTTCCTGTTTCTAGTTTGTATCCCCACTTCAATTCAGATTCCAATTAAAATATCCGGGATACATATCACAGACAATTATTTGATCTTCTCAATGAAATCGAGAAGATCATACTTGGATATAGCTCCGACACTCCTCGATGCCTCAACACCATTCTTGTACAGTATCAATGTCGGAACACTGAACACCTTATTGGCAGCCGCAAGTCCGGGATTCTCATCCACGTCCACACTGAAGAAATCCACTTCACCATTCAGTTCATCTGCAACCGTGTGAAATACCGGTGCCATCATCTTGCATGGTCCGCACCATGTTGCTGAGAAATCCGCAACCGCCACACCGCATGCCTTTATATCTTCAAAATTATCGCCTTTTACCGTTTTTACCATACTGATCATCCTCCATTCTATTGTGATGAACACACGCATCATGCTGTGTTCCACACACATCTGTATATTTTCATTTCATAAACATTCCAGATAATATCTGCTAATATTCTGCCCTTATGTTCAGCTATCTACTCATGATTTATACGTACATTTTGTCATATTCTGTCGGCCCGGTCAACAATTCTTACAGATTATTTTTATTATTTAAAATCATCTTTTAACTACAAAACTGCCCTCCTCACTAATGTTCCGGAATCCCGGGTACTCATCACAGTGAAGAGGGCAGCTTTATTTTATATTCTATATGATTCTACGCTTCGATCATCAATATAATTCTATGCTCCGATCATCAATCCAGCAGCTTCTTCATACTGTCAAGACTTATGAGAAGCGTCGATGAATTGTGAAGCAGTGCTGATGTGGTTGGCTGGATAACTCCCATCACGCCCAGGATGATAAGTCCTGTGTTGATGGTCACTATCTTGCGATAGTTCCTGTTGATCCTGCTCATCAGCTTATTACTGAGTTCCTTAAGTGTTACGAGCTCGTACAGATTGTCCGCACTGACAGTTATATCTGCGATCTCTCTGGCAATCTCCGCGCCATCACTTACGGCAATTCCAGCATCGGATGCCGACAGTGCAGGTGAGTCATTGATTCCATCTCCCACCATGATGACCTTTCGACCCGCAGTCTTCTCAGCCTCGACAAACTTTGCCTTGTCCTCAGGAAGGACCTCTGAGTAATACTCATCCACCCCTACCTGCTCTGCAATAGCCTTGGCCGTTCTGTCACTGTCTCCTGTCATCATGACAACCTTCTTGATTCCCAGCTTCTTGAGCCTTGAAACAACCTCGGCCGACTCAGGTCTGACCGGATCCTTGATGGATATGACTGCTGCCAGCCTGCCATCGATTCCCATGAACAGATGTGAATGAGTCTTGGACAACGACTCGTACAGCTCTATCTTATCCTCAGGTATCACACAGCCCTCATCCTCAAATACGAAATGATAGCTTCCTATGACAACCTTCTTGCCGTCTATGCTTGATGAGATACCGTGAGCCACAACATACTCAACCTTGGAGTGCATCTCCTCATGCTCCAGCCCCTTGGCTGCAGCTCCTGCCACAACCGCTCTTGCCATGGAATGAGGGAAATGCTCCTCCAGACATGCAGCTATCCTGAGCAGTTCATCAGGATCTCTTCCGTCAAATGATACGACGCGTACAAGCGTAGGTGATGCCTTTGTAAGTGTTCCTGTCTTGTCAAATACTATCGTGTCTGCATCAGCTACAGCCTCCAGGAATTTGCCGCCCTTGACTGTGAGGTGATGCTTGTTTGCCTCCTGTATAGCAGACAATACCGCTATAGGCATGGACATCTTCAGTGCACATGAATAGTCGACCATGAGCACCGCAAGTGTCTTGGTGATATTCCTTGTTAAAAGGTATGTGAGGATAGTTCCACCGAGAGTCCATGGCACAAGACCATCTGCAAGATGCTCTGCCTTGCTCTCAAGTCCTGACTTAAGCTTCTCAGACTCCTCTATCATCGCAACAACTTTATCATATCTGCTGGTCTTACCAGTCTTTACAACTCTGACTACCAGCTCACCTTCCTCAACAACTGTACCTGCATATGCACTGTCTCCGTGTCCCTTGTGGACCGGTACTGACTCTCCGGTGAGGGATGCCTGATTGACCATGCCCTCGCCCTGATCCACAACACCGTCAAATGGAATGACATTGCCCATATGAACCACTACCAGATCATCCTTTGCGATCTTCGCACTGTCCATAAGTACATCACAATCATCCACACGCACCCATACCTTATTGATATTGAGTGACATGCTTCTTGCCAGTCCATCCACCGACTTCTTATGTGTCCACTCCTCAAGGATCTCACCGATCTCCAGAAGGAACATGACTGATCCCGCCGTCGCGAAATCATTTGTCAGAATGGATGCTGTTATGGCTGTTGCATCGAGAACCGGCACCTCAAGCTTCCTGTTCGCAAGACACTTGAGCCCCTTGCCTATATACTTGAGAGCTTTGACGGATGTCAGACAATACCGAAGCGGCATTGGCATGATCCATTTCTTGGTCATGTACCAGGCGGTCTTCCAAAACAGCTTGTCCTCATACTGTCTGTTCATGACTCTGCCTGATGTCTCTGTGAGATCCGCCGGAACCTCCACCCTGTCATATCCAAACTGTCTCAGCGCATCTATCACCGCTGCACGGTCACCATCATATATGATGATCGCGTCACAGGTTCTGTCGTGCACCTTGACCTCTTCCACTGCCTCACAGTTCTCCAGATAATACTGAAGTATGTCGGCCTGTGCCATGGTCATGCGGCTCTGTGCCATGTGTATACGCAGACGATTCTTTGTTTCATTTAAAATAGAAAACTTCAAGATCTTCGCCTCTTTCTTATGTTTTGTCTTATACTGATTACTCTTCTACAGTCTCTGCTGCGTCAGCGCTCTCAGCCTCTGTGCACTCAGTATCCTCAAAGTCAGCCTCTGCTGCCTTCTGTGCTCTTGCCTCGTTGATATCCTTTGCTCCTGCGTAGATATCACCACAGTTCTCCTGGATAGTATTTGCTGTCTTCATGACACAGTCCTTTGCTCTAAGAACACCAGCTGTACAATGTGTATATACGTTCTTTGCATCCTTGCTTGAGAGAACCTTGATACCAGCTGTTCCAAATAATACTCCACCTGCAAATATTCCAAGCTTCTTCCAGTTTACCTTCTTTAATGCCTTCATCATGATTTTGTCCTCCTTGATTATATATTTATTCTGATTAATGATATGACCACTTATACGCATGGTAGATTATATGACAGGCTTCGCCGTGATTCGATTTTTCTAATCACGGTTTGTTCAATCAAACTCTCCTTAACGTAAAAAATGCATTCTCGATCTTCGTACTGTAGAAAGAGTCTGCATCTGTTTCGTGGCTTTTTATTTGCTGTAAGTATAGCACTGCCCCCTGGCGTTAGTCCAATATAACATTCGCAATTTAAATGACTTTTTTTCTCAATAAGTATCAACAAGCTATCTTACACTTGTGACATTTTGTAAGGTTGCTTTTTTTCCTTCTATATACTATCTTATTACTATTGGCAAAGTCATATATACAAAGGAGATTCCATGTATGGATAATTTCAATATCAAAAGTATTCTGGTAATATTATTTTTATTTTTCATAGGATGCATCATGGGCTGGTGCATTGAAGTCATATTCAGAAAGTTCTTCTCCAAGAGCAACCCAAGCCACAAATGGATCAACCCGGGATTCCTCATCGGGCCTTACCTGCCTCTCTACGGTTCAGGCCTTGTGGTGCTGTATCTCCTGTCCCTGATCCATATAGATGCTGTTGACGCCCATCCTGTTTTGCAAAAGGTTCTGGTGGTACTGATCATGGCCATCGCCATGACCGTTGTGGAATACATTGCCGGACGTATATTTATAATAGGAATGAACATCAAGCTGTGGGACTACTCAGATGAGTGGGGCAATATACAGGGCATCATATGTCCGCTGTTCTCATTCTTCTGGGGTGTGATCGCGGCACTGTACTATTTCTTCCTCCATCCACACATACTGAACGCTGTGTACTGGCTGGCGGATCACCTGACATTCTCCTTCTTCATCGGTTTTTTCTACGGGGTATTCGTAATCGACTGCGTTGTATCATTCAACCTGATGAACAAGGTGAAGAAATTTGCGAAAGAGAATGATCTTATTGTCCGTGTTGAGGAACTCAAGTCCCGACTGGCTCTGGATCGTGAGAAGTTCAAGGAGAAGCCAAGCTTCCTTCTCTCTCTTCACGATACAGCATCGATCAAACGAGCATTTGAGAATAACCCTGAAAGCTTCTCCATAACAAAGAAGATCAAACTGAAGGCTGAGCAGCTTACAGAGAACGTAAAGGAAAAAAGCGCTGTGATAAGTGAAAATCTCAAGGAAAAGAGCGAGGTGATCACCGAGGGTATCAAGGCTGCCGGAACTGAGGCAAAGGCCCGCATAGGCGAGACCCTGAATCGAAATGATTCATCAGATGTGGCCGACACAGATCTGTTCGACAATTCCCACAGGGACATAACAGAACACAAGAATGAAAAATAATATCATTCTAAGCATATAACAAAAGAAAAAATACCATGTACAGGCGAAATGCTGTACATGGTATTTTTTTACGCGCTCTATTTACTTTTTATCTGTACTTGACACTAGCCTTCTTGTAGGTTCCTGCCGTCTTTCCTTTGTATGGTTTTACAAAGTATGTGTACTTTGTTCCTGACTTCACACGGCGGTCAAGATATGTTGTGGTCTTTGCTTTCACAACCTTCACACATTTGAATCTGCCGCTGCCTGTCTTTTTGTATATCTTATAGCCGGCGGCTCCCTTTGTCTTCTTCCAGGAGACTCTTACTCCCTGTGAGGTATTCTTTGCTCTTGCGGTCGTGCAGCCTATATAATACTGGCTCTTTGCCTTGGAGCCGCCCTTTGTATAGCTGTTGTATGCCGATACTCTGTATGTGTAGGTCTTTCCTCCTACAACAGATCTGTCTACCATTGATCTCACAGAGCTTCCCTTCACTGTCTTTATAAGTCTGTATGCACCCTTGCCTGTGCGTCTGTATACCTTATAACCGGTGGCTCTTGAATCGGTATTCCAGGTGAGGCTTATTCCCTTACCTGTATTCTTCGTTTTGACCGTCACCGACGCAAGCTTCAATTTGTCGAGTGTGACATTCTTGGTATATCCGCAGTTGCTGCATTTGTACTTCTGCGATCCCTGGGATGTGAATGTCGGCTGTTTTGTAACCTCTCCCGCCTGCCATTTGTGGCTCATACATGCTCCGAGATAGTAAGCGTCCTTTCTTGTACAGGATGGAGTGTCGGAAACCCAGATCACAACATCATTTCCGTAATATCCCATTCCATATATGTTTACACCTGATACATACTTCTGTCTTATGTCATATATAGCCCACGCCTTGCGCTCATTTACCTCAAGATCTATCCATGCAACATACCTCGATGTGCAGAAATAGAGCTTTTCCTGTGCAAGGAACAGTGTTCCATACTGTTTGTTAAGTGCCGTACCATCTGTATCCAGCCATTCATCCTGCCCGGTAAATATCGTTGTATTTACACCGTTGGTGAAGCTGTACTTGTTTATCTGATAGTATGATGACTGGCTGCCCTGCTTTATGCTGTACCAGTAGCCCTTTCTATAAAAGATGACCTTCTCAACGCCATTCCAGAACTGGCCTTTTTCATATCGCTTATCCGTGGCATTGCTGTATGTTCCCTTCCATACATTTCCCACCTTTGTGTCATATCTGCCAAGATAATAATCGCTGCTGGCGGCCTTAGTCTTACTGTTCAAGGTGTCAAAGCTTACAAGGAAATAATCATGCATCGACCTTCCCGGTATATCACTTGCGGGATCATCCCAGGTTGCGTCAACGTGATACCACTTTCCACCTATATTTACAACATTCCACGCATGGTTTACATACTGGCTTGTGGCAACTCCACTCGGAACCCCGGCTTTCCTGAGGAAATACCACATGGTCTCCGCATATCCCTGACACACGCTGCTCCTCTTAACCAATACACCATACATATCATACATGTGGTCTCTTCCGGTTGTTGGATCAAATTCCTTAGCCCCGCTGGTGTCATATGCAACTGTGGATGTCAGGAACTCATGATATGCAAGCACGATCTCTGCCGGCTTCATGTTCTTTGTATTTATCTGCTTGTTCACTTCCGCTATGGCTGCATCCAACTGCTTCTTTTCGGTTCGGGCATTTGGCTTGTATGAGAACTTCAGATACACGACCTTTCCTGTGGTCTGGTCATACAGATAACTGTATCTTGCCACATACACGACCTCGGGATGCGCATTCATTGCGGTTGTGACTACATTTGCAACATTTCGTGTGGTCAATCCCCAGCTCTTTACATTGAGTCTCGGTGAAAATTTCTCCACAGCGCCGACAATGGCACTCTCATATTTCTTTGAATTTGCCGCTGCCAGTGACGCTTCCGATGAATCCGATGCTTCATCTTCTATTATCTGTCCGCCAAATTGCAGGATACCTGAAGTATCGCCCTCCTGCTCAAGCAACTGACCATAGCTGCTCTGTGATGAGTCATACTGTTCCTGAGTATCTTCCGCAAATGCTGGTATTTTTCCGCCGTACAGCACACACGCAGCGATGACGCCCACCACAAATATCATCCTGATACGCCGCACAGCTTCTGTGAGTCTTACATTTTCATATTTCATTCTTTTTCTCCCTTATAATTACGCAGTAAGCATCTACCTTTTTATTCTCTTCTGCGGTGACGCTGCACTATATGTCTTATTATTCACTGCCTTCACAATATAATAATAAGTCTGACCTTTCTTTGCCGTTTTGTCTGTCCAACTGAGAGTTTTCGCTGTTACAGTCTTGACTGCCCTGTATTTGCCTGTTGGTGTCTTTCTATACACAATGTATTTTTTTGCACCGGCAGACTTTTTCCAGGAAAGTTTCACTCCCTGTGCTGACTTCCTGACCGTGACAACCGGAGCCTTGATGTAGAGAATACTTGCCTCTGTATATCCACTGAGTACATTTCCATTATATGCCTTTACACAGTAGTAATACCTGTTTCCTGACTTGACTGTCTTGTCTACATAGCTTGTCGTTCCCGACTTGACTGTCTTGATACATACATATCTTCCCTTGGCGGTTCTCCTGTATATCTTGTAACCAGATGCCCCTGACGCTTTATTCCAGGTAAGCTTTATCGCGCCGGCCTGCTGTGCAGACTTTACGGTTACCTTCGCAAGCTTCAGCCTTGCAATTGTGACCTGCTTTGCTGCGCCACATGTCTTGCACGTATATTTCCTGACTCCTGTAGCTGTATATGTAGCTTTCTTAGTAACCGTTCCATTATCCCATGCATGGGTCATACATACAAGCTTGGCTATAGTCTCGGTCTTTGTCTCGCCACAGTTTGTACAGGTGTACTTTCTTGTTCCCTCTGTCTTGTATGTTGGCTGTTTTGTCACTACTCCGGCATCCCATGCATGATTTGTACATACAAGCGTGGCTATAGTCTCTGTCTTTGTCTCGCCACAGTTCTCACATGTATATTTCTTTGTACCTGTGTTTGTATACGTAGGTGCTGTTACAATTACTCCGGCATCCCATGCATGGTTTGTGCAACCAATTTTCCCGATTATGTCTGTCTTTGTCTCGCCACAGTTCTCACATGTATATTTCTTTGTACCTGTGCTTGTATACGTAGGTGCTGTTACTACTACTCCGGCATCCCATGCATGATCTGTACATACAAGCTTAGCTATAGTCTCGGTCTTTGTCTCACCGCAGTTCTCACATGTATATTTCTTTGTACCTGTGCTTGTATACGTAGGTGCTGTTACTACTACTCCGGCATCCCATACATGCTCGGTGCACACCAGCTTGGCTATAGTCTCGGTCTTTGTCTCGCCACAGTTTGTACAGGTGTACTTCTTGGTTCCCTCTGTCTTGTATGTCGGCGCTGTCACAACCTTGCCGCTATCCCACACGTGGCTCGTACATACAAGTTTGGCTATCGTTTCGATCTTGGTCTCACCGCAGTTTGTACANTCCCTTGGCGGTTCTCCTGTATATCTTGTAACCAGATGCCCCTGACGCTTTATTCCAGGTAAGCTTTATCGCGCCGGCCTGCTGTGCAGACTTTACGGTTACCTTCGCAAGCTTCAGCCTTGCAATTGTGACCTGCTTTGCTGCGCCACATGTCTTGCACGTATATTTCCTGACTCCTGTAGCTGTATATGTAGCTTTCTTAGTAACCGTTCCATTATCCCATGCATGGGTCATACATACAAGCTTGGCTATAGTCTCGGTCTTTGTCTCGCCACAGTTTGTACAGGTGTACTTCTTGGTTCCCTCTGTCTTGTATGTTGGCTGTTTTATCACTACTCCGGCATCCCATGCATGATCTGTACATACAAGCTTAGCTATAGTCTCGGTCTTTGTCTCGCCACAGTTTGTACAGGTGTACTTCTTGGTTCCCTCTGTCTTGTATGTTGGCTGTTTTATCACTACTCCGGCATCCCATGCATGATCTGTACATACAAGCTTAGCTATAGTCTCGGTCTTTGTCTCGCCACAGTTTGTACAGGTGTACTTCTTGGTTCCCTCTGTCTTGTATGTTGGCTGTTTTATCACTACTCCGGCATCCCATGCATGATCTGTACATACAAGCTTAGCTATAGTCTCGGTCTTTGTCTCGCCACAGTTTGTACAGGTGTACTTTCTTGTTCCCTCTGTCTTGTATGTTGACTGTATTGTCACTACTCCGGCATCCCATGCATGCTTTGTACATACCAGCTTGGCTATCGTTTCGGTCTTGGTTGTTCCGCAATTCTTACACGTATACTTCTTGGTTCCCTCTGTCTTGTATGTCGGCGCTGTCACAACCTTGCCGCTATCCCACACGTGGCTCGTACATACAAGTTTGGCTATCGTTTCGATCTTGGTCTCACCGCAGTTTGTACAGGTGTACTTCTTGGTTCCTGTACTTGTGTAGGTCGGCTCCTTTGTCACCACTCCAGCATCCCACTTGTGGCTTATGCACATCTCGAATGTATACTCGGCATACTCCTTGTTATACTTGCTTGAATTGCTTGAATCCTTAGTTTTCTTTATATTAGGAGAATCTGTAATAAAATACACCAGCTTACCATACTGTTCTCCAAACGCATATAAATTATTTCCTGTTGAACTATTATACTGTGTTCGTATATTTATAAGCTCTGTAGGAGTTACATTTGTTGATGTTATATCTATCTTGTTCAAGCTATCCGGAGTCGTAAAATATAAATTATCACCTCGGAGATATATTGAACTATAAACACCAGGATAATACCCACCACTCGGAGTTGCCCATTTTGCAGTGCCCGAATACAAAACCTTGTTTATGTTAGTCGAATACTGGTACTTATTTATGTTAAATGATGTTTTCGAACTGCCCTCACTTATGCTGTACCAATAACCGTCTTTATAAAAAATAGCTTTCTCAATACCATTCCAGAACTTACCACTCTCATAAGTGGTGTCCACCGCTGTCGTATATGTATCTCCCCACTGTGCGCTGACAACCATATCCGTTCTGTCCTTAGTATGGTTGATGAGTGTATTCTTATTCATTGTATCAAAGCTGACAAGGAAATAATCATGATATGATCTTCCAGGCATATCCCACACCGGATCATCCCATGTCGCATCTATGTGATACCAGTTGCCACGGATCTTAACTATGTTCCATGCGTGATTGATATTTTCACTTGATGCGATTGCACATGAAAGACCAGCCTCTCTTAGCAGATAAAACATAGTCTCGGCATATCCCTGACACACACAACTATGTTTAACCAAAGCTCCATACATATCGTACCCGTGATTTGCAGCAATCGTTCCATTGAAATAATCCTCATATGCATATGCAACTGTGGATGTGAGATACTCATGATATGCAAGTACTATCTCTTCATCGCTCATTCCACTGGTATCTATCTTACTCTTAACTTCCTGAAGTGCAGCATCAAGCTCCTGCTGCTCCTCCTTTGCATTTGTCAAATATGTAAATGCTATTTTGGTGATTGAAGAGCCAGAAGTCCAATATGTATAGCCTCCCGATAGACTGATAAACTCGGGATGAGAATTGATAATAGATCTTACTGCCCCGTTATTAATATCGTCTCTCGTAAGGCCAAGTTCCGATACATCTATACTCGTCTGACATGCCTTGATTCCTTCAACAATAAGCTTCTCAAGTGCTGTTGCATCATATGTAGATGCCAGTGAAGCCGCACCATCCTGCTGCTCAACGACAACGCCAAGTCCGCCTTTCTGCAAAGTGTCGTCCAGATCATCATACCCTACCGTAACCTGACTCTCATCTGAACTTACCCGTGTCTGATCAGATGCATATGCTCCCACTTTACCGCCTGGCAATAGCACAACCGCCGCTGAAAATGCCAAGGCACCGATACAGATTTTTCTGCTCAGCCCCCTTAACAACTCAGACCTTATACTGCCTGCCACCACTCTATATGATTTCCTCTTTTTTATCATAAAACTCCTCCTTAAACGATACGTTCCAACCTTATATTTCCGTTCATCCCTCAATACTTTTATTATATAGATTTTTGACACTGTTCGATAGCTTTTTACCTCACTTTTGTACATCTTGTAGGAATTGACAAATTGCGCAACTTTGAGCAATTCATGATATCTTATATCATAAGCAACTATATCTCTTATTTCAAGCCGTTTTTCTTAATTATATACAATATTGTCCTGATGAATGGCAGTGTATATATTTTGTATATTTTGCACAAATTGAAATGTATTGTCAAATTACAATTGAATTATTTGTCTATTTGTGCTACCTTTAAATAGCAAGCTGTGCAACCGTTTGCGCATATATTCTACACTAAAAACAGATCACATAGAGCACATTACCTTTATTTATAGGAGATGACAGATAAATGAACAAAAACAAGCTTTTTCCACAGATAAACGGAATACTACACGGCGGTGATTACAATGCTGAACAGTGGCTTGACCGCCCTGATATTCTGGCAAAGGATATCGAGATGATGAAGGAGGCAGGAATGACTTCCGCTACTCTTGGTGTATTTTCATGGTCAGCATATGAGCCTGTTGAGGGCGAATACCATTTTGACTGGCTGAAGGATGTTATGGACAACCTGTATAATGCAGGCATTTACACCGTTCTTGCCACGCCATCGGGCGGCAAACCGGCATGGATGGCACAGAAGTATCCTGAGATCAGGCGTGTGGATTCATATGACGTCAGGGAACATCAGGGCGTCCGTGAGAACCACTGCATGAGCTCACCTGTATACAGAGAAAAAGTTGCCAATATCATCCGTCAGCTCCACGCCCATGTGGGAAACCATCCGGGACTCATCATGTGGCATGTGTCAAATGAGCTTGGTGGCGAGTGCTACTGCCGTCTCTGTGTGAAAAGATTTCAGAATTACCTCGCAGAGAAGTTCGACCACGACATAAACAAGCTGAACAAAGCATGGTGGACCACCTTCTGGAGTCATTCCTACAATGATTTCTCCCAGATCGAGCCGCCATACAAAAATGGTGATTTCAGCATTATGGGACTGAATCTCGAATGGAAGAGATTCACAACATGGAACATGAACGATTACATGAAGTCAGAGATAAAGCTCCTCAGAGAACTCACCCCTGACATACCGATAACTACCAACTTCATGCAGCTCTATGACGGTCTCGACTACAGACCGATGGCAAAGGAGCTGGATGTGATCTCATGGGATTCATACCCTAGATTCCACAATGACTACGAGAGTCTTGCGGATGTCATGGGCCAGAATACATTTGACCACGCGGTTATGAGATCCATGAAGAAGGATAAGCCTTTCATGCTCATGGAGAGCGCACCTGGGCTTGTAAACTGGCATCCATACAACAAGCTGAAGAGACCTAGCATACACAGACTGTTCTCATACAACGCAATCGCCTGCGGTTCTGATACAGTCCAGTATTTCCAGTGGAGAAAGGGCAGGGGCTCATTTGAACAGTATCACGGTGCCGTCGTTGACCATCTCGGAACAAATGACACCAGAATATTCAAGGAGGTTGCCGCCCTCGGCGCAGAGCTTGATGGGCTCTCCGAGATAACCGGCACACTCATCAGATCAAAGGTTGCACTGCTGTTCGACTGGGACAATATGTGGGCCATAGATGATGTCAAGGCTCTGGGGCAGGAATCAAAAAAATATCCTGAGACCTGTATGTCTGTATACAAAGAGCTGACAAAGCGCGGCGTTGACGTGGACGTCATTGCATCCGATGAACCACTCGACGATTACGATGTGGTTGTTGCACCTATGCTCTACATGCTGAGAGATGGCGCAGCCGAGTCTCTTGCCGCATTTGTAAAGAGGGGCGGACAGCTTCTATCCACTTACTTTACGGGCTATGTAGACAAGGATCAGCTCTGTATACTCGGTGGATTCCCGGGAAATGGACTTGCAGATGTATTTGGAATCATCAGTGAAGAGATAGACACCCTGTATCCATCTGACAGAAACAGCGTGAGCTTCACAGATGGTAGTTCATGCGAACTCCGTGACTATGCTGAGATCCTGAGAGTCGGAACGGCGGATGTACTTGGAACCTACGATTCTGATTTCTACGCCGGAAATGCAGCAGTGACAGTGAACAGCTACGGCGAGGGCAAGGCCTACTACGTGGCTGCAAGAATAGATTACAGTAAACTCGGTGAGATCATGGAGCAGATGATGGTGAACGCCGGTATCGCCATAAAAGATCTCCCTGACGGAGTTCAGTATCACTGCAGATATGCAGATGACGGAACTGCATATGGATTTTACCTGAACAACACCAACGAACCTCAGACAATATCTGAAGTTCACGGAACCGACATTCAGACGAAGAATATATTTGATGGCAAAATGGAATTGGCTCCGTTTGGGGTATCCATCATCAAGGAAAATAATTAAATCTGATAATAACTTTTTCCTTCCTTAAACCTTTTTGAAAAAGGCGGTGATACTTCTGTTGTGTATCACCGCCTTATGTGTTCTATTTCCAACATGGACACTCAGTCCTATATGCATTTTTAGTTCTTTTCAACCTGCTCCAGCTTATCCTCTATCGCCTTGATAACGATCTTGAGGGCTTTTATTCTGGCATACTTCTTGTCATTTGACTCCAATATGTGCCATGGCGCAAAGCTGGTGTTGGTCTTTTCCAGCATCTCATCCACCGCAGTCTCATAGTCATCCCATTTGTCACGGTTGCGCCAGTCCTCATCTGTGATCTTCCAGCGTTTCTCAGGTGTGTTCTGTCTGAGTGTGAATCTCTCAAGCTGTGTATCCTTGTCGATCTGAACCCAGAATTTGATGACGATCGCACCCCAGTCGTGGAGTTCCTTCTCAAATTCATTTATCTCATTGTACGCTCTCTGCCAGTCATTTTCCGAACAGAAGCCCTCAAGTCTCTCAACCATGACTCTGCCATACCATGTTCTGTCAAATATCGCCACATGTCCTGACTTAGGAAGTCTTGTCCAGAATCGCCACAGAAAATGCCTTGCTTTCTCATGCGGCTCAGGACTTGCTATAGGATTTACCACATAACCTCTCGCATCAAGTGCCTCCGCTATCCTTTTGATATTTCCACCTTTGCCTGCCGCATCCCAACCTTCGTAGCCTATGATAACAGGTATCCTCTTCTGGTAAAGCTCATTGTGCAGTCTGCCGAGTTTCTTCTGCAGCTTGTCAAGTTCCTCCTTGTACTCCTCATCCGTCAGTTTCTTGTCGAGAGACACCTCGGAAAGTTTCGGGATCTTCTTGAGCGCAAATGTATTCTGCAGTATAGGTACAGCATGCCCCTGATTGAGCAGCGCAGTATCTATTCCCTGATTGATGATATCGAGTATCTGAAGTTCTGCCCATTTTCTCTCCTTTGCATCTATCATGTACCATGGTGCATTTGACAGATTGGTGTCATACATAAAGCTGTCAAATGCCTCAAGATACTCGTCATACTTTTTGTTCTGCTTCAGATCATGCTTAGACACTCTCCAGCTTGTAGTATCATCTTCAAGAAGTGTTTCAAGCCTCTTCTTCTGCTCGTGCTTGTCTATCTGGAAGAAAAATTTCATGACCAGATATCCGTTGTCCGCCAGAGTCCTCTCAAATCTCTTGGTGCTGTCAACTCTCTTCCGGTATTCCTTATCTGACAGCTCCCCGGACATCTTGCCACCTACTATGTCCCTCATCCAGCCACCATCCAGAAATGCAAACTCCCCCTGTTCCGGTATTCTCGTAAAATACTTGTACAGGAATGGTCTGCGTTTTTCCTCGTCTGTGGAATATTTCACTGACTCAACGTTGAAAAATCTCGGATCCATATTCTTGATGATCCTTCCGACAAGACTTCCCTTACCTGCAGCACCCCAGCCTTCAAATATGACAAATACAGGTATCTTGCCCTCCTTTACCTTGATCTGATTGCGTGTCAGATTCTCTCTGGCGATCTTTAACCGAGTGTCTATCTCATCATCCGATGGACGCTCCGGCTTGTTCCAGTCCTTTAACATGTAACCCACTGCTCCTTTCACATTGTCTCTTCATTTGTTTTTATGAATAATATACCCCGATTTACAGAAACTAATGCCGCTTCGCATTTACTAATACAAATGCCGCTTCGCGTCGCGCATTTTTCTTCTTGCGATATCATTATACTACTTTCTTTTGAGTTGATACATCTGAAAAAACATTAAGATATGTGAGGAAAATGAATGTTGCGAAGGTAAAATTCATATGATATAATGTCAGCAACAATGAAACAAGAAATTCTGACATATGCTTTCCCAAAAGCATAACGAAAACCCCAGTAGTTGGCGCTACTGGGGTTTTCTCCGTCTTTTAAAGGCGACGTACTCCTTGGGCTGATTACCACTTACTTATCTCCGTTCTGTCACTGTGCTCCCCCCTTTCCTAGCCTGTCTAGGGGTGGCAACATCTGTATTGTGACATATTATCTTTTTCTTTTCAATGGGTTTACATAACTATACAAAATGTATAGTTTTATACATTACTACATATAAAATCCCCGGCAGCATACTGACATGTGTCCTGGATTTCAGGTACATATCAAAGGCCACCGGGGCTTAATTATCACTATAATTCTCTATATTATGACAGCTCCAGATCAGGCTTGCCATACTCAGCAAGCTTCACATCATATGCCTTGCGCATAGCTGCCTCAAATGGTATCTCTTTCATAGGAGCATCCAGTTTTTCCAACAGATAATGTACAAAATCAGGATTCTGAATGAGCAGTGGTCCATGAATATATGTCGCAATTACTCTGTTCTTGCAGATTCCCTCATTCATGGTATCAGGATTGCTGCCCTGTCCGATCTCCACCTTGCAGAATGTCATATCATCAGGTATTCCGTAAGTGTGGGCAAATCGGCTTGTGTATCCGATGAGTGTCATATCGTTGAACTTCGCCTTGATGAGCGTGTTGAAACGATTCGGAGTCTGGCGGACTGAGTACATGCCCGGAACAACGCCAAGTCCTGTAACTCTGGTTCCATCCTCTCTCTTGATATAATCACCAAGGAGTTCCATGGAATTGCCAACCAGAAGGAAAAGCGCCTTTCCATCCTTCATGCATGCTGCGATCTCGTCCTTGTACTGCATCAGTCTGTCAAGCACGAGCTCCTGGCTCTTCTCGCTCATGGAACACATATACACCATGTCTATATTCTCTTTGAGGAAGAGTGGCTTCTCATTAAGTCCTGTTGTCACAAATTCCGCATCCGGCAGACATTTCTGCAGGTACATTGTATTTCCTTTGTCACCGTAGAGTGTACATATTTCCGGATATAAAATCTCAATCTTCATTATTTGTCACCCTCCAGTCTCTTGATTATCTTCTTCTTCATCTCACATGACATTCCGTAATTCTCACAGTCGTACAGGATATATATTCTGTCAACACCATCTATAGTCACATCGTCTGCCGCAGCGACCTCGCTGAGATTTGTGAGTATCTTCTCCTCAGGGATACCAGCCAGTAAGCATCTCACCTTGTGGTCGTAGCATCTAGGTCCTGTGCAGATGACCTGTACAACATCATCCCTGTTGAACTGCTCATACTCCAGATCGTATATCCAGCCTGAGAACTCTATACTCTTCTGTCTGTCCTCAAGATCGTCCATCGCAAGGAGGATAGCCTTCTTGCCCTCCTCATTTGCCACATACTCAAATGTTCTGGATGAAGAAACCGCACTCTGTCCCTTTGAGAGCGCCTGGATTACTGTAACACCATTCACTGTGGTCTCGTTGTGGCGGGAATCCGGTATATGGATCTGACCCATGAGTTCCTTGATTCTCTCAGCCGAGAGACCGATCTCGCGCAGTGCCGAGATAACTGTAACTTCATTATATATATTGAAGAGAGCTGTATGGATCAGCGGATAAACTGTCTTCTTGTCTCCCTCCTGTATAGTAATTGTCATCTTCTCTCTGTCTATGTCGGTTGCCAGATACTTCTTGTCTGGTGAGTGAAGTCCACACTTCGGGCATACCACATCGCCGATGTGATGATATCTGAGGTAATTGTACTTCAGCTTCTCGCCGCAGTTAGGGCAGATCTGGTAATCCGCGATAAGGTTGTATGGCTCGGTCTTGTCATCAGGCTGCTTGCCGATTCCATAGAACACTCTGTAGCTGTCTTTCTTCAACATGCTTGAGCAAAGCTCGTCCGCATTCAGGATAACCTTTGCAGAATCAGGGCAGTAGGTATCTATGACACTGAAAATATAGTCAGGGTGAGCATTTCTCTTGAGTGAATCTCTGAAAAGTCCTGTTACAACAAGATAATCCGGCTTCACATATGGAAGTATCAGCCTTGAAGCACGCTCGTCCACCTCAAATACAGTGGCATCCACTCTGACCTTTCCCGTAAATGTAAGGCTGTTGATGACATTTGTCGTACAGCCAGGGACGATATTGGAACCTGTTCTGTTGCTGACAACTCTTCTTCCATCCTTCTCCAAAACATCAGTTATCAGGTTACTACAGGTGGTCTTACCATTTGTTCCTGTGACACATATCGTAAGCGGTGCTTTGGGCGCCTGTGCCAGGAAATCCGGACATATCTTCAGGGCGATAACTCCAGGTGTATGCGTACCGTTCCTACCCAGGAGCTGGATGAGTCCCTTGCTCAGTTTTGCGGCTGCGAGAGCCACATGAAATCTAAAAGATGACATAGCTATTCATTCTCCTTATATATACAAATAAAACTCATGTAATTCTACAACCTTTGACAGATGTTGTCAATTATACCAGCACATAACAAGACTATGATTTCGCCTCTTTCCAGTGTTTCCTGTAATTTATCCTGCGATATGAATTCGGAGTCGATCCATATTTTGTCTTGAAGCATTTTGCAAAATAGCTTCCGCTGGCAAATGCCAGATATTGCGATATCTCCGTACAGGAAAAATCTGAATACAGAAGCATATTTCTGGCAGTCTGAAGCTTCTTCTCCATGATGTAATCTGAGATTGTCTGACCGACCTCCTTATGAAATAGTTTGCTCAGATAAGAGCGTTCCACTCCCACAAATTCTGAGATCTCTGTAATTTCTATTC
Source organism: Coprococcus sp. BIOML-A2 (assembly GCF_009875795.1). Classification (NCBI taxonomy): domain Bacteria; kingdom Bacillati; phylum Bacillota; class Clostridia; order Lachnospirales; family Lachnospiraceae; genus Coprococcus; species Coprococcus sp. BIOML-A2. Next base: position 276,946 of record NZ_WWSI01000005.1, read on the forward strand.
TTTCATGCAGATGATCATACACATAGTCCATCGCCCTTACACAATGAGGTGATATAGCAGCTTTCTTTTTCACCTTTTTCATCCGCCTGGCATAGTCCATAATCAGTTGGTTATGTACATCTATGATCTGCCGTTCTGTCTGCGCCTTGTCCAGCTTATTAATATAGAAGTCACTGAGATTGTAACTCTCCATCTCCTCCATCCCCTCTTCTGTGCAAAATCTGGAAATCATTGCCACTAGCACTATCTCGTGATATCTCCTATTGCGAACCTTGTCATCTGACAATATTCCTCTTGCAGCAAGAACAGCCTCATCCTCATCGCCTGTCAGCAACATTCCAGACAAAGCTTTCACATCACCGCTGCTCACAAGCTGATAAAAATCAAGCTCATTGTCGTATGTGGAATGTGCCAGTCCATATTCCCTCTGGACAAACTGCTGTTTTACTATCTCATTCGATATCTTCATTGTCTTTCTGCCTTTCCTCTGTGATATTCATGTTCCTTCATCGCACATTTTTATCATATACTTTCATTTGCGATTTACATTTTTGTAATTTGTTGTCCTAACTACATTGCTACAACACATTTGTTATATAATTGACACATTTATTATATTCTCTTATCAACGCAAATGCTACTATAAACTCACAGAAAACGAAACAGACAATGAGTGCAATATATATTTTACTATTTCACAGGAGGTTAAAGATTATGAGAACTTTAGACGGATTCAAAAAAGGCGTAAATTTAGGTGGATGGCTTTCACAGGGACCACTTGACAAGGAACATCTCGACACATTTATCACGGAAAAAGATATTGCAAGAATAGCATCTTGGGGACTTGACCATGTTCGTCTTCCTATCGATTACGATAATTTTGAAAACGAGGACGGAAGTGATAAGGAATACGGCTACGCTTACATCGATTCATGCATTGAGTGGTGCCGGAAGTACAAACTCAACATGGTCCTTGACCTGCACAAGACATATGGATATATATTTGACGACGAGGCTCATCTTCTTGAATTCTTCCATGAGAAACCTCTTCAGGAAAGATTCTATGGAATATGGAGAAAGCTCATAGACAGATATGCAAAGGATGCAGACATAATGATGTTCGAGCCGCTGAACGAGGTCGTAAGTCCGACCGTTGTAAACGAGTGGAACGAAATATCAAGCAAATGCATCGAGATCATCCGTGCGAAAGCACCTACTGCCAAGATCCTGCTCGGTGGGGTTGGCTACAATGCTGTTACATCTATAAAGCTTCTCCCTCATCACAACGATGAGAACATAGTTTACAATTTCCACTGTTACGAGCCAATGGTATTTACCCACCAGTCTGCTTACTGGGTAACAGGTATGCCTTCAGATTTTCATATCGAATATCCGGGGGATTTCAATGACTACATGGAGAAATCCCGCCAGATCGAAGGGTGTATGCATGGGGCCATCACCGAGAGTAGCCTTGGACTTAATTCCATCGGACCTGATTTGTTCGAAAAAATGTTTCTCGACGGCATCAAGGCTGTTGAAGAAAGAGACGGATTTATGTACTGCGGCGAATATGGTGTTATAGATCAGGCACCACTTGACGGAACTCTGAACTGGTACAAAGATATCCATTCTGTATTTGAAAAGTACGGAATAGGCCGCGCCGCATGGAACTACAAAGAAAAAGACTATGGTCTTGAAGGCGAACACTACGCTCCTATCATCGATGAGCTTGTCAAATATATGTAACGTGATTTAATTTACGATAAAACCTTCCATTTTTATAAACGGAGCCGGTTCTCACTCATAGAGAACCGGCTTTTTGTTAATTTTATCCACGATGTACCGCACCCGCCCTTGTGAGGAGCACCACGGTCTCTACCCCGCGGGTGAGCGGGAACATGTCCACAGGGGTCATCTTGATTACCTGATAGCCGTGCTTTGTCATATATTTCAGATCCCGGGCAAGACTCTCCGGTCCGCAGGATATATACACAACCCTTTTGGGTCCAAGTGTGATGACCGATGACATGAACTCCTCTGTACTTCCAGATCTCGGAGGATCCATGAATACCACATCTATGCTGTCACCCTCCTCAGCGACATCGACCATAAATCTGCCGGCGTCGTTGCTGTAAATATCAACATTCTGTATCTTGTTCATCTTCACATTCACCCGGGCATCGTGCACAGCGGCTTCATTCAACTCCACGCCTATGACCTTCTTTGCACGGTCGCTTGCAGCTATGCCTATGGTTCCTATACCGCAGTAGGCATCGATCACGGTCTCCTTCTTCTTGAGATCCGCGTACTTGATGGCTTTGCCATAGAGGACCTCCGTCTGCTCCGGATTCACCTGATAGAAACTGCCCGGTGATATACGGAAACGCTTTCCGCACAGAATATCCTCTATATGCCCCTTGCCGTAAATGACCTGGTTCCGGTCTCCAATGACCATGCTCGTGTCCTTCATGTTGATATTCTGGACAACCGTTGTGATCTCCGGATGAGCTGTCACAAGTGCCTTTGCGAGATTCTTCTTGGACGGAAATACCGGCGACGCTGTGACTATGATCACCATGATCTGCCCAGTCTTTCTTCCAACTCTTATCTGCAAATGCCTGATAAGTCCGGTTCCTGTATCCTCGTTGTATATCTGCAGCTTGAACGACTTTATCAGTCCGGCAAATGTTCTGATGATGGCCGCAGCCTTCTCATCCTCCACATAACAGTTCTCGACTGGAAGTATGTTGTGTGTTCCCTCCTCGTACACCCCGGAAATTATTTCTCCGCTCTTCATTCTCCTGAATGCCGCAGTGACCTTATTCCTGTAGTGATACGGATTCTCCATGCCTATTATCTTGTCCACAGGACCAAATACGCTGAGCAGGTCATCTATATACTTCTGTTTCTCGGCAAGCTGCTGCTCATATGGCATATCCACATACTGACAGCCACCGCACAGATGGGATATAGGACATTTGCTGTTCGGGTTTGGCTTATACTGTGATGAATGTTCCTGTCGCGTTTTCCCCTGTACAGTTTTGCCTATGTTCCCTGTTTTAATTCGTTTCTCTCCACCTGTTACATCGTACTTTCTGCTATGTGACTGTCCTTTTCTCTTGTTTACGCTGCCACTCGTTTTATTATTTTCTTCTCTGCGAGGCTTGCCCCCGTTTCTTCGCTCTGCCATTATTTTTACCTCATTATGAAATATTCAATCAATCTGCGTCTATATGACACTCTATCACTCCTATTCTCCAGTGAGCGTCACCTTGATCATATCGTGGTGAACCGCCTCAAGAAACTTTCCAAATATATCCTCCGTCCTGACCTTCATACTTGATGTATTCACACACGGATGGCATCCAAGATACTCGCCCTTCATAACATCCTCGTCAACAAGTAGCTGCACATGATTCTCATGGTCATTCATGAGACCCATGACGCTGACCGCCCCCGGCCTGATATCCAGATACTTCTCCATATCCTCAGGCGATGCAAATGAAAGTCTCGCGCTGCCTATCTGCGATGTGATCTCCTTTGTCTTGAACGGCTTGTCGCCCGGCATCATGAGCAGATAAAACTGTGTCTTCTGCCTGTTGCACAGAAACAGATTCTTACAAATGGTTGCCCCAAGCACCGCATCTATCTCGTAGCAAACTTCCATTGTGTCTGCTGGTGCATGATCTGTGCGCCAATACTCTATGCCGTGATCATCAAGGAAATCATAAACTCTGATCTCCCTCTCAAGTCGTCCTTCATTTGTATCCGGTCTGCCTTTGTATAATTCCATTTGTGTGCCCTCCGTTGGTGGTTTATATATTTTCTCTCATGCATTTACGCGTAAATCATATCACGTTTTCCGTGGCGTTGCTATATAAAACAAGCAATATAAAATCAATATAAAACCATGCCTTCGAGAGTGTAAACACATACCGGCAATACCTTGTCAGAATAAAAAGGAACAATCTGACAATATCAAATGCACCTGCGTTCAGCTGGTGCACTCAATAATATCCCATTGTTCCCATTTTGATAATATTATCTACAACCTATTGCCTTGCCTAAGATAATCAAGAAAGCCCTCACATCCCTGACACACATCCCTGTATGTCTCATCAAATCGTCCCGTATACCACGGATCCGCTATAGATTGTCCATATCTTCCCGCATAATCGAGCAGCAAATGTATCTTGTCCTGGTAGTCCGGACCGGTTATGCGCATTGTGTTCCTCACATTTGCTGTATCTGCGCAGAGCAGGTAATCATAATATTCATAATCCCGCTGTGTGACCTGTCTTGCCCGCTTGCCACTAAAGTCTGTATAAACCGTCTTACCTATGCCATGCGCCCTCAGCACTTCCTGCGCCGGTGGGTATATCGGATTGCCTTTTCCGCCCCAGATCTCCTCAGTGCTGGTTGCCGCAGAGGCTATCTCAAATTTATCTGCTATGCCGAGCTTTTCTACCATGTCCTTGAGGATGAACTCGGAGATGGGGGAACGGCATATATTGCCATGACAGATGAAAAGTACTTTTATCATAAAATTCTCCTGTTCTGAAATGCCCTGTAATGCCGAGTTTTGCGTTGATTTATCGACTTTTCCGGGCATCGTATTTTTATTTTCTAAAACTACACTTTTTGCAAAATAATGCAAAACGGAGCAAACGGATGCCTTGTGTAGTAGTCAAATCGTAGTCAGTTAAGGGGGTCAGACTACGGATGGAGGTGTGCATTATTTATAATTTTAATGTTAATCCTCGTTGTCTAATTTCAACTGATTTTCGTAACCATATAATATCTCCCTTATATCTACTCTACTCCAACAAAAATGGCCTCCCTTACTACTATTATTTAAAGGATAATGAATTCCGTCACACTTCCCAAGCAAAGTTAAATCCTTTGGACGATTTCTCCTCGAGCTCTCATAAATATGCATTTGGTATCTATTACCTGTTTTTCCTATATGAAAGCATACTCTTTTCGATGTACGAAGAGCATCTATACTTTCGGGTTTATCTTTAGTTAAGAAAAAGTATACATCTGCTACTTCATCAGCCACTCCATTTACATTCCAATCCCTCAAATATATTTTGTTCACATAAAACAAAGCATACCAACCAAGATATTTTTCATAACTCTCTATTTTCTCTTTAATTTGAAAAAAATATACATCTCCCTCTTCCCATCCCAAGACATATGGTTTATGAACAGGAATTTTTTTATATTCCGGCATCGTCTCTTCTAACTGCACTTTCAACTTGTCCAATACCTTACTTCTCTCATACCTAATTCTTTCTGTTTGCCAACGTTGCGATACTCTATCTTCTTCTATCAACTGAAGTGCTATTGTTTTAATTTTCTCTGTCAATCTTCCCTTTTTCCACAACGTATCTGCCAGACCAAAATAAAAATCATATTTGCAGTCGATATCCTCCATGTCCTCCTGATATTCTGATAATATTTCCTTCAGAGCAACTTCATCACTTTTCCCCGACTTAAGTTTTGCAATATAACCTTCTTTCACATCTGCACTTATGTCATTTTGATAAATGCCTACTCCCCATGTTCCCATCAAATCTCTCCTTAACAAAATATTTTTTGTTTTCAATTTACATTATATCGACCAAGGCATATTTTTACCAGTCAAAAAGGCACCCAAGCTATATGCCTGAGTGCCACCAGTTTCCACCAATATTCTATTATCAAATCACCTTGAACATATTCTGTTTCAAAGGCTTATCATCCTTGTCCGAAATCCCCATCTCTTTTCTTGCATTTTCCAACCCCTGCATCTTCTGAAGTTCTTTCTCCGCATCCTCAAGTCCAACATGGGTGTAAACATTAAGTGTCACGGCAATATCCGAATGCCCCATGAGGTACTGCAATGTCTTAGGATTCATGCCATATTTCGCCATGTGACGGACGGCTCGCAATGCTATCAACTTTTTCATTCAAATAAGCACCTCCAAAGCTTTATGTTTCTTTTTCAAACTTGCTGACGGCGAACAGCATTTTATGCTGTTTGCGGACGGCAAGTCCACAGGGGTTAGCCGCTTTAGCGGCGCAAGGGGTTGTAGCCACCTTGACGGAACGAAGTGACGGAACTTAATTTGCTCATCTTTTTCGTATTTCTCAACACTCATTATCTAAGTTCAAGGGAACTGGAAATATAAAAATGGAAATCTTGCTTCTTGCAGTATTCTTTTATTTTTTGAATCAGTTTTTGATTAGTTGTATATTCCAACAGATACACTTCCACCCCATCCGCCTTGCACGTTTCCAAATATTTGCAGAAATAATCTCTCGTATCGCTCGTTTGTTCATGAAAAGTTCCGCTATCAAAATCAATACTGCTCCATACTGATTCCTGATTTACACCTGTCATAATCTGATCAATCGCCCCATAGCGTTCCCTATATTCCGCCACATAAGTATCTCCACCGTTGATGATGACCGCTTTTCCAAACGTCATTATGTTTTGTAGAATCGCTGTAATGCCTTCAAAAATACTCTCGTGCGGATCGTAATAATATACATCACAATTATCTATAAAGAATCCGTCAACACCTTTTTCATATAGTTCCTGAGAAAGCTGTCCCATAAACTTCTGCCAGTCTGGGTTTGCTACATCTACCCATTCTTCTTCCTCCCAGTGCTCATACTCACCGATTGCCAGTTCCGCATAGGTTGTATAGTACTCCCTGAAGTTTTCAATCGACCCAATATTTAGATATGTATATACGACTGTTCCATTTTGATGGAGCAATTCAATATCCCTTTTTGTAAAATACTGTGCATCAATTACAATCGTTTCATACGTTTTAAATCGTTCCAAAGATGAGGCGTCCGCATTTAAAAACACCCCATAATCGTTTTTCTCAAATTCCTTTGCTTGATTGGCTTTCACAAAAAAACATCCACCAATAAACATTAGAACAAATAATACAGCCAAGGCTACTGGTTGTTTGGTCCTCTTCCCGCACAACGCCTCCCACACCCTTTCGGTAATTCTCGTTTTTTCCTCATGACTATCACATTTTACACATTGATGATTATGTTTTTCCAGATTTGTTGCTCAATTTGCATTCAAATTATACCCTAAAACTTGTGAACAGTTCTACCGTCATTTCTCTCATTGCTGCTTTTTGTGGGCTGTCTTTTCTTATTGCCATAAAAATAACCTCCAAACTGAGTAATTTTATCTTACATCAGTTTGGAGGTTTTCCGCCATATTCTGCCCTGTGTTGCCCCATTCTGCAAAGGTATGCATTATCAATACGTGCCCACCCCTACGATGCTTAGCAATCTGTTATTACTTGTCTGTCATTACTTGTTAGTTATAAATGTATTATATATTGCCTTTATGGCTGTCTCAAAATCACTGTTCTTTACTCCGATTATGATATTCAGCTCTGATGAACCCTGGTCTATCATCTTTATGTTGATGCCTTCCTTTGCAAGTGCGCTGAACAACTTGCCTGCTGTACCACTTGCTGACTTCATTCCACGGCCTACTACAGCTATAAGTGCAAGTCCTGACTCAATCTCAACTGAATCCGGCTCTGCAAGTCTATGGATGGCAGATATAACTCTCTGCTCCTTGTGTACGAATTCATCAGCATGAACTACGATAGTCATCGTGTCAATACCTGATGGCATATGCTCAAATGAGATATCATTCTCCTCAAATGCCTGAAGCACCTTCCTTCCAAATCCTATCTCTGAATTCATCATAGCCTTTGTAATAAAGATTGTACAGAAATCCTTCTTACCTGCAATACCTGTTACAACATAATCCTGCTTCTGGCAGGTACTCTCAACTATCCAGGTTCCTGCGTCCTCAGGCGCATTTGTGTTGCGGATATTGATCGGGATACCACAGTGGCGTACAGGGAATATCGCATCCTCATGGAGAACTGATGCACCCATGTATGAAAGCTCACGAAGCTCTCTGTAAGTAATATATTTGATCGGCTTTGGATCCGGAACAATACGTGGATCAGCTACAAGGAAGCCTGAGACATCTGTCCAGTTCTCATATACATCGGCTCTGCTTGCCTGTGCGACTATCGAGCCCGTTACATCTGAACCGCCTCTGGAAAAAGTCTTTACCTTGCCATCCTTGCCAAGTCCATAGAATCCTGGAACAACCGCATGCTGTGTCTTGGCAAGTCTCTCACCAAGTACCTTCTCCGTCTTATAGCTATTGAGATTGCCCTCTGCATTGAAAAAGATAACCTCTGCAGCATCTATAAACTCAAAGCCAAGATATGCAGCCATAATCTTACCATTGAGGAACTCTCCTCTTGATGCCACATAGTCCAGTGTGCACATTGGGTCCGGATTGGTAAGATCCTCCAACTGCTTTGTAATCTCCTCAAAATCCTTATCAAGTGAAAAATCCTTAATCTCAAGTCCTGTGATGATCTCATCATATCTGGCCTTGATCGCCTTCACTTCCTCTGTGAAATCATTCCCTGCCTTCGCAGTTTCATATACATGAAGGAGCATATCTGTTACCTTTGTATCATCTGAAAATCTCTTTCCAGGTGCAGAAGGAACAACGTATACACGGCTCTCATCTGATTTGATGATTGCTCCAACCTTTTTAAACTGCTCTGCACTTGCCAATGAACTTCCGCCAAATTTTACTACCTTTTTCATAATTCCACTATTTCCTTTGCCATATTCTTATTTGAATGTCGTTCTTCTTAAGATTCGCTGGCAATCTTGCCACAAGCTGCCAGTCTGCTCTGCTGACATATATCATATCAGCGGCTAAGTAATCCTCACGGAGTGTATATCTCTGTCGAAAATAGAGTCCAGACTGAGATATAAAACATAAAAATACACATGCATTTTATACGTCTTTTTGCAATATAGCAAGAGAATTTTAGTTTTTGCTATTAAAAAGGCTATATACACCTTTCCTTTAGCCCTGAATGGAAGTCTATTGCCATTCGGAATAAGATATGCGTGCTCACGTCTGACCTTGAGATCATCCTCTATGTATCCGTCCGTGATGATGAGTATAGGTCCAGACAGTGGGAAATCTTTTGCCCGCTCCAGTGTATCCACACCCGGCTGAAGAACTGTGCCACCACGGCCGGTAACTTCTACGCGGCCAGCGATGTCCTCCGGAGCCATATAGCCGACGTCCGCAGCCTCCGCATCACAGAAAATTATCCGCACACTTTTCACAATTCGACAACAAAGGGGCTATTCATCGTTTTGCATCGATTTATACGAATTTATTTTCTCACCCACCTGGCATAGAGTTTCCTGCTGCCGGTGCTGCCGACTGCAATCTTCGTAACCTTTTTCTTGAATTTTGGATCGCTGTACCACCCCTTGAATGTATAACCCTTTCTGACCGGATTCTTCAAGACTATAGTCCTGGAAACAACGGTATAACCGGCTGGATTCGACCGGCTGTTTGTCCCCCTGCCAAGACTGTACTGGATCTTATACTTTACCAGCTTCCACCTTGCGTATAATGTCTGATTCCTGGTGGTCCTTACAACCGAACTGCTGCCGATCCTGCTGCCGCCACTCTTTGCTGTATACCAGCCTGCAAATGTATATCCCCTTCTGGCCGGTGTCGGCAGTGCTCCGTAAGTTTTTCCACAAATGACTATCTTACTTCCGGAGCTCACACGACCTCCATTTGGAGCAAATACTATTCTCACACGCTTTACTGTGTCCGTGTATTTTGCAGTAAAAGAAAGCTTGGTAGATGTTCCTGCCACTCGCAATGCAACTTTTTTACTTCCTGCCTTCCATGTCATCTGATTTAAGGCATATGCGATAATCCCATTTTGAATACCCGAAATGCTCGGCGGATATGACGCATTGTCAGTGCTGACTTCGAATTTGGTTTTACCTGCATTGAGATTTTTCTGAATCCTCTCAGCGTAGGCTCGCGCCCACTTTGCGGCATCTCCGTTCCTGACAAAATAGTTATCTGCCAGACTTGTGGAACGTGTACCATAACCGCTTGCCGTATAAATCTGATCATGACCGTTGTGTGCCAACGCCATGAGTTCATCCGTCAGTCCAAAATACAAATGCGTTTGATCAAAGTTATAATAATTGTCCTTTGTATCATCCCATGTACAGTCCACCTGATACCATTTGCCATCCAGCTTCATGGCATTCCAGGTATGTCCATCATAGGTATCCCTTGTCTCAGCATTTGTTATGCCGGCTGCAGTAAGCAGTTTTGAATAGGCACTCTCATAGGCTTGACATGTCCCCAGCTTTCGTGTCAGTGCGCTCTCTGCCGAAGACCATTTCAGGGAATGATCGTAATCAAGCTGCTGCAACAGCCAGTCATGCAGCCACAATGCCTTTTCATAGTCTGAACCATCTGTCTCCTTGCTACACTTTTTTACCGCAGCATTCACGATGTCACCCACGCTCGGATAAGCCTTGTCAGATACCTGTATATTGGTGCTCACACGCATATAATAGACACCTGACGTCTTGTCCATTACATAAAACCTGAAGTTATAGACTCCCGAAGCAGTCATTGTGAATTCAAAGTCGTGAGATTCACACTCATCTGTATATTGAATCCACGCTCCGCGGCTTGGATCCGCCACGGATTCAAAACTATACTCACCCGGATTGGAATAACTCGGTGCATCCATTCTAAACAAATACCGGCCACTGCCACCATCCGCCGAAACGTGGAATGTTGTATCCTCTCCTAATTTGGGTTCGTTCCATTCAACCTTTAATGCGACACCTTTTTGAGGATCACTTTCAGCACTGTACTTATATTCTGTAACTCCCTCTTGGGGATTTGTTGATGAACCAGAAGATTCTTCCTGCGCATAGCCTATCACACGAATCGTCGATACACCTGTCATCACCAGCATTAATGTCAACATAAATGTTGCAAATTTTCGTTTTATCATAAGCAATACCTCATCACTTTCACAAATCAGACGCCCTTAAATCTACTCCCCATGCCTCTTCACCTCAATCCTGCCTCTTCCACTCTCCTTAACATCATAGAGGGCGTTATCCGCCTCCTCATACATCTCGTTGAATGTCAGTTCAGTTCTTGCGATCACCGCACCCATGGAGATTCCTGTTCCTCCCTCTGTGGCCTTCACAGTCAGATTCACCTTGTCAAATATCTGCTGGGCACGTTCCCTTATCACGTCATCAGACACACTCTTGTTGAAGAACAGCATGGCTGCAAATTCATCACCGCCCATACGGCATGCATGGTCATCACCGCGGAGTGCCGCCTGCAGCGTCTGTGCCACAAGGACAAGATATTTGTCGCCATTGTGATGTCCGTAGGTGTCGTTGTACTGCTTGAATCTGTCTACATCCATCATGATCATCACCGCTGTGTGCGTACACTCAAGAAGTCTCTGCTCCATGTCACTTCTAAATGCCGCATGGTTCAAAAGTCCTGTGAGGGGATCTGTACGATAGGTATTCTCCCAGTTTCTGAGTCTCACATCCGCCTTATTCTGCTCCGCATCTGTCAGCATCTTCAAAGCATATGTACTTGATACATCCACTATTACTATTTCTCCTCTGTCTTTCTGAAGTGCCGAATCATAAAACATTCTTCCAGTACATAATACATATATATCCCTGCCATCCTTCCTATGTATCTTGTGTTCCTGAAATACAAATGTGCTCTTTGCCAGATTCGCATTTACCTGACAGAGATATTCTGTTTTATCCTCGTCCGGTATAAGGTCGATCTGGGTTATGATATTATTCTCTATGTCCTCCTTGCTGTAACCCGTAAGCTCCTCAAAATTATCGTCTACAGATATGATCCTCCAGTTTTCATCCACCAGATATCTGCTATATTTGACTGTATGTACACGAAACGCATCCTTGCCATATTCAGTAAAATCCACCATCTGTCTGCGCGCCATAATCCGGATCTCTGTCTGTTCGTCGTCTGTGCTGGCGCCATCACCATCAGCGTCCGCCAGACCATCTCCTGGGGCAGTTCGATCACCAACATTCTCTTCATTACCATCTGCACCGACACCACCATCAGCAGCTCTCTGCTTTGAGTCAGCTGCCAGCGAATCTGCATACTTCTCTGATACAAGCCTGATAAACTCCGAAACTATATATGGATCAAACTGGCTGCCCGCGCAGCTCTTTAATTCTTCTATCGCTTTTGATATCGGCATACCCTTTCTGTAAGGTCTGTCATTGATCATTGCGTCAAATGCATCGACCACCGCGATCACACGTGACAGAACCGGTATGCTTTCACGGCTCAGTCCATCCGGATATCCATTTCCATCCCATCTCTCATGATGATGCCTTATCTCCTCCGCGATCTGTCTGAGTTCTGTGTTGCTCATGGCGATCTCATAACCCTTCTCAACGTGGGAACGCATGATCTTCCATTCCTCATCCGTGAGTTTTCCCGGCTTATTGAGTATCTCCATAGGAACTCCTACCTTCCCTATGTCATGGAGCAGACAAAGCAGCGCCAGCTTGCTCTGCTGGATATCTGACAGCTCTATTCGTCTGCCAAGCTCAGCCCCCAGCTCCTGTGTACGACGCACATGCTGTTCCGTATCGCTGTCGCACTCCTCAAGAGCCCTTATGAGTGATGTCAGCATATCTGAGTGCGATGATTCACTGTCCACAAGCTTTTTTGTCTTCATGGCTGTTGCCGCATCAATGATTGCAGCGACTATGCTCTGTCCCTCATCCGCAGCCACCCCCACTGCATACTGTATACTTCCATCATACTGTTCTTTGACCTTTTCGACACATGCAGCCATCTCTTCCTCACTGCTGTGACTGCAAAGTGCTATCAGGTGCGCATCAATACCCCTGACATAATATGTTCTCTCCGGAAAGTTCTTTCTCATGATGCCCGCAAGTGCATTTATCCTCTGGTCACCCGCCTGATTACCACGAGTGCTGTTGATCACAGACAATCCGTTGATATCGCATATTGCCACTCCAACCGGAAACGTAAAATGGTCCACCTCTTCCATGGCAAGTCTCTGAAAGCTATCCCATTTCTGAAATCCTGTAAGCATATCCGTCTCCAGAGATATATCAGAAAATACAAACATCTGACCAAGTCTGCGGCCTTCCTTGTTGTCAAGCCTTCTGATATCGCACCTTAAAGGTCTGTCTCCATCATCACCTTTTATATAGCACTGCAGAGAAAAACTGTCGTCATCAGCTGCAAGATCAACGGACAGATCATACGTCTCAAGAAACTGCTGCAGATTCTCACATTTGCAGAGGAGTTCCTTTCCAAGGAAATCATCCGCCCTGTCATTGTGCAGGATCAAATGATTGTCATAATCAAACAAAACTATTCCCTGACCTATATTCTCGAATATGTTTGTCTTTAGTTTGTTGAGCATTCCATGGGTTGAATAATTAAAGCAGCTCCAGTACAGAATATATGATGTAAGACTATAGCCACAGATGGAATAATCCAGAAGTTTGTATACCTCAGCTCCCGGAACGTAGAGAAATATTGCATTTATCCCGACAAGCGCAAGAAGTCCCAGAATGACACTGCTGTACTGCAAACGATATTCATGTGGGATCTTGCAAAGTTTCTTTACAAGTAGTATGAGTACCACTCCCACCAGCGCATATGAAAAAACCAGATGCATATCATACAGCGGTTTCATATCATAGCTGTATTTTGCTATCACGGTGTCTCTTCTGACATACCCTATCGCTATATTTTTGAATGGGTTTATGGCAAATATTACAAGCTCATACAAACAGTAAAAAAAGCAGACGCCTATCGCTGCTCTTCCATACTTTGAAAAACGTCCTTTTGTAAAATAAACAATAAATATGAGCAGACATACCAGCATATAATCAATGCTTACGAAATATATACTCGACATGACGGACATGGCCATATACGAATCACTTATAATGCTGATAAGATAACTGATATCGACTATAGCTGCTCCTATGCAGGCAAGTCCCAGAAACCTTCCAGTCGTCTTATTCTTTTTTATGGATTTCATACCCAGTATAATATCTGTAGCGGCTATTATGATCGATAAAAAGACATATATCTTCAAAACGACTTCATTCATACTCATTCCTCCTGAAGCGCAGCAAAATATGGTTATATTTTACTACGTATCAAGATATGGGGCAATGTGGAAATTTTATCTATTCTCTCCCTTTTGAACATAAATTTCACTTGGTCTGACGGAATTCAAATATTGAACACACCTGTATTTGATGATAAAATCTACTATATTTATTGAATTTGGAGAACTAAGATGCAGAAAAAAATCGCTCTAATAAATGATGTTACAGGATTCGGAAGATGTTCCATCGCTGTCATGGCACCGATAGTGTCCGCCATGAAGATCCAGGCAGTCACTGTGCCGACGGCAATACTATCTACACATACGCAGTTTCCTATATTTTACTTTGATGACTACACACCAAAAATGCGGGATTACATCCAGACCTACAAAGATCTAGAGCTACAGTTTGATGCCATATCCACAGGATTTCTCGGCTCTGAGGAACAGGTTGATATAGTTATCGACTTTATCAAATACTTTAAAAACGAGAAGAATTTTGTTATCGTCGATCCAGTCATGGGTGACTACGGCAAGCTGTACCCAACCTATACCGCGTCTATGTGCAGCAAGATGAAGGAGCTTGTAAAATATGCCGACATTATCACTCCTAATCTGACGGAGCTTTGCACCCTCCTTGATCTTCCATATCCGGAGCACACTGTAACCGTGAACGAGCTAAAGCAAATGTGCATGACCCTGGCGGAGCAGGGACCGGAACATATCGTTGTGACCGGAATACATTTCAATAAGACTCAGATAGCCAACTTCATATACAACAAGGATGAGGATTTCCAGATGGTCATGGTTGACAGGATCGGCGGCGACAGGAGCGGCACCGGAGATGTGATCGCAGCCATCATTGCGGGTATGTATCTGAACGGACACAGCGTCTATGAGTCCGTGAAAAAGGCCGCTTCATACGTATCAAAGTGCATAAGCTACTGCGTTGAGAACAATGTTCCGGAGAACTGGGGACTATGCTTTGAGATGTACATGAAAGATCTGACTGAGGAATAACTTAAACGATTGGAGATTCAACTATGGTTTTATACACTGTAACCGGAAAAGTCGGTGAGGAAGGTTACCTCGACATTGCAAAGAGCGGGGATCTCACAGGCAAAAATATATATGTAAACATGACAAACAAATGTCCATGCAGCTGTGTGTTCTGCCTGAGGCAGACAAAAAAGCAGCAGGAGAACAATACTCTCTGGCTGAAGGATGGCGAGCCTTCTATAGAGGAGGTTCTGGAGCTTTTCTCAAAGTATGACCTGAATATCATAAATGAACTTGTATTTTGTGGATTTGGCGAGCCTCTTGAGAGACTTGAAGACGTGTGCGCGGTGATCGATTCACTGAAAAACACATATCCCAATCTCAAAGTCCGTCTCAACACCATCGGACTTGCCAATCTTATATATGGGAGAGATGTCACACCAGAGCTTGAGGGCCGATTCGACACTGTATCAATATCCCTGAACGCCCCTGATGAAAATGAATTTCTTGAACTGACCAGATCACGCTATGGGATCCAGTCCTACGCGGCCATCAAGGATTTTGCCGTTCTTGCCAAAAGGTACGTGCCACACGTTGTCATGACAGTTGTTGACAAGGTCATGCCCGAGGATAAGATCAAGCGATGCCGCCAGATATGCAAGGATTTAGGCGTGACTTTGAGGGTTCGCCCATTTGAAAATTAACCGCATTTTACAGTGACACTTACAAAGGAGGTACCGCTATGTTTCAATCTCTAGAGTTAAAACACCCAAGATTTTATCAGATATTCCGCCTGTTCATCGTCGTATTTGCATCTATACTATACGCATGGAATCTCCGATGCTTTGCCAAGACCGCAGGACTGTTTCCAAGCGGGTTCTCCGGAGCATCCCTGCTTCTCCAGAACATTGGAATAAAATTTCTGCACATAAGCGTGCCTTTTGCAGTGTTCAACATTGGACTGAATCTGTTTCCCACATACATATCATACAAATATATCGGCAAAAGATTTACCCTCTATTCGATCATAGTCATTCTTCTGTCGAGTATATTTGTGGATATTCTGCCATCATATGTATTCACTGACGACATAATGCTTGTAAGCCTGTTCGGCGGTCTCATCAACGGACTCGCCATCAGCCTGTGCCTGAACGTTGGAACCAGCACCGGGGGAACTGATTTCATCAGCATATTCCTGTCCCACCAGAAGGGTATAGATGCGTGGAACTACATACTACTCGGAAACATCGTGATGCTGATCGCCGCCGGTGCACTGTTCGGCTGGTCAAAGGCTCTGTACTCCATCATCTACCAGTTCTGCAGCACGCAGGTGATCCAGCTTCTGTATAAGAGATATAAGAAAGAAACGTTGTTCATCATCTCCGACAAGTCAAATGAGATCTACCACGCCATCAGCGACCTGACTCACCATGACGCTACTCTGTTCAAGGGTGTCGGATGTTACGAGGAGAAGGAGAAAACCCTCATCTACTCCGTCATCAACTCGGAAGCGAAGCGTGAGCTCATACCGATGATCCGCGGGATCGATGAGCACGCATTTATCAACGTGGTCAAGACCGAGGAGCTGGACGGAAGGTTCCATGATATTCCTCACGACTGATGATCAATGAACTGCCACTTGTATCCGAACGATCATAATACCTTTACGAAATGAACGCACAATAAACATTCCTATCACCAAATACATATCTCTTATAAGTTGGCCTTATACAGCGTACCGCGCCTCTTCATCCACACAAATGCTCCCACGCATATCACTATGGATATAA
This sequence comes from Coprococcus sp. BIOML-A2, assembly GCF_009875795.1. Taxonomy (NCBI): domain Bacteria; kingdom Bacillati; phylum Bacillota; class Clostridia; order Lachnospirales; family Lachnospiraceae; genus Coprococcus; species Coprococcus sp. BIOML-A2. The sequence goes on from NZ_WWSI01000005.1 coordinate 293,822, forward strand.
ATGATCCAGCCGGTGCCGCAAATCCCATCGGGAACAATGTGTCTGGATACATGATAGATGCAATGTAAGATCCCGGAATCCTTGCACATACTATGGCTATCATATTGTGTATAAATCCTATGTAGGATTTGCCATAGGCACAGAAATATCCGGTGAAACTGAAATGTATTCCCGCAAATACGCAGTCCACGATATAGCTGCTTATATACTGGACACCCATGGTCACAACCACCTTGTTCTTGCTGAAAAGTCCCACGAGCTCAGGTGCAAACAGTTCAACAACAGCTATTGCAATGACTCCATAAGCCACTATGATCCCCAGTGCGTATCTCAGGACCTGCTCCGCCCTGTCGTGCTTTCCCGCTCCTATATTCTGGGCGGCAAGCGCGGATACAGTTGCCAGCATGGAGGATGGCACTATGAATATAAAGCTTATCATCTTCTCCACAACTCCAACTGCCGCGGCATCATTAACACCACGGTTGTTGGCTATGACTGTTATCACAATGAAAGCGATCTGTATGCATCCGTCCTGAACAGCCACCGGGAGACCGATCTTCACTATCTCGCCGAGCACGGTTTTTCTCGGAACAAAGTCATTTCTCGTGAGCTTCAGCCCTGTATTCATCCTCTTTATTGCGGCAAATGATATGATGACACTGAACGTCTGAGCTAGCGTTGTTCCAAGGGCCGCTCCGAGCGGGCCAAGACCACAGGCTCCTATAAATATATAATCTAGTGCAATATTGAGGGCACATGCGATGGCGATGAAGTACATCGGACTTTTAGAATCGCCGAGCCCCCTGAATATGGAACTTATTACATTGTATGCCGTGATAAATGGAATTCCTATGAAGCAGACTACAAGATAATCAGTGATTCCTTTGACCGCCTCCGCAGGGGTATCCATAACTGCAACTATAGGGTTTATGAATATCAGAAGTATCACTGTAAGTGACACTGATATTATCATGAATATGGTGACAGTGTTGCCGATGGCCGCCTGTGCATCCTGAAGCATCTTCGCCCCAACCGCTTTTCCTATGACGACTGTGGTTCCCATGGCCAGTCCCACAAGGATCACAGTGATCATGTGCATGATCTGGGAGCCATTTGCCACCGCAGTGGTCGCACCGGCATCATTGCCACAGAACTGTCCTATGATGAACAGATCCGCCATCCCATATAATGTTTGCAGAAAATAAGATAAAAGATAAGGCAGCGCAAAATACGCCATCGTCTTTGGCACACTGCCGGTCGTAAGGTTCTTCTCCATTATGTATGTCCTCGTCTTTCATGTTGATGGGGACGGAGGTACCTGTCCTCTCCGTCCCCACATGATATTAAACCTTACAACAGTTGTAATGTCAACACATCAACTCTACCAAGGATACTGTCCTTTCTTGGCATATGGCAGGAGTTTTCCGTCAAACTTGATGATGACTCTGTGGTTGCCCTCGGCATCCTCAGTCACATCCACGTCAAGGCCAAAATCGATGGCACTCATGATGGCATTTCCGCCCTGCTCGTGGATTATGTCCTTGATGGCAGGGCCATATGTATCAATGACCTCATGAAGTCTGTAGAGAATAGGATCCGTGTTGCCTTTATATGGGTGCTCTGCGAGAAATGCCGTGGCTGACTTATCTATTCCCAGTGCTTCTGCAAGCTTATCGCAATATTCTTCAGGCACATACTGCTGTCCCTCAAATGCTGATGCGAGCCATACTTTATTCACACCTATTTTCTCTGCCAGCGCCTCATATGTGAGTCCGCTTGCCTTTTTTGCTGCCTTCATAGCGTCAAGTTCATCTGCGTGCTGCAATCTGATAAGATAATCTGCATTGTTCATCGGTGTCATAATATCATCCTCCTCAAAAATCTGTACGGATATAAAATTCATCATAAAAAAATAGAGGCACTGCAAGATTCTGCAGTACCTCTTTGTACATCTGAGCTAATAATAGTCCTCTATCCCCAATATTGCAATACACAATATTGTTTATTTTAATTTAATTCTTCAAATATCTATGCCAATCTGAACATTGTCATTCTCTTAATCACATACTTATCATGCAACTATTATGGACATAAGATAGAATGGTGTTGTACCCACACACTCATCATCAAGAACCGTTATCTCAAGTGTGTGTTTCTTCTTCTCATCGTGATGAAGCACAGGCTCTATATACAGACAATCACCCCAGTCCTCATCAAAATTGCCATCCAATAAAACCGGATGCTCAACATCTCCATCAAGCACAGCCTGAGCCCTGACAGCAGGTCTTGATATTGTCTTTCTGTACTGTATTCCTATGCAGTTGCCCTCAAGTTCAAATGTTATGCTATCACCGGCATTTTCTCCGATCCATCCATTCTTGAAATGATCAAGGTGTCCCATCTTCTCATGAGTATCAGCCCTGAACCCTGAAAGCTTAGGACATATCTCGCGTATGGTAAGCCTCTTTGCATACTCATAAGCATTTGCGGTCACAGGTGCCGGAAGTACACATGAGCAGGCTGATTCGTCCTGGATATCATTCTCTGTGTCCGCGCCAGCATCTGCGGTATCCGTATTTGAGTCATCAGCCAAATTCTCATCTTGTATGAGATCATCCATAATTCTCTCAAGAAACTTTGTTATCTCACCGGCTACCAGACCATGTCCCTTGTCATTTGGATGAAGTCCATCCGGGGTTATGTCGATCCTGTTATATTCTCCCGCCTTCATCCGCCTGTATATGGTGTCGTGCACGCTCACATGTGGCACTCCATAGTGATCCGCAAGTCTGTTGTGAATATCCTGGGTGCTTACACCCGTGTCGTAGAAAACGTTATTGAGCACCACCACCGCCGGTCTTGATGACCAGCCAAGCAGTGTTCTCAGCACACCCTCAAAGGTCTCTTCACAATATATGTTATCCACATCATTTACACTGAAATCCACAACCACAAAGTCCGGCTGATACATGAGCACATCAGTCACAGCCCTGGACACACCATAGTATGAGTCTGTGCCACCTATTCCGCCATTCACATAATTGAACTTTGCCTGTGGGAATGTATCACACCACCACTTGTATACCCTGTATGCATAAGTATTTTCATGCTCCGTCGCCAGACTTCCCTGCGTTATCGAACCGCCAAGGAAACCTATTGTAAGTTCCTGTCCACTCTGGGCGCGCTGTATAACTGATTTTATTCTTTCAAGATCATAATTTTCCATGGTTCATCCTCCATATTTGAACATCAGCTCATTAATAATCCTATCTTACCTCTAAGTTAGGATATAATTTAATTCCACCCCTCAATTTCGAGACCTTCTATATATTCGGTCAGCTCCGTTGCCATCTCACACGCCTCCGGTATCCTCAAATGTCCTGGCGTGCCGCATCCGTTTCTTCCATATACATAATGAGTTATCATTTTATCATTCATAGTGTCAACCACTTCATCTATAGCCTTGTCCCATGAACAGTCGTGACAGAGAAGTGTGGTACAGCAGATTATGTGTGCATCCGGATATGTCTTCCTGAGTTTTCCCAGAAATTTCATGTAATGGTCACGCCACGTTTCCGCCTGCCTGCCGTTATAGTCATCTTTCATAAAATCATACGGATGGTTGTCATTCTGTCCTATAGCAACTATAACAACCTGAGGTGTGTACTGGGAGAAATCCCACTGTGTCACCGGACCAAATGTAGGGTTGTAGTGAACCTTATCCCACACACTTTCCATGCCAATCTGATTCGGCTCTTGGAACCATCCTATCCTGTCCATGAGAGCTATCCCTCCCTGGGCTATGTCATGAATCTGTGCTTTCAGCTTTCTTGCAGTAATCCACGCATACGAATACCAGCTGTTTGAATAACCACCATTGTGTACTGGGTCTTCCTTTCCAACGCAGTCGACAGCCTCCGATACCTCGCCCGCTGACACCGAGTCTCCATACACCTCTATTCGCCTGCCTGACAGCGGTTTCAAAGGAAGAAGTCTCTCCCCATCTCCGATCTCATACTCAAGTATTGTTACCTCATGGCATGCATCCTGTCTCTTGAAGAACAGTACACAATGTTCATTTGTATCGTTATCCGGAACAACTATATCAAGTTCCGTAATTCCCTCTTTATTTAAAAGATAACTTCTCTGCGACTGATCGATTATACATCCAAGATAATTGTCCCAATAGTTATTCCTGTTGGACACCTTTATCTTAAGAGTATTGCCCGTAAATTTCATCTCCGCAGATGTACAAGGATATACCCACACCGGCTTCTCCGCATCTGTCCAGTCAATACGTCCTGTATACCTGATCATAACATCATTTGGCTTGATCTTCATAATATTGTCTCCTGTCATTCCATTTGTTCTATATACATTATACATTTCTGTTTTCATATTAGTTAAGCTCTACCTAATAGTCAAACTTAATTTAGTTAAATATTAATTATTTTTTAATCACTTTAAACAAAATATGATTGAGAAGGTAGTTTCATATCTATAACACACCCCCATATACGTCTATTGATTATTTTTAACTGCAGTTCTATTATATGAAAGTAAACTATTCAATACATTTTGTAAGGAATGAAATCTATGAAAAGAGTAAACTTTGAAAATGGAAAGATAACTCAAAATATACTCGGTGTGGCCATGCCTATGCTAGTGGCTCAGCTCATAAGTCTTCTGTACAACGTGATCGACCGGATCTACATAGCAAGAATACCTGATGTGGGCACCGCTGCTCTCGGCGGAGTCGGTCTCTGTTTCCCGATCACCATCATAATCACTGCCTTCAGCAATCTGTTTGGCAGTGGCGGTTCCCCTCTGTTCTCAATCAGAAGAGGGATGGGGGATGATAAAACCGCAGATACCATAATGAATACAGCCTTCACTATGTTATGTGGTGCTGCCATTATTCTCATGGCTGTCGGTATGATATTTGCAAGACCGCTGTTGGTCCTGTTCGGAGCATCGGAAAGCGCACTCACATATGCGTACCCATATATGATGATATATCTGCTTGGCACTCTGCCATCCATGGTATCAACAGGCATGAACCCATTCATCAATGCACAGGGATATTCTGTAACAGGTATGCTGACAGTGGCCGTCGGTGCTGCCGCCAACTGTATTCTCGATCCCGTATTTATATTTGTCCTACATCTCGGCGTCAGAGGTGCGGCCATAGCCACCGTGATATCGCAGATCATGTCTGCCGCTTTTGTCCTCTACTTTCTGAAGAACAAAGCCGAATTGCAGGTAAAGCTGCTTTCATTGGGACAATTCAGGGAGTGTGTGACATATGCAAAGGATATTGTCAGTCTGGGAACCGCTGGATTTGTGATGCAGCTCACAAACAGCCTTGTATCAATATGCTGTAACAGTGTCCTGTCACGTACCGGAGGCGATGTCTATGTGTCAGTCATGACCATCGTGTCAAGCGTCAGACAGATCGTCGAAACTCCTATCTGGTCAATAGCCGAAGGTGCTTCCCCAGTCATCAGCTACAATTATGGAGCCAGAAAGCCCGATCATGTCAAAAAATCCATAGCCATCATGTCTCTGCTTGCAGTGATATATATGGTCATAGCATGGGGAATCATCCTGATTGCTCCGGGAGCACTTATATCTGTATTCAGCTCAGACAGTTCACTTATAAGTGACTCCATCCCGGCTCTCAAAATATATTTCGCTGCATTTGCATTTATGCTGCTTCAGTATATCGGCCAGACTACTTTCAAATCACTGAACAAGAAAAAGCAGGCGATTTTCTTCTCTCTGCTCAGAAAGGCGATCATCGTAGTCCCTCTTACATACCTGCTGCCGTATGCTTTCCATCTCGGAACAAATGGCGTATTCATGGCTGAACCTATATCAAATATACTCGGAGGAAGCGCATGCTTTTTCACAATGCTGTTAACCGTAATACCGGAGCTTAACCGGATGAAAAAATAAAAATGATCCCACAGATATCCATAATAATATCTGTGGGATCATTAATTCTCTCTCTATTTTATTGTCTGGTTAAACTGCTTATCATCTAAGCTGCCTTCTTATCCTGAGTCATGTCTTTTGCATCTGGAGCCGTGATATCCTCTGATTCACGGTGCATCTTCTCGCCCCAGTTTTCGTCCACAAAGCATTTGATTGCTGCTACGAGTGCTATAACCCCAAATGTATAAGCCAATATATCCATTGCCATAATTATCTCTCCTTCACTGGTAATCTCTATTACATTTAATTCCCAATGAAGGTGCGTTTCTTCCCGTCTGACCTGTGTATATATTCCAGGAGTATCCACCTGCGGCTGTTCGTCACCTCAGGACATCTGCCTGCAGATGCACATACACAGAATATCAGACTTAAGAGCAATGCCACAAGGACTGCCGACAGCATCCATGTGTCGTCTATGGATTCTTCCGAATTTCCCGTGCGGATATTCCTTGTCTGGATCGCGATTCCCGCAGAGCTGTCCACCATGAGAACATCGTTGTTACCGGCATCTATTCCCCGGCTCTCACCCAGTGATGATATTGAGTGGGCGGAGTAATTCCTGACATTCACGTTGTAAAGCCCACAAACTCCAAGATATGAGACGCACATAACCACAGCAATTATCCATGCATATATATTGTAATGCGCTCTGCATCCTGCCATATGTGCCACCTCCCATACTTGATAAATACATCTGTCTTACTTACCATGTATTATATTATATAAGGGAGTTTTTTTCTTCCGATACACCGCTTCTTTAGCTGTCTCTTTGCCGTTTATTTGTCAATTCTTATCCTGCTCAGGCTGGACAACCTCTATCCTGAACACATTGATCGTGTCCACATCAGGACAACAGAACACTGCAGTTCCCGGCTCATTTCCCGGGATGGTTCCACCATATCTAAGAATATCCACATATGGAAATGCCACATGCATGGCCATGGGACAGAGCTGCCCTCGCTCAGTATCAAAATCGTAGCTGTCACCTATCTTATGCCCCCTGTGGCAGCCGTGAGGGCCTTTGCGGTCTATGAGTGTTATCTTGATCTGCGGTCTGCTCATTCCGTTATCACCTCTATGTACTGTTCAAGAGGGATTCCCTTGTACTTGTCAACATTGTCCTTGTTCAAGGCTATAAGCTTCTCCACCACTTTCATGGCTGACTGCACACTGTCTTCTATGCTGTGTCCGCCTCTGTACTTTCCGATAAGCACAGCAGAGAATATATCACCGGTTCCCGGAAATCTCACAGGAATCTCTGTATATGGGAACACGTTCATTTTGTCTGTCTCGCCATCCAACAGGAGAGTGCTTGTCTGTCCATCTATATTCACGCTGGTAATAACTACGGTCTTTGCTCCATATCCGTGAAGCGTATGTGCCAGATCTTCGGCCTCCGCCATGGTCAGTATCCTATTGTCAGTATATTTGCTGGCAAGAAATGCTGCTTCTGTGCAGTTTGGCACTATGAGATCCGCCACTTTGCACATCTGTCTCATATAGTCAACCGTATTCTCCGTAACACCGTTGTACAGGATTCCGTCATCGCCCATGATCGGATCGACAAATATAAACGCCCCCTGGTCTTTCTTCTTCTCACAGAACTCAGCCACAAGCCTGGTCTGTTCCTCCGATACAAGAAATCCGGTTGCTATGGTGTCAAATGTAAATCCAAGCTCACCCCACACTCTCATGCTGTTCTTCATATATCCGGTCGTCTCCAGAATATCAAACTTTCCGTAATCAAGCGTGTTGGACACCAATGCCGTCGGCAGGTTGTACACCTGGAATTTCATATTGGACATAATAGGGATCATCGCAGAAAGTGCAACCTTTCCATAACCAGCCATATCGTTTATAAGCAGTATATTATTCATAGTCTCTTCCTCTTCCTGATCAATTAAAGTATATTATTTTTATAACATATATTTGTCACCGGATAAAGACTGCTTTATGAACTCGTACTCTTCATCGGTAACTGAGTACAGCTTCCTAACAATGTCATCTATCTCTTCATACAATCTGTATCGCTGCAAATGGTCTTTACCTGTCTTGTACGTCTGCATTTCTGAATTCACAGAACTTTCTGTGATAAGTTCTTCTGCCATAAGCTCTTCTGCCTTTGAGATTATGCGTCTCTGTGTCTCCTCGTCTGCTACTGGAACAGGAATATTCTCTATATGGGATCTCAGAACCTTCACTGCGTTGTACCGCTTCTCATATATGTACTGCGCCACCCTTGAATTGAGTATCGCCATGATATATCTCATATCAAGTCCCGGTATATGTGGAATGACCACATTGCAACTGTTCAACGTAAGCCTCTGCCTGTCGTCATATGCAAATACAAGCTGTCTGTTGATAAACCTGTAGATCAGTTTCTCCGGAGCCCGGTAAAGCTCCAGCGGCGCCGCCTGCTGATACAGGGTAAGTTCCGGATACATATATTTTTCCGTTTTTCCGCATCTGTATCTGTATACATCTGCTCCGGTTATCACTGCCTCCATTCCCTCTCCGCATTCTGTGGACACATATTTCGCATTATCCCCGGTCACTATTCCCAGTGCAAAATCTGCCTGTCCACGCAGAAATTCACAGTTATCTGTATTTTCTATTCTGCAAAGCAGCCTGTACTCATCATCAGTGAGCCTAAGCATAAAATTCTCACTGCCAAGCGGCCTGTCCGTTCCTACAACAAACTCTCTACCGTCTCTCTCGATCACCGCACCTTTGCTATGTCCAGGATCAGAACTCTTTTCAAGCTGCAGCACCAACGATGGACATTGCACACCATAGAATGCATCGCCAAGGAAACTCACCCGGCTCACATTTGCCGATTCGGCTATGATCTCCCTGATCGTCTTATGATTATGTACATCTAACAATGCCTCCGGCAGCACAAATGCAAGAACTCCTTCATCTGTCAACAGCTTCAGCGCACACTCCACGAACACATCAGACGACTCCACGCCCCTTCCGGCTGCAGTTCTGTATGCTTTCCTGAGTAATGTCCGTGTCTCCCTGTCAAATGTATATCCCCACGGCGGGTTACCGATGATGATGTCATATCCCGGATCAGCCAAGAGCTTCTTATCATCCCCACCACATTCTGAATCATTCCTGTATTCTGAAATGAAGTCTCTGCGCTCTATGTGCTCATATATTGTCCAGATCGCTTCGTCCACATTGACATGTCTTCTTCCGGACAATCTCCCAAGTGCCAGATTGAACCTCGCAAGCTGTACACTGAGTTCATCTATATCGCACGCATATATATTATTTAGTTCTATATCATCCGGAAGCTGTATAAGGAAATTACCGGTTCCGCAACATGGATCGAATAATCGCTTACCGCCCTCAGATATTCTGCTTCCCATATCACCGGTCACATCACTTATCAGCGTTCTTACTACCTTTGTCGGCGTATAATATGAACCAGCCGCCTTCCGGCTGCCTGCATCTCTTATAGACATATAGAGAAGTCCAAGTACGTCCTCCCCCTTTTGATAATAGTAATTGGTGTCCATAAGATTTTTGTTATTATTTGCCCATGATAATGCTGCTTTTTTGTCCTGAATTATATCATCGATCAGCGCACTCCATACACCAATTGTCAAGCTTCCATCTATATATGCAGGGAATATTTCTCTGTCAACAGTAATCTCACCACTGCTTACCAGCAGCTTGAGTGCACAATCCGCCAGCAGAGTTCTCATGACCATCTCAGTCACACATATATTCTGCCTCTCCAGCTTATCCACCAGACTTTTTACTGTGTCTGTACTCTCGCAAATGTCTGACACATATCTGTCATACAATCCTTTGCCGGACACATACCGCTTATTTCGCCGGCTTCTGAGCGACCTTCGTTCGCCAGTTTCCAGTGACTGTTTCAGATTACTTACGTACTCCTCTGTGAAATACATCTGACCGGCCGAATCTATGCCCTGTGATTCAATTTTCCCAAGTCTGAGCCAGTTCCGCCCCGTTGCCCTCGATATTGAAAGCTGCTGACACAATCCATCCAGCGTTATGTATTCCTCACTCATACACAGCCCCTCGTTTCTTCATATGTCTGCCTCATATGCTTTTCCTGATCATATTCAAATATATTCATACGCAAAATCTCCGCCTTATTCTTCTTCAAAAAATCAGCCAGAATATTATTCCTGCTCTTATGAAAAATGTGATATAAAAGCATGAGAAATTCGCAAATTATAGATACGTTGGAATGGTCCGTTTCTTACGTTCGGACTCATAGAAACCTTCGACTTGAAACCTATGCTTTGAACGGATTGTAACACCTCGCCCAGCCTTTGTCTATACTTTAGGCAAAACTCTCCAAAACGGAGAATTATGACTCTGGCTGAGGTTCTTTGGATGGCTCTACACAGCCAGAACCCGCAAGCTGTCTCTTAAATATAGTTCTAAATATCAATCTCACAAGTGGTCCGCAATAGCAGAGCTGCCAGAGCAGTGCAACAGGGAGATTCATTCCCCATGTCTGGATAAATGTACCAACACTTGGTGAATCCTTGAACAAAACAGTTGCTATAAGGCTCATGATTGGACACATCATTATGCAGATGTAGAATGATATCATGAAGGTTATCACCTGTGGTCTGTCAGTCGGTCTCACAATCTTGAACGCAAGCATCGGTGCAAGCTTTCCAACCACTAAAAGCTCAAGCATAATAGCTATCGGCCACATGATCGGCATCTCATGAAGTGCCATGACAAATGTCTGATTGGTGAAACCTCCTGTGCTTAATGCTACATTGTAGCAGATCATTCCATAGACCATGAACATGGCCATGATTGTTGTGAATACAAATTCCTGTAATTTGTTTTGTGGCATAATAATTTCCTCCTTACGAAAATAATATTGAGCATGCGCATTCAAAAGCGCTTCGCGCAGGCGCATGCGTGCTTCTCAAGGATTCCTCCCGCTTACGCGGGCCCCTCCTTATGAAAATAAAAAGCCCAACGAAACTTTCATCTCGTTGAGCTTAACTGCGACTACCATTAATTGCCCCTAAAATAGCACACAAACTTTTATATTGCAAGCATTTTTCAGTTTTTTATATACAATTCAAGTGCTTACGCCTGCCCAGCCACGGCCTTCTTGCCAGTGTACAGCTGATAATATCTGCCCTTCATGTCAATGAGCTGATCGTGGGTGCCTCTCTCTATGATACGTCCCTGCTCCATGACCATGATGCAGTCCGCGTCCTTGACCGTGGAAAGTCGGTGAGCTATGACAAATGACGTTCTTCCCTCCATGAGGGCATCCATTCCCTTTGAAACCATAGCCTCGGTTCTCGTATCAATGGATGATGTAGCCTCGTCCAGGATCAGTGCTGGTGGATCTGCAACCGCCGCCCTCGCGATCGCAAGAAGCTGTCTCTGTCCCTGACTGAGGTTTGAACCATCGCCAGTAAGGATTGTGTTATAACCGTCCGGAAGACGCTTTATGAAGTCGTGGGCATTTGCAAGCTTTGCAGCCTTGATACACTCCTCATCCGTGGCATCCAGCTTGCCGTATCTTATGTTATCCATGACTGTTCCTGTGAACAGATGTGTATCCTGAAGAACTATACCAAGACTTCGTCTGAGATCCGGCTTCCTGATCTTGCCTATGTTGATATTGTCGTACCTTATCTTGCCGTCCTGTATATCATAAAACCTGTTTATCAGATTGGTTATGGTCGTCTTGCCCGCGCCTGTACTTCCGACAAATGCTATCTTCTGACCAGGCTTTGCATACATATTTATGTCGTGCAGAACTATCTTATCCGGATTGTAACCGAAGTCCACATTCTCAAATTCAACCTCGCCTGTAAGCTCCCTGTATGTGACCTCGCCAGTCTCATGCCTATGTCTCCATGCCCAGAGTCCGGTTCTCTCCTCGGTCTCCGTGAGATTGCCATCTGCATCCTTCTTTGCATTTACCAGCTCAACATAGCCCTCGTCCTCCTCAGGCATCTCGTCTGTCATAGTAAATACCCTGTCAGCTCCGGCAGCCGCCATGACTATTGCATTGATCTGCTGACTTATCTGTGTAACCGGCATCGTAAAGCTCTTGTTAAGCGTCAGGAATGCCACAAGTGTTCCTATGGTAAGCCCTGACCAGCCATTTACTGCAAGTACACCTCCAAGTACAGCACAGAGAACGTAGCTTATGTTTCCAAGGTTTGCATTCACCGGCATGGTAATGTTGGCTATCATATTGGCCTTGTAGGCGCTGTCCTGAAGAGATCTGTTCAACTTGCAGAAATCGTCATATGCCTTTTCTTCGTGGCAGAACACCTTGACAACCTTCTGGCCGCTCATCATTTCCTCTATATAACCATTTACCTTACCAAGATCCTGCTGCTGCTTCATAAAGTATCTTCCCGACTTCGCGCCCAAGCTTGATGTCGCCTTTATCATGATTAGTACCATGACGACTGACAGCACCGTGAACGGTATATCAAGAACTATCATCGCAATGAGTGTTGAGATAAATGTGATGCTTGAGTTGATAAGCTGCGGCATACTCTGGCTTATGACCTGACGGAGTGTGTCAACATCATTGGTGTACACCGACATGATATCTCCATGTGCATGTGTGTCAAAGAAAGATATCGGAAGGGATTCCATTCTCTCAAAGAGCTGAACTCTGAGCCTCTTCATGGTTCCCTGAGTCACATTTACCATGATCCTGTTGTACGCGTATGCGCAGATGATTCCCAGCACAAGTATAAGTCCAAGCCCCAGCATCCTGTGGGCCAGGGGACCATAATCAGGTGAGCTCTGTTTCATCATCGGTTCAATATATACATCGATAAGTTTCTGCATGAACATCGATATACTCAGTATCGCAAGCGCCGATATAAGTATGCTGACCACAACCGTAATACATGCCAGCTTGTATTCCTTAAGAATATATCTGATCAGCCTTCCAAGTGCCTTCATGGGATTTTTGCCCTGATCCTTTCCAGGTCTCTTCAGCCCTGCATCCACTTTATCATCCATCTTATTTTCACTGTATTTCTCTGTATTTCCTGTCATTACACTGCCTCCTTTCCTTCATAATTAATTCATCTTCTCATCGAAATCACCGCCGCCAGACATCTGTACGTCGTAGATCTCCTTATATATCGTGTTGTTCTTTAACAGATTCTCATGTGTGTCGAAGCCGCTGACCATTCCGTTATCCAGAACTATGATCCTGTCAGCATCCTGCACACTTGATATTCTCTGGGATATGATGATCTTGGTGGTGTTCGGTATCTTGGTTGCAAATGCCTGCCTGATCTTCGCATCCGTAGCGGTGTCAACTGCGCTTGTGGAATCATCGAGAATGAGTACCTTCGGGCTCTTGAGCAGCGCTCTGGCAATACAGAGTCTCTGCTTCTGACCACCAGACACGTTGCTTCCGCCCTGCTCGATCCAGGTGTTATATCCATCCGGCATCCTGTCTATGAACTCATCCGCACAGGCAAGCTCGCACACCTCACGGCACTCATTCTCCGTGGCATCCGCCTTGCCCCATCTCAGATTATCAAGTATCGTACCCGAAAACAGCACATTCTTCTGGAGCACAACCGCCACTTCATTTCGGATGACCTCCATATCGTAATCACGCACGTCATGTCCTCCGACACAGACCGAACCACCGTCCGGTTTCACATCGTAAAGTCTGCTTATCAGATTGACAAATGTCGACTTACCGCAGCCGGTTCCACCTATCACACCAACTGTCTCTCCAGACTTTATGTGAATGTCAATATCCTTCAGCGTGTCCTCTGCACTTCCTGCCTTATATACAAAATCAACATGGTTAAAATCTATTCTTCCATCAGGGACCTCCATGATCGGCTCATCAGGATTGGTCATGGTAGGTGTCTCCTCAAGGACCTCAGATATTCGTCTCATACTTGCCATACTCATGGAGATCATGACAAATACCATGGACAGCATCATCAGCGACATCATCATGCTCATGACATAGCTGAAAAGTGATGTAAGATTTCCAGTTGTCATGCTACCACTGACTATGAAGTGTGCTCCGATCCACGACAGGAGCATCATACATGTAAAGATGACAAACATCATGATAGGATTGTTGAAAGCCAGCAGACTCTCAGCCTTTATGGACAGTTCCGCAAGAACCTCTGCTGCCTTCCCAAACTTCTTATCCTCATATTCTTCCCTGACAAATGCCTTTACAACTCTTATCGCTGATACATTTTCCTGAACACTGGCATTCAGGTTGTCATAGTTCCTGAATACCTCGTCAAATATAGGTGTTACCTTGAATATGATGAAGAACAATCCAAATGCAAGAACCACAAGTGCTGCCACAAATACAAGTGACAGCTCCACGTTGATTGTAAAGCACATTATCATACTGCAAATGAGCATGAGTGGCGCACGGACTGCGATTCGTATGAGCATCTGGTACGCGTTCTGTACATTTGTCACATCCGTCGTCATACGTGTTATAAGACTGGCGGTGCTGAATTTGTCAATGTTGGTAAATGAGAACTCCTGAACATTCCTGTACATGCCCTCCCTCAGGTTACACGCGAATCCTGTTGATGCGCTGGCAGCGAATTTGCCCGCCATCACTCCAAAGAAAAGGCTTAGGAAAGCCAGTACAAGCATGAGTCCGCCATACATATACACCTTGCTCATGTCCTGTCCGTTGATTCCCTCATCGATTATCTTGGCGGTCACAAATGGAATGAGGATCTCCATGAAGACCTCTGCCGCCGTAAATACAGGTGTGAGTATTGAGTCCTTCTTGTACTCGCCCACCTGACCAAGCAATGTTTTGATCATTCTATTTCCTCCTTGTTTCAGTTTGAAATGCTGACAGAATCCTCAGATGCACAAAATCAGGAATTTGATTTATGATATGCGATATCTGATCGTCAGCTATGTGTGATTTGACGCAAGTTGCATAAATATTAATACTTCTATTTTTTAATGTCAATAGTATACAGAGGCGTTTTGTTTGTGAAATTTCTGTGTATTTAAAGTATTTAAAGACATATTAAAATAAGGCATATGAACATCTTTTTAGTCCATATGCCTCATTTTATAGAGATCTAATATGTAATTTCCGCTCTAACAGCCATTTCATTCAAAGCCATCAATGGGTCTTGAACCTTTTCTTAACACAAATTCCTGCAACCCCCACTATTGAAACAAACATAAGAATCACATACAACTGCAAGTCTGTACTGTCACCAGTTTTTGGAGATGATTGTGTTGTTTTATCCGTTGTACTTGTCTCCTGTGTTTTATTGGTTGTACCTTCCGAAGGCTCCTGTGTTGTACTGGTTGTGTCTTCCGAAGGCTCCTGTGTTGTACCGGTTGTGTCTTCCGAAGGCTCCTGTGTCCCCGTTGTCTTCTCGTTTACTGTAAAATGAGCTGTCGCTGTTCCGCTCTCAGAGACAATGCCAAGTGTATGCTCACCCTCCGAAAAACCGGCAACATAATCCTCTTTCAATGTTACGATTATACTTCCAGATTCCACCGTATAATTACTCTCATCTATGGTCTTTCCGTCAACCTCAACACGAATAAAATCCCTGTATGCAGCATCAGATGTGAATGATAGTGCATTCTTCGCACCTGCTGTTACTGTCGCTCCGTCTCCCTTGATAATAACAGGGGCAAGTTTCGCAAGCACTGTGTCTTCCTTTTTAATTTCATTTTCTGCTTCTTCATCACTAAAATACTTATTACATTTATCACAGAACCAATATGTGCTGTTTCCTTCTTTTGCAGCAGTAGCAGCTTGCTTTTCTACTTTTTCCATATCGTGACCGGCGTTTTCTGCTGTCCGTACATTTTCCTTTGTTTGAGATTCAAAAGCAGAATTTTCAAATGTCACACTGTATGTAGTTAATTCTGGCAATACGCAGTTCTTTTCCTGTATTACTGTTGCTGTTGTATCTGCTGTCTCACTTTCTACGCCATCACATGCTGTACATTTTCTTTCTGCTGTACAGTGTTGATTGTCTGTGCTCCATGTGTATGTTACATCTCCATAACTATGACCTACTGCCGGAATCTCCGTATAGGTGGTGTAATCACAGTTACTGCAGGTATCGTAAGTTTCCCAACCGTTTGCGGTACAAGTCGCCGCCTGTGCATCGTGATGTACGAGGTCGTGACCCGTAGCTTGGATCGTCTCTGTTTTTATTCTGCCGCATCCAATGCAAGTATACTTTCTCTCCCCCTCTGTTGTGCAGGTTGGAGAAATAGTTATAGTGCCATTATCCCAAATATGTATTCCAACATCGCCCTTTTCTGCGCAGACATTACACTCATGCCAATGATTGTTTTCATCCGAAATCCAGTTTGAGTTCCAATCATGTCCGAGAGGGGTGGATGTTCCTCCGCAGATCGTGCAAGTCTGTCCGCTTGTGCAGGTTGCCGTTCCGCTCCACACATGCGCAGAACGTGGATTGGTGATATTAGTGCCACATTCTGTGCAATAAACGTGATGCCAATGATATCCAGCGTCTTTGTATTCATAAGTTTCGGTTGTTCTTACCCATTTACCACAGATGTCGCAATAGGCTTTGCCCGCATATGCCGGTATCCGCAGCAGCATCAGCACCATGCACATAGTGAGCAGGGTGGTCAAAATTCTTCTCTTCATATAGTTCCCTCCCTTAAAAATAAATCTGAGTTTGGTTAGTGATTTCTGTATATAAAGATTTTATCATTTTGACTTCTTCCATGTAATCTCCGTTTCGATACGAAAATGTATATTTTCCTATTTCAGCATATAATTTTTCAGCTCATCCCTCTTATTTATATTCATTTTTTCATAAATCCTGCTCAGATAAGTTTTAACCGTATTGGGTGAAAATCCCAGATAATCTGCAATTTCCTGATTATTCCAATCTCGGCTTGCCAGCATTGCAATCGAGAATTCCACTGTGGATAATGCATCCGTCACTGAATTTCCTGACATAGGATTGTGGATTGACATCCATCCCCTGCTAAAGGCAATGACTTTATCAGATAATTTGTTATATAGTTTTGAATCCTCCTTGCGGATACATGACTCCAGAAGTCCCTGCAGCAAACCATGATGTTCAACGAAAGGTTCCAGAAATTCGTCTTCTTTCGCCACGTTCCACGCCAGCATCAATGCATCTTTTGCTTTCTGCTGATTTTTCAGATTCATCTGACACATTGCAATCATACAATACAGATAGATCATACTAATAGGATATATATCATCCCTGAACATCAATGCTGCCTCGCAAATTCCAAGTGCCCTGCCATACTCGCCTTTTAAATATGCCATGTGAGCTATTACATAGGCAGAAAACAGCTTAATTCCAGGCGGCAATGTTACTGCATAAAGCTCCACATCCGGAAGTTCATCCACCGAAAGATGCAAAAGCACAGAGGACATATATCCCGCAAATACACTGACAGCCCTGTCCTCAGCGGATGAAGGATTTTTCGTCTCTTTTTCAAGACATTTCTGAATCTCCCTCAGTCCTTTCCTTGATGCAGCTTCTCTGCCAAGTGTCAGATTAGAGTATACATATAACAGGCAGGATGACATCTTCAATTTTATATTATGGCTCATCAGATAACGTTCTGCTATATGATTGCACTCCTCCGCCTGCCCGGTAAAATAATAGTATTCAGCACGTGCTATCTCCTGAAAATCCCTGTCTTCAAAACTGTCTACCATCTTTTTCGCTTCACCCGGCTGAAATGCTGCATTGATCAACGGCAGTATGGTATATTCACTCATAATCGTATCCCTCCAAACCAACGATCCGCCAAATCATTTATCAATCGCTCTAAGTATAAATCCTGCTGCCACTCCAGCTGCCACGCCTACCACTATTCCGCCAATGATATCTGTTGGGAAATGCACATACAGATACATTCTTGAGAACGCTATGAGGATCGCTATCACACAGGATATTGCGCCCAGCAGTTTCTTCCTGCTCATGAACAACGCCGTGACAGCCGCAAATGACGCCGCCGTGTGTCCCGATGGGAAGGAGTAATCCGTTGGTTTCTTCACTATCAGATCTGTAAAATCCGCCACATCATATGGTCTTGTTCTGGCGACAAGATTCTTTAACAGGCAGTTGGTTATAAGAAGATCAAGGATAAGTGCGATGGCCATGCACAGCCCTGCCTTCCTCGTCTTTGGAATAATCAGCAGCACAGCCGCCAGCACTATCCACAGTATTCCCGCATTTCCAAGGGATGTGATCGCCACCATGAGCTTGTCAAGCCATGGGGTATGTATATTCTGGAGAGCGTCAAGGACTTCTATCTCCCACATCAGAAATTACCGCCGTTCCAGCCCCAGTCATGTACGCCGTGGTAAGTCACGTACACCGCATTTCCCGGGATTCCAAGTACATCTGCAAATATATCGCAGATCTTTCCTGTCATGGCATCACATGCCTTCGGAGTCACATCACCGAATACGCTGACTTCCACATATGCACCCTTATCAAGTTTCTTTCCGCCCATGAACAGGTCGTATCCATCGTTGATGCCGACCATAAGGTAGCTCTCCGTCTTGTTCATCGTTGTTATCGCCTGACCGAGACTGCTCTTAAGAGTCTCCTTCTGGTCATCACTCATCTTCACTGTAACCTTTGAATCTATAAATGGCATTTCTTTGTCCTCCTAAATTATATTATTCATATAAAATATATACACGACTTTTGTAGACATTTGTCTTTGTATGCTATATTGTGGCAGAATCATAATAGCACTACCAAATCAGGGGAATACGATGCCACCGGTCCTTAGGTGGCGCAACAGGCGGCACCTTAGTACCGTTGCAGGCTGAGTTAAGCGAGAGCGACCCCTGATTGGTATGCTATTATGATTCTGCCACGTTAATAACTATCCCAGGCAAATGTCTACAAAAAGTCCTCAAATTCAATCTCAGACGGCAGTCTCAGATCTCCTCTCGGGCTGACCGACACGGTTCCGACCTTCACGCCGTCCGGCATACAGTTTCGCTTGAACTGCTGGCGGAAGAATCTCGTGTAGAATACCTTCTGCCATTTGTCGATCTCGCTGTCTGAGAAATTGTACTCGTCACTCTGTCTTACAGCCTCTTTGCACAGCTCATTTACCTCCTCAGGTGACATTCCATATCGCAATGTATAATATAAGAAGAAATCGTGCAGGATGTATGATCCCACGGTGTCCTCCGTCTTCTGCGCGATGGTTCCGTCCGGGTTCGGTGGAAGCAGCTCCGGGCTGACCGGTGTGTCTATGATATCGTCTATGATCGGCGCGATGCCCACAAATCCATCAACCTCCATGAAGTGTCCGACTTCGTTCACAAGTGAGCGCACCAGCGTCTTTGGTATACTTGTATTCACCGCATACATGCTCATATGGTCGCCGTTGTAGGTGCACCAACCAAGTGCCAGCTCCGAGAGATCTCCGGTTCCAACCACGAATCCGCCCTCCTTGTTGGCGACATCCATGAGTATCTGTGTTCTCTCCCTCGCCTGACAGTTCTCATAAGTGACGTCATGCACGCTCTCGTCCTGTCCAATATCGGCAAAATGCTGTCTCACCGATGCAGCTATGCTTATCTCTCTGCTGTCACAACCGAGCAGTCTCATGAGTTCCGTGGAGTTGTTCTTCGTCCTGTTTGTCGTTCCAAATCCCGGCATGGTGATTCCCACGACAGTTGTGGATGGAAGTCCCGCATTCTTCACCGCCTGTGCTGAAACCAGCAAAGCCAGTGTGGAATCAAGTCCACCTGACACTCCCACGACCACACATTTGCAATGGGTGGCCTCTATCCTTCTCTGAAGTCCGGCAACCTGCATCTTGAATATCGCCATGCACCTCTCAAGCTTATTTCCCGATGGGACAAATGGTGTCATCTTCACCTTCATGAGCACATTTCCTTTGTCCATGAGTGGGGTATCGCACACCACCGTCTCATACTTTCTGAATGCGAAATCACGCTTGCAGTCGGCAAATGACTTGTTGGCTATCCTGTCGTGTCTTATCTTGGTAAGACTTATATCCCTGATCAATACTCCGTCCTCAAATGGCTTTACCTCGCCGAGGAGTTTGCCGTTCTCGTACATCAGATTGTGTCCTGAAAATACCAGATCTGATGTGGACTCATACATTCCAGCGGACACATACACATATCCGCACAGGCAGTCCGATGACACACTTCCTATCAGCTTGTGCCTGTATGCAGCCTTTCCGATGACCTCATTTGATGCGGAAAGGTTGAGTATCACCTCTGCTCCCGCCATGGCAAAAAGTCTTCCCGGCGAGACCGGGGTCCAGGCATCCTCACATATCTCTATGCCAAGCTTGACTCTCTGGTCTCCGCTGCCCATCTCTATCATCACATTGTTGCCAAACAGCACTTCACTGCCAACAGCCCTGTCCCCGGCTTTCTTTGAACCGGCATTGTATTCAAGCTCATCTCCATCATCTTCCGGGTCCATAAGATTGACCATCACCGCATCATACTTTCTGGCTGAGAACCATCTCTTCTCGTAGAACTCACCGTAGTTTGGAAGGTAAGTCTTCGGCACGATGGCCACGACTCTTCCGCCCTGCAGGAACGCCGCACAGTTGAACAGCTCTCCGTCCACCTCAAATGGCAGACCGACCACCAGTGCCGACTGACCAGTACATGTAGCCATGGCAAGCTGAAGAAGTCCTCTTCTCGCACCATCTATGAGCTTTCTGTTCTCAAACAGATCCGCACAGGTATATCCCGTGATGGACAGCTCCGGCGTCACTATGACATCCGCAGCATCCTTATACTCTTCATATATATCCATTATCTCTCTGACATTTCCGCTGACACTTCCGATGTGAACCTTCGGCGTAACGGCTGCCACACGCAGCATATTCTTCATTGTATGAATTCCTCCTTACATTTGGCTTTCATCTTGTTCAGCCTTTCTTAAATATAATCAACTTACTTATGATGTAATTAAGTAATATAACGATAATCTGTGCAACAATCTTAACTATCATACTATTAAAACCAAGTATAGATATAAATACTAATAGAATTGCTTCTTCTACTACCAATGTAATTATTCGTCCACCAAAAAAGGCTGCCATCTGCTTCAGAAAGTCTTGCACACCACTTGTAGGAGAATCAAAAACCCATATACGATTTGTCAAAAAAGCAAATAATACAGTAATTATCCACGATAAAATATTCGCTATCAACTCATTGATACCCAAATACACATTAAATAGTGCATAAGTACAAATGCTTACTATAAAACTTAATCCTCCAAATACTAAATATAAAATCACTTCTTTATACTTACTATATAGTGGTTCAAATACTCTTAGCCCCGGAAGTTCAAATATTTTATCAAAAATATCCTTTTTTTTCATTGCTAATTAACCTTCTTTGAATTCGTGTCATTCGTTTCAGATATTATATAGTGTGGTCTCTTTTTTGTTTCCAAGTACATCTTAGCTATATACTGCCCCATTATTCCTAAACAGAAAAGCTGTATTCCACCTATAAATATGATTACACATATTATAGATGCCCATCCGGCAACAGGATCTCCGAATACCAATCTTCTGACTATCACCAAAATAAGGCTTAAAAAGCCCACAAAAGTCATTGCCATTCCAAACCAAGAGGCCACTGAAAGAGGAGCTTGTGAAAAATTAATAATACCATCTATTGCATATTTCAGCAGTTTCCAAAAACTCCAGCTAGTCTCACCGGCAACTCTTTCAATATTCTCATATGGCAGCCAATATGTATTGAAACCGATCCACCCAAATATGCCTTTTGAAAATCTATTATACTCGCCCATTTCCACTATGGCATCGACCATTTCGCGCTTCATAAGACGGAAGTCTCTTGCTCCGTCCACAATATCGGCATCTGATATTTTATTAATAATCTGATAAAACTTACGGGCAAACCAGCTTCTGATTTTTGGCTCGCCTTTACGATCAGCCCGCCTTGTAGCTACTGAGTCGTATTCTCCGGATTCCAGAATTTTTAACATCTGTGGTAACAATGATGGTGGATCCTGCATATCAGCATCCATAACAGCTACATAATTCCCCTTTGCATTACAAAAGCCCGCATACATTGCAGCCTCTTTGCCAAAATTTCTTGAGAAAGAATGGTACTTAACATGTTCATCTTTTGCAGAAAGCTCCCTCATTATTTCCAATGTTTTATCTTTTGAACCATCATTTACGAGCAATAGCTCATATTCTACCCCCATATTTCTTACTACCTTTGTTACTTCATCATAAAAAATCGGTAGTGATTCTTGCTCATTATAACAAGGAACTATTAAACTAATCATCACACATTCTCCTTATCTAATATTTTTTCTTCTCTTCGCAACGAGTAATTTTATACCAATAAATAATGCAACTATAAAACCTATAGCTGAAATTATTTCTGAAATTCTCCAGCTTATCGGCTCTCTAAATCCTATAATTAATGTTCGATTATATCTTGGTGGTACCTTGAATGTCACACAATTATTTACAGAACCAACCAAATCTAATTTCTTATTATTTTTATCAAATACCGTATAATACTTATAATTAAAAATAGGCACTTGAACAATCACATCATCTATTGTGCTATCGTTTTTTATTGTTAAATATGCATCTCCTTTGTTTTTATGATAATCTGAAATCAAATCTCCATGAAAACTGAATACTTCCAACCTGATACCCTAATCCATCTATTCCCAGAATTTGCTAGATACTTCCCCATGGGAAAAATTTACATATGAATAATGTCTTTACAATACCAAACGCACTGAAGATTTTTATACAAAAAATTGCTTTTTCATTACCTTCTTTGGAAGAGTATTTATATAGGCAATATAATGTAATCCCCAAAGATAAAATTACAGCTGCACCTAAAGTGATGCACTTCCAACCTTCATTTCCAGGAGCAAACAGCTGAAATATGTCTATTATTTCTTGTGAGCTATTATCTAAAAGTCTTAAATCCCCAGCCTGTACTATGGTTTCCTGGCTTACGAAGTAATCAATAAATGGAAGCAAATACCAAATTGTAAGTACTAAGCACATTATGGCAGCTTTTATAAATGCCATAATTCTTTCTTTTTTTAATGTTCTTTTTAATAAAACTATACATAAAATAATAAGATTTACGACTACTATCTCGCAGGTCAATACATGACTCAATATAATCCCAGACATTCCCAACGCCAAATATATCCACTCATTAATGCGCGGCTTTTTACTATTATAAATAATATATACCCCAACAACTATAAGTGGTAAAAACGTCATATAATATAGAAAAGCCACAGGATATAGAAAAAAATCACAATAATATATCGGAGTTGGATAACTGTATCCGTTATCCAGTGAGGTCCCCATTCTTTCTTGAGCTTAATATTTATGTTTGTGTAAAATAATACAGTGAATCTTTAATTTGCCTGATCCATTATACGCAATATTTAATCTCAAATCATTACATTTCGAGAACATGGGAACCCACAATTTACCACTTTCATAAGTGTGTGCATCACTTAATGTAATATTTTCACATTTTATATTAACTATACTTGTTAAGGAAACTCTGGCATTAGATATGTCCATACGATTTTCAGCAACATATGAATCGTATTGTATACTTACTTCATAGGCACCTGAATCTATACTCATTACATTTGTCGAAACATTTACTGCCTTATCTGATTTACTATCGCCTTTGACTTCATCAAAACAAAGATTGTCATTTGCAAATCTCACATTTCCATTTTGCGCAGAGAAATTTTTTAGATCTAAATCCAAAACTGTCCTTGGTTTTATAAGTGTCTCACAAATTTAGTTTATAAAATTGCCGTATATAACTTTTATTTTTTACTTTATCATTTAATGCCATTTTAATCAATATACTTCATTTCATGCGTACCGTTTTACCAGGATTCAGAACCTCTTGTACTTCTAGTGCAGCGCAGTTTCAAAATACCGTTTAAAGAGCACAGCCTGGGAAGCGTAAAAACACAAAAATAAGACTCCCGGGCACATCATTACGCCGGAAGTCTTATTCTTAATAATATAACAGTCTGATGCTATATAGTGTAGGATTTACTTTCCAAGTGGCTTGCCTGTGAGCTTCTCATAGCCCTCAAGGTAGATGTCGATGGTCTTCTGTGCGACATCATCAGGAAGCTTCCAGCCCTTGTCAGGATTAGCCTTCAGCCAGTCACGTGCGAACTGCTTGTCAAATGATGGCTGACCATGACCTGGCTCATATACATCTGCTGGCCAGAATCTTGAGCTGTCAGGTGTAAGCATCTCATCGCCGAGAACGATATTGCCATTCTCATCGAGACCAAACTCAAACTTTGTATCTGCAATGATGATTCCTCTTGTAAGTGCGTACTCTGCACACTTCTTGTAAAGTGTGATGGTGTACTCCTTGAGCTTTGAAGCGTACTCCTCGCCATTGCCAGGGAAGTACTTCTCAAGGTGAGCAATGCTCTGCTCATATGATATATTCTCATCGTGATCGCCAATCTCGGCCTTTGTTGATGGTGTGTAGATAGGCTCAGGAAGCTTATCAGACTCCTTTAATCCCTCTGGGAGCTTGATTCCACATACTGTGCCATTCTCCTTGTAGCTTGCCCAACCGCTTCCTGTGATGTATCCACGAACAATACACTCGATTGGAAGCATCTCAAGCTTTCTGCACATCATGCTGTTGCCATCGAACTTCTCCTGCTGGAAGAACTCAGGCATATCTTTTACATCAACTGAGATCATGTGGTTAGGAAGAATGTCCTGTGTCATGTCAAACCAGAACTTTGACATCTGTGTCAGAACTGTTCCCTTCTTGGAAATTACATTGTCGAGGATGACATCGAAGCAGCTTATACGGTCTGTAGCTACCATGATCAGGCTGTCTCCATTGTCATAAATCTCACGTACCTTACCTTCTTTGATTGGCTTTAATTCCTGCATTTTTTTATCTCCTTGATATTTGTATTAATACCTGTTAGAAATTGTATCCATATAAGTGTGTATCACTTTTTATGGTTGCTTGTCAAGGCTTTGGAAGCCCTCAAAAATTTTTTCTCAAAATTTGTCAAGGTTTATGCGCCTCACGGGATTTTTATTGTGTAAAAGCACATTTTTCATCTTTACAATGTTATTTGTGATGGCTATAATAACAGAGTACAATATCTAGTGGGTGTTTCACATTATCTCCACCAAATATATTGTGTTTACATATTTTTTCTTTATAAATAATTCCATGCGGCACAGGCAGCCGCATCTACTATATTACGTCGAACCAGACCTGATTGGCCTGATTTCAGTTAACTTGAATGATTGGAATATTACGATTAAATTTACCATTGAATTGGAAGAGGGAGGCTATTGCTGTGCCAGAGGAAGCTAAAACACACGTACACGTAATCAAAAGGAATGGAGAAGAGGTGACATTTGACCTGTCAAAGATCGAGAATGCCATCAAAGCTGCCAACAATGAGGTTGACAAACTCCACCAGCTCAACGAATATCAGGTTCACGCCATCGCGGACAACCTGGAGAAACAGATAGAATCAATGTCCCACGCAGTTCACGTGGAGGACATTCAGGATATGGTCGAGACCGGTATCATGGAGATGAGAGGATATGAGGTTGCACAGAAATATGTGCGTTACCGTTACAAGAGAGAGCTCGCACGTAAGTCCAACACCACGGACAACGGAATCCTTGCGCTCATAGACCATATGAACGAGGAAGTCAATCAGGAAAACTCCAACAAGAATCCGGTGATCAACTCGACACAGCGTGACTACATGGCCGGTGAGGTATCCAAAGATCTGACCAAGAGAATGCTTCTGCCTGAGGATATAGTTGAGGCACATGAGGCCGGAATCATACATTTCCATGATTCTGACTACTACGCTCAGAAGGAGCACAACTGTGACCTCATCAACCTTGAGGATATGCTGCAGAACGGAACAGTGATCAGTGAGACCATGATCGAGAAGCCGCACAGCTTCTTCACGGCATGCAACGTCACCACGCAGATCGTGGCACAGGTTGCCAGCAACCAGTACGGCGGGCAGACATTTACCCTGTCCCATCTGGCACCATTTGTGGATGTGAGCAGGAAGAAGCTCCGTGCACAGGTCATCGAGGAGCGCAAGGACTGTGGCGAATCCCTTGATGATGCCATTATCGACAAGATAACAGAGAAGAGACTTCTGAACGAGGTCAAAAGTGGAATACAGACTATACAGTACCAGCTCATCACCCTGATGACATGTAACGGACAGGCACCATTTGTCACCATGTTCATGTACCTGGATGAGGTTCCTGAGGGACAGACAAGGGATGACCTGGCACTCATCATAGAGGAGGTCCTGAATCAGAGGATCAAAGGAGTTAAGAACGAGAAGGGAATCTGGATCACTCCGGCATTTCCTAAGCTCATATATGTTCTGGACGAGGACAACATCACCACAGATTCCAAATACTGGTATCTGACCGAGCTTGCCGCCAAATGCACCGCAAAACGTATGGTTCCTGACTACATCTCCGCCAAAGTCATGAGAGAGATGAAGGACGGCGACGTATATCCATGCATGGGCTGCAGATCATTTCCTACAAAGGAGGACGGCATCAGGAATCCTGATGGATCCCGCAAATATTACGGACGTTTTAACCAGGGCGTCGTGACCATCAATCTTGTTGATGTGGCATGTTCATCACACGGCGACATGGACAAATTCTGGAAGATCCTGGACGAGCGTCTTGAGCTTTGTCACAAGGCACTCAGATGCAGACATGAAAGACTGCTCGGAACCATATCAGATGTCGCTCCTATACTGTGGCAGCACGGTGCGCTGGCAAGACTTAAGAAAGGCGAGAAGATTGACAAACTGCTCTTTGGCGGCTACTCAACTATTTCCCTTGGCTATGCCGGTCTCTGTGAAATGTGTGTCCGTATGATCGGCAAAACACATACATCCGAGGAAGGCAAGAAATTTGCGCTCGCTGTAATGCAGAAGCTCAACGACAAATGTGCTGAGTGGAAGGCTGCTGAAAATATCAGCTATTCCGTATACGGAACACCTATGGAGTCCACTACTTATAAATTTGCCAAGAATCTGCAGAAGCGTTTCGGCATCATCCCGGGCGTAACAGACAAGAATTACATAACCAACAGCTATCACGTACATGTAACCGAGCACATAGACGCCTTCAGCAAGCTGAAGTTTGAGTCAGAATTCCAGAAGCTGTCACCGGGCGGCGCCATCAGCTATGTTGAGGTTCCAAATCTCCAGAATAACATAGACGCAGTCCTTGAAGTCATGAAGTTCATATACGACAACATTCTCTATGCAGAGCTCAACACCAAGAGCGACTACTGTGAGAAATGTGGCTATGACGGCGAGATCAAGATCGTGACAGACGATTATGGCAAGTTGGTGTGGGAGTGCCCTAACTGCGGCAACCGCGACCAGAACACTCTCTTCGTTGCAAGACGTACCTGCGGTTATATCGGAACCCAGTTCTGGAATCAGGGACGTACACAGGAGATCAAGGACAGAGTCCTTCACCTGTAGAATTAGTCAGCTTAAAACTGATACTTTCAGATAAAAATACAGACAGCACAATTGTGAATGAAGTGACCTCAAAAAACAATTGACTGTCTGTATTTTTATTACTTTCTTATAACTACAATATCTAGCATACCCTCATGTAAGCGGCATCATCTGCAAAATCCGGCTGATCCGAAACAAACTTTATAACATCTGCGGATTTTACGCCTGGATTTCTTTTGATATAAGCAGTGAGCATTTCTAATCTTGCTGCATTCTTCTGAGCATAATGCTCCATAGCCGAGACAAACTCAAAATAAGAATCATCTATATTGTTGAGCAGTTTTCTTAATTCTTCCATAACTACGCCCCCTTACATTTCTATTCTCATATATATATTATAGTTATCATATCCATGATTCTCAAAATAATACCAATATGGTTTATTATCTATTCCATACGAAATATGTACTGCGTATGTTTTTCCTTCGTATTTACTATAATTCGTATTTATTTCTCTGCAGATTTTTGCATATTCTGCCCTATCCAAGATAAATGTATTATAAACAAATCTCACAACTTCTCCTATCATTCATAATATCATCTGCACATAAATTACACAAGCTGACACTAAAACATATTATATACCCTAATTTGTGATAATTAATGCAAATGTAATTTTTGATAGATTTAGATGTAATAATCCGTTTAATACGTCTCCCACAACTTCATCTTCTTGGCATTATCCACTATGTCAATGCAGCTTCCGTCAATTGCATTTATACATATAATCTGGGATATCTCCCCTACCGTGTCCTGTCCCCGAAGCTCCTCGCTCTGTGTAAATATCCATGCAGGAATGTAGCAGAGCTTTCCATCGTCATCTGCTGTCGCCATGTATCTGAGTGCCACGTTGTTGAACTGAACCTTGCCATATCTGGTCTGGTATTTCTCATAATATGTTGCAATGCCCTCATTTGCCTTTGCGATCATGTCGTTCCAGCTCATGAGTTCCACATCCTCCGCCTGCAGGGATGAAGGATCTGTGTAAAGCTGGGCAAACATATCTACAACTCCATCATCATCAATATTTAATG
Source organism: Coprococcus sp. BIOML-A2 (assembly GCF_009875795.1). Classification (NCBI taxonomy): domain Bacteria; kingdom Bacillati; phylum Bacillota; class Clostridia; order Lachnospirales; family Lachnospiraceae; genus Coprococcus; species Coprococcus sp. BIOML-A2. The sequence goes on from NZ_WWSI01000005.1 coordinate 322,512, forward strand.
TTACACTGTCACCAGGCTCAAACATATAGCCATTCTGTGTCTGGAGATTGTCAACGTTATTTAATTCGCCCTCTCTCTCCTTTGCTCCGTATATAGACCTGCTGAGCGTTACCGAGTATCCACTCACCTTGGTCTGCTTTACCTCGCCATTGTCATCCGACCATATTCTGGCAAGCGGCTCTGTCTTTGTACTCTCCATACCGTCTATCCCCATCTTTGAGAGGAAATTCATCGCTTGGGATACGGCATCGTTCTCCGTGAGTTTGCTCTCATTTGTGACATTGGTCAGATCTATGTCTGTGGCATTACTGATGCCCGTCACATAGGTGTATGTTGCGCCGCTCACACCATCCAAAAGCTTGTTTTCCTCACTCTCGGATTTGTAAAATGATATATACACACCTGCGTCTGTATTGTCATCCTCACCGCCATACTGTGATATACTCACCGTATATTCCTTGTCTCCATATTTGCCTGTATACGATGAATACGGATCATCATAATTCTCCAGCAAAGGAAGTGAATCCGGTGCATCTGCCATCTGCTTCTTGTATGTCTCTATCTGGGTATCATACCAGGCATCCGACGAATCATCCCCCTGCCCCTGAGCCTCCTTCTTAAACTTCTCTGTACTCTCTATCATACTCTTCAGCTCATCCTTGGTCTGCACTCCATCCTTGCGGATATATATGCCCTGGGACTTGTCCAGGAGTCCCTCGACAATGCTCTGTATCTGTGCAGCATCAAGCTTCATAGTGCTGTAATATACCCTCTTCATGGAATCCGTATCAGGAATATCTATCGAACCGGAACAGCTTATCTCTGACAAGCCCGAATTGCCCACATCAAATGTCTCATCACACTTCTCCGGGATTCCCAGACTCTTTGCAAGGCTGCCACCCGCATCGTTACTGCCATCATCACTGTATCCACTTGCCGAACCCGACTCTCCATCCAATGTATAATCAACCTTTTTATTTCCACATCCTGTCATCTGCATCGCCATCACTCCTGCCAGCACACATGCCGCTATTCTTGTCGCTCTCTTTCCCATGATTATCTTCCTCCTTGTCATTTCGCAAATATTCATATATTAGACATTTCACCTGACCATATCAGCACATTTATTTTGATATGGTTTTTGTTCCTGCCCCAGTCTCCGGGTCTGTTCCGTACCATGTCTCAAGACATTTTGCAGTCTCAATTATATCTACACAGCTTCCATCCACTGCGTTTATGTACACAAGCTGCACTATATTATCGTATGCGCCATGATCCTCCTCAATGGAATCACCATATATGTATTCTGTCCTGTCCTCATCACCGCTCGACCTGTTCTCACAGCCACACATGCCACATACGGCAAGTACAGACATGACCAGCGCAGTTTTCCGCCACGAATTTCCTGACATTTTCTGCCTCCCTTCACATTAAACTTCAGAAATGTCTCTGCTCATAATGTATTGTAAAATGGGTGTACATTAAGAAACAATTGCCGGGAACTTTAAGATATTCTTAAGACGAAAAAATCCCTTCCGTATGATGTACCTAATCATACGGAAGGGATCTGTAATCCACATTATATTTAGAATTTGAAAAACATCAGCAGGAGTATGATTCCCACAAGCGTGAGTGCCGCTCCCACCAGAAAGGCTATCTTAAACCACTTCTCATCACCTGTCACCCTGTCAAATGTATCATCCTCAACCTCAACAAAGCTGAGTGCCGTCATGGTCATAAGCCCAAGTCCGGTAAAAATCGCAGATGAAGCAGGTATCCTTATGGCCGGTATAACCCACAATATAAAATATACTACATCACATCCAAGCAATATAAACAGCTTTTTTCCATACTTCTCAAGCATAACCCTCGATCTCCTTAATATAACACTTAACCTGTATCATAACACCTTATATGTGTTTACTCAAGCTTTCCGCCTTTTTGTTCTTAAGCCTCCTTATTATGTCATCACATCCACAGACTGCACTTATTCCCACCGCAATCCCAAGCACGAACAGCATTGTGGAATTGCCATATGCGCTTGCGGCCTTCCAGTCTGAATCAAATGCCGCGCTCAGTGTGTAATAGAGCGGAGCCCCCGGCAGAAGCGGGATAAGTCCGACTATGAGATACTGATTTGCTGGTGCTTTCATGATCCTTGCCGCTATCTCAGCATATATGGCAGCCCACAGGCTTGCCGCAAGAGATGGGATAAATACGTCATCTATGATATTTCTGACCAGAATGTATACTATCCATGTGCACATTCCATTGACCGCCGCCGGTATCACATTCCGCCTGCCAAGATTGAACATAAGCGCAAATCCCAGTGATCCCAGAAGCGCAGTGATTATCTGTACCGCCATTTGCCATTCCTCCTGTTGTTATCTGCAGATAAATACCGCCAATGCAAATCCGCAGGCTATGCCTGCCGCCCACAGCACTGACTCAACCAGTCTCAGGCTTCCAGTTATCGTATCACCGACAAACATGTCCTTCACTGCATTTGTCAGCGCAAGTCCCGGGATCAGCAGCATTATATCTCCTATCATGACCTTGTCCTCATGTATTGGAAGCACGTGCCCCGCCAGTCCTATCAATACACCCGTGGCAAATGAGCACAGGAAATTAAACAGTATGTTGTTGGTACATATCGGGGCGAAATACATCTGCATCAGCCATATCCCCACAGCAAATGCCGCCGCCATAGCTCCATCAAGTATGGTTCCGCCGAAGAATACCGCAAGCGCTCCCGCCGCCAGCACGCTTCCCACGCACACCCGGAATCTCGGCGCTGATGCCTGCTCTATCTCTTCAATTCGTTCTTTCAGGCCCTCAGTGGCTAGTGGCTGTCTGCAATACTCTCTGCTCAGGGCATTTATCCGCTCCAGCTTCCAGAAGTCCGTCTTTGTCCCATCCCTGGTTCCTCTGGTCATGGAGCACACCGATCCATCCGGCATGTTCATGGTACATACCAGAGTGGATGTAATAGCAAATACGTCCATACGCTCTGCTCCATAAGCAGCTCCCATTCGTCTGAGTGTATCCTCCACTCTCTTCACCTCCGAGCCATTCCGGATCATCATGGCTCCCACATCCATGAACAGGCCGAGCATTTTCACATCCTCCGGACTTCCCTGAGGCATATCCCGCAGCTTCTCCATTCCGCTGTGCCTGTCAATATCCGCCATACCCATATGCCACCATCCTTTTTGTACAGATATACCTCATGCCATTATCTATCTCATTGGAACCTGCTGGAAGTACTGGTGTCTTCTCTCATCCACCATTTTCTCCAGTTCCTTCTGATTGTGGTTATATATCTTATTTATCTCATCGTTGTATCCTATTATTATGTATGGAACCATGCTTTCTATGTATGCAAGGGTGTCATCACAGTCCTTCTCCTTCCTCATCGGAAGCGCCATTCCGCTGCCATCATTCAGCCTGACCTCGATCTGGTAAGACTTACCCGCCTTAATTCCGTACACTTTGTTCTGGGTTATGAGCTTATATACCCACATAAGCTCCCTGGTCTCGGCAAAATTCACCGTGTCACCCTTGATATACATGAAGAACTCGTTATTTAATCTGAGGCCATTCACTGCAGCACCTGATCTGTAAAACTGCTCTATCCTCTCCATCTCATATTCAGGATTTGGCTTCTTCTTGCAGTAATCCAGTACGTCTCTTATGTTGCTCTGCCTTATTGCCAGGGATACAAACCATGCCGCAAATGCTAGGAACATCGCGGATCCAAGCCCTATCCATATCGATCCTTCATCTACCCCCATTGCTGCAGCAACACCGGAGATTCCGATTGCTGCAAATATCACTGCTCCAATAATACATTTTATCCTGTACTTTGTTCCAAGCTTCTTTATCATCTGTTTTAACCCCATTTTCTTAATTGTACTCAGTCATATTCCACCTTCATCAGGCAAAGTCCATGTGGAGGCGCCGTAGGCCCCGCCAGCTGCCTGTCCATCCCGGCTATGATCTCAGGAATATGCTCCGCACTCATATTCCCATATCCAACCTCTACCAGTGTTCCGGTCAGTATCCTCACCATGTTCTGCAAAAATCCATTTCCATGGAATCTCATGCGGACGTAGTCTCCCTCCTTGACTATATCCACATCGTATATAGTTCTGACCGTGGATTTCTTCATTTTATTGTTGCCACAAAAAGATCTGAAATCATGCTTTCCGACAAGATACGATGCAGCCTTTTTCATCACATCCACATCAAGTATACTGCCCTGCGGCACACACCACACATAATTTCTGTCAAACACAGGTTTCTCAGCACCTACATACAGCGTGTATTCGTAGACTTTACCGGTTGCATTCAACCTTGCATGAAACCTGTCCCCGGCCACAGCAACATCAAGCGCGCAGATATCCGCAGGCAGATATCTGTTCAGATAATCTTTTATCTCTTCCGGAGTCTTATCTGTTTCTAGCCTTCCGTTCGCCACCATGGCTCTGGCATGTACTCCCGCATCAGTCCTGCCTGCACCATGGATGTCGACCTTTGCGTCGACCATCCTGGTGAGGACCGCCTCTATTCGCCCCTCCACTGTATCCGCATTTGTCTTGCTCTCCCAGCCGTGATAACGTGTGCCATCATAGCTGAAAGTAAATCTGTAATTTACCATATGTCCTCTCCAGGGACCTGCTCGCCTGTGTCTGCCTCAAATTCCTTTACCTGTTCAAGCCAATATTGCTTATCTTTTTCTGTTATCGGTCTTATGACTTTACATGGATTTCCAGCAGCTATCACACCATCCGGAATATCCTTTGTGACAACCGCCCCTGAGCCTATGACAACATTTGAACCTATGGTCACACCCGGATTGATGACCGTATTGCCGCCGATCCATACATTATCGCCTATTGTGACCGGCTTGCCAAGCTCCACACCGGCATTTCTGATCATCGCATCTATCGGATGACTTGCGCAATATATATTGACCCTTGGTCCCAGAAATGCATGATCTCCAATGACGACGTCACACTGATCCAGGACTATCAGCCCTGTATTTGCATAGAAATAGTCTCCCACATGTATATTTGTTCCATAGTCGCAGTAAAATGGCGGCTCTATGTAACACTCCTTTCCCATGTGTGCGAATAATTTTCCAAGATACTCGCCGGTTCTTGTCATTGTCTCAGACCTCGGAGCACCATTGAACTTATCAACCAGATCCTTCGCCTTCCCCTCTGGATCCCAGTCCACACATTTATATAACTTGCCAGCTTTCATTCTGCCAAACATTTTCTCTACTCTATCCATAGAATTTTCTCCTCGTATTATAATATTTACTCATCATGTTTATATCTGACTAAAAGATACCATTCTTTATGGCTGCAATCAACCGCAAATATAATTACTCGTAAATCGAATCCAATATAAGCAATAAACTTCTATCGGTAACAGAAAAACTGCTCTCCAGATATTATAATAAGCCGCGTGCCTGTATTCTGAATCGATAGCGTAATCGACTGAACTTCAGCGCTTATTGCCGGAGCGGCGCGCACAAACGCCCTTATCGTGCGCAGAGCGCAGTGCAAATATAAGCAAGCTGAAGTGACGGAAGATTAGTGTGATTCAGAATACAGGCACACGGCTTATTATGTCTGGAGAGCAGTTTTTCGTCCGTCCTCAATACACATAAAGGTACATCCCAAACCAATGCAGCGCAGCCCCCAGCATCACAAAGATATGCCAGATAAAGTGCGCCCCCTTGGTGTCCTTCACAAATGGAATCATGCCAAGCGTATAGACAATACCACCGCCCACGATCCATCCCAGAAGCGGCTTGTCATTTCTGAACCAGCCCGGAATGAACATGATAGCACTCCATCCGATAACGAAGTACAGCGTATAGTGTATCGGTCTGAACCTGCCCGGTCCGAACACACATATGATGGTGATCCCCGCTATTATGAGCGCCCACTGCACACAGAACAACACTATTCCAAGCACATTTCCCCAGTACACAAGGTACAGCGGAGCAAATGTTCCGCCTATCAGCAGATATATCGAGGAATAGTCAAATCTTCTCCAGAGCCGCTTGACTGCCAGACCGGATTTGTATGAGTGATACAGACAGCTCATGAGAAACATCAATATCAGTGATATTCCATAAAAACACGATGCCATCACTTTGAGTCCTGTGTCTGACTTCAGGAGAAGAAGGACAAAGCCGGCTATGGCAAGCCCTGCTCCTATTCCGTGGGTAACAGCATTTCCCACCTCCTCGAGAACGGTGAGCTTTGGCGGCTCATTCAGTTCCCTGTAGTGCTGCCTTTTTGCTCTTTTTGCCTCTTTCTTCTCTTCTTTGCTTTTCTCTTTGTCCAGTTCAGCTTTCTGCTGACTACTCATATCTAATTCCGAGTTCTTTATTTCTGCCATATTTAATCCTGAAACTTCTTTCTATCTATAATTTATACCGCTAAAGTGCCTCAAACACCTGCACCCCGCGTCTCTTCAGCCATATCCTAAACAAAACTGCAGCGGCTGCCGTCAATGCAGTGCTTATTGCTAGATACATTGTCGCTCCGGTAAAACCTCCGAATAACAAATATCCCACCACAAGTACAATAATATATACAAAATTCGATAAAATAGCAACAAGTACACCCATGCTCTGCTTCACGACCGATGCTTCCGACGTCCAGTCAAGCTTTGGCATCTTGAGATTGACTGCAAGCCCTATGTATGCAGTCAGGCACACATAAAGACATGGTATCAGTAACATCATCACGCCATCTACAAGTGATGGTGTCACAAAAACAAGCATCACTATATCAAGGATCAGCGCCGGAATCAGGGTAAGTATCACATGCATCCTCAGTTTTGCCCTAAGTATCTGCCACGATGTGACTGGAAGCGAACGCACGATCCAAAGATTCTTTCCCTCCAGAGATATCGATGGTGCAGTCAGATCATTCATCGACGCGGCGGCACATACGGCTATACACGCCCCAATTATAAGTACACCATCCGGTAGTCCGGGAGTTTTCGTAATCATATCTACTACATACTGTCCTTTAACAAGACAAACCACTGCCATAGCGATCATTATCAATGTCCCCAGGGAACAGTTGAGCATATATACGGCAGATGCTGCCAGTCTTTTGAACTCTTTCTGAAGAAGTGCTGCATCCTGGCTCTGCGCCTTTGCAGCTTTTATTATATTCTTCCTTTTTGTATGTCCGGCTTTTGTCGTCACGATTCCGATGAATGTTCTCTCAAGTACCAGCCACACTGCAAGAGAGATGATCAATGTGCCTGTTGCCACAAACGCCAGCTGCAATCCATCTCCTGTAGCCGCACGACCAATTGAATAGAGCGGATATGCAGCACCTTTTATCTTTGCACTGTATTCTCCGCTGTTTGCCAGGATCTTTGAGAGCAGCTTATTTGCATTCATGTATACAGCATAATATGCGGCTATAAATGCCAGTGACAATACAACTGTCACAAAGCTCTTATTTCTGGTCTTATTGCCTATCTTCCCCACTACCCAGCCAAGTATACATGAGAGCACCAGTATGACAAATGTCAGAAGAACCAGTACTATAATAGATGACACGACCGGCCACACACCGGGATGGGCTACTATTCCATATACTATGATACCGGGAACCATGGCGGTCACGGCGAACATCGCACCCATGATGTACACTCCTGACAGTCTTGCAAATAATATAGCCCTGACCGGGATGGGCAGTGACAGCATCAGGTCATTGTCTTTTGCCTGATACAAGCTCGCATATGTATTGAACACACTTCCTAATATACCGATGGTCAACGCCATCATAGACATCATCGCCATGTACATCCAATCAAGCCCCGCAGAACAAAGCGGCTCACACACCGAATATGCCTCCATTCCGAACATGGCTCCCATACAGCCCTGCAGCACTGCCACATAACTGATGATACCCAGAACTACAGCACCTTTGGATCTGGACTTTCCAGTCTTCCGGTCAACGAAAAATCCACTGAACAGCATCTTAAGCTGTTTCTTCATCAATATCCTTATCATGACTCACCCTCCAGATCAAGGAACACGGATTCAAGTGACTCGTCTCCCTTCACCTGCTCCATTATGCCCGCCTTCACCAGTCGTCCGCCTTTTATGATCGCCACTTTATCGCACAGCTTTTCTGCGACTTCCAATACATGTGTGGAGAAGAATATCGCCCCTCCGTCATCGCACATTTTTCTCATCATCTGCTTGAGTATATGGGAAGCCTTTGGATCGAGTCCGACAAACGGTTCATCCATGATGACAAGTTTCGGCTCATGTATCCATGCTGATATGATTGCCAGTTTCTGCTTCATACCATGGGAATACTCGGATATCAGCTGTCCTAGGTTGTCTTTTATCTCAAATGCGTCAGCATATTTGTCTATGAGCTCGTCCCTGACTTCCTCCGGCACGTCAAATATATCTGCTATAAAATTCAAATATCCGATTCCGGTCATAAAATCATACATATCTGGATTGTCAGGAATATATGCCATCTGTTTCTTGCATTCCAGCGGTTTTTCCTTTATGGACACACCATCTATAAGGATATCTCCCTCCTCAAAATTCAGGATCCCTGTACACGCTTTTATAGTGGTTGTCTTACCTGCCCCGTTGTGTCCGATGAAACCATATATCTCCCCCGGCATTATATGTAGGCTTAGATTGTCCACCGCCAACTTATCTCCATATCTCTTTGTGAGATTTTTTATTTGCAGCATATTATTTTCTCCTTTTTCAAAACAGGGGACGGAGGTACCTGACCTCTCCGTCCCCATAGATTATCGCGCTCTATGCTTATTTCGCTTCATCCTGCCCCTGAACTCATCAAGTGCCGCGCGACCAGGTCCCGTCATAGGTTTGATCCACCTTCCTTTTAACAAGTACGGTGTCAGTATGACAAATCTCAGAAGTTCATCCGTGTAAACAAATGAGAACACTGCGAGGAATGGCAGCTTGAGCACCATTCCTGCTACCCATGTAGCCGGGACCGAAAACAACATCAGTCCACTGATCTCCATAACTGTTCCAACGATGGCCTCACCGCCTGCACGGAAGCACTCGTTCTGTATATAGCAGCATGTTCTGACTGCTCCGAAGAACAGATATATTATAAGCATATACTTTGTGTACATCATCGCCTCAGCCCCGAGTCCAAACAATCCAAACAGCGGATTGTGCAGCAGCATCGTGATGAGCACAATTGTGAATGTGATGGCAGGACATACCAGTGCAGCTCTCTTGGCATAGGAAAGTCCCCTGTCCAGATTACCCGCGCCAACTTCATTTCCCACGGCAACGCTGGACGCATTTGCCAGACCACCAAAGAATGCATATACAAACCCTTCACATACACGGAATGCAGCCATGGCGGCTATGGCGGAATCACTCTGATGTCCCATGACAACGTTGATTATCATCTGGCCCACGCCATAGAGGATCTCGTTGCATACGATCGGGAATGCCTTGGACGCATAGGACTTCACAAATCCCATATCAATATCAAATGCCTTTCGCGCACTGAACTTTATCTCATGCCTGCTCTTTGCAAGATACAGAATGAGCAGCGCTATGTTCACGATACCAGACACCAGTGTACCTATAGCCGCACCAGCAACTCCCATCTTGGGAGCACCAAATTTACCATAGATCAACACAAAATTTATACAAAAGTTGAGTAAAAGTGAGATGACCGAGCATACCAGTGGCACCTTCACCCTCTCCGTTGACTTAAGGAGTGCTGTAATTATTGCGGCAAATACCTGAAGCGGATAAGACCATCCAACTATTCTCATATATGGCTTCGCAAGTGCTATGATCTCTACTTTATCTGTATATATTCCAAGTATCCACCCCGGTGCAACCACAGTCACCACCGCAAATGCTATTCCAAATATTCCCGCACATATGATCGCCAGACCAAATGCCTTGTTCATTCCCTCTGGATCCTTGGCACCCCAGTATTGAGACATGAACAGAAGGGAGCAGCTGACAAATCCCCAATATGTTGAAAACAAAAGTGATCCTATCTGTGCACACACGCCAACCGCCGCAACGGCGATCTCGCCCTCACTTCCTATCATGATGGTATCAACCATACTAGCGGTGGTCGCCAGCAGATTCTGCATCGCAATAGGCACAGCAAGCACAGCCAGCATTCTGGCAAATTCTTTCCATGTCACCTTTTTATTATTTTTTACAAAGCCCGTAGCAGCACTTCCCATTTTTGTTACCTTTTCCTGTTATTATCTCTTTCATCATTTAATTTGATGCGTCCGATTATTGTACTCCCGAATAATTGTATTTGCAATGGCTTTATACCTGTAGTATGAAGTATTTTCTTATTAATTTTAACAGGCGCACCACTTTTATTCCATCTGTGATGCGCCAAGCCTTGTTATTTTCAAGTATTATATTTTTGTGTGCCATTGTTACATACTGTTGTTGGTTGACAAATCTTCAAGCTCACGCTCTACTCTCTCAAGCTCGCCGTCACTCCAGTTCTCCCCCAGTGCAAATACTGCCCTGCACACACTGAAGTTCACCTCGCCATCTGCGTTGATCTCCCCGGAGATCACTCTGTGGGATATCTTCTGAAGTGTGGAAAGTATGTCTATCCGCACGTCCGATATGACAGAAGGCTCTGCCACATTGCCATCTCTATTGCCTTCCTCGTGCTCTGTCCGTTCTTCTCTGTACACGCTCTCCCAGTCATAATCTGCAGTCCTGCCACATGGTGCACCGCATACACTGCAGTCAGGGACAATTGTATGCTTATCAGCATGCACCCTTGCGATCATCGCCTTCATGTCTGCATCAGAGATGCCAAGAGCAATATCAGACATGAGCAAACCTTCTATTATTATGTTATTTGTATCATCAGTCACATGCATCATCCCATCAGTGGCTCTCACCAGCCCTATCAGAGCACCGACCAGACGACTGCCTGTCTCAGTTGTAATTCTTATTTTATCTTCCATTGTCTTTACCTTTCATGGTGCTGTGAAGAGAATGTCAGTCAAGAATTCTTCCATCTATTGATATTGTTGCAACCTGCCATGGGATAAACTTGCCGCTGTCCTGAAGTGCCTTCTTCGCAGCCATCTCCAGTCCTCCACAACAAGGAACCTCCATACGGACTATTGTAACACTTTGTATGTCATTTCGCCTGATAATCTCTGTAAGTTTCTCTGAATAATCGACACTGTCAAGTTTCGGACAGCCGATCAGAGTCACATGTCCCTTTATGAATTTCTCGTGGAACGATGCATAGGCATAGGCTGTACAGTCCGCCGCTATAAGCAACTTTGCACCATCAAAGTATGGCGCATTTACCGGGGCAAGTTTGATCTGCACCGGCCACTGTGTGAGCTGGCTCGGGCGCTCATAATTATATATGTCACCCGCCTGCTGATTGACTGTTTTATCAGTTGTATTCTGTACGCATTCTACTGCTGCCTGTTCATATGAGCTTGCCTGTACTGCTTCACCTGAAGCTGCTGCCGGTCTCCTGAATATGCTTCTCGCCATGGAACCAGGGCAACCGGAGTGTGCCGGACTTTTTTCATGCATCACTCCTGAGCCAACCATATTTCTGGATTTTTCTGCATCGAGTCTTGCCTGTTTGTTTGCCATGACTGCCGCCTCATCATACGCAGCCGCCTCTCTCTCCACAAATGTTATGGCTCCTGTAGGACACGACGGCAGGCAGTCGCCAAGTCCATCACAATAATCGTCTCTGAGCAGCTTTGCTTTGCCGTTTACCATGCCTATAGCACCCTCATGGCACGCATTTGCACAGGCTCCACATCCATTACACTTGTCCTCGTCTATCTGTATAACTCTTCTTATCATATATATTTCCTCCAATCTTTTTCCTGCTTTTAACGTCATTATATTCAGTCAGAGCATTTGTGTATGTTGAATTTTCAACATAAAAATGTTATACTTTCTAGGGACAATCCTTGTGACAAAAGTAGCGTCCCCACTAAGAGGTAATATGAACAAATACATGGACACATTATTGAAATCCAGTCTTTTTTCTGGTATTATCGCCGACGACGTTGACTCCATACTGGACTGTCTGGGTGCAATCATCAAAAAATACCAAAAAAATGAGTGTATTCTCATGGCTGGCAACACAACAGAATATATAGGATTGCTGCTTACAGGCAAAGCGATAGTCATCCAGGAGGATTACTGGGGGGGTCAAAGCGTCATGTCTGCCATCCTGCCCGGACACACGTTTGCGGAATCATATGCCTGTACCCCTGGCTCCGTACTCGACGTCAGCGTATATGCTGAAGCTGCAAGTTCTGTATTGTTTCTGAATGTTCAAAAAATGCTCACCACCTGCCCGGTAACATGTGGCAGACATAATCAGATGATAAGAAATCTCCTGCGTGATCTCGCCGGCAAGAACCTGAGGCTCGGCGAAAAATCAAAGCACATGAGTCAGAAAACAACCAGGGATAAGTTGCTCTCCTACCTGTCATCGGAGATGCACAGACATGGCAGCAACGAATTTGACATACCATTTTCCAGACAGCAGCTCGCTGACTTTCTGTCCGTGGATCGCAGTGGACTGTCTACTGAACTTGGCAGGATGAAGACTGATGGGCTGATCGACTTCCACAAATCTCATTTTGTTCTCAAGTCTCCTGCCCAGGGGTGGACTGATGTGTGATGTTGATGTATCATGTAATTAACTGTTCAGGGAAATTCATTACAGATGGGGGATTTTCCCTGATTCAGGATTTATCAATATAATATGATCAGGAGGGATTTCAATGAAACCAATGAAAACTATCAAAGACGGATGGAACAAATTCACTGTTGTCGTAAAGGATAAAGACTACTCAACAAGAGAGGCCGTGCTTTTCGCTATCTGCACATTCCTCACAGGGCTTGTGCTCGGAATGCTCTGCTCTCCTAGAAAGAGCCAGACATTTGGCTCATACAACGGCAACTGCAGCGATGGCGGCTGTAACTGCGACTGCGATTATGATGAGGACGATTTTGAGTAGGCTGCGAACTGATAACTAATATCCCAAAGCAAAAGACAGGTGTCGATTATCTGACACCTGTCTTCTGTGTTTCACAGGATACATTTCACTTATATCTTCCAGCTAACTGCCAGTTCTCTCGAATCCACAAATCTTCTGTAGATTCCGTCCTGCTTCATGAGTTCTTCGTGGGTTCCCTTCTGGGCTATTCTTCCCTGATCCACCACTACTATCTGATCCGCATGTCTTACGGTCTTGAGTCTGTGGGCGATCATGATGATCGTCTTCTCCTTTGTCAAAGCGTCCACTGCAAGAGTAAGCTCCTTCTCGTTCTCAGGATCGACATTTGCAGTCGCCTCGTCAAGGATGATGATAGGTGAATCCTTCATGATGGCGCGGGCTATGGATATTCTCTGTTTCTCACCGCCTGAGAGGGTTGCACCGCCCTCACCGATCACAGTGTTGTAACCGTCAGGAAGCTTGCTGATGAAGTCATGGCAGCACGCCTTCTTTGCAGCCTCCACAACCTCTTCATGGGTTGCCTCCGGCCTTCCGAACTTGATGTTGTTCTCTATGGTATCAGCAAAGAGATATACATTCTGGAATACAAATGAGAAGTTGTTCATGAGACTGTTCATGCTGTAATCCTTAACATTTGTTCCGCCCAGGGTTATCTCACCCGAATCCACATCCCAGAATCTGGCGATCAGATTGCACAGGGTTGTCTTTCCACCGCCAGATGGTCCGACGATCGCCGTCGTTGTCTTCTCCGGTATGGTGAGTGAGATTCCGTCTATTATCTTTCTCTTGTCGTAAGAGAACTCTATATTCTTAACCTCTATATCGTGATTTTCTGGATTGAGTTCCTTTCCATCTATATCCATTGTGTCAAGTCCGAGCACTACATTTGCCTTGTCTACGCACACACTGACCACATGTATCAGTGATGAAAATGTTCCCATGGTCTCAAGGCCCCCGTAGAGCATGAATGCCGCGATCGACATACCCACAGCATACAGAACGCTCATGCTGCCATTTATATAGAAATAAGCCGAAAGACCTATTATTGCAGCTCCGGTGAGTTTTGTCACAACGCTCTGAAGGAAATGATATGGAACATAGGCAAGCTCCATTTTTACATTTGCCCTGACGCAGGCTTCATTTGCCGCATTGAGTCTCTTCGTCTGCTTGCCGATGAGGTTGTAGGACTTGACCTCCGATATGCCCTGTATGTACTCCATGATCTGGTTTATGAGCTCAGTGTCACAGTCAATCTTCGCCGAAGATGCCTGCTTGCCGGCATTCTGCATCACCGTGTTTATCACAAGGAATATGGCAACTCCTGCAAATGATACCAGCGCGATCCTCCAGTCGCAGAGCAGGATCATGAGTATGATCATGGATGTCTCGAGAAGTCCCTGGGTCGTGAGCATGACTACTCTCGTAGCCACATCTCCCAGATTCTCCATGGTATTTGTCGTTACTGATGCGATCTCACCTATGCTGTTGGAATTGAAATATCCCATAGGCACATATCTGAGGTGCTCCGCCATCTCTATACGCTTGAATGCCGCTGTGGTGTAGCCGCCCTCTGTCTGCAGCACGGTCGACGACATCTTGCACAGTATTCCAACTACGATCGATACCGCCATGATGGCTATTGAACCAAGTATATATTTTCCAAGGTCTTTTCCTTCTATAACGCCCATGAGGACACACATTATAGCCGGGATCTTCAGCGCCGATGCCAGTGCATCTATCAGGCTTATCACTATTGAACGCTTGAACTTGCGGCCATTTTCCTTACCTGAGAACAGGAAGAACTTTTTTAATACTCCAAACATATTACTCGCCCTCCTTTTCATCGCCTGCCGTATCCTTGACTGAGATGTGCGCCTGCCACATATCCCTGTAAAGTGTGCATTTGCTAAGAAGCTCCTCATGTGTTCCGTGAGCCTCCACATTTCCTGCATTTACCACAAATATCTGATCCGCATCCTTGATGGTGGAAAGTCTGTGGGCTATGACTATCAGCGTCTTACCCGCCACAAGCTTGGCGATAGAGCTCTGAAGTATGGCCTCATTCTCCGGATCGGTGTAGGCTGTTGCCTCATCCAGTATAACTATCGGCGCGTCCTTCAGCATCGCCCTGGCGATGGATATCCTCTGTCTCTCACCGCCCGACAAATGTCCACCTGCACCGCCGACCACGGTGTCAAATCCGTTCTCAAGGTTCATGATGAAGTCGTAGCAACCACTCTTTCTGGCTACCTCCTCGACCTCGGCGTCCGTGGCATCCGGTCTTCCCTGTCTTATGTTGTCCCTGACTGTCTCGTTGAACAAGTAATTATCCTGTGACACATACGCAAGCCTGTCGTTGAAATCCGTCAGCGCGATATCCTTTATGTCCACGCCTCCGATCTCTATGCTTCCGCTGTTCACATCCCACAGTGAAGCTATCAGCTTGGCTATTGTAGACTTTCCGCTTCCCGACGGACCGACTATCGCATTTACCGTTCCCGCCTTTATATCCATGCTCACGCCGTGGAGTATCTCCTTGTCGTGATAGCCAAATGTAATATCTGTAACCTTTATTCCATTGTCCTTCGGCTGTGCCTTTGTGTGCTCAGGTCTTACGAGTTCAGGCTGCTCCAGGATTCCTGTAACCTCTCCGATGACTGTCGACAGCTTGCCCAGATCATCGGTGTATGAACCGATTGTGAGCAGCGGACCGACTATTCCAAGTGAGAGGATGATACACACAACGAAATCCGCTGTGGTGAGCGAACCATTTGACACATAGTGCGCACCTATCGGAAGGACCGTTGCAAGTGTGTACGGTGTGATGACGAACATGGCTGCTTGGAAGAATGAGCACTTCTTCATCCAGTTGATATACGAGTCTGCGTTCTCCTTTGCCGCCTTTGTGAACTTGGTATATGAGCTCTCTGTCTTGCCAAATGCCTTGATGACCTCAATTCCATCTATGTACTCCACTGCTGCGTCGTTCAGCGCCTTGGTCTTCTCAACTGTCCTGTTGTAGTTCTCCTGGAAATCGATCATCATGCCCATGTACGTTGCAAATCCAACGACTATCGGGATAAATGAGAACAACGCCAGTCTCCAGTCAACCATGAAAAAATACACGATGACAATGATAGGCGCCAGCAGGTTGGATGTAAACTCAGGCACAACATGTGCCAGAGTCGTCTCTATGCTGTCTATTCTCTCCACCATGATGTTCTTGAATGATCCCGATGGAGTGTCCTTCACATATCCAAGCGGCACCCTTGCAAGCTTGTCACAGCATGACTTTCTGATATTTGCAAGCACGGTAAATGTCGCCTTGTGGGAACATGCCGTTGATACGCTGTGGCAAAGCTCTGCAAGTATAAATGATCCCGCTATGATAAGAGCCTTCACCATATATTCCCTGAGATCCTTATCCCCGTCAAGGAACATCCTGACCACGTCCGCAATGATGAAATACGGAACTATCTTGAATACTACATTGATAACCGCCAAAATGACGCTCCACACATAGGATGACTTCTTCTGCCCCGCCCATGTGAGGACCCAGCTCACCGCTGATTTCTTTTTTTCTTCCACTTTTTCTCCTCCTTATATCTTGAGCAAAAACTTGTTCGTTTTCACTTATTTGCATTAGTTTCGCCTAACCTCATAGTTTAAAATTATGCGGTTCGGTATTTTACCTTGCCGCATACCTACTGACTACTCCGGAAACTGCACCTTCCATAGTCTCTCCCAGCCTCCGGTGTAGAACTTCTTGAGCTTGCCGACATTCTCTATCGCAGTCTCACGATCCATGTCGTGTTCTATGATCTGGAATATCGCCGAAAAAAAGCCACTATATATCATATGACAAAGGCTGTCGCTTATGTCCGGCACATTTATACCGGCTCTGTGCATCTCATCCACATACTGCTTTGAAGATCTCATCTCACGGCCTACCAGATTATGTATCATATCTCCATACTTCTCATTGTCACTGCACCGCAGTAAAAGTTTGAAATTATCATAATGATCATACACATAATTAACCATCTGATCCATTCCGTTTCCGGATGCGCTTGCCATATTCTCTGTCTGCTTCTCCGGAGGCAGACTTTGGAACTCCTCAAGCACGCTGTCATATATCCCATACAGCTCATCCACATACGGATCTATCAGTGCATCAAAAAGTGCCTCCTTTGTAGGATAATATTTATAGAATGCACCTGTTGTAAGTCCGGCATCTTTCACAATGCTTCTGAGCGATGCCCCTGCAAATCCATACTCAAGGAAATGATTCAGTGCTGTTTTCAAAATATTTTGTCTTGTGTTCTCTGCTTTTTCTGTCATAAAGACTCCTCTCCCGTTTAATATGCCTCGCTTCTGACCGAAACAGATTCCAAATGCAAGTGCCATACCAACCATCAGACACGCGCAAATATAACAGTGTTATATTGCACTGTTATATTTTATATATAATCCCCCTGTTGTCAAGTGCTGTTTTGATATTTTTTCAGCCATATCAAATTTTTGATAAAATATGCGCTTTACCCTTATAAAAACAACCACCTGATATACAATACGATATCAAGTGATTGTCTAATTAGTTTTTCTCTCTTCTTCTCTGCTCTCTTGTCTTATTCTTTTCTCTATCTCCACACTCTTCATATACTCAAGACCTACCTCTCCATCTTTCTTAACTGCGGTCACTATCCGATGAAGCTCTCTCGTAATTTGTTCTGAGTGTATCAGAATCCCAAGCAAAGTCCAACTACGGATTGCAGTTCTTACAAGGTTCATATCCCTCAGATATAAGCTCGTCCCTTGTGGTCGTTCTCTCAGATTTATTCGCTTCCTTCATCTGTTTCACACTCCTGCATGATGGCTTATGAAACTTACCGGTGTTGGTGTTGACTATGTATGTATCCTCATCCGCAGACTCCTTCTGGATCTCCGATGTATCACTGCCAATATCTGACTCCGTATCCTGAGTTTCTCCGATCATTCCAGCTTCTGCTGTCTGGTCATCATCTCCTTTTTCCTCTGATACTTTAGTGCTGGCATTCTCTCCCGGCACCACATAATCCGGATCCGCTTCGCTGTCCCCTGTAGCATAGTCGATTATCACGCCTGGCTGTACATTGTACACATACACATTGAAACTTACTCCTGCGCCTTTATCCTCCACGGACTCCGCCTCCATCTGCACTCCGGACGCAACCAGATTGTCTCCATCGTATACAGGTGTAACCCTGTAAAGCACATGATTTCCAGTACTTTCCACATAATCAGCTACCTCATTTTCAAATGGCAGCATGCCAGTGACATTCAGATATCTGGTTCCAGTTATCAGATTCTTTTCATTTGCATTCTCCCCGGCAAGCTGATATCCGATCAGATGGCAGCGATTATACAGATAATTGCCGTCTATACGATCATTGTATTTAACTGTATGCCACCCTGAAGGCTTTATCATACCTATCTCGCCGCGCTCCTCCGTTGGCATAATCTCCTTACAGATATTGGCATAGGCAACTCCACATCTTCCAAGAAAGTCCAGGTCGCTGTAATTCTCAAATGCCTCCGTCACCATCTCATCCTCACTGAAATAAGGCACATTGCCATTTATCTCATAATATGCCTCTCCCGAATATATGGGAATATCAGCAATCTCCATGCTCGAAGCCTGCTGATCTGCAATATTCTCAGATGCTGCCGCACTGCTTTCAGGTGACGTGTTGCCGGTGTTATCTTTTTTCTCCGCAGCTGTGGTATTCTCTGATTCTGAGGTATCTTCTACAGTCTCCTTCTCATATCCCTTTACCACGGACCTGCTGCCATCCGCAATTTCTGACATACTGCACCCGGACATCAGCAATGCAAATATTGCTACATACAGTACACTGTAAAATTTTCTTTTCACGTCACATTCTCCTCTCTGAAAATGTTATCCCTGCCTATATACATCCTATTAAAATTTAGCTATCTTTTTCCAAAATGTATAATAACATTCTACATTTTGTCATCCGTTTTGTGAATACATCCCCGCATAAAACCTCAATTCAAAACAAAGAGTTTTCACTAGCTGCTTTAACGAATCATTGCAACAAAAAAGAGGATATATACCACATGTGATACATATCCTCCTTACAATTTATGCTCCCTTGTGTAAGCTTTTCCCTACACCATTCCATTTGCGACCTTATACTTGTAGAGCATCTCCGCATGATTCTGCTCCTCGATCTGTATATCCGCCAGAAGCTTTCTCACCGCGCTCTCGCCAAATGCAAATATCTCTCCATTGTACTCGCCTGACACAAGCTTCTCTGTTCCAATACAGTCTGTTGCAAGGAACTCATCATTCTTCTTATCCTCGGAATCGTCCATCATCTTGTATGTCTGCTTTGGCTCATAATCTTTTCCATCGCTGTCATTGCAGTCACACTGTGGAACCTGTCCGTCAAGCACCTGGGTAAGTGAATCATAGTGCTTCTGCTCTTCCTTCTGTATAGTCTGGAACAGATTCTTAAGCTCAGGATCCTTCGCCTGCTCCGCATATCTTCCATATTTCTCCACACAGGACTTCTCCTGTGTCTGAAGATCCTGGATAACTGTTTTCTCTTTTTCCTTTAATATCATAGCAATACTCCTTTCGATTAAAATTCATCCCATCGCATAGATATTATTGTCCAAAATAGTACAGCTCTATTCCTACATCTCTATTTTTTTATATTTTTCTGCCTTCTGGTCATTTATATATATGTATGGCAATGAAAAATCTCAGGACCGTGTCATACAATAAAAGGCGAATGCCCTGCAATTGTCATACAGCCATCCGCCATTATATCACATATATTTATTTTATTTCTGTAGTCTCACAAACTCTCTGCAATAAGCCACATACATTACAATCAACACAAGTCCAACAGCCACTATTGGCATCACTCCTGTGTCAAATGCAAACATGCTCATAAACGTAAGTATCCACATGACAAATCCTGCCTTAATTCCAGTCATAAATCCCTTCTTGGAGGATTTGGCTATCATGATAAGCTCAGCCTCGTCCGATGTGTTCTCCCAGTCACGGCGAAAATGCATATCGAATATATTTCCGCTTTTCTCCGGGTTAAGCTTCTTCTCTTCATCGATGACAAGCTTTTCAACCACACAATACAGTGCCATAGATATCAGAAATACGAGCTCGGACAGCACTGTCAGGAATGTGCCACGCCCATCACTGTACGTCCTGTCCACAGCGTATATACACACCGGAAACAACACAAGTCCAACGAACACGATGACACACGGGAGATATGAGGCAGTCGTGATCCGACTCTCTATATCCACTATCACATCCTCGTTCTCTCCGTCCCAGCCACTGATCGTCCTCTTTATCTTCCCATACATGACAAATGACACCACGAACACCGCCAACATGAGCACTCCATATGCTATAGGCAGCGTATCAGCCACTATCCTCCATATATTATCCCAGTTGATTCCATCCAGTGTATCCTTGTTCACCGCTGCAAGCCTTCCAGCCAGAAACCCTCCAAGCAAACTTACCAGGATCATTATCGCAAATATTATATATATCTTCAGATTACTTTTCTTGTTCACTTTTTTATCAGTATCATTCATCTCATATCCTCTTTTCATTCTATGAATTAACACGACCTTATCCATATGTCAGAAGTCACTCCTCATCTTCCTCATATTGGAAGATATCCTCCACACTGGCACCACACACCTTTGCGATCTTGAGTGCCAGAGTCACCGATGGACTGTAATCTCCCCTCTCTATCTGACTTATCGTCTGCCTCGAGGTCTGCACCAACGCTCCCATCTCCTGCTGGTTTACTCCCAGCTTCGCCCGATATTCCTTCAGCCTGTTGTACAGCGGCATCTATATCACCTCCAGCTTGTTAATCTGTATTGTCATCATAATCAGGTCCATTATCTGTTTATGCCGTCCTCTCCATCAGAGCCCAATCCTTTTATTACATTGTCCGCATCTTCAGCTTCTGCTCTGTCTGCCAGCCCATGCTCTGCATACTTATGTGTGGATGTTCCCCATATCATGGAAAAGCTTATTCCAAAACAGAATCCAATGGAAATTCCAAGCGCCAAATTGTCAAACAGCATTCCATACACTATACCAAGTGCAACACCTATGATAATTCCAAGTGGTGCGCCAGTGGTTTTATCGCGCTTACACACATATATTTTATCCCTCAAAAAGAATCCATCACTCTTCCCATCTCCAAATACATCTATCACATTCTGATACACATTGCTGTGGGCAACCTCCATCATGTCATCTGCCAGATCCTCCACCTCAGGATGAATGTAATACTTTCTAAGCTTGTATATACTGAGTACATCCTTGCCACTTTCAGGTTCAGGCGTCAACTCACTCCTGGCAATATCTTCTTTATCAAAGATAAAGCAGCTCCACATCTGCTTGTTTCTGAAGAAACCATACACAGGGAGTCCATTTTCCAGACCTTGGCGGATTTCGCGATCAAGCTCAGTCATATCACAGATCTCAGCAATAACATCCCCCAGCTTGTTCTTCTTTAACATTCTCTCTGTGATCATTGTCACGGAATATCCCTTGACCTGTGTCTTTAATTTGTCCGCCGGTTGTGAGACGATCATGCCCTCAAACATAGCTTGTAGTGTTTCACAGGTAGATTTCTTATTACCTTTATCCATACCATTTTCACTTAGATTGTCCTTTTTATTTACACCTTGCTTTTTCCTCATATCCTCATAACTCCATTTTAATTCTTACCACTAAAATCCCATTCCAAATTCAAGCTATATATATATTATATATGCCAAATGACAACTATAGTTGTCATTCCTTTTACAATGGAGTATAACAAATGACAAGGAAAGTTGTCAATAACTTTTGACAACTTTCCTTGTCATCTCAATGTTGGAACGGAGGCACCTGAAACCTGGGTAACCGCCAGACTGATGCCTGGCAGTGCAACAACTAAACAATTGAGCAAGATCATCTTTTGTTAAATGATATCATACTTCTCCACATCCACGACTGCCTGTCCCTCACATAACAGCTCTATTCCATCCGCTTCAATAGGTGTATATATCGCCGTGCTCATTGTCATAGCTCCATCATTTACAAACAGTTCTATCGAATTCCTGTCCAGTATAAATCTGAGCTTTATACTATCTTGAGCCTCCTGCTGTTCATCAACCTTTCCCTTGACATCCCCGTAACATTCTGCTGATTTCACGCAGGCTCTTCTGATACACACCACATCTTTCTCAAATCCTGCAAATGTCCTATCCATCTCTATTATATTATTTTCTCTGTCATATATAAATCGAGTATAATATCCGCTTCCCTTTGCCAGATTCACGGTAAATCTGCTGTATTTGTTTCCAGTGATTACAAATGTCACATCCAGACTTCTTCCACTTATACCTTCCAGACTACGCCGTCCACTCACTACTTCATCTGAGTACCTGACCATATTAGCATGATACTTCTCTATCTCTCTCACTGGCTTCTGTATCAAGCGTCCATTTTTCAGAGATATCTCCCTCGGAATCGTCATCATTCCCTGCCACTTCTGTCCACCGGGTATCCACAGATTATGCCACGACTGCATCCACGCTATCATTATCCTTCTGCCATCCGGCAAAAGTGTAGTCTGAGGCGCGTAGAAATCTGTTCCATAATCAAGTGATAATGGCTCTCCACCGTCAAATTTCTTCTCACCTTTATCAAATTCTCCAACAAAATAGATAGAATTATTTCCATTGTGGAATTCATATCCCTCTGCTTTCATTCCCGTAGGCGATACGAGAAGTACATGATGATCGTCTAATTTGAAGAAATCAGGGCATTCCCATATGCCGCCCAGATCACCTTCATTCCGTGCAAGGATACTCTCAAATGTCCAGCTTTCCATATCAGCGCTCGAAAGTAGTACCACAAGCCCCTTATTATCCTGATCCACACAGCCTGCAGCCATATAGTATCTGCCATCCTCAAGCCATGCCTTCGGATCTCTAAAATCCGCTCTGCTCAATCCCTCCGGCAGCATATCTCCGGTCACCACCGGGTTATTCTGTATTTTTTTATATGTAACGCCATCACCAACCGCTATGCTCTGGTTCTGCAATACCCCATCACCGTCGGGATTTTTCATAACACTGGTATATATCAGGACATGCTCTCCATCTTTTTCAATGGCCGTACCTGAGAAACAGCCCTCGGCATCATATATCGTATCAGGTGCAATCGCCACAGGAAGCTGCTCCCATCTTATCAAATCGACACTGACCTGATGCCCCCAATGCATAGGTCCCCATTCCGTACTGTACGGATGATACTGGTAAAACAAATGCACCTTACCATTATACACAGAAAATCCATTCGGATCATTCATCCAACCGACAGGCGGAGTCACATGAAACAACGGTCGCTCATTCTTATCTATTTCATTCTGAGTTTCGTATTCCCTCGATGCAGCAAGTGCCTCGCTAGCCACATTTTTTCCCGTCATCTTCCCATTTATATCCATCTCTTTTGCTCCTTTATACTTACATGGTTTATATTTTGCGTTCTTTCAAATAACACATTTAAATCAATAAAATAGAGACATTTCCACTGTACCATACATAGCATCTCTTGAAAATGTCCCTAAATAAATTTATTTCCTATTTTATAATAAACCTACACTGAAATATCTTTCAGCTCTGTCCGCCATCACAGTGGCTATAATTTTATCTTTCCCATATTTTTCTGCCATCTTCATAGCCGCCCATACATTTGCACCGGATGACGTACCTACAAGGAGTCCCTGTTCTTTGGCAAGTCGTCTCGCCATCTCAATGGCCTCCTTATCCGCCACTTCCACCACATCTGTTACCAGTGATGTATCCAGAACATCCGGTATAAATCCATCGCCTATTCCCTGTATCTGATGGATTCCCGGGCCATCTCCATGTAGCGCTGACACTCCCTTAGGCTCAACGGCAACAATCTTCGTATCTGGATTTTTCTCCAACAGATATTTAGCTATACCTTGGAGAGTACCCCCACTTCCAACACCAGACACATATATGTCTATCTTCTGACCAAGCTGTTCACACATCTCTACTGCTGTTGTGCGATAATGCGCATCTGGATTTGCCTGATTGACAAACTGCTGCGGCATGAAATACTTCTCTGGATCAGATTCTGCTATCTCATTTGCCTTATCAACAGCACCACCGATGCTTAGAACCGGATCCGTAAGTACCAGCTCAGCACCAAATGCCCTGATAACCTTCTTTCGCTCCTCACTCATATTCTCCGGCATCACAATTACCACTTTATAACCTTTCTGAACACCACAGAGTGCAAGCCCTATTCCGGTATTACCGCTCGTAGGCTCTATAATAGTCATTCCCGGCTTGAGTTTTCCCTCACTCTCTGCAACCTCCAGCATATTTTTTGCGATCCTGTCTTTAATACTTCCACCAGGATTAAGGAATTCCGCCTTGGCAAATATATTGTATCCTGTCGACTTTTTCAGACACATAAGCGGAGTATTCCCTATCAGATCAAGCACATCATTGTAATACATATTAATCCCTTCTTCTCTTTACTTTATATTATAATATTTTACATATTTTTCCACCAAAGTCACTATAAAATATATTGAACTGCCTTTATATTAATGTGGTTCATTCTCCTTTTTCATAGTTTGCCATTCCCCTTCCCACTAATATAAATAAAGCCTTGAAACACTGAGTTTTCAAGGCTTTTTAGCAGGGGATGAGAGAATCGAACTCCCACCAAAGGTTTTGGAGACCCCTATCATACCATTTGACCAATCCCCTATATACAGAAAAAATTTAACACCTGTTGCAGCGTTAAATTTTCTCGGTACTTTTATTTTGTACCTTCAGAATTTCACACAGAAAGCTAGTAACCTAACCCCATCTAACAACCAACGACTGTTTCAAAGTAAACTTTATTCTTTACTGTGTATGCCTTAGATTCTGCACCTTGCAGATATCATGCACACTTGCGTATCTCCAAAGCTTATCTCTTAGAAACCTCTAAGGATAAGTCCTCGACCTATTAGTACTTCTCAGCTGAGTGCGTTACCACACTTACACCTGAAGCCTATCAACCTTGTAGTCTTCAAGGGGTCTTACTCCGAAGATGGGATATCTTATCTTGAGGG
>NZ_WWSI01000006.1:0-134626 GCF_009875795.1 Coprococcus sp. BIOML-A2
AATGCCTTAAAATGCGAATGTAGGGGTTAATTCGTAATATGAATATGATTTAGTTGCATTAACTTTGTCATTCAAGCTCGGTATCGACTGCCAAACCAAAAACTCCCGTTCTTAAAGAAGGACTTTCATGTAAAAAACAGTTATGCCGATTTTATGATTGAAGATATAGAGATTAGTATTTCTATTTATGATGGAGAGGATTTTGCTATTGAATTTAATCATTTTAGAAGTATAAAAGGTTGCTTTGATAAAGATAGCAATATCGAGATCATGGAAAATACTTTGAACGAGAAAGAGAACATTTTTTATACCGAAAATAATGAGATGATAGAGGATGTGTTAAAGCAGTTATTGGAAATTCATAAAAATGTATATCGGCATTAGTAAGATGGCGAATATAAATAAGGAATAGTAGTTGTATTTAATTTGTCTGAAGTGGTTACTGTTTTTAATTATATACTGTTGCTTTTCTAAGCAAAACCGTTTATAATCTGAATCGGAACATATTGTTATTATCCACAGTTACGGAGCGAGTGTTATCAACACCGATAACAAACTGATAACATTAGCCCATATAGGCAGGATAATATGGATAAATCAAATAATTGAAAGAAAAGCGAACACGGCAACCAATAATCTCTAAACAAAATTGATTAGTAATTGTCGAGTTCGAATAACAGATTAGAATGCCGAAAGCCTGTATTTATGCGGGCTTTCGGCATTTGTTTTATCAAATGGCTCTAGTTTGGCTCTATTTGTGGGCGGGATAAGGGTTGCGAAAGCACTGATGGAGAAATAAAGGCATAATGGTAAGGAAAAAGTGATATATGCATCTTGGAAGCACAGCAATACTGAAAATTATAAGTTCAGCTGGAACAAAAAGTATGTTATGTACTGGAGAATTCCGGAGATCTGTGGGGAGTAATTGCGGGAAAAAAGGGAAAAGCGTATAATGCAAGAAAATAATGTTTTCACAGTGTAAAATAGAGGAGAGAACTATCATGCAGAAAATACTGATTGTAGAAGATGATACAAATATCAATAATCTGCTTCAGGAAGCATTATCCAAAGCAGGCTATTCCTGTGAGCAGGCGTTTTCCGGAACTGAGGCAAAGCTGCTTTTGAATATGCAGGAGCATAGCTATGCACTGGTGTTGCTGGATTTGATGTTGCCGGGAATTACAGGAGAAGCAGTTCTGGAGGAAATACGGAAAAAGGGAAATCTTCCGGTTATTGTTTTGACTGCGAAAGATGGCTTGGATGAAAAGGTAAAGGTTTTAACTAGTGGGGCTGATGATTATATAACGAAACCTTTCGAAATCAGAGAGGTACTGGCAAGAATTCAGGTACAGCTTCGTCATACAGAAGAAAAGGAAATAAAAGAATCTAATCTTTCGTTCAGAGAGATGGTATTGAACAAAGCTACTTTTCAGGTCAGCATTGGTGGAAAAATACTTCCTAAGATAACAAGACAGGAGTTTGCGATTTTAGAATTACTGCTCAGAAATCCGAAGCAGGTTTTCAGTAAAGAGGACATTTTTGAATATGCGTGGGACGAACCATATATGGGTGAAACAAAAACTCTGGATGTACATATAAGCAATATTCGTAAAAAGATAAAAACAGTTACATCTGAGGAATATATTGAAACAGTCTGGGGAATCGGTTATCGTCTTCATCTATAATCTTTACTCTTTTTTTACTATTTATTTGCGTTTGATTAGGATTATTCCTTTATGATAAATGCAGATAAGAAAAAGGAGATGAAAAACTTGAGCGAAATGTTATTGGAAACAAGAAATTTGACTAAGCAATATGGACACCATAAAGCTGTGGACAGTGTCAATATGCATATTAAAAAAGGTGCTATTTATGGTTTTATCGGTCGGAATGGAGCTGGGAAGACAACTTGTCTGAAGATGATCAGTGGACTTTCCAAGCCAACTTGTGGAGAAATCGAGATGTTCGGATACAAGGGAAAGGATTTGCAAAAAGTTCGATCACGGATAGGATGTCTGATTGAGGCACCGGGACTTTATGGAAATATGACTGCATATGAAAATCTGAATATCAAATGCAAGCTGTTTGGAATAAAGAAAAAAAGTTATATTGAAGAAATATTGAGAATTGTCGGTCTGGAGGATGTGGGAAAGAAAAAAACAAAACATTTTTCACTTGGAATGAAACAGCGTTTGGGAATTGGTCTTGCTTTGGTTGGAGAACCAGATTTATTAGTTCTTGATGAGCCAATCAATGGATTGGATCCACAGGGTATTGCAGAGATCCGGGATACGATTCAGAGACTTCAGAAAGAGAAGAATATGACAATATGCATTTCCAGTCATATTCTTGAGGAATTATCGAAGATTGCTACTGATTATGGAATTATTCATAATGGAAGTTTATTACAGGAAATTACAAGAGAAGAATTAATAAGAAGATGCAGTGAACGGATAGAGTTGACATTGGATCATCCGAAACAGGCGATTCCGGTGCTGGATTCTATGGGATTTACCAACTATCAGGTAACAGATAAAGAGCATATTCATATTTTTGAACGATTGAATGAAAGTGCAGCGTTGAATATGGAACTTGCAAAGTCAGGAATTCCGGTAAAAGGGATTTCCATAACCAGTGAAGAACTGGAAACTTATTTTCTGAATCTGACGGGAGGTGCGGATCATGCTTAATATAATAAAAATGAATTTATACTGGATGCTTAAAACCAAAAGTATGTATGTAATCTGGATCGTACTGGCAGCAATATTATTGATTACAACATCTTTATGCAAGACAGATTATGAGCTTTTGACTGAAAAGGATGCCATGAAACAGGAGCAGGTTACTGAACCTACTGTGGATAATATTAATGTGGGAATGATGGTAACGCTGCCTACGGAGCCGGGAGAAAAGGTGACGGTATATGATATCTTTTTTGCCAATTCCCAAGGAAAATTGTATGCACTGCTTTTGGTGATTTTTACTGTTCTGTTTTCAACAGCGGATATCAGTAGCGGATATATTAAGAATATAGGAGGTCAGGTTAGAAATAGAGGAACTCTGATTTTTTCCAGAGCAATTGCCTTGGCTGTCTTTACGGTACTGACAATGGCAGGTGCATTCTTATTTCAGGCAGCGGCGAATGGTATTGTTTTCGGGGAATTGGAATGGGGAAATACAAAGGCAATTTTATCTTATTTTGTGACTGAACTGGCTCTTCATTATGCACTTGTGCTGATTTGTATGGCGATTGCAATTATTTTGAAAAATAATGTAATCAGCATGGTCATTGCTGTCTGTCTTAGCATGAATGTAATGACCATTGTGTATGGGGTGATCAATAGTGCCATTCAAAAAATAGGAATTCAGAATTTCCAGATTTATAAGTATACGATAACAGGAAAATTATCACTGCTTCCTATGAATCCGAGTGGAAATGAGTGTTTGGCGGCATTTGGTGTGGCAATAGTGTTCATCGTTATGATGATATCAGTAAGCAGCGTTGTTTTTCAAAAGAGGGATATTTAACGGATGTATATCGTAATTGGGATATTAGCAGGAATTATTATCTTACAATTTATTATTATGTGGAAATACCAGCGGCAGGTGAAAGACATCTGCCGCCAATTGGCGTTTATGATGAAACATGACAGTAACATGTTGATTAACCATGAATTTGATGTGGGTGGAATAGGAAAGCTTTCTGACAAGTTGAATGAGCTTCTGGAACTGCGAAGAAAAGAGAAGCAGCATTATCAGGAGAAAGAAGCTCTGATTGCGGACACTTATACAAATCTTTCTCATGATATCCGCACACCACTGACATCTTTGGACGGATATTTCCAGCTAATGGAAGAATGTGAAAATATAGAGGATCAGAAACGTTATTTAAGCATTATCCACGAAAGAATTCATAGTCTGAATGAAATGTTGGAAGAACTTTTTATGTTTACAAAGTTAAAAAACGAATCTTACAGTTTGGAATTGACATTGTGCTGTATGAACCGGATTTTGAAAGAAACAGTTTTTTCATACTATGATGAATGGGTAAGAATGGAAATTCAGCCGGATATTCAGATTACGGAAGAACAGTTGTATATACATGGAAACAGGCAGGGACTCTGCCGTGTTATCCAGAATGTGATAAAAAATGGGCTGGATCATGGAGAAAAGAAGATTAGCATTGTGTTGGAACGTTCTCAAAATCAGGCGGTGCTTAGAATCAGCAATCAGGTTACACATCCAGAACAGATTAATATAGATCAGGTATTTGAGCGATTTTATAAAGCAGATGTTGCCAGAAGTAAAACATCTACTGGATTGGGACTATCTATTGCAAAGGAGTTGGTTAGTCGGATGGATGGAGAGATTGAAGCAAAAATAGAAAAAAAAGAGTTTATTGTTGAAATGAACTTTCCGATTGTAACCGATGCTAAATAGTATTTTGCGACGTAGAGGGATAATCAATAATTTTTATTTATCCTTGCAGAAGCATTAGCTCTTATGTTAGGGTACTCTTTAAGGAAAGTACCCATGACAGGGCGTTAAGCGTCTGGGGGTGCTTTCTGTTTAATTAGATATTATCATCTTATGTTTGATAATTCACGAGGTTTCACTAATTTGGATAATTTTTTACAGTAAGGCGGTCAGTGCCTTTTTTGACAACCATATTGTCATCAAGCAGGTGTTGCTTGATTTCTTCGATATTTTCATTGATATGTTGCAAACTGTCAGCATACTCTTCTTCTGAATATTCATCTTTAGCATTTAGCATATTTTCACGAATTTCCAAAGCTTTCATATAGGTACAGAGTTTTTTATTGATGAGGTTGTTCTTAAAGGACAGCTTAACAGTAGCAGGTTTGAAATTGCCCTCATCGTCCTTATCTGCCTCAAATTTCATATCAATTTGATCATCCAGTTTAAACAGTAATGATAATACATCAGAAACTGTTTCTATATCAAAATCCATGAAAATGTTAATGCTGATGCCTAATGCATTGGCAATCTTTAAAAGCTGGTCAGGTTTTGGATTACGGATTCCATATTCATGATTTGCGTCACAGCCACGCATCACTTCTGGTGGAGCTTGGATTTCAGCCATTGGCAATAGCAGAGAGGTTGGGACATGAAAAGATAGAAACAACATTAAATACTTATTCACATTTATACCCGAATAAGCAGGCAGAACTGGCAGACAGGCTAGAGCTGGAGAATGAGGAGGACAATCTATGAGCGGAGTACACAAACATCCAACAATCAGCTTTTGTGTATCGGACAGGGAGCGGGAAATGATTGAAGCCAAGATACTTGCAAGCGGTATGCAGAAGAAAGATTATTTTGTACGCTCCTGCATTTATAACAGAATATGTGTTGTAGGAAAGAAAGAGGTCATTTACCAGCTTGTAGAGGAATTGCAGAATATGCAGACAAATCTCTCAGAACTGGTAAAACAACTGGAACAGCAGGTGGTAACACTTACTGCTGATGGATTGGAAGATATGCGAAATGACGGTATGGATATGTTACAGGCAATTATTGCAATGCTGGATGGTGCAAAGTATCTCTGGCAGGGAGTACAGATTGATAAAGAAAAAAGTCCTGACAGCGGTAACTGTTAGGACTTGCGGTAACAAAAGAAAACCTCTGTTACATCTGTAAATACAACTAGAGTATAGCAGAGGTTCTTCTTAGGAGCAAATAAAAGATTGGTAAATGAGAGAATTGTATACAAAATATAAGACTGCACCAACGGAAGAAGAAAAGGAAAAAGCTCGAAAGGAATATTTGGATAGACGAGGTGTGCCGGAGAGTTTTCGGTGGTAGTTTTTCTTAAACATATATAACGGCTGCGTGTCACGCTTTCGTTAAAATTGATAAGGAAAATGTGATGTGTTTGATACAGTGGAGGCTTGTGTACATTGACTGCCGCAGGCAGAAAAGCTCCCGGCAGGGCGCAAAACCTGATTAAGAATAGCTTGCTATTCTTTTCAGGTCTGCATTTTTGATGGCGGAGCTGTCAAAAGTGCTTTTGCGTTACTTTCGACGAAAGTAACAAAGCCAGAGCGAGGAAACCTCGCTCTATGCCGATATCCGGCACTAATATGACAGATAAAAGAAAGGGGAAGATTGCCTATGGAGAGAACGATAAGTGCAATGATCGGAAAAGGTTCTGTGAACCATAATACCAGAGCATTTACAGCTAAGAATGTAGATAAAAACAGAAGTGCTAATAATATAGAATTTTGCCAGGAAGATATTAAGCAGGTTTATCATAAATTATTTGATGAAGCACTGGAACGATATAATGCAAAACAGAAACGGAAAGATCGCATGATTGATAATTACTATGAAAAAATCAGGAGGGGCAAGCAGGAAAAGTTATTTCATGAAGTAATATTTCAGATTGGAAACAAGGATGATATGAATGCCAGAAGTGAGGACGGAGTGTTGGCAAAAAAGATTTTAACGGAATTTATGGATGAGTTCCAAGCTAGAAATCCGAACTTGTATGTATTCTCGGCACATCTGCATATGGATGAAGAAACACCGCATCTGCACATTGATTTTGTACCATATATTACAGGTAGTAAGCGAGGACTTGATACAAGGGTATCATTGAAATCTGCACTGGCGGCAGAAGGCTTCACTGGTGGCGCTAGAGGTGCTACCGAATTAAATCAGTGGATTACATCAGAGAAACAGGAACTTGCGACAGTCATGGAGCGATATGGTGTGGAATGGCTGCAAAAGGGTACACATGAGAAACATTTGTCGGTGCTTGAATTTGAAAAGAAAGAGCGGGCAAAGGAAGTGGCAGAATTGGATAGCCAAAAACAGGAAATATCTTCGGTGGTTTTACAACTTGGGGAAGCGGTTTCTGCAAAGAAACAGGAATTGCAAAATGTTACTATAGAAAAGGAACTGGCTGAGGAAGCTACATAGAAGGCAAATGAAGAGAGAACTATAGCACAACAGGAGAAGGAAGTACTGCTTGCAGGTAATAAGAATTTGAGGATGGAGAATACAAGGCTTGAAAGTCGCAAAGACAGACTTCGCATGGAAAATCATGATTTGAAGCAGAAGCAACAAAGATTACAGGCAGATAATGAGGAATTGGAACAACGACATGAAGATTTACAATACACGAATAGTGAATTACAGAATGCGAATGACCGATTATCTGATGACAATCATACTCTGGAGCAAAGAAACGATGCATTGCAATCGGATAATCAGGCATTAAGACAACAATACAATGATTTGCAACAGAGTAATGTTCAGCTTGAAAGGCAACAGAAAGAGCTTAAAAGCAATATAGAGAAGATGGTTCGATCAGAGGAATTATTACAACGAGATGTGCGTAAGTATGATGAAGCATCGGAATGGCAGTTGCCGGAGCCAGGAGCATTTACAAGTGCGAAGGCGTTTCGGGATAAGGTGGTATTGCCACTTGTGAATAAGTTGAAGTCTTTGGTGAAAAATCTGACAATTCAGTGTGTAAGGCTGAAAGAGGAAGTCCTGAAACTGAGAAAAGAGAAGAGAGAACTTTTGGAAAGTGTGGAGTTTTATAAGGGAAAGATTAGGGATATGAATGAAAGGACAGAGCTGTTGCAGGAAAAGGCGGATGATCTGGAGCGTGTGAAGAGATATGCTGGTGCAGAGCAGATTGATACGATTATTCGTAAGGTAAAGGAACAGGAGCGTACAGAACAGCAGATAAGACGGTATGACAGGTCTTATGGGACAAGATAATGGGAAGGAATGATTGATGATATGAAAGATAATCAAATGGATAATATCGTGGAATGTGCTTATAACATGGATAACGGCTATGTTGAGGTGTGGTTTATAGATGGAAATATATTGCGGATAAAGTGCGAAGAAGTGGAGGCTGCTCTGAGGACAACGGAGCAGTCACTGGCGAAGCTGTATAGGTTGTTGGATAACAAGCCAATAGAGTATGTGGCAATGGCTTTGTCCGGGGAAATGCAGGCATATTGTGATATTGAGGATGAGATGGTTAAGGGAATGTTCGGAACGATTGTGCAGGGGTATTTGAAAAAGGGGGATAATCGGGCTACGGCGGAGATGATGGCTAGGGAGTTTTTTAGTTATGGGAGCTGGAATAATAAATATATGTGTGAAAATATAAGCGGTTGGAACTAAAGGAGAGACAATGAGATGATAAGAAATAATAGTAGGTACATAGTGTGCTAAAGAAAATATGTTTGAGCAATCTTCAAAAAATGTAGAAATCAGGTAATAGATGTTGTAATATAAAATAAAAGAGTGCCATTTAAGTTATTAAAATATTGTAATACAAATAATAGGGAGTTAGTACATTTTTATCTAAAGATTATAGGCAAATAAATAAAACAATTTTTATAGGAGGAAAGTGATGGATAAACAAATGATGGATAAGACGTCATTTTCGGGGATATGTAAAATTTTGAAGGATAATAAATATGATATTTGTGATTGTATTAATGGAGTATTTGAGGTTGCACTTCTTTTTTTCCCAGGAATGATATGTAAGGATGTGGCATTTATAACAAATGTTGTGAATGGGGCAACAATACTTGGTGCAAAACCAATTATTGAAAAATCTATAAAGAACATTGCAAAAGTATTTACGAAACAAAAATTTACAGATTTTTCTACAAAATATGAGCATGCCCAAATTGCACAGGTGCTAATAGTTTTTGCAGCATATTTTGATTCTATGAAGTTATATTTGCCAGATGAAGAACGTAAAATTAAAATATCTTCAAAAGAAAAACAGATATTGACAGATAATAGTATATCCCAATACATAAATTTAATTGAGGATAATTTATCAAAGAGTGCAGAACAAACAGCAAAAGATATTTTTGAATATAACTTATCTATACCTGATCCAGTTGAAAATTTAAAAGATTATTTGGAGCAATTGAAAAAGTTCTATGAAATATTGAATAAAGAATTTTTGAAATTTTATGAAAAACTATCTTTTTTTGATGAGATGAAAGAAGAAAAAAGAGAACATTTCTTGACGATAATACGTGAATTGCCGGCTAAAGCAGTAGAAAATTATGAAAAACAATATTATCAATTGGCAGTTAATTTTAATGATTTTTTTGTATGGACTAATATAGAAGAACATAAAAAATTACAAAAAAAATTAGATGTTGGATTTGGAGAGATTGCTAGGCTTATATCAGATTATTGTGAGAAAAATTCTGATTCAAAGGCAAAGAATACATTGGAACAGTATCGAAAAAAATATAATTCTTATGTTGAAACTCCGCTTGTGGATGTTTCAGAAATGGATTTTTATTCAACTCATGAAATGGTTTTTCCAAATAAAAGTCAAATATTTGTTCCCCAAAGTTTCAGAGCTTTAACTTATAAAAATAACATACATTTAGAAGATAAAAAAACATGGGAAATGTGTGATGAGAGGGATGATATTGGTAAATTTGTAAGTGATATATTACGTCATTCGGTTATAGGTTCCTTGCCATTATTAATTTTAGGACATCCTGGGGCAGGAAAATCATTATTATGTAACATGCTTGCTGCTCGGATATTACATCATGAATATCATGTGATTATTGTTAAATTAAGAGATACTGTTGCAGAACAAACAGTACCTCAACAAATTAATCAACAGATAGAAAGAGATTTTTCTAATGGTTGTAAATGGAGCGATATTGCAGAAAGTGGATTAGAAAAACCTATACTAATTATATTTGATGGCTATGATGAATTATTACAAGCAAGTGGAAGAACTTATTCGGATTATTTACAAAAAATAGTAGAGTTTCAAAAGCAGCAAAAGGATATTTATGGAATATTTGTAAAATGTATTGTGACAAGTAGGATAACATTGATTGACAAAGCATTAATTTCTAATAATTCTCCTATAATAATGTTATCTGATTTTGATGATAAAAGAGTAAAACAATGGTGTCAAATTTGGAATGAAAAGAATAAAGATTATTTTATTCAAGTTAATCTTGAAGAATTTGAAATTGATAGTTCGAGTAAGGTCTCTGAATTGTCGAAGCAACCATTATTGTTATTGATGTTAGCACTATACGATTCAAATGATAATGCTTTAAAAAGAAATAAAGACTTAAATGAGACACAGTTGTATGACAATTTGATACGTGAGTTTATTTCTAGAGAGAAAAGAAAAGATGATGAATTTAGAAGTTTGCAACCAAATGAGCAGCAGAGAATAATCAATGATGAAATGATAAAAATAAGTATCGCGGCGTTGGGTATGTATAACCGAAAAATATTATACATACGTTCAAATGAATTAGAGAAAGATTTGCAATTTATATTGCAGGAAAATAATACAGATAATGATTTGAAAAATAGTGAATTGTCTGAAAGCGATAAATTGTTAGGGAGTTTCTTTTTTATACATAAATCTAATTCAACGGATGTTGTTAATAGAGAAAGGGTATCAAATGCAGCTTATGAATTTTTACATAATACATTTGGCGAATTTCTAACAGCAAATTTCATAGTGAATGAATTGGATTCTGTTCTTTCGTGGATACATACGTTGGTAGAAAAGAATAGACAAAGTCAATGGAAATTGTGTAGTCAAAGAGCTTGGGTTATTTGTATGGCTTATGCACCTTTGTTTTCACGACCAGTTGTTGTGCGAATGATTCATGAATGGGCACCAGAATATTTTGAGAACAAAAATATTGAAAAGGTTAATGATGACTTAGAGAGTCTCCTGGATATTGAAATTGAAAATGTTGTTAGTGGTAACATTATTTTTGATTTAAAAGAAGTAATGGATGAAAAAAATAATCCATTTTTTCATGATAAACTTTTAAAACATTTGGCAATATATAGTTTAAATATTCTTATCATTAGAACAGTTTTATTTGATAATAAATATCAATTTAAGTTTAATGATGAAATATGGAATAAATTATTATGTATTTGGAGATATGCTTTTTCTGAAGATGAATTATTGAATTTTGCGAATCAATTTACAACTAATAAAATTAGTGATGCATATGAAGTTTCCTATGAGGGAGAAAGTGGAAGTGTTTCTCAAAGCCAAGTGGCTAAATATTTGCGTATTAATTCTGCTATTGGTGATAGTACTTTATATGGAATTATGGGCTCATTAATCGGTGAAAATGCTACAGGTAAGGTAATACGTGCAATAGAGAATAATCAATTAAATATCCGTGCAAGGTATTTGTGGAACTATTGCTTAAATTCATTGGTTTATTCTAAATATAATCAATATGAGTTGATAGATATTATTTGTAATATTAATGATTTTAGTTGGGAAGAACGAGATGCTCAATATATTTTATGCAGTTATATACTTATCGATGAATTGTTAAAAAATAACATTATTAGACTAGATAAATATAGTAATATAAAAGTTGTTAAAATCATTATACGTTTGTTTGAAAATTTAGAGCAGTTTAATTTTTATTATAGGAATCAAAACTATTTCTTTATTTTCGATATTGTTTCCAATTTATTAGATTATGTTCAATTAGAGGATGAGGATATTGGAAGACTATTGAGATGCATTGGTTGGGGACATCATAGATTTTATGATTATGATTTATATTATGATTTGAATTTGATTAATAAGATTATTAGAAAGGAAGGTGTTCATAAAAAAAGAGGAGTATTAAGAGATTTTCCAGATATTCAATACATTGAAGAATATGTGGAGCGGATGATGTATACAATACAAAAACGTCATAAAGTTTCGTCTAAATTATTAACAGATTTGTTGGAACTTGTAGATAATTATGTGCTTTTAGGCGATTATGTAGGAAGTAAGCGAATAGGAAATATTTATTTTACCATGTTAGAGGAAATGCTTTATGAATATTATAGGCAAAGGAAACTTTCGTTCGAACAAAAAATGTTGACTATAAAAAGCGTATATATAATGTTTGAAAAGGAAATTGAATGCAGAGAAGATTTGGTTAATATTTTCAGTGAAGTAGTATGCTCGATAGACTTAAAGAAACTTTATGATAAGGATCAAGTGGTTTTTAATAATTTATTAGTGATAATAAATAACTATGTAGTTGTTTGCAAAGATAATATCATAAAGGATATAATTTGGGTAGTAGAGCATAGAGGTGGGCAGCTATCTTTAATGAATTATAGACAAATCAAAATATTTGCACAAAACGTAAATTGTGATAGGTTGCTGGATTCTATAGAACAATTATTAATTTAGTTTTTATTTACTAAAATATAGGAAAAAATATTGTATGGCTGAATTAGGACAGATATGAGAGAAATATTCGATATTTGATGTCAATATAAAAAACGTTGAAATAATAGCTGAAGCAGTTTGTGTAGATCATGTACATCTCAGAGTAGTAAATCCGCCCCAAATAATTATTTCAAATTTTATGAAGGGTACTTAAAGGGAAAGAGTGCGTTGATTAGCTATGACAGAAATTCCTAATTACAAAGTAAATTGGATAAAGTGTTTGGGGCAAGAGGATATTACGTGGAAACAATTGGTGATATCACTGATGAAGCAGTTCAGAAATATATAAACGAGCAAGCAGAGGATTCGAGAGAAGAAGATACAAGAAGTACCGTTTTGTAACGGATTGGTGGAGGAGTTTGCGATACCGCCCTTTTGAGAGATCAATAGCAATAGTCCATTGGAGGGCTGATAATAAATAACCACTTGAAGTGGTGGTTACTAACTTAGTCATTGCACTAGTTACACCACAAGGAGCACACCAAATGGAAAACAAGCAAAAGGCAGCAGTCCTGGAAATCTTAAACTACTGGAAAATCACAGAATTTCTAGGTCAGACCGACATTCCACAGGAAAGTTCAGAGAACAAAAAGCTAATTAAAAATATTAAGAATGGCAAAGAAGTTAAGGCAGAGAAGATCGAGGTCTTCCTTGATTTGCCAGTTTTGTCGGCTTCTGATATAGATCTGGAAATGATCCTGGAAAATGACAGGGAAGACTATGCGAAGTTTCCTTCGGTTGGTGATGGGATCCATTTTTGTCTGGGGAAGGTAGAGCGGAATACAGTAGTTGATTATCTTGAGAAGTTTATAGAGGATAAATCCGATAATCCTGAGATAGCTTATCCCCAAAAGAGCGCGATCGCATGGTGCTCATTCAAGACAGATACGAAAGGTGTGTATCTTCAGAACAGTTTCAAACTGTCACCAATACTGTGGGCAGTTGCCAAGTGGGATGAGACAAGAGCGCATAATAGTCATGACTTTTCTCTCGATACTAGCGAGTATGAAGAACTTGTTGGAGAGATCGATGAGGAACTGCAGGACCAGAATGTCGATGAGTTCATTTCAACCATATATGAAAAGATTTTTAACGAGTATGTGAAACACAGGTTCTTAGATGACCCTCAGGAATCGATGGGAATTGCCGAATACAACAGGTATGCGAGCGAACAGGCCAGAGATGCGGACGAGGATGCATTTGACTATGCGGAT
The DNA here is from genome assembly GCF_009875795.1 of Coprococcus sp. BIOML-A2. Lineage (NCBI taxonomy): Bacteria > Bacillati > Bacillota > Clostridia > Lachnospirales > Lachnospiraceae > Coprococcus > Coprococcus sp. BIOML-A2. The sequence goes on from NZ_WWSI01000006.1 coordinate 13,486, forward strand.
CTGGGTAAAAGCTTCTTTTTGAATGACATTATCCAATTGTCAGAGCTGGTTCAGAACGGGAACTTTGGCGATGGGAATGAATATGAGAAGAAAGTGATCGAGTACATTCTGGCAGGGTACGAAAAGTCGAAAGGCCTAGACGATTTACCGAGAACGATCATCTCGCCGGATGCGGGAAAAAGTGAGATGAAGTTGTTCTTTGACAGAATTCTTAACGTTACAAATTCGCCAAGGGGAAAATGGCCGGCCAAATATATGCCGGCGTTGATGCAGCAGGTTGCAGTCAATATTGCAATCAGACAGGACGGGGATGCTCCAGTTTTTTCTGTAAACGGACCTCCCGGAACGGGAAAGACTACATTGCTCAAGGAGATCGTGGCAAGCAATATTGTTGAGCGTGCCAGACTCCTCGCTGAGAACGCAGAAGATCCAGACTCTTTATTTGAGATGCATTCATTTTCGCATGGACCGCTAGAGGTAAATGCGAATGCCTATTACCAGTATGCGCCTCATTATTATTCGATAAATGTTGATGAGATCAACAATTATAGTATGCTGGTCGCGTCATGTAACAATGCGGCGGTGGAAAATATCACGATAGACCTTCCGAAGTCGAGGGATATACTTGGCAGTCTGGAGTCGTCTGGGGATGACGAAGAGGAGATCCGCTGCGGTCTGGATGAGGTTCATGATTTGTTTGATATCAACAAGTCAGGTGATGTGGAGACTATAACCAGATATGGTAAGAGCCATGAAGAGAAGGACATTTATTTTACGCGTTATGCGGATAAGCTTTTAGGCGGAGCTGACTGCTGGGGATTGATATCCGCTCCGTTTGGCAGAAAGGCAAATATCCGTAAGTATTGCAATTCGGTCCTGAAGCCATTTGTGGAGGACTACAGATCAAATGATGTCAGAGAGCAGCATAAGGCAAAATATCTGGAGGTAAGAAAAAAGTTTTTATCTCAGTACAAATTGGTTGAAAACTTACGAAAAGAATTAGGACAGATCTGTGTTCTGGCAGGTTCGGTTCCTGTGGAGCTGCAGGAAGATGCACCAGAGGATTTGTCATGTGAAATAAGTGATGTGGAAAGAAAGCGGCAGATGCTTGAGCGTCAGTTATTTGCTGAACAAAAAGAGCTGATCGAGCTTGAGGAAAGCAGACCGAAGGGATTATTCGTAAGGCGTAAGGATACATCCGCAAGAGATATATTCATTCAGGAGAAGAAAGCGATAATATCAAAACTTAATGAAGAGATAACTTCTTTGAACAACAGGATATCAGGCCTGCAGAATCTTCAGGAATACCAGCGGTGTATTTCAAAATACTCGCATGGGCAGATGAAGATGACCCCGGTGGACGCTGTATTTATGGAACGTTATGTATCCGGGGACGACAGGCTGTCAACAAAAGCGCAGATAACCAATCCATGGTTCACCGCACAGTACAACAGAGAGCGTGAAAAGTTATTCTTGTATGCATGCAAGCTTCATAAGGAATTTGTCATTTCTTCAAAATGTATGCGGCACAACATCATCAACCTGATGATAGCGTGGAATGTGTTTGATGATTGTGGTGAGAGGATGAAGCTTGCAGACAGAGAAGAAGCCATGCCGTACATGCTTCAGAGCATTTTCCTGCTCACCCCTGTAATATCCACAACATTTGCTTCTGCGCAGACATTCCTGGGCGATGTGAAGAAAAGCGGAGTGCTTGGAACTCTTATCGTCGATGAGGCGGGACAGGCACAGCCACAGATGGCAGTTGGTGCGATGTTCAGATGCAGAAAGGCGATCATAGTCGGAGATCCAAAGCAGATCGAGCCTGTGGTTACCGCAGAGACTGATATGATAAAACAGCTACTTACCGCGGAGATATTGGCAGGTTACAAGGATAAGAAAATCTCTGTGCAGGCTTTTGCTGACTATATAAATCCGTATGGAACTTATCTTGGAAAGGATGAGGAGAAAGAGTGGGTAGGTTGCCCACTGGTAGTCCATAGGCGCTGCATTGACCCGATGTACACAATCTCAAATGTGCTTTCATATGATGGAACTATGAAGCAGCAGACGGCAGCTCCTAAGGAGGACAGGGCAAGAACATTTATCCTGGACAAGAGCTGTTGGATAGATGTAGCAGGTGCTGAGAATTCGGGCAAGAAGGATCACTTTGTCAAGGCGCAGGGCGAGCTTGTTCTGAAACTACTGGAGAGAAAATTTGAAAGGGATCCTATCGATATTCCGAGGCTGTTTATCATCACTCCATTTACATCGGTGAAAGATAACATGACGGAGATGATAAAGAAATCGGAGTTATATGGAAAAGAGCCAAGAGTCAGAAAATGGCTTAATGCCAATAACATTGGAACTGTGCACACTTTCCAGGGCCAGGGAACGGATGAGGTTATATTCCTGCTCGGATGCGACAGCAAATCTATGGGAGCAGTCAACTGGGTGAACAATAATATCGTCAATGTTGCAGCGACAAGGGCGAAGTTTAGATTTTACATGATAGGCGATAAGTCGGTATGGATGTGCAAACCGGTGAGGGTTGCGAGAGAATGCACAGCAAAGATACTAACAGATAAAGAGGTTGCTGAGCTGCTCATCGGTAAGCCCACAGAGATCATCGGTAAGCCCAAGGAAGCCAGCGATAAGCCCCAAGAGATCGAAGCTATATCTGACGGTACGCAAAAAAAAGGCACTAAGACCTCCGATCATTTAAAGAAGAACGGCAATAAAATGCCGCAGGACTCAAGTGGAGATATTAAGTCTGCACCTGCAAAGATGTCTATGATATGCCCGGAATGCGGGAAAAAGTTGGTTGAAAGATCGGGGAAATTTGGCAAATTCATAGGTTGCTCGGGCTTCCCGAAATGCCGGTTTACGCAGTCGGTATAGGAACAGAGCAACACCCCGTTGCTTTCCCCAATCCCCGCAATCTGTTATGATATCCATAACGGAGGTGAGTACAATGGAGACAAAGGACGTTATATTAGAACTTCGAACCAAACGGGGATTATCCCAGGATGATCTGGCAGAGAAAGTCATGGTCACAAGGCAGGCGGTGTCACGTTGGGAAAACGGTGATACAGTGCCGAATACAGATACGTTGAAACTGCTCTCAAAGGAATTTGATGTATCGATAAACACTCTGCTTGGCGAGCCGAGGAAACTGATATGTCAGTGCTGTGGAATGCCGCTTGAGGACGATGCCATTATGGGGCGGGACAGTGATGGTGCGCTGAACGAGGACTACTGCAAATGGTGTTACGCCGACGGCACCTATACCTATAGCAAAATGGATGATCTGATCGATGTATGTGTGAAGAATATGGTGGGGGAGAATTTCACTGAGGAGCAGGCGAGAGCATACATGAAAGAGCTTCTGCCAAAACTTGATTACTGGAAACGATATGAGTCACTCAGCGATGACGGACAGTTTGAGACATTTAAGAGGCAGCTTATAGATGAGATAAATGCCCTTCAGATAGAGGGGATGCCACGCCTTGAAAGACTCAATGCGCTTGTTGGCAAATATGTGAATCTCGAGTATCGTCTGCCAAATGGCATGAATGTCAAATTCCTTGATGACGAGAAAACATATCTGGGAAATCAGCTGGAATGCGAATTCGGCGGAGACAGATACTTTGGAGTTCTGGCGGATATGGATTTTATTTTGATATCGACATATGAGGCGGAAGGGACAAATCCGGAGCTGGTTATGTACAAGAAGAGATAGAATAGCTGGTGCCGAATATATTGCAGTATTACAAGGCAATTGAATACTGTAGATAATTGGATTTTTAAACTGGAAGAGAGGTGAAGTTATATTTTCATCTCTCTTTTTCTGTGTAATTTATAGGAAAAGTGGCAGAGTAAAAATAATAGCTGGAATGAAATTCGACAAAAATATGTATTACTTTTATCTTTTTGTAACGTTTTTCAATTATACTGGTCTTATATGTGAAGGGAGGTAAAAACTTGGCGTCAGGAAAAGAAAAAAATGGAATAGATGAAATATACGAAAAGTACTACAAAGACGTATATCGTTTTGTGCTGGCACTGTCTAAGAATCCCCACATAGCCGAAGACATAACACAGGAGACATTTGTTAAAGCGATAAAAGCTGTGGATCGGTTCAAAGGAGACTGTGATATAAAGGTCTGGCTCTGTCAGATAGCCAAGAATACATACTTTACATATGCGGGCAAACAGAACCGGGAGCAGGTGGATGGTGACGCGGTAAATAACCGGTCAGAGTCACAGGCTGCACTTATGGGGGCTGCGGAGTATGATCTCATATCAGAGACGGTTGATAAGGAGCAGGCTATAAAGATTCACAGAATACTGCATGATCTGCCGGAACCGTATAAAGAAGTGTTCACGCTCAGGGTATTCGGTGAACTGAGATTCGGACAGATCGCTGATATATTTGGTAAGACGGAGAGCTGGGCGAGAGTGACATATCACCGTGCCAGAATGATGATAATGGATAAAATGTAACAGAAACAGGAGGTATAATAGTGAATAAAGATTGTGAAATTATAAAAGATCTCATACCACTTTACGTGGATGGCGTGTGCAGCGAGGAGAGCAAGGCAAAGGTTGAGGAGCATATAGAGCATTGTCCTGATTGCCTGATGACGGTTGAGCGCATGAAATCACATCTTGTGCTTCCGATGGAGGATAGTTCAGGTGTAAAGGGATTTAAGAAATTTGTAAATAAAAAGATAAGAGGAAGAGCGCTGGCGGTTATATTGATATTTGTGCTGCTCTGGATAGTGCTCAACTGGGCGATAACCTGCAGGTGGACTGAGGTTTGGCCAAAGATGACATCGGAGGGGATACAACAGGCTGCCCAGGTTGTCGAGATAGACGGAATGTTGTACCTTCACCAGAATGGACTTGAGGGAATGGGACAGATAGTAGATATAAGCACTTCAGATGAAATGGATAGCGGCGTATTCAAATTCTATCTCGGGGAGCAGGGGCTGACATCACTTGATATATTTGGAAATGCAAGGTCGTGGATGTCAAGTGAGGCGTATCAGAGCTTTGGAGGATATAGAGAGGGCGCGGCTGTCCCTCAGACAGAACATAAGGATACAGGCAGTTCAGATATATACTATGGCGATGAGGAGCCAAGAGTTATAAATAAGATTGTGTATTGCCACAAGGATGGAACCGAGGTTGCGACTCTCTGGGAGGAGAACCAGAATCTGCCGATCCTGAACAGTGAAAAATAGAATGTGTATGCCACATAAAACTCACATTACAAATAATTAAAGTAAAAACCAACCTTTTTTGCCATTTAATTGAATGATCCATGATATACTAGCATTGTGCATGACGTTCACGCTGTATTTAAAGGGGTATTGCCCCAGTTATGAAAAGGATAGTAAGCTAAATGGGAAATAAGAAAAAGATGGTGTTCAACGTATTGTTCCTGGTTCTCATATTTGCCGGAACGATATACGGAGTGTTTCACGGCGAGGATATAGGACAGATATCTGATATACTTCAGACGGTGAATCCTTGGTGGCTCATACCGGGAGTGGTATGTGTTGTGGTATTTATATGGGGAGAATCAATTATCATTCATTATATGATGCGAAATCTTGGAGTGAATGTAGGCAGGGGAACCTGTTTCCTGTTCTCGTCGGTTGGATTCTTTTTCAGCTGTATCACGCCATCTGCATCAGGTGGACAGCCGGCTCAGATATATTATATGAAGAAAAAGAAGATCCCTATTCCGGTGTCAACTCAGGTACTGCTCATAGTGACGATCATGTACAAGCTGGTGCTGGTACTTCTGGGACTTGGAATAGCTATATTTGGACAGAGTTTTATACATACATATATAGATGATGTGCAGTGGGTATTTTATCTTGGACTTGTGCTGAACGTTGTGTGTGTGGCAGGAATGGTGCTGTTCGCATTTCACCCGTCGCTTGCAAAGGCATTTGTGGTGAATGGCAGTAGACTTCTTGAGCGGATGAAGTTTTTAAGACACAAGAAGTCCCGTGAGGAAAAGCTCGCGGCATCAATGGAAAAGTACAACCAGACTGCGGATTACATGGTAGGACATTTCGGGATGCTGGTGGTAGTGTTCATTATAACAGTTGTGCAAAGATTCTCACTATTTGCAGCTACATGGTTTGTGTACAAGGCGTTTGGACTTTCAGGATCATCATCATGGCTTATCATTCTCATGCAGGGAGCCATAGCAGTTGCGGTGGATATGCTTCCCCTTCCGGGTGGTATGGGAATCAGTGAAAAACTCTTTATGGAGATGTTCTTGCCGATATTTGGCAGCACATTGCTCCTGCCGGGCATGATACTCAGCAGAGGACTGGGATACTATACTGAGCTGATAATCAGTGCAATATTTACAGTGGTGGCAAGCTTTGTGATAGGAAGGAGATCTGAATGAAACCAAGATCAGAGATGAGCATGGAGCTCTATGAGATGATGCTTGACCGGGGATATCCCGAGGAGTTCTGTGATCTCATATCAAAGAATCTGAATACGGATTTTACGGCGGGCAGGATGATGGGCTATCTGTCGCATTATCAGGAGCTGCCTCTTGAGGAGATTGTGGATGAGATGTTGTCCATTCTCGCAGACCGGAACCGTATCATGCAGAAGAAGCAGCTTGAGAGCAACAATGCCGAGTGGAACCGTTTTCTGGAGGAAGGCTTCGGACTGGATGAAGATGATGAATAATCTTTATAATAGTTGAGTTTCTTAACTGGTAAAATCTGTCGTTATATGGTACAAATATTTATAGAAAAGTATATGGAAAAAGGATTGATATAATGACGGAAAATGAAGCTAATCAGAGCGCTGAGGAACAGGAGAAAAAGGTACAGAGTGAGATAGAAGAGACCCTGGCCGGGGCCGGTATTGGTATGTGGACCATGGTGCTCATGAACGACGGCAGATCCATGCTGTATGCGAACAAGAAGATGAACGCTCTTCTTGGAACGACTGATGATCTGTCGCCTGAAGATAGATATGTAAAGTGGATAGCAGGCATTACTGAGGAGTCACAGCAGGCCACCGCTGAATACATGGAGACCATAAGACGCGACGGCAAGGCTGAGGTTATATATACCTGGATGCATCCAACCAGAGGACTGTTGCACATAAGATGTGGCGGTGTTCGGGACAGGAGTTTTACCGATGGCATAAAAGTCAGAGGCTACCATCAGGATATAACCGCTGTGCGCAATGCGGAACAGGCTCACAAGGAGAAACTCCGGGAGCAGGATTCGGTTATCAAGGCTGTTAGCAGCATATATTTTATTGTGTGTATATTCGATCTTCAGACCGGTAAGGTGCGGGTTATCAAGGAAGGTGATACCTTCAGAAAGCCGGCACAGAATGCGGATTACGAAGCAGGAAAGACAATAGAAAATGTGATAAATGACTGTGTGGTTGAAGAGGATCGTGAGCAGATGCGCAGATTCTACAATCTGGACAGGCTGGCGGAGAAACTCAGGACGGAGAAGAGCGTCAGTAAGGATTTCCGGGACACTTTATATGGCTGGTGCCGTATAACGGCGATTCCAGTCAGGACGAATGAGGAGAGTGAACTCACCCGTATACTCATAGGTGTTCAGGAGATCGACGAGGAGAAGAAGGAGGAGATCCGTGCCCAGAAGCTGCTTGCCGAAGCTTACGAAGAGGCCAAGCGTGCAAATACAGCGAAGACGGAATTTCTTTCACGCATGTCACACGACATAAGAACACCTATCAACGGAATCCTTGGAATGTCACGAATTGCCGAACAGTGCATAGATGACAGGGACAGAGTGATGGATGCGCTGTCCAAGATAGATGATGCTGGAAAACAGCTTGAACTGCTCATCAACGATGTGCTTGATATGAGCAGACTTGAGAGCGGAAGAACGGAGCTCACCAGTGAACCGTTTGACATAATAAAGGTTTTGAGAAGTGGATATGATCCGATCCTGGTCATGGCACAGGAGAACGATGTGAAGCTTACGGGTGCTCATTTCAATATAAAGCACAACATGGTTATAGGCAGTCCGCTTCATCTTCAGCGGATCTCTCTCAATATACTGACAAATGCCATCAAGTACAACAAGCCGGGCGGAACGGTAGAGGCGTGGATGGACGAGATACCTGTAGACGGCAGGCATTCCAATTATGTGTTCAGGATAGCTGACACAGGAGTTGGAATGAGCCAGGAGTTCATCAGCCACCTGTTTGAGCCATTTTCAAGGGAGCACACTGATGCGGGAACAAAGTATCAGGGAACAGGTCTTGGCATGGCTATTACCAAGGAGCTTCTCGACCTCATGGGTGGAAGCATAGAGGTTGATAGTAAGCCGGGTGTGGGTTCTACATTTACCATGAAGATACCATTTGAGATCTGTACAGATGTCGTTGAGCCGGAGAAGCCAGAGGATCACGAGGCAGTCAGACTTGATGGAATGAAGATACTGCTGGTTGAGGACAATTCGCTCAACATGGAGATAGCAACATTTATGGTGGAGATGGCTGGTGCTGTTGCCACAACTGCGGCAAATGGCCGTGAGGCTGTTGAGATATACAGATCACATCCGGCTGGAAGCTTCGATGTGATACTCATGGATGTGATGATGCCGGAGATGGATGGCCTTGAGGCCACCAGGCAGATAAGAAGCTCAGACCTTGAGGATGCCGGAACCATTCCGATCATTGCCATGACTGCAAATGTATTCGCAGAGGATGTGAAGAAGTGCAAGGCGGCGGGCATGAATGAGCACATAGCAAAGCCACTTGATGAGGATAAGGCATTACATATAATTGCGGGATACAGACATTAAACACAATAAGATACACGATTAAAGAGATAATGATACAGTAAGTAAAAAGCAGTCTGCGGACATCGCCAGTGTTATACATGGTGATGATCCGTCAGACTGCTTTTTATTAATTATATTGAAATGTCTGTCTAGCCGATGCCTCCGAGAAGGATACCAAGTATCAATACAAGGAGACATACAGGACAGTAGATGTATTTGCATATAGGCACGAACTTCTCTGTGAACTTCTTTTCCCTTCCGGTGTTGACCTGTGTCTCAACATATTTCTTGCCACATACCCAGAAGAACATGATTCCGGCAAGTCCTGCGCCAAGTGGGCAGATGTAGATGGACAGTACATCCATCCAGTCAGATACGATACCCTGTATACAGATGGATACCACAACTGCTATGACACCGATGATGGCACATGCAGGTTTTCTGCCAACTCCAAGCTTCTCCTGCACCGTTGCGATTGGTGCTTCGTACAGGTTGATTAGTGATGACAGTCCCGCCATGAACACAGCCACAAAGAAGAGTATGGCAACAATATAACCGCCAGGCATGGACTTGAACAGGCATGGCAGATAGATGAACAGCAATCCCGGGCCGCCCTGGTTGAGCTGTGCTCCGGCAGTTGCCATGGCAGGTATGATTACCAGTGCGGCAAGCATGGCAGCAATCGTATCGAAAAGTGCAACACGTCCGGCAGCCCCCGGTATATCCTCATCGTCTGGCAGATATGAGCCGTATATCAGAGTTCCGTTTCCCGCAACTGAGAGTGAGAAGAATGCCTGTCCCAGCGCAAATATCCATGTCTTTGGATCTGCAAGTACATTTGGCTCTATGCGGAAGATGTATTTGTATCCCTCTATGGCTCCCGGCTGGCATGCCGCATATATGGTCAGGATGATGAACAATACGAAGAACGCCGGCATCAGGATCTTGTTGGCCTTCTCAATACCGTTGCCCACGCCGAACATAAGGATGGTGATTCCGATGGCAAGTGCAATGATCTGCCATGCATTGTTGCCAAATGAAGATGCCATTCCGCCGAAGTTTGAAGCAAAGCCGTCTATATCCTCCGGTGACAGTGTGCTTCCGGTGAAAGCTCCGATCATGTATTTCAGTATCCAGCCCATGACGACCGTGTATCCGATGGCCATTGCCAGTGCGCCGAGCACAGGTATGCCGCCCAGCAGTTCACCGAGCTTTCGCTTGCCCTTTTTCTCCATGGCGATTCCAAATGCATCGATTGGACCGGATCTTGTAGCTCGTCCGAAGCTCATCTCTCCGATAACTCCGGTGAATCCGATGAGTACCACAAATATAAAATATGGTATGAGATAGGATCCGCCTCCGTACATGGAGACTCTTGTAGGGAACATCCAGATGTTGCCCATGCCCACGGCAGAGCCGATGCAGGCCAGGATGAAGCCCCATTTGTTGTTAAAAGATTCTCTCTTTTTCATGTATAATTCCTCCCATATGTGTTCGTTACCGCATTGGCGGACCTCCCTCATAGTCCGTAAATTACGTTAACTTAATTAATATACATGAATATCATTTGGAAGTAAATTAAATAATGTGGATATGACTTAAAACATAGCTGCAAAAGCAAGAATTTAATTGAAAAATAACCGGCAGGTGGCGTACAATGTACCAGAAAAATGGAAAAAGTTATTTGAATATTATCTGAGAGGTGAGAAGATTGACAGAGGACAGATATGAACATATAGTACATCCATTTCCCCCACTATACGACGAGAAATCAAGGATACTCATACTGGGAAGCCTGCCATCGGTGAAGTCCAGGGAGCAGATGTTCTTCTACGGACATCCGCAGAACAGATTCTGGAAGGTCATCAGCAGAGTGCTTGGCGAGAAACTTCCGGTGACCATAGATGAGAAGAAAGCCATGCTGCATGCACACCACATAGCCCTGTGGGATGCGATCTACAGTTGTGACATCATAGGTTCAAGCGACAGCAGTATAAAGAATGTTACGCCCACGGATCTGTCGAAGATAGTGGAAGCTTCCAAGGTCACAAAAGTGATATGCAACGGCAAGACCTCAGGAAAGTATTATGCAAAATATCAGCAGAAGATACTTGGCATAGAACCTGTTGTACTTCCGTCCACAAGCCCGGCAAATGCTGCGTTTTCAGTGGATAAGCTGGTTGACATCTGGGGTGCTGAGATACCGGATATATGCAAATTATAGACAGAAGATAAACTCATACATAACATTTTCTAAAGCTTTCTGTAGAATGATGTACAACGAGTGAGAATATGTTATCATAGAGACCGCAGCCGGATTGAGTCAGATATCCGCTGTGAATATAGAATATTCATAATGAAGTTAAAAGGAGAGAGAAGAGATGGCATTAAGTTTTATCGAGATACTTAAGGTAGTATTCCTTGGTATCGTGGAGGGAGTCACAGAGTGGCTCCCGATCAGTAGCACAGGACATATGCTTCTTGTGGATGAATTTATCTCACTGAATGCGAGCACTGATTTCAAGGAAATGTTTTTCGTGGTGATACAGCTTGGAGCGATACTTGCTGTCGTGACCATATTCTGGAATAAGATGTGGCCTTTCCAGCTCAAAGACAAGACACAGCCTGTCATGAAGAAAGATACCTGGAGTATGTGGTTCAAGACAGTTGTTGCATGTATACCTGGAGCGATAGTTACGATACTGTTTGATAATTACATAGAGGCGCATTTGCACACAGCGGTTGTCATAGCGATTGCCCTTATTTTCTATGGAATAGCATTTATTGTGATTGAGAACTGGAACAAGACCAGAACACCGAAGGTTGAGACGCTGAACGACATAACATACAAGACAGCATTTCTTATAGGTATGTTTCAGGTGCTCTCCATCATACCGGGTACATCCCGTTCAGGTGCCACCATCATAGGCGCTCTGCTCATTGGTGTATCAAGAGTGGCAGCAGCGGAGTTCACATTCTTCCTTGCGGTTCCGGTTATGTTCGGACTCAGTGCTCTGAAGATGATCAAATTCGGACTGTCATTTACAAGTGCTGAGTTCGCTATACTTATTATAGGTTGTGTCGTTGCATACCTTGTATCCATTGTTGTCATCAAGTTCCTGATGAGCTACATCAAGAAGCATGACTTCAAGATATTTGGCTGGTACAGGATCGTGCTCGGAGTTATAGTTCTTGCATATTTTGCCTTATTTGCATAGCTTATAAATAAATAAAATCAAAAATTGCATAATATATATAGTATGTGCTATAATGCCCATGAATTGTGCATTATAGCACATATTAACATTGTGATAAAATTTTATGGGAGAAGAAAGATGGCAAAGGTTTCAATCATCATTCCAACATATAACGTAGAGATGTATCTGGTGGAGTGTATGGATAGTGTTGTAAATCAGACATTGAAGGATATCGAGATCATATGTATCAATGACGGATCTACAGACAGTTCACTTGAAATATTAAAGGGTTATGCGGAGAAAGACGACCGTATCATTATTGTTGACAAGGAAAATGGCGGTTATGGAATAGGCATGAATATCGGTCTTGATAAGGCTACAGGTGAGTATATTGGTATAGTTGAGCCTGACGATTTTGTGCCACTTAATATGTATGAGGAACTGTACAACAAGGCGGTTGAGAACGACCTTGACCTTGTAAAGGCAGATTTCTATAGATTTAAGCGCAACGATGACAATGGCAACATGACTTTGGTGTACAACCACTTGTCACCGAATGCAGAGGATTATAATGTTGTGTTCAATCCAAGCGAGACACCAAGTGCGATCCGTTTCATTATGAACACATGGAGTGGAATTTACAAGAGAAGCTTCATAGAGGAGTATCATATCAGACACAACGAGACTCCGGGAGCATCATTCCAGGACAATGGTTTCTGGTTCCAGACATTTATATATGCCAAGAGAGCTATGATAGTGAACAAGCCATATTATATGAACCGCAGAGATAACCCGAATTCATCTGTTCACAGCAGAGAGAAGGTATACTGTGTCAATGTTGAGTATGATCACATCAGAGATATACTTGTAAAGGATCCTGAGATCTGGGAGCGTTTCAGAGGCGTATACTGGCTCAAGAAATACCACAATTACAACGAGACGATCAGGAGAATCGGACCTGAATTCAAGAAGGATTATATAAGAAGATACAGCTCCGAGTTCAAGAGAGCAATGGAGATGCAGGAGATTGATCAGACTATATTTACAAAGCTTGAGTGGGCGAACATCCAGTTTATCATCAAGTCCCCTGACGATTACTATTATACAAGGATCGCATGTACAGATCGTGAGCGCAAGCTTAAGAGAGAAGTCAAGAGACTCCGTGGTCTGGTTCATCAGACCCGTGCAGATCTGGACAGAGTGAAGAAGACACCTACATTCAGGATCGGTGCGGTCATTATGTTCATACCTAGAAAGATCAAGAGTTTATTTAGTCGAAACAAATAGAGGTAAAGCTATGGGTACAAAGGTATCAGTTATTCTTCCTGTTTACAATGTGTCTGATTATCTGCGCCAGTGCATGGACAGTATAGTGGGTCAGACACTTAAGGATATAGAGATCATTTGCGTGGATGATGGCTCCACAGATGATTCTCTGGCGATATTGAAGGAATATGAGGCGAAGGATCAGCGTGTAAAGGTTATACAGCAGGCAAATGCCGGAGCCGGGGCAGCGAGAAACAAAGGTCTTGAGATCGCGACCGGAGAGTATCTTTCATTTCTGGATTCCGATGATTTCTTTGAGCCGGACATGCTGGAAAAGGCATGGAGCAAGGCTCACGAGACCAGAGCTCAGGTAGTTGTGTTCAGATCAGATCAGTACAGAGAGGATCTTCAGGAATTTGTTCAGGTCAGATGGACACTTCACGAGAAGGAGCTTCCACCGTACAGACCAATGTATTTTCGTAATTTCACGGGCAATATATTCAAGGTGTTTGTGGGATGGGCTTGGGATAAGCTCTTCAGCAGGGAATATGTTGAGGAGAACCATTTCCGATTCCAGCAGCTCAGAACTTCGAATGATATGCTGTTCGTATTTTCAGCGATAGCATTTGCAACAAATATAGAGATAGTGGACGAGGTGCTTGCACACCAGAGAAGAAACAATCCAAAGTCATTGTCCAACACCAGAGAGAAGTCATGGCAGTGCTTCCACGAGGCTCTTGTGGCACTCAAGGCGGCGCTTGAAGCCCACGGCAATTTCTGGGAGTATGAGCAGGATTACATCAACTATGCACTGCATTTCAGTCTGTGGCATCTGGAGACCATCACAGGACCAAAGAAGAAGGTTCTGTTCAACAAGCTTAAGGAAGAGTGGTTCGAGGAGTTTGGTATTAAGAGTCTTTCAGAGGAGTGCTTCTACAACAAGACCGAGTATGGCAAGTACAAGGTTATCATGGATAAGACCTTTGAGGAGTATGAGAAGGCAACAGCATAGAAAAGAAAAAACAGTTTCACCAGTCGATCGGTGAAACTGTTTTTTTGTGGACAAATGTGTGTATCAGAACAGGTTCATAGCACCTATGATGCCCTGATTTCCCTCGAGCCCTGCGGGAACAATGTATGTGTCGGTGTCCTTGACCTGTGGCATGTCAATGTAACCCGACAGCAGTTCAGTGTAGTAATTGCGGATCATAGGGAACAGGAATTTGTTGTCCATGACTCCGCCGCCAAGGACGATCCTCTCAACTGAGTAGCACATGGTGTAGTTGACCAGTGCCTCAGCTATATAAAATGCTTCAAGATCCCATACCGGTGAGTCGGCTGGGATGTCTTTGCCTTTCATTCCGGTTCTGCGCTCAAGCATAGGGCCGGATGCAAGACCCTCTACACAGCTCTGGTGGAATCGGCAGGTACATGGTATATCATCGCCGGTTCGTCTAGGGATGAGGATGTGGCCTGTCTCCGGGTGTTCCATGCCGTGAATGAGTCTGCCATCGGATATTATACCGCCGCCGATGCCGGTCCCAACAGTGAGGTACATTCCCGAGTTGAGTCCTTTCAGTGCTCCATACAGGTATTCACCCCAGGCTGCTGCGTTTACGTCTGTGTCCACCACAACCAGGCAGCCAAGCGCATCCGTAAATGCTTTGTAAAGGCTGAATCCCTCCCAATCTTTCTTGGGACTCCTCATGATGGAGCCGTAGGTAGGGGAATTAGGATTGATGTCGGCCGGGCCAAATGTACCGATTCCGAGAGCGGATATGTCATATTTCTTAAAGTAATCTATCATGGCAGGCAGGGACTGGTCAGGTGTGCCCGTCGGTATGGATATTCTGTCTATTATATTCTTGTCTGCATCGCCTATGGCACAAACCATCTTGGTGCCACCGGCTTCAAGTGCGCCGTAGTACATATTTCCTCCTTGGTGCCATGTTTATATGGCAGAAATTTTTCAAAATTATATACATTATATATGCCGTGTCACTTATCTTCAAGCCCGGATTTGCGTCGGTACTTGTGGAATATAAAAGAGAATTGGTGTACGCTTTTTTGGACACTTGACAAGATAAGATAGAGCCATATTAAGGAGCTTGATAGAGGCTTGAAGCTTGGAAGATAAAGTGTACAGGAGGCGTGATCATGATAAAAGGATATTTTGTTTCGGAAGGGTATATGGGATATGTGGACGGAGAGTACCAGCTTTTCGCTGATGAAAGAGATTATGTTGAGTATATAGAAGATTAGCCATTTAGCTTCTTGACCTTAGCATAACTTATGTTATGATGAGGCATATGGGTTAATACACAGGGATTACAATACGGATGGTGCTGCTATGAAAATCTGCAAGGTGATTCATGAGTTTGTATATCATGGATAATCTAAATATATACAAGGAGCAAACATAGTGGAAAAGGTATTGAACAAAAAAGAATATGTTATGGATATGACAGAGGGAAGCAGTATGAAACTGATCATGAAGTTCTCAGTTCCGCTACTTATAGGCAATCTATTTCAGCAGGTATACAGCCTGGTTGATTCGATAGTGGTTGGTCGTCATCTAGGGGCAAATGCGCTTGGCGGTGTGGGATCAGTTGGAATGATCAGTTTCCTGTTTTTTTCTTTGTGCAATGGAATGGCATCTGGAATAGGTGTTGTCATATCAAGATATTTTGGAGCGAAGAAAGAAGAGCAGGTAAAAAAAGCCATAGCAAATGCATTGTTTGTCATATTGGCGGTTGGTGCACTCATGAGTATACTGGGATATTGTTTTGCGGGGCCTATTATAAGGCTAATGAAGACCCCTGCAGAGACATTTGACTACGCATATACATACATGAGGATCACCTGTGGATTTACGATAGCGGTGGCTATTTATAACGGAATTTCTGCTGTGCTAAGGGCACTTGGGGATTCAAAGACCCCTCTTATATTTCTCATGATTGCTTCTGCCATAAATGTTGTGCTTGATATTGTGTTTGTCATATACATGGATATGGGCGTTGCCGGTGCCGCATATGCAACGGTTCTCAGTCAGATCCTGTCTAGCGTTGGCTCTATATGTTATGCGGTGAAAACCAATCCCTATTTCAGACTGAAGAGAGGCCATTTCAAGTTTGACAGAGATATAATGAAGGAAGATTTCAGTATCGGTATACCAATGGCGGTTCAGACTTCCATGATATCAATATCCTGCTCAATACTGCAGACCCTTATAAATGGATATGGTCCGGAGGTCATGGCTGCATATACTGCAACAGGAAAGGTTGAGGGAATCATATTCCAGCCGTTTAGTTCTCTGGGACTTGCATTGTCTACATTTGCAGGACAGAACTGTGGCGCACGCAAGTACGAAAGGGTGCGCAGAGCGGTATGGCAGACAGAGCTCATCACGCTGGCTCTTGGTGCAGCATTGTTCTGTCTGGTAGCAGTTTTCAGGGAAAATGTTGTGGGATTTTTCGTGACGGAGGAGAATGTCATAAGGCTTGGCGCAAAGGGACTTGTGATATCCGGAAGTATGTATATTGCACTTGGAACGATATATACCATGAGAGGCGCATTAAATGGAATGGGGGATGTGGTGTTCTCCATGCTGAATGGTGCTCTTGAGGTGGGAGGAAGGATAGTATTTGCGCTGATACTGATGTATGTGTTAAAGATGGGATTCTGGGGAGTGTGGTATACGAATATATTTACATGGATTGTGATAGCACTCACCGCATCTGTGAGATTTTCTGTGTATATAAGAAAGTGTCAGAGAGAAGATGACGGTACGGAAAATGCATAGATAATAATTAATATAGCAAGGACGCCTTTTGGGGGGCGTCCTTCTTCGATTCAATCACATTGATATTCCAAGGGATATAGGTGTTATGAATTAGCATACTTTATATTTTGACAAAAATTCAGCGCTATATTATCTTTAATACAGAATAAACAGGAGATGACCATATATGTCAGGGGAAAGATCAGTGGATGTTGAAAAAATAAATAATAATGAAAAAGGCTTTGAACCGGCGCATATCAGAAGTGTGATCTCGCTGGCTCTGTTCAGCTTTGTATTTCTGGGTATGGAATTCTTCTTCGACAGCAGGGCTGCGGAGTTTGTGGATGCCAGAAGTGTTCTGTTGTATCAGAGCGTGATACTGCTGGCCAGTGCGGTGGGACTATTCATATATGCACTGATTGAGAGATATGTCGGCAGCAAAATCAAGCAGATAATAATTATTACTTTGAATATAGTGGAGGTTGCCGCGCTCGCAGCGATAATACTGTGTTCCGGCAAATTGATACTGTTATATGGAATTATATTCTTTATTGTGTGTGGTGTTATGGGAGGACGCGTGTATCACGATGTGAGCCGCGATTATACGGATAGAAAGCATCTTACGGTAATTGTGGGAATTTCATATGCACTTGGACTGCTTCTGCAGTATATCAATTATAATCTTATAGACAATGTGATCCTGCGTATGGTTATGTTCTCGCTGGCCATAGTGGCACTTGCAGTGATACTTTTTCTGGCCAGAGATGAATACGCAGAAGCGGAAGTGGACACATACATGGTAGATGAGCGGAACAAAACGGATTGCAAAGAAAAATGTGACGAAACAACTCCTGATAGCGGATCGGTGGCTGTGGCGCTTGTGATGGTTGTTCTTCTTATGACGTTTATATTTTCCGCACTGGATAATGTTGTGACCGTTGTCCACGCTGAGGGCGGGGCAGATGTGGGGCAATGGCCAAGGTTGTTTCTCGCATTAAGCGGAGTTGCAGCAGGCTTCTTGTTTGATATAAAAGATCAGCGCTTTATGAATCAGATGATGTACTGCGTTACAGTGTTGTCCGTTATAGCCATGCTTATCATAGAGTTTGGAGGGGCATTTATCATAGGTCTGATTGTATTCTATCTTGCAGCCGGATTCTTCGTAGTGTATTTCACGACAATATTCATAAATGTATCCTATGGAATGCGTTGGTCAGCGCTTTGGTCTGGTGCCGGAAGGGCAGTCAACAACATTGGTGCGGGTATTGTGGGAATAATATCATATATGCTGATAGATTCCCCCGGAATCATGGTTATGAGTGTAGTGGTCATATTGTTGCTCGTACTTATAAGCATTGCGGTATTTGTGCTTGAAAATCTACAGAAGGAACAATATAGACGATATGATGAAGAAAAAGTGACGAAATCAGCGGAGAATTCTAACGCAAGAGTTGAGGTTGATTTTGAATGCTTTGCAGATGCTCATCATCTCACGGGGCGTGAGCGGGAGGTGTTGCAGAAGCTGCTTGTATCTGATGGCAGTGTACAGGATATAGCGGATGAGCTGTACATATCAAGGGCATCCCTATATAGGCATATATCTTCCATGAATGAGAAGACTGGAACGAAGACCAGAGTAGGCCTTATTCAGTATTATTATGGATGGCATGAGGAATGATGATTGCGTGAGAGTTGATCACTATGGAAGTATAAGTGTGCCAGATTGAAAATACACATATGGATTAGATAAAAGTGATGAATGAATGTAAAATTGAATATATAGCACATATTGAGACATATGTAACGTTATGAAAACGACAGCAGATGACTATAATCTATGACATAAAACAACAGGTGAGTTACTTACCTGTAGACGAAGAATATCATAGAAGGGGGAATGACTATGAAGCATTTCAGGAGATTGACATTTCTGCTGTCGTTTATTTTTATTCTGACGGTAGGCGGTGTCGCGGCGATGGCCGCAAACAATGGCCCGTGTGAGGATGAGGAGTGGAGCTTTGCATATGTTGAGTTCTACAATCCGGATAATAACGAAGCGATATATGTGTACAGCTTCAGGACTCCGCAGGCAGGAACAACTACCAGTGCCAAAGGTGCGGTGTATGACAAGAGTACGAACACTTTGACACTCACCAATTGTAATTTGCCGGATTACAGGGTCGTTACCAATATGATGGGCGATGATTTTAAGATCAAGCTCGTGGGAACGAGTCATGTAAGTGCATTGTATGCATGGGGAGATGGATATGGCGGTTCTGTGGAAATCGTTGGTGACGGTAAATTGTATGTCAACGAGAAGCAGAAGTCAACTGACGCAATAGTTTTACAGCCGGAGGGAACAAGATCATACTTCAAGATAAGCGGAAATGCTGAGGTACACGCATTTGCGGGAAAGACGGATGGCAACCTTGTTCTGGCCATGAACACAACGGTTGCAGATTGTTTTGCTGTAAATGGTTTGACAGGTCTTCAGAAGACACAGGCAACCAGAATGAACTATGAGCAGATACAGAGCATAGAGATTGATCTGAGCGGTGAAGGTGACATTTGTCAGGTGTACAAAAAAGCTGATGATAAGAAATTGTATACTGTGACGGAGGGGGTGCGTACCGAGTATAATCCAGATGGAACGATAAAGGCAGAGAATGTGCGTATATATACAGAGTATGAGCTCATGCCTATACCAGGAAACGATGGAAAGTATTATATGCATGAGCTGAAGACTACAGAGGGTACATTCAACGCTGAGGAGTGTGGATACACCGATACACAAGAATCTGTTGCCGGATATTCTTTAAGATCCTCTTCACCTGCATATGTGTACATTGAGGAGAAGACGGGCGATAAGTGTGTATTTTTATATAATTCAATAGATAATAACTACAAAGATTATGCATATTTCAAATATGACATAGCAGGTGTACTTGGCGATGTGACAGACAAGTATGGAAATGTGTCATCATATTATATGGTGGAGAAGTCAGAAGACAATGTTTCATTTACAAGAGACCAGTATTACAGCAATGAGTATATGTTGTCACAGGGTTACAAGGTATCCGGTGAGCTTGAATATATACAGAACACTTACGTGGTGTATAGTAATGCCGCGTCTGGCGTCCTCACAGCAAAGACGACCGTATGTAAGCACGCCACAAAGGTGAACACTGTGACAACAAAAGCAACAATGTCGAAGGCTGGCGTCATCACCACAACGTGTAGGTCATGCGGCAAAAAGCTTTCGACATCCAGAATATCCAAGGTGTCTACAATTAAGCTTAATGCGGCTTCGTATGTATATAATGGAAAGGTCAGAACACCGGCGGTTACAGTAAAAGATGCCGCTGGGAATATTCTGACAAAGAATAAGGATTACAAGGCCACCTACAGTGCGGGGAGAAAAAATGTAGGAAAATATTCGGTCAAGGTCACATTGTGCGGAAATAAATATAAGGATTCGAAGACAATGTATTTCACCATAAATCCGAAGGGAACCACCATTGCTGCGACTGCGTCCGGCAAGGGCAGCATGACAGTCAGATGGAACAAGCAGATGACACAGACAACGGGTTACCAGTTACAGTATTGTGCAAATAAGAATTTCAGAAGAGGCACAAAGGTAAAGACTGTAAGCAAGAACAAGACGATCAGAACAAGTGTCAGGAAGCTTGCGAGTGGAAAGACATATTATGTACGTGTGAGAACCTACAAGACAGTAAAGATAAATGGAAAGTCAGTGACATTTTACTCTGCGTGGAGCAAGGCGAAATCAGTTAAAGTAAAATAGCTTAATAACATCCTTTTGAACAACGGGGCGTATACAGAACATAACAACAGTTTTGTATACGCCCCACTTTTTGTGTGCAAAAATTGCAGATGGTATTATAATATACAAAGGCGATGTGAAGCTTCAGCCATGTACAAAGATGGATGACTGGTGCTTCAGTATACAGACAGGAGTTATTATGAAGAAGATACTTGTGGCGGTTGACTCTTTCAAGGGAAGCATGACGAGTCTTGAAGCGGGGAATGCCATAAAAAAAGGAATAAAGTCAATATTACCGGATACAGAGGTCAGGGTACGCCCTGTGGCTGATGGCGGAGAGGGCACTACTGATGCTCTTATATATGGAAGAGATGGTGTCAGCAGAGAGCGATGTTATGTGACCGGACCGCTTGGTGATAGGATCACTGCGGAATATACAATATATAATGCCGCAGACGGGCGAACTGCTGTCATGGAGATGGCAGCGGCGGCGGGGCTTCCACTTGTTCCGGAGAACCGGAGAGATCCGATGCATACGACTACATATGGTGTCGGTGAGATGATAAATGATGCCGTTTCAAAGGGATGTGAGCGTTTTATCATCGGGATAGGTGGTAGTGCAACGAATGACGGCGGGATAGGAATGCTTCAGGCTCTTGGATTTTACTGTCTTGATGCGGATGGTCATGAGGTGCCATATGGGGCAGAGGGGCTTGGAGTCCTTGAAAGGATTGTTATTCCGGGGAAGATGCTTGTCCGTAAGAATTCATCAGAGCTGGCTGTAGCAGATCCTGTCGATACGCCAATTGTAGGCACTGCTGCGATATCTGGTGCAGGTGCTGTCGATGAGTCATGTGTAGATGATGATGACTTTGCATCCAGACTATCACGCTGTACATTTAGTATCGCCTGTGACGTGACTAATCCCCTTGTGGGGGAGCTAGGGTGCAGCCGTGTATTTGCACCGCAGAAGGGTGCAGATGCGGAGATGGTGGAAATCATGGATGGCTACATGAAAAACTATGCTGACGTTGTGGAAAGATCAGCTGAGGGAAAGTCTGACAGAAACACTCCGGGTGCTGGCGCTGCGGGCGGACTTGGATATGCGTTTCTCATGTTCCTAGGTGGAAAACTTATGCCGGGAATAGATATAGTTCTGTCAGAGATAGGGCTTGAGGCGGATGTAGAGTGGGCAGATATTGTCATAACCGGTGAGGGCAGGATAGATGCCCAGACCATGATGGGCAAGACCCCATTGGGAGTCGCAAAGCTTGCAAAGAAACACGGCAAATATGTGATCGCCATAGGAGGATGTCTTGGGGATGGCGCGGAGAACTGCGTCAAAGAAGGAGTGTTCAATGAGTGCTATGCAGTAAACAATGTGCTTGGGATAGATGACAGTGATCCGGAGCAGGTGAGAACGGCGATGAAGCCTGAAAATGCTGCGGCGAATCTGACGACGTGTGCCGCAAAGATCACAGAACTTAAGGAACAGATGTCGGCACGTGTGTGCAGACCTGCACGGCTTAGATAGATATGGTATTAAATTGTTTGAAACAGAATCAGAGGCGTGTGAATTTTTTCTGCAAAAAATGAAGAGATATGCAAGAAAATAAATTTACTACTATATAATACGAGGAGGAGACAAAGATGACAAGAGAAGAAGCGTGGGAATTACTCACAGAGTACAACAAGGATGAGTTCCATCTGGAGCATGCACAGATCGTAGAGGGAACCATGAGGTATTTTGCAAGGGAGCTTGGTTATGGCGATGAGGAAGAGTTCTGGGGAATAGTCGGACTGCTTCACGATCTGGACTTTGAACAGTATCCTGAGCAGCACTGCATCAAGTCCCAGGAGATCATGAGAGAGCACGGTGTCGATGAGAGAATCATACATGCGACGGCAAGCCATGGCTATGGTATCACGGTTGACATAAAACCAGAACATGAGATGGAGAAGGTTCTCTATGCTGTGGACGAGCTTACAGGACTTATCGGAGCGGTTACACTCATGAGACCATCAAAGAGTGTTCAGGATCTGGAACTCAAGTCAGTTAAGAAGAAATACAAGAGCAAGGGATTTGCTGCGGGATGCTCCAGGGAGGTCATCGAAAGAGGTGCAGATATGCTTGGTTGGTCACTTGATGAATTGATCACCAAGACTATAGAGGCACTCAGGACATTCAGACCATGATCGGGGGTATAAAGAAAATCGGAGAATTTGTCCGCAAAGAGACAGTGCTCACCGTGGCACTTCTGCTGGCGGTGATATCGGCATTTATCGTGCCTCCGGACAGCGCGTATGTGGACTACATAGATTTCAGGACACTTGCGATACTTTTCTGTCTTATGACAGTGGTCGCGGGATTTTCACAGCAGGGGATGTTTGGCATCATAGCGAAAAGTATGATAAATCGTATGGGTTCGCTCCGGGCGGTGACAATTGTCCTGATATTCATGTGTTTCTTTTTCAGCATGTTTATCACAAATGATGTGTCGCTCATAACATTTGTACCGATGACACTCACGGTCCTTGGTATGGCAGGAGAGGAAGTACTCACCAGATGGATGGTGCCGGTGATAACCCTCCAGACCATAGCTGCGAACCTTGGCAGTATGCTGACACCCATAGGCAATCCGCAGAACCTGTATCTGTACGGACTTGCAGGGATCAGCGCAGGCAGGTTTGTATTGCTCATGCTGCCATATACAGTGGCATCGGCAGTGCTTCTTGTGATATGTGTCATAGTATGCATGAAAGGAAAAAACAGGCAGCTTGAGATCAGACTTTCAGGCGGTGATATACAGGTGAACAGGAAGCTGGTGGGTATATATAGCATACTATTTGTGCTGTCGCTGCTCACCGTGGCGCGGATCGTCCCATACTGGGTGACATTTGCGGTAGTGCTTGTGGTAGTCCTTATATGCCAGAGAAGATTGCTGCTGCAGGTAGACTATTCGCTGATATTCACATTTGTGGGATTCTTCGTGTTTATCGGAAACATGGGAAGAATAGAAGGATTTAGGACATTTGTGGAGAGTGTTCTTGGCGGGCATGAGATGATCACATCAGTACTTGCAAGTCAGGTCATAAGTAATGTGCCAGCGGCGGTGTTATTGTCGGGATTTACAGATAAATACACAGATCTGATAGTCGGTACCAATCTCGGAGGACTCGGAACTTTGATTGCGTCCATGGCAAGTCTGATCTCATTCAAATACGTGGCGAGACAGGACAAGGGCGCCAGAGGAAGATATCTGGCATATTTCACATTTGCAAATGTGCTGTTCCTGGTGGTGCTTATATGCATGTGGAAAATAATATTTTAGCCAGAAAAATATTGCCCTTAGATGGCAGTAGTCATAAAATAGAAAGGTAGGTTTCTTCAAATTAAGGAGGCAGATAATATGAGTAAGAATCTTGGTGCAAAACCTATGCTGGTGCCACAACCGGTCATGATGATCGGAACATACGATGCCGATGGCAATGCAAATGTCATGAATGCGGCATGGGGCGGAATAGTCGGAGCAAATGAGATCATATTTGACCTTGGAAGTCATAAGACTACCGAGAATATAAAGCTGAACAAAGCGTTCACAGTTGCCATTGCTGATGCAGAGCATGTGGCAGCCTGTGACTATGTGGGAATCGTGTCGGCAAATGACGAGCCAGACAAGATGAAGAAGGCTGGTTTTACAACCAGAAAGAGCGAGTTTGTAAATGCTCCAGTCATCAACGAGCTTTCACTGACAATGGAGTGCAAGCTCAAGGAGATCATAGACGGGGACAAGTTCCTCGGCGAGATTGTAAATGTTGTTGCAGACGACCGTATCCTGGGCGATGACGGCGAGATCACATATGAAGAGTTCCATCCGATCGTGTTTGACACCATCGGACATGGATATTTTGCACTCGGCGACAGGGTTGGCGATGCTTTCTCAGAGGGTAATAAGTTGAAGTAGACAAGCTTGTAACTTGGGAAAATCATCAAATTGTACATTGTAACATGAAAAAATTAGCCGTTTTTGGAAGAAAAACCTTAATTTTTCAAGCAAATGTTCAATATATATATGGAAAAAGGCGAAATAATGTGATATAACAGACACATATAAAAAAGCACAAGCTAAAGTGAAAGGAAGATTTAGATATGGATAAGAAGAATATCGATTGGGCAAACCTTGGATTTGGCTATGTTCAGACAGATAAGAGATTTGTAGCAAATTATAAGGATGGAGCATGGGATGAGGGTACACTCACAGAGGATCCTAACGTAGTATTAAACGAGTGCGCAGGTGTTCTTCAGTACGCTCAGACAGTTTTCGAGGGAATGAAGGCTTACAGAACAGAGGATGGACGTGTTGTATGTTTCCGTCCTGACCTCAACGCAAGCAGAATGGCAGACTCAGCAAGAAGACTTGAGATGCCACCTTTCCCAGAGGATAGATTTGTACAGGCAATAGTAGATACAGTAAAGGCAAATATTGATTATGTACCACCTTACGGATCAGGTGCTACATTATATATCAGACCATATATGTTCGGTTCAAATCCAGTTATAGGTGTTAAGCCGGCAGACGAGTATCAGTTCAGAATCCTCACAACACCAGTTGGTCCTTACTTCAAGGGCGGTGCAAAGCCTATCACAATCAAGGTTTCAGATTTCGATAGAGCAGCACCTCACGGAACAGGACACATCAAGGCTGGTCTTAACTATGCAATGAGCCTTCATGCAATAGTTACAGCACACAAAGAGGGATTCGATGAGAATATGTATCTCGATGCAGCTACAAGAACAAAGGTTGAGGAGACAGGTGGAGCAAACTTCATCTTCGTTACAAAGGACGGCAAGGTAGTTACACCTAAGTCAAACAGTATCCTCCCATCGATCACAAGACGTTCACTGATGGTAGTTGCAAAGGATATCCTTGGACTTGAGGCTGAGGAGAGAGAAGTATACTTCGATGAGGTTAAGGATTTTGCAGAGTGCGGTCTGTGCGGTACAGCAGCAGTTATCTCACCTGTAGGCAAGATCAACGATCACGGCAAGGAGATCTGCTTCCCAAGCGGTATGGAGAAGATGGGACCAGTTATCCAGAAGCTGTATGATACTCTTACAGGAATCCAGATGGGCAGAATCGAAGGCCCAGAGGGATGGCTCAAGGTAATCGAGTAATGATCGAGTAATTCGGTGTAAGATAATAAATATTGAGAACATTATAACCCCACTGATGTCTGATGGTAAGTCGGATGTCGGTGGGGTTTTTGTGTATCCAAGTTAGTTCGGTGTAAGAAAGATTAGCCCCATATACTAACAATTAGAATTGACTTGCACCGACCCTGAAGAGTTATAATTGTGTAGACAATAGAAGAAACGAAAGATAAATTGTATATCGGATAGTGGGATAGTGCGTTGATACATAAGATGATTCATGAAATCTATTATTTTGAAGGGGTGGTTACTGTGATGTCATTATCAGATGCAGTAAACGGTTTCTCAGGTGAGATAGCCTGGAATTGTGCGGACAGATCACTGTTCGGCGCATGTCAGCTTGAGACCGGAGATCAGGTGCAAGTCGTATCGTCTTACTTTGGCAATGTGATAATCAAGGCAAAGGGAAAAAGACTTGCTATAACAAGAGATGCGGCGGAGCGGATAAAGCTGGCTTAGATTGAAAGTCAGAAGAAACGGGGAAAAAACGGCAGTTGCTGGAGAACAGCGGCTGCCGGTTTTTTGTCATAAAAATTATTAAATCTTTATAGATATTTAATTGACTGAGAATATATGCAATGATAAACTTTCAAAGATATTCAAATAAAGTAAGAATACGCTTGGAAATGTAAAGGGGAAAACAACGTCAGCTAAAGCATGGCATTTTCTCCGTCAGAAGAAAGCGTAGATATCAGATGAATGTATCCCTGCATAATGTATATTAACGTGTACAACATAACATCACCTGTACAGGACATTTGAGGCCACCGGTTCTTAGTACCGCTGTAGGCCGAAATGAGCGGGAGCGATCCGGTACAGGTGATGTTATGTTGTGCACATAGAAAGACTAGAGGGGGATACATTCATCTGATCAATAATTGTTCAAGGAGGAAATGACATGCAGATATTCAGAAATCTGAAGCCGTATTGGAAGTCGGTCATTATCATAGCCCTGCTTCTCGTTCTGCAGGCATACTGTGATCTGTCACTTCCGGACTACACCTCAAAGCTCATAGATACCGGTATACAGAACTACGGTATAGAGAACTGCAGTCCGAAACAGATCCCGGAGAAAGCCTACAAAGTGATAGACGGATTTATGGATGACGATGAGAAAGCCGTATGGGAGAAATATTATAAAGATGGTTCGGATGGTTATTATTACCTGACAGAAGACGGCGAGGAACACATAGACGAAGTGGATAGTGCCTGTATGAAGGGGCTTATGATGTATTACTATCCATATCAGACGGTGAACTCTGACGAGGACAATGAGATCAAGGCAGGACTTGACAAGATGGGAATCACCCTTGACGAGATGCCGGAGGAGATGTGGGCGCAGATCGGTGAACAGATGAAGCCTACTGTTGATGGCATGCTCGACAGCATGGGTGAGGATTATATGGAATCCACAGCCATAGCATGTACAAGAATATGCTACGACAGCTTTGGCTACGATTATAAGGCAGGACAGATGTCATATCTGAAGTGGGCAGCGGTGAAGATGCTTGGAATGTCACTTCTCATGGCAGCAGCTGCGGTTCTCATAGGACTTGTGGCGTCAAGGGTTGCGGCAAGCGTTGCCTGCGGACTCAGAGAGAAGGTGTTCAACAAGGTTATCGCATTTTCGGATGCTGAGATCAACAAGTTCTCAACTGCATCTCTTATAACGAGATCTACAAATGATGTCCAGCAGATACAGATGGTTACAGTTATGATGCTCAGAATGGTTCTATATGCACCGATACTTTCTATTGGAGGAATCGTCAAGGTTGTTGAGAACGGAGCCGGAATGGGCTGGGTAATATTCATCGGTATAGCAGCAGTTGTGATCCTCATGGGAACGCTTATGGTCATTGCCATGCCAAAGTTTAAAGTTATGCAGACACTGGTGGACAGAGTAAACCTTGTGTCAAGAGAGATACTTACAGGTATCCCGGTTATCAGGGCATTTGGCAGAGAGGAACGCGAGGAAGAGAGGTTCGATGAGGCAAATAAAGACCTGACGAAGAACACCTTGTTCGTCAACAGAGTCATGACATTTGCAATGCCTATACTCATGTTCATCATGTATGCCATAAGCATACTTATAGAGTGGGTGGCAGCCCACAAGATCGATGCGGGTGTCCTTCAGGTAGGATCAATGACTGCATTTATTACATATACAATGCTTATCATTATGTCATTCCTTATGCTCAGCATGATGTCAGTCATGCTCCCTCGTGCCAGCGTGGCAGCAGACAGAATACAGGAGATCATAGATACGGATGTGACAGTTCAGGATGCAGCCGGAGCAAAGAAGCTTGAAGCACCAAGGGGTGTCGTAAAGTATGACAATGTCGCATTTGCATATCCGGGCGCAGATGAGAATGTACTTGAGAATATCTCATTTGAGGCCAAGCCTGGACAGACTACGGCGATCATAGGAAGTACCGGTTGTGGTAAGAGTACACTGGTTCAGCTCCTCCCGAGATTCTATGATGTTACGGAGGGCTCGATAACGATAGACGGACAGGATATAAGAGACCTCACCATGGAGAGCGTGAGACAGAATATCGGTTTTGTTCCGCAGAAGGGAATTCTGTTCTCGGGAACGATTGCGTCCAATATAAGATTCGGTGCACCAGATGCATCTGATGAAGATGTCAAGCTTGCAGCTGAGATTGCCCAGGCATCCGACTTCATAGAGGAGAAGGAGCACGGTTACGACAGTGCGGTTGCTCAGGGCGGTGGAAATGTGTCCGGTGGTCAGAAACAGCGTCTTGCTATAGCCAGAGCCATAGCGAGAAAGCCGAAGATCCTGATATTTGACGACAGCTTTTCGGCGCTTGATTTCAAGACGGATGTGGCAGTCAGAAAGGCACTTGGCGAGCACGTAAATGACAGCACGGTATTTATCGTTGCACAGCGTGTAAGCACTATACTCTCAGCAGATCAGATACTTGTGCTTGACGAGGGTACGATAGTCGGCAAGGGAACTCACAAAGAACTCATGCAGACCTGTGAGGAGTACAGGCAGATAGCCGAGTCACAGCTTTCTCCATCGGAGATAGCGGCCAGTCTTGGAACTGACTCAGAAAGGCAGGTGTAGGACATGGCAGAACAGAATCAGACAAATAATCAGAGAAGTTTCAGAGGCCCTAGAAGAGGCCACGGTCCTATGATGGGCGGCGAGAAAGCCAAGGACTTCAAGGGAACGATAGGAAAGTTATTCAGATACATAGGCAAGTACAAGGCAGCGGTTGTTGTCGTTGCTATATTTGCAATTGGAAGTACGGTATTCAACGTAGTATGTCCGAAGGTACTCGGCAAGGCAACAACAGCCCTGTCTGAGGGAATCATGAACAAGATAACAGGCAACGGCGGAATTGATTTCACGTATATCGGTAAGATATTGCTGTTCTGTCTTGGTCTGTATGTGCTGAGTGTGGCATTTAGTTTTGTACAGGGCTTCATCATGACCGGTATCACACAGAAGGTGTGCTACAGGATGAGACGTGAGGTGTCCGAGAAGATCAACAGGATGCCGATGAGCTACTTTGAGAGCAGAACCTATGGCGAGGTACTTTCAAGGATCACAAATGATATAGACACCATGGGAAATGGTCTGAACCAGAGTATCACACAGCTCATCACATCGGTTAGTACGGTCATCGGTGTAATCGTGATGATGCTCACGATCAGCCCGCTTATGACACTTATATCAGTGCTGATACTTCCGATAAGTATCATGCTCATGATGTTTGTCATCAAGAAATCCCAGAGATTCTTCAAGCAGCAGCAGGAATACGTGGGACACATAAACGGTCAGGTTGAAGAGGTGTATGGCGGACACAATGTCATAAAAGCGTTCAATAAGGAGAACGACGTTAGAAGAGAGTTCCATGAGACAAATGAGACTCTGTACAAGTCAGCATGGAAGTCACAGTTCTTCTCAGGACTGATGCAGCCTATTATGATGTTTGTCGGTAATCTGGGCTATGTGGCAGTTGCCATATCAGGTGCGGCTCTGGCGATCAGAGGAACTATCCAGATAGGTGATATCCAGGCATTTATACAGTACGTGAAGAACCTCACACAGCCTGTTCAGCAGGTTGCCCAGGTCACAAATATGATGCAGCAGATGGCAGCAGCCGCTGAGCGAGTATTTGAACTTCTTGAAGAGAAAGAAGAGGAGCAGATAGTAGAGAATCCTGTATCCACAGAGGGAATCAAGGGTGAAGTTACATTTGAACATGTAAAGTTTGGCTACAATCCGGATCAGATCATCATCAAGGATTTCTCAGCCCATGTAAAACCAGGACAGCAGGTAGCTATAGTCGGACCTACCGGAGCGGGCAAGACCACCATGGTCAAGCTGCTCATGAGATTCTACGACGTGAATGGCGGTGCTATACTTCTGGATGGACACAATATTAAGGACTTCAACAGACGTGAGCTCAGGGATGTATTTGGCATGGTGCTTCAGGATACATGGCTGTTCAAGGGCACTATCATGGAGAATATCAGATACGGAAGACTGGATGCCACGGATGAGGAAGTCATCGCAGCGGCAAAGGCAGCCCATGCACATAGATTTATCTCGACACTTCCGGGTGGATACAACATGGAGCTCAATGAGGAGATAACAAATATCTCCCAGGGACAGAAACAGCTCTTAACTATCGCAAGAGCAATTCTTGCTGACAATCCGGTCCTGATCCTCGATGAGGCTACATCGTCAGTCGATACGAGAACAGAACACAGGATTCAGAGAGCCATGGACAATCTGATGAAGGGCAGGACAAGCTTTGTCATAGCCCACAGACTGTCAACCATCAAGAATGCAGACATCATCCTTGTTATGAAGGACGGTGATATCATAGAGCAGGGTAACCATGATGAGCTCATGGCGCAGAATGGATTCTATGCGGATTTGTATAACTCGCAGTGGAGTTAAAGGATTTATAGATACCCATAGCTTAAAACTATGGCAAGCCTCAAAATAATAGTATTTTCCATGGACAGCCTATCCTGCTAGAATATCCTCAAGTTAAGAAAACGAGAAAACACTACGGAGGATAAAGACATATGAGCAAATTACAGACACCTTTCAGATACGATTTTGTAGGAAGCTTTCTGAGACCACAGGCACTCAAGGATGCGAAGGCAGCATACAGGGACGGAAAGATCACCAAGGAGGAGTTCGACAAAGTTGTTAATGAGGAGATTACCAAGGTCGTTGCAAAGCAGAAGGAACTTGGATTCCATGCGATCACAGATGGCGAGTTCAGAAGAACATTCTGGCATCTTGACTTTATGTGGGGACTTGATGGAGTTGCCCATGAGAACACTGGAAATGGTGTGAAATTCGATGCAGAGCTTGCGGTTCTTGATGATACGTATCTTGTAGGTAAGATAAAGGCAAAGGCTCATCCATTTGTTGAATATTTCAAGTTCTTAAAGCAGTTCGAGGATGAGAATACAGTTGCAAAGTATACGATACCGGCTCCTGCACAGACATTTCAGCAGATGATAGTCCCTGACAATATTGCAAACACAAGGAAGTTCTATCCTACAAATGAGGAGCTTATCCAGGACATTGGAAAGGCTTATCAGGATGTTATTAAGCAGTTCTATGATGCAGGTTGTCGAAATCTTCAGCTTGACGATTGTACATGGGGCGCCATAGTGGGGGATGCCGCAAAGCAGAGATATAAGGCACTTGGAATATCACTTGAGGATGTCAAGAAAGAGCTGCTTGCAGTGAACAATCTTGCCCTTGAAGGA
Source organism: Coprococcus sp. BIOML-A2 (assembly GCF_009875795.1). Classification (NCBI taxonomy): domain Bacteria; kingdom Bacillati; phylum Bacillota; class Clostridia; order Lachnospirales; family Lachnospiraceae; genus Coprococcus; species Coprococcus sp. BIOML-A2. The sequence goes on from NZ_WWSI01000006.1 coordinate 45,314, forward strand.
AAGCCGGAGGATATGGTCATCACTTCACATATCTGCAGAGGAAATTACCACTCAACATTCTTCACCAGCGGTCCTTATGACACAGTTGCAGATTATGTATTTGCAAATGAGAATGTGGATGCGCTGTTCCTTGAGTATGATGATGAGAGATCAGGCGGATTTGCACCTCTTGCAAAGGTTTCAGAGAACAAGAAGGTTGTGCTCGGACTTATCACAACAAAATCTCCGGTTCTTGAGGATAAGGAGAAGGTCATTGCAAGGATCTATGAGGCTGCAAAGTATGTACCACTTGACAGATTATGCCTGAGCCCTCAGTGTGGATTTGCATCGTGTGAGATCGGAAACAAGCTGACAGAGGATGAGCAGTGGGCAAAGCTCAAGCTCGTTAAGGAGATAGCAGAGGAAGTCTGGTCATAAAATAGAGTATTATAGAAGTGAAGTGGCGGCGAACAGAAGCAAGAATCTGTTCGCCGCTTTTTGTGTTATGAAATCTGTTATATACAAGCCTGATCGATATATGATACTATTAAGAAACGCGGAATCCTTGCGGGAGTTATATTCCCAGTGTTTTTGCTCGTGAGGATACTTCTTCTGAGAAAGAAGAATGCTAAAGAAAATGTATGTTAAAAAGCAGAAATATAGATATAGTTAGGAGTTAGATTCATGAAAAAGATTGTAGAGATGTGGAATAGGGTGTCGCTGATCGCGAAGATATTGGTTGGAATAGTGATCGGTGCGGTGCTGGGACTTCTGGTGCCGGGGGCAACGGGAATAGGCCTGATCGGAACCATGTTCGTCAGGGCGCTCAAGGCAATTGCGCCGATACTGGTGTTTGCCCTTGTCATCAGCTCAATTGCAAATGCAGGAAAGGGAAATGGCCAGCAGTTCCGTATGGTGACGATCATGTATATGCTCAGCACGCTATGCGCAGCGGTAGTGGCGGTGAGCGCAAGTTTTATTTTCCCTGTAACCATGACACTGAACCTTGAATCATATCAGGCGGATGTCGTCCCATCGGGAATCATGGAGGTCCTCCAGAATCTTTTGCTCAACATCACCGATAATCCCGTAAATGCGATACTCAACGCAAATTATCTCTGCATACTTGCATGGGCACTTTTGTTTGGACTTGCCATGCGACGGACAAGCAAGTCTATAAAATCTGCACTTGTATCCATATCGGATGCGGTATCAACCGTCGTGAGGTGGATCATCGGGTGCGCACCATTTGGAATCATGGGACTTGTGTTCACGACAGTATCGGAGAGTGGATTGTCGATATTCAAGGAATATGGCAGATTGCTGCTTGTGCTTGTGGGCGCCATGCTTACGGTTGCATTGATCGTAGATCCGCTCCTTGCGACTATCGTCTTAAGGAGAAATGCATATCCACTTGCGTGGAGATGTCTCAGAGAGTCAGGTGTGACGGCGTTCTTCACCAGAAGTTCTGCGGCAAATATCCCAGTGAACATGTCACTTTGCAATAGACTTGGACTTGACCCGGATGTGTATTCGGTATCCATACCGCTTGGCGCGACCATCAATATGGATGGTGCCGCCATCACTATAACTATAATGGCGCTTTCCGTTGCAAATACCATGGGAGTGTCGGTTGACGTTCCGACAGCACTCATGCTCAGTCTTATGGCAACCCTTGGCGCGTGCGGTGCCTCAGGTGTTGCGGGAGGTTCGCTGTTGCTCATTCCTATGGCGTGCTCGCTGTTTGGAATCCCACAGGATATATCCATGCAGGCTGTTGCTGTCGGAATGATCATCGGAGTGGTCCAGGATTCACTTGAGACGGCAATCAACTCATCGGGAGATGTACTCTTTGCCGCTACAGCGGAGTACAGACAGTGGCAAAAGGACGGCAGAGAGTTTAAGATAGGCGCCATCGTAAATCCAGATGAGTAGGATATTCCCATATAAAAAATAATCGGGCATGTTCAGGAAGAAACATACCCGGTTGTTTTTGCCTTTATATTCCCCGTATCCCTGATTCCACAATTCCATTTGAATCTTTAGAGATTCCCTCAAGAACATGCGGAATTACCAACATATCCGTTCCGCATTTAGGACATGCCGCAATTCCCAGCAGTTCGCTGGTGCTTTCCAGACGATATTCAGACTGATAGTCTATACCATCTTTCTGCCACATAAAAATGTGTCCGCATTTGAAACACTTAACTTCCCTGAATGTATTCCCCATAATAAATAATAACCTCCGTTGCAGTTTGTTTGTATTGCCTACAGAAACTTGTCCAGCTCCGCATCGACGTTCTTCCTCTTTTTGATCTTTGGGTGGTCGGTGACTCTTTCAAATATACAATATCCTAAACATGGTTTGCAACAGATGAAGAACTTTTATATAATTGTAGACAGTATGCGGAAGCTAAGATAACATATGGGAACTGAAAGAAAAACAGGAAAATGAACACTATGGGGAATGAGCCATTGTCTGGCAGATCAAAGCCAGAGACAGGTAATAACAAAACAGAATACAAGGCACATTACCATCTGCCCGGACTTTTTGAATTCTACGAGCTGTACAAGGTATTCCTGCCACTATACCGTGAGCACAGGGAATATTTTTACGACTGGTGTGATATCGGCTCGGTGTATGGCGCACCGGGTGACTGCCTCTGGGGTGGCGGCAGAGCAGGATATGGCGACAGCGGTGCCAGAGATGTGCTGGAACTTATGAGCGGGTATGGAATATCGGCGAGGCTGACCTTCAGCAACTCATTGTTAAGACCGGAACATCTTGCGGATAAACGGTGTAATGATTTGTGCAGAGCGTTTGAGAAGGGTGATATTCAAAACGGTGTCATAGTCCATTCGGAGTTGTTGCTTGACTATCTGCAGGAGAACTATCCGGGACTATATATGGTTTCATCTACAACAAAGGTCATTACGGACTTTGACCAGTTTTCGGCAGAGCTTGACCGGGATGAATTCCGATATGTTGTGCCGGATTTCCGGCTGAACAAAGCATTTGACAGGCTGGGGGCGCTTTCGCAAAAGCAGAAAGACAAGGTGGAATTCCTGTGCAACGAATGCTGTTGGTTCTCCTGTCAGGACAGGAAAGCCTGCTATGAGGATGTGAGCCGTATGGCTCTCGGTGAGAAATCAATTCACCACTGTACATCGCCGAACGCAGCAGGTGGCTATCGTTTCTCAAAAGCGATGGAGAATCCCGGATTTATAGGTATAGATGATATAAGGAACATTTACCTGCCGATGGGATTTTCCAATTTCAAGATAGAGGGAAGAGGTCTTGGAAGTGCCATAGTGCTGGAATTTCTGTTATACTATATGACAAAGCCAGAGTACCAGCTGAGGGTAAGAGAAGAGATATATCTTGACAATACGCTGGATCTGTTCTAGGCGTGCGCGGGCAATAGTCAGGGGCTGCGGATAGCATGGGAGGATAATATAGGCAGTCGATATGTATTTGAAATCTGCAGAGTATGTTTCGCAGCTCGTGGAGATAACAGAAAATTCCTGATCGAAGGGGGAAATGTATATGGAGAGAATAAAGAATTTATCCAGGACGCAAAAGGTTCTGATGAGCATTATAGTGGCAATGATCATAGCATTTTCCATAATTTATCCGATTATAATGTCCATAAAGGGAATAGAATTCAGGGGTGACTTTCTGACCCGAAAAGAAGAACAGGGAAATGTGACATATACAGATGGACATACAAGTATCATAGTATATGATGACCAGAGCATAGAATTTAAGTGTTATCATCGATTTACAGGAGATGGGTATAGAGACGTAACATATGGACCATATAGCTGGATGGAGGATCATTCTGCCATACCGGTAGGGACAGAAAACGGCATGTTATCATCTGATGATTATATCGGAGTAAAGATCATGGCGGGTGATAAGGTGTTTTTTAGAGGCGCTGTCTCAAAAGATGGATACATGGTATACAATGCGGACGGCACGATGACCAACGATTTTGATGTGGTTTTAGGAGATTATTATGCAAATCCGCCGGATATTTATGAAATAGTGAAGTTTATTACTGGTCCGCAGACTACAAACAGAGGAAATATAGTATTATATATATTCGGAATCATTATATGCATCATTGCGGTCGTAAGTATGCTGTTTCCAGATGAACTTTTCAGATTGGCCATGTGGCCCAGGGTGAGAAACCTGTATGATGTTGAGCCGTCTGACTGGGAACTTACAGTCCGTGTTATCGAGTGGTATGTGCTTACGATTGGTGCATTTGTGGTATTTGTGATCGGACTTACGATGGGCAGTGTGACGTGACGACTCCGGACGAGTGATAGACAAAAGCGCTTAGCATATAGACAAATAGATGAAAGGATAACTTGAACAATATGGCATACACACCTAATGATATATATGATTATATAATTGAGAATGACAGGGAATCAGAATTCCTGCAGGCGATAACACTCCATAAACAGAACTTTTCCATAGGAGAGATTACAGACAGGCGTTTTCTCGTAAAAGAAGACAAGACGGTAAAGTTTATATCAAAGATGTATAAGATAAATATACAGATCACGGATGACGACATCATAACAGCGGTCATGAATGGCCTCTATGTGAGTGCATTTATCTCAAGACAGGGCGATGCCTACAATGTGCATTTTCTCGTACATGCGTATCCGGAAAATATGAAGTCGCAGTTTGACGAAGAGATATTAAAGGAAGTCCTGCGATACATGATCATGATGACTATTGTACGGCTGAGACTGGATACGCCGGAGAAGGTGGAAGAATATCTGGGGAGCAGGGAGTAGCACTTTATGTAAATAAAGCTTATAGCCGCTCCCCTGGCTTTTTTATGAATAATATTTGGCTGTTATAAAGTAGTTTTGATGAAACAAAAAAGCTGCCTGAAATAATTCAGACAGCTTCTGTCACGTGCGCAAGAGGATTCGAACCCCCGACACCTTGGTCCGTAGCCAAGTGCTCTATCCAGCTGAGCTATGCACACATGTTGATTAACAACATCAGTTATATTACAACAGGTTTGAGCAAATGTCAAATAAAAAGTTGCAAATATTTCAATTTTTTCATTCAACCTGAGGTTGAAAAATATCAGTAATAAATAACTGTAGTTATTCTTCAGGTGATTCTCTCTTAAGTTCAGGAATATACCTCTGACCATATATGCTGTTCTTGATGGACTGCATCTCAAGGTCTGTTGCGGATATCACATCTGCGCATTTCTTAAGTCTTGCGGATATCATGTCTACGTTCGGGATATCCTTCTTATATCTGAGCTGGTGATCTAGGCTCGCCCAGAAGTCCATCGCGATTGTTCTGATCTGTACCTCCACACGCATATTCCTTGTGTGGTCTGCGAAGAACACAGGAATCTCGACTATGACATGCAGACTGCGGTAGCCATTTGGCTTTGGATGCGATATGTAGTCTTTTGCCTCGATCAGGGTGATGTCGTCCTGACTTATGAGCTTTTCTGCCACCATGTATATGTCATCGATGAATGGGCAGATGACTCTTATTCCGGCGACGTCATCCAGATTGTTCAGTATACTTGCACATGTAACCGGACAGCCCTTGCTTGCAAGCTTTTTGGCAATGCTGACAGGCTTTTTGATCCTTGACTGTATGAATTCTATAGGATTTCTCTTATATCTTACGCTGAAATCATCGTTCAGCACTTCAAATTTTGTCTTCACCTCTCTGATGGCACATGAATACATCATCATGATCTCCTCAAAACTCTGCATCTCCTGCATGAAAGGATTTTCCTCCGGGCGCAGGAGTGAATTGATGTATTTGCTGTTCAGAGCGTTTGTCTGTATTGATTCCATAACTCCTCCAAAATGTAAAAAAACTGGAATGGTGTGTCCTGTTGCACAACTATGTGTATTATACTACATTCCACTTGTGCTTAAAAATAAAATTTTATAAAATACCTGTGAATGATCAATAAATACTGACAGGCATAATCCTTTTGCTTTGTTTGTCAGTTCACAGAGTCAGGAGAAGACAATGAGCTATTTTGATGAGATGATCGCCATGGAGCGTATACCGGATTCCTATGTGGGATGGGAACAGTACAGACGTGAGGTGACGGAATATATAGAAAATAACTGCCGGGTAAAAAAAGAATCCGGGCAGGATGCAGATGCAGCGAATTCAAAGCCTGTGCTTGCACTGTGGGGAATAGGGCCGGCCGGCGATATAGATATAGGAAGATTGGCAGATAATTACAGGCTGGTGCTCATAGACAGAGACAGGGAAGCTGTGCTTTCGGCAGTCAGGGAATATGGGTTGAAGGAACAGGATTATATAATAGCGGATATTCCATTCTGGCATGTAGACGATGACCAGTACCGCTTGTATGAGGCGATGCTTGAGGACTGTGAGGACACCGAGCACATACTTGAGTTCCTGACAGGCATAGCGACTGCCAATTCCGGTAAATATATTGGCAGAACGGAATCTGGGGATATAGTAAATGACACCGACAGGTATCTTGATATATTTGATTACAGTGTGGCGGTCGGGCTTCACAGCCAGCTCAATTCCAGATTTGCGGCATTGCTTTACCACTACAGGGACAATTATCATGACGAGGATCTTAGACTCATAAGCAGTGCCATCTCGGGGCTGAACGAGGCGGCGGTGGAGAGACTCAATGACTACATGTACCATATGACAAAGGATGTCCTCATATATGGATATGAGGTCGCTGCATGTGAGGATCAGACATGCGCAGAGAAGCTTGCAAATGCATTTGACAGGCGGGATGTGGAGACGATGAAGTCGGTGGAGCACATAGAAGGTGTGGCACAGCTCATGAAGGATATGTCGCTTCATATGAACTACGACGTGGAGCTGGTTGACAGCCGCCATATGGTATGGCCATTTGACACGGCCGGTGGCAGGAAAAATTACGTGATGGGATTTGCCGCCATGCGGAAGATATGATGTTGTAAATAGGCGGAAAAGATTAAAAAGTTAAATGACATTCCATAAAAATCAGTTGATATAACGTATATTATCATGAGGAGGGAGCTATGACAGACAGAGAATTTGAACAGTGCATGTCTGCGATGGCGGCGGGCGACAGGGATAGCCTGCGGCACATATATGATGCGTATCTGAAGCTCATATATGCTGTGGTGTACGACACCATAGGACAGCGCGAGGAGGCTGAGGATGTGACATCGGAATTCTTCATCAAGCTGTATAGCATTGCGGGAAGCTATAAGCCGGGAAATGGACATAAGAAATGGTTGGTCACGATCGCCCGGAATATGGCGGTGGACAGGATCAGGAAGATAGACCGTGAGGCTCTGGTGGATGAGATATCGGAGACCGGGCAGAGTGGCAGCATGGAGGAACAGGTTGTGAACAGCGTGTCACTGAAGGTGGCCATGGAGTCGCTTAAGCCTGATGAGCGGGAGATAGTTGATATGAAGGTGGCTGGAGGATTTACCTTCAGAGAGATATCAGAGATAGTTGGCAAGCCGATGGGAACAGTCACGTGGCTTTACAACAGTGCGATCAAGAGACTTAGGAGGTGCAGACTATGAACAGACATGAAGATGAACTGGAAAAGGAAATAGCTGACAAATATATAGAGAATATGGATGCACCTGATCTCTGGGGAAAAATAGAGGCAGGACTTGATGCGGTGGATGCGCATCGGGTGCAGGATAAGAAATCTGGAGATAAGAAGTTTGGAGTCAAGAAAGACCGTAAAGACAGGAACAGAAGAACCATCCAGATCGTTTCCGGTCTTGTGGCAGCGGCAGTGGTGTGTGTGCTGATCGTAGCCGGACCGTTAAGGAACAGCCGTAAGAGGGCAAGCGATAAGACAGCGCAGGACAACAGTGTGAAGGTGACTTCGGATGAAAGTTATTATGCACAAGAAAGTGACGCGGCTGCGGCAGACGATATTCAAAGCGATGCTGCTGAAATGGCAGAAAACGCCACGGCGAGTTATGATGTACAGAGAAATACTGATGCTCAGAATTCTGTGAATAGTGCTGACTATATCCCCATGATCATGTTGGATGGTGTGCTCTACAGGGACACATACGACATGGTCGATGCTGACAGCGTGGATGAGAGCAAAGCGGCCTACGCTGAGAGCTACACCGATGGCGTGCCGGCAAATGACGGCGAGGTCAACTTTGACATGAACCCATCCAGAAACTCAGCCTACATTGTGTGTGATGATGGCAGCCTTGTAGTGAAGGTTGAGGGCAACTGGTACAGATTTGAGAGGGCAGAATAGCACAAACAAATCAAAAATTAAAAAAATACAGAAATTACCATAAAAAATAATAATCCCTTCGTATATAGAATATAAAGCTTGACCGGTAGCTTGAAATTCATATTACGGAGGGATTTTTTATGATGAAATATAATTCAAAAATATTTGCAAGATCCATATGCGCAGTTATGGCAGGGGTTATGATGGTAGGAGGTCTTACGGGCTGTGGTAACGATGATGCAGTAGATGGCAGGGGAATGCGCCTTGAAAAACAAAATGGGGATAAGACAGAGATAACAGGGATCGCAGAAAAGTACGGGGAAAAAGAAAGTAAGCAAAAAAAGAAGTCGCTGCAGGACAATGGCTTGAGTGGAATATTCAACAGTACGTCGAATGATGTTATGTATGCGGAGGAAGCTTGTGATGTGGCAACAGTCGCTGGAGATACAGCGATGGTGACAGATGCTTCAAATTCTATGTATACAGAGATCGCCTACGATACGAGAGAGTATGACAGCGTGGCGGAGAATGGATTTGTATCCACAGCGGACAGACCTCTCTCCACATTTGCGGCGGACAGGGATACGGCATCATACAGCAACGTCAGGTCGTATATAGAGTCAGGCTGTCTCCCACCGGACGGAGCGGTGAGAATAGAAGAGATGCTGAACTATTTTACCTATGACTACAGAAGGAAGCCTGAGGATGGAGAGAAGTTCTCCATATACACAGAATATTCGGACTGCCCGTGGAATAAGGCCACAAAGCTCATGATGGTTGGGATCAACACGGATGAAATAGATTTTGGAGACAAGAAGCCTTCAAATCTGGTGTTCCTGATCGACACCTCGGGATCCATGTATGAAGATAACAAACTCCCACTCGTGCAGCAGTCATTTGCCATGCTGGCGGAGAATCTGGATGAGAACGACAAGGTGAGCATAGTCACATATGCGGGTGAGGATACGGTGGTGCTCTCGGGCACATCCGGCTCAGAGCAGTACACGATAAATGAGGCGCTTTCGAGTATGACAGCCGAGGGCTGTACCAACGGCGGAGATGCCATCATCACAGCTTACGAGCTGGCGGAGAAGAACTTTATAGAGGGAGGCAACAACCGTGTCATACTTGCAACGGACGGGGATCTGAACGTGGGGCTTACCAGTGAGAGCGACCTTGTGGATCTGATAACCGAGGAGAAGAAGGAAAACAACATTTTTCTCAGCGTGCTTGGGTTTGGAACGGACAATTTGAAGGACAACAAGCTTGAGGCTCTTGCTGATAATGGTGATGGAAGCTATGCGTTTATAGATTCTGCGTATGAGGCAAAGAAGGTGCTGGTGGACGAGATGGGCGGAACTCTGAACACCGTTGCCAAGGATGTGAAGTTTCAGATAGAGTTCAATCCGGCAAATGTCAAGGGTTACAGGCAGATAGGTTATGAGAACCGCGCCCTTGCGGATGCGGACTTTGCAAATGACGCTGTGGATGGCGGCGAGATAGGCGCAGGACATATGGTGACGGTGCTCTATGAGATAGTGCCTGCGGGATCAGACTTCGATGTGCCTGCAGCCGAGCACAAATACGGACAGGATTCCAATCAGGCAAATACATCGGAGACTGCATCACAAGACGTTAAGGATAAGTCTGATAGCGCAGAGGACTATATCGGTGAGCTTGCGACAGTGAACGTAAGATACAAGGAGCCGGATGGGGATAAGAGCAGTCTTGTGAGCCGTGTGGTGAAGACTGACAGCTACAGCAGCGAAATGTCCGTTGACATGAGTGCGGCAAGTGCCGTGGCGGCCTATGGTATGATCCTCAAAAACAGTGAATATGTGGGTTCTGCAGATTTTGATATGGTTATGGCTCTTGTTGGCGGTAAGGTGGACAGTTCAGCCGGCAGTGGCGATATTATCGATATGCAGTGGCAGGGCTTTGCAGACATGGTACGTCAGACGCAGAATATAACTGACTAGGGAAAATGTCGATAAGAGGAGCTGTTCGATATAGCTTTGTAATCACACTTTGTAATCACATTGTATAAAACTCTTTTATTTTATTGATAATTCTTGTATAATAACAAATTAGAGTGTCAATTAAGACGAAAAAATAAAAACAAGAATATCAATATAGACAGGAAGGGTAAGATTCATGGGCGAAAAAAAGATTATGCTTGGTAACGCAGCCATCGCCAGAGGCTGTTATGAAGCGGGTGTCAAGGTATCAGCGGCATATCCTGGAACACCAAGTACAGAGATCAGTGAGAACATGGTGCAGTACAAAGGAGATATCTACTCAGAGTGGTCACCAAATGAGAAGGTAGCCACAGAGGTAGCGATCGGTGCATCATTTGCGGGAGTGAGATCAATAGTGTCGATGAAGCATGTAGGTGTGAACGTGGCATCAGATCCGCTGTTCACCGCAGCATACACAGGTGTGAACGGAGGTATGGTACTTGTTGCAGCAGATGATCCTGGAATGTACTCATCACAGAATGAGCAGGATTCAAGACTTGTAGCAAGAACAGCCATGATCCCAGTTGTTGAGCCATCAGACAGCCAGGAGGCAAAGGATTTCACAAAGTATGCATTTGAGCTGAGTGAGAAGTATGATACTCCTGTAATGCTCCGTACAACCACAAGACTCTCACACTCACAGGGCGTTGTAGAGCTCTGTGACAGACAGGAGATTCCTGACAAGCCATATGAGAGAAATATAAAGAAATATGTCATGATGCCTGGTAACGCTATACCACGTCATGTATTTGTAGAGCAGAGACTCAAGGACATGGCAGCAGACGGAGCTGACATGCCGATCAACAGAGTTGAGATGAGAGACAAGAGTGTGGGTGTCATCACCAGCGGTATCCCTTACCAGTATGTCAGAGAGGCTATGCCAAACGCATCAGTCTTAAAGCTTGGCATGGTAAATCCACTCCCAAGAAAGATGATCGAGGACTTCTGTGCACAGGTAGACAAGGTGTATGTCATCGAGGAGCTTGAGCCACATATCGAGACTCAGGTCAGATCATGGGGAATAGATGCAGTCGGCAAGGAGCTGCTTACAGTTCAGGGTGAGTACAGCGCAAATATGCTCAGAGAGAAGCTTCTCGGTGAGAAGGTAGAGACAGTCGAGGCTGCTCAGGTTCCAGCTAGACCACCTATCCTCTGTCCAGGATGTCCACACAGAAGCGTATTCTCAGTCCTCTCAGAGCTGAAGATCCACGCTGCAGGAGATATCGGATGTTACACACTCGGAGCTGTCGCACCGCTCAGTGTTATTGACACAACAGTCTGCATGGGTTCATCCATCTCTACCCTTCATGGAATGGAGAAGGCAAAGGGCAAGGATTATATCAAGAACTGGGTAGCGGTCATAGGTGATTCAACATTCCTTCACACAGGTGTGAACTCACTCATGAACATGGTATACAACCAGAGCACAGGAACAGTCATCATACTTGACAACTCGACAACAGGTATGACAGGACATCAGGATCATGCCGCAACAGGTAAGACACTGATGGGAGATCCTACATATGCCATTGATATTTACAATCTCTGCAAGGCACTGGGAATCCAGAGCGTCCATGAGATAAATGCATTTGATATAGAAGGTCTTAAGAAGCTCATCAAGGAGGAGACAGCAAAGGATGAGGTATCAGTCATCATCACAAAGTCACCTTGTGTACTCTTGAAGACGACTAAGATAACAGGAAGATGCAAGGCAATACCTGAGAAGTGCAAGAAGTGCGGTATGTGCTTAAAGCCTGGATGCCCTGCAGTTATCAGGCAGGAGGATGGAACCATCCGTATAGATGACACACTCTGTACAGGCTGTGGACTGTGCATGAAGCGTTGTAAGTTCGATGCTATAGAAAGGGAGGAGTTCTAATCATGGAGACAAAGAATATTATGATCGTCGGCGTAGGCGGACAGGGAACACTTCTCACAAGCCGTATACTCGGTGGAATCACCACGGCAGCAGGTTATGATGTAAAGCTCTCAGAGGTTCACGGAATGAGCCAGAGAGGTGGAAGTGTTGTTACATATGTAAGATATGGTGAGAAGGTAAATGAGCCTATCGTGGAAGAGGGATGTGCAGATGTCCTCATAGCATTTGAGAGACTTGAGGCGCTCAGATATGCACACTTCCTGAAGAAGGATGGAGTTATCATCGTAAATGACCAGAGAATAGATCCTATCACTGTAGTTACAGGCGCAGCACAGTATCCTGATGGAATCATCGAGGAGCTCAGCGGCAAGTACAAGGTTATCTCAGTTGATGCCATGGACGAGGCAAAGAAGCTTGGCAACAACAAGGTATTTAACACAGTCATCATAGGAATCGCGGCACAGCACATGGATTTCTCACATGATGCATGGGTTGAGGTTATCAAGAACACAGTTCCACCTAAGACAGTGGAGAAGAATCTTGAGGCATTTGAGGTTGGCTACAACCTTAAGTAATTTGACGATTTTTGGTACAAAAGACGGATTTTGGCATAAAAAAAGTCCGTCTTTTGTTGATTAATGGTGGAAAAAAGGACCCTCATATGGTAAAATCAACACATATGATGGTTTGCGGGGTGCGTACACATGAATGATATTAACAAGGATGAGATTGACGCAAGATGGCATATGCTGGTATGGCGTATGATGATAGTTATATGCAGTATTTCTTTTGTTATTGCATGGATATTATTTGGAGTATACAGAGTAGATAAGAGCATAGGAGCAGGCGCATATATAGTAAAGTATATCGTGCTGCCGATGATAGTACAGGCTATAGCGATCACAATTTGCTATTTTTATATGAAGCACGATGAGGCGGACATAAAGCACAAGAATTATGTCGTGACAGGTATGATATATGTATGTGTCGGTGTTATAGCATTTACATATTGCACCATATACCCGCTTATACTTATTCCGTGTGTCACCATAATTGCCACGGCGTTATTTGCAGATCAGGAGCTGACGGTATGGTCGGGAGTTGCGGTGCTTGCACTCATGGTCATCAATGTTGTGAGATTACATTTGAATGTCGGTGAGCTTGCCACACAGATGAACTGGGTTGGAGCACTGCTCATATACATACTGGTAGTATCTGTTATGTGTGCGATGGTTATGGTCGTCAACAAGCACACGAAGGCACTTATGGAATCGATTGCCGGAAGCTACAACAGACAGGTAACACTGATGAGTGAGCTTATGGTTGATCCGATGACAGGCCTGTACAACAGAAGATCATTTGAGGAGAGCCTTGATAAGGAGATCGAGAATGTGGAGCAGACTGGGGCGAAGTCCTATGTCACCATATTTGATATAGATCATTTCAAGGAAGTCAACGATACATATGGCCACAGCAATGGAGATATAGTTATCAAGGCGCTGTGTAAGATGATGAAGGAGAAGTCGAAGGATATGGGACTTGCCTTCAGATACGGCGGTGAGGAGTTCGTGATACTGTTCCATGATGTGGAACTGTCCAAGGTCATGAATGTTGTTGAGGACATAAGAACAGAGTTCAGATGCTACTATTTCCACTTTATGAACAAGGATGGAATAACATGTAGCTGTGGTGTCGCTGAGTACACCAAGGGAGAGAGTTCCAAGGCATGGTTCAACAGAGCGGATTCAGCACTCTATAAGGCGAAGGAATCAGGAAGAAACAGAACAGTTATAAGTGAATAAAAAATAACACATTGGGCTGTGCTCAATGTGTTATTTTTTTATGGAATTATTCAAATGTTATGATATGTCCGGCGTTACTGGACATAATCGTTCAGCCACTGAACCACACCGTTGGATATTGCCTTGGCGTAGTTCTCAAGATTTTCATTGAAATAGTCCAGATCGTCCTGGTTGGTCATGAAGCCCATCTCAACGATCATGCTTGTCATATCGGTGTCTCTGATGACCGCATAGTCATCATCGCTGTCTCCCTGGGTTCCGATTCGCACCCCTCGGTTGGCGGTTATACCAACTTCCTCGAGATTGCTCAGAATGTCATCTGCGGCCGCATAACTGCGCTCAGATCCTGAGCTGTGTATCCATATCTCAATGCCCTTTGTGGTGTTTGGGTTGGCTGTTGAATTGCGGTGTAGCGAAACGAAGATATCAGCCTTGGCCTTGTTTGCTATCTTTGAACGGGAGTCGAGCTGTGTGTCGCTGTCGTCGGATCTGGTCATTATGACGTTGACGCCGCTCTTTTTCAGGGCTTTGGCAACCTCCTGCGCAAGACGGAGATTGTCGTCCTTCTCGTAGCTTCCGTCAAGTCCCACAGCGCCTACATCGCTTCCTCCATGACCAGCATCCACACACACCGTGTATGTGTCGTTGGCCTTCTGGAGCATGACAGTCTGTCCTTTCCCCTTGGTGATCTGTGCCTTTGCCAGAAAAAATCCCATGACAAGTATGCACAATAATAGTATGATGTTTATGGCGACCAAAAAGACGACGAGGGAACGCATCTGTTTCAGCGTCATTTTCTTTTTTCGTTTGCTCATGTTTTCTCCTTCGTGGAAATATCTTTGATAAAGATACCTCAAAATCCGATGTTTTTCAACTGGGGATATGGAGAACGTGAACAGCATGGCCGCAGCAGAGGTGTTCTGCGCTTACGCAGTATAAATGTACAGGAGGAATATTTATGATAATAGATTTTCACACACACACGTATCCCGACAGGATAGCAGCCAAGACGGTAGGGCTTCTGGAGAGCAGATCCGGTACAAGGGCACATTCGGATGGCACACTTGACGGACTGGAGAATGACATGAGGAGCAGACATGTGGATGTGTCTGTGGTACTTCCGGTGGCAACGTCTCCGAAACAATATAAGCATATAAATGAATTCGCAGTTGAGGAGAATGAGCGCTTTTCAGAGACACATGTGTGGTCGTTTGGAGGGATACATCCCGACAATGACAATTACAAAGAGATACTCAGGGATATATGCGACAAAGGTCTGAAGGGGATAAAGATCCATCCTGACTACCAGGGGGCTTTTTTCAACGATATAAGATATAAAAGGATAATCAGCTATGCCACAGAGCTTGGGCTTATCGTGGTGACACATGCGGGAACAGACATAGGACTTCCTGATGTGACTCACTGCACTCCTGCAATGGCGGAGGAGGTGCTGGATGAGGTTGGGCCTGACAAGCTTGTGCTTGCCCATATGGGTGGATGGCAGATGTGGGATGACGTGCTGAACAGACTTTGCGGAAGAGATGTGTATTTTGATACGGCATTTTCCTATGGACAGATAGACTGGCGGGAGGGGGCACCGCACAGATGGCAGCTTCTTGATGGTGACATGTTTAAGAAGATAGTGGCAGCTCACGGGTCTGACAAGATCCTGTTCGGAACGGACAGCCCATGGTCTGATCAGGAACAGTCATGTGCGGACATAGAGACCCTTGATCTGGAAGATGTGGACAAAAACAATATATTTGAGAATAATGCGCGAAAATTGCTTGGATTGAAATTGAATTTTTAGAAAAAATACGCGAAAACCTATTGATAATGTTTTAAAAATGTGTTACATTTTTGTTACGCCAATGAAATTTTTCACAGATAGTAATACACGAAAGACATGTCGGAGCCTAACGACATGTCTTTTTTATGTGCTGTGGAGCGGACTGCCCACTGTAAGTATCATTATATGAAGCGGTTTATGAAATAAAAAAGACTTGAGATAAATCTCAAGTCTTAGTAGCTGGGCTACAAGGATTCGAACCTTGAAAATGCTGGAGTCAGAGTCCAGTGCCTTACCATTTGGCGATAGCCCATTGCCTCAACAAATGATAGTATATACTAAAGCTCAGAATAATGCAAGCACTTTTTAAAAAAAATTCAAAAAAATTTTTCACCTTGCGATAGCCCTCTAAATAGGGTATAAAATTATAGTAAAATGAGCATCATGGAGGTGGCGTAATGTATTCATATGAAGCAATAGTCAGGTATAGTGAGACTGGTGGAAATAAGATATCCAACATGGCGACCATAGCGAACTATTTCCAGGACTGTGCTATACTGCAGTCGGAGGAGGTCGGCATAGGGCTGGATTATCTGGCAGAACACCACAGAGCATGGTTCCTGGTTTCCTGGCAGATAGAGGTGGTCAGATATCCTGCGATGGGAGAGAAGATCAAGGTCAGGACGTGGGCATATGATTTCAAGGCATCTCTGGGATTCAGAAATATAGATATACTGGACGAGAATGGAGAACGCATAGTTAAGGCGGCATCCATTTGGAGCTATATGGACACCGAGAGGCTGAGACCTGTCAAGATAGACAAAGAGGTGTCAGACGCATATCCGATGGAGCCTGCCATAGACATGGAGTATGCGCCGCGTAAGGTAAAACTGCTGGGCGATGCGGAGACTATAGATACCAGAAAGGTCATGTCTTATCAGATAGACTCCAACAATCATATGAATAATGAAGCGTATATTGCTCTTGCCCAGGAATACGTGGATGATGTTGCGGATATTATTGCCGTCAGAGCGGAATATAAGATGCAATATGTGAAAGATGATGTTATAGTAGTAAAGAGGTTTATTGACGACAGATATGTTCAGATAATCCTGGCAGATGAAGAGGACAGGACAAGGTGTGTTGTCCAGTTTGAACGGAGCAGTAAGGATATATGATATACTGTGTCGACAGAAAAAATTAAGAGGACGGTATGACGATGATAAAGATAGGCGAATGGAATGATCTTATAGTAAAGAGAGAAAAGGAATTTGGTGTGTATCTTGGATGTGCGGATTCTGACAGTGAGGTGCTTCTTCCGAGAAAGCAGGTTCCGAATGGCATAAAGACAGGCGAGCACATCAACGTGTTCATATACAGGGATTCTGACGACAGACTCATTGCAACTGTGAATGTTCCATATATAACTATGGGTAAGATGGCTGTTCTCAGGTGTGTGGGAACTACCAAGATCGGTGCATTCATGGACTGGGGACTTGAAAAGGATATTCTGCTTCCGTTTAAGGAGCAGGTTGGCCCGGTGAGAGAGAACCATGAATATCTGGTCAGAATGTACACTGACAAATCGGACAGACTGTGTGTGTCCATGAAGGTTTATGAGTATCTGAGCAGCAATTCCCCATATAAGCAGGGAGATGCTATATCGGGAATAGTTATAGAGTACAGCTCCGAGTATGGTGCATTTGTCGCTGTGGACAACAAATATTCAGCACTTATCCCGAAGAAGGAGATACACAGTGCCATATATGCCGGCGACCACGTTGAGGGCAGGGTTGCGTCAGTCAGGGAAGACGGCAAGCTGAACCTCACCATGCAGAAGCCGATAAAGATGCAGATCAGGGAGAATGCAGAGATGATATTGAATATCATCGATTCATATAATGGAGTGCTCCCGTTCAATGACAAGGCAGATTCAAAGGTGATAGAGAAGGAATTTGGAATAAGCAAGAGAGCATTTAAGACGGCGGTTGGCAAGCTCCTCAAGGACGGTAAGATAAGGATCACAGAGAAGAACATTGAGATACTGTCCGAGGAAGAGCGGGCAGAGCTTGCGAAAAAAGGAACAACCAAAGCCGATGTTGTGAAGCGTGCAAAGCCTGAGACGAAGAAGCCGGTATCCAGACGGTCACCGGAGCCCGTGCCAGACAGAAAAGGCACTGTGAAATTTACCAGAAGCAATGGCGGAAGGCGCAACAACAGAAAGGCTCTCATGGCGGAGCTGAGCGAGATGGATGAGGAGTAATAGTTCATCATATATAATAGTAAAAACAGGAGGAACAAAACATGAAGACAATAATAAGTACACCAAAGGCACCAGCGGCAATAGGACCATATTCACAGGCGGTTCTCGTGAATGGAATGCTTTTTACATCAGGAGTTATACCTATCGATCCTGAGACAAATACACTGGTTGAGGGAGATGTTACTGTACAGGCAAGACAGGCGATCGGCAATCTCAAGAATCTCATAGAGGCATCAGGCTCATCTATGGATAAGGTAGTGAAGACAACAGTATTTATCAAGGATATGAATGATTTTGGCAAGATAAATGATATTTACAAGGACTTCTTCACAAGCGATTTCCCTGCACGTTCATGCGTGGAGGTTGCAAGACTCCCTAAGGATGTGCTTATAGAGATAGAAGCCATCGCTACAGTAGAGTAAGCGTATGAGACAGGACAATGTTCAGAGAAAGGTACACGGAGCGTCATGGTTTTTCCTGTCGCTGATATGTGTGTATCTGTGTGTTGTTATGATCCTGTGGAAGACGAATATCGGCTCACATATAACCATGGTTCAGAATCTGATCCTGAGCCAGAGCATGATATTCGTGCCGACGATCATATATATTCTTATAAGCAAATGTGATCTGCGCGAAACGCTCAGACTGAAAAAGACGCACTGGCTGGCGATAATCATCGTTCCGGCATTCGTCGTGGCTCTTGAGCCTCTTATGACACTCATAAATGCCATAAGTCTTCTGTGGGTGGAGAGTGCCACTACCGAGCTTGCAACAGGTCTTGTGTCGAATCATAAGCTGTGGGTGTCAACACTTCTCATGGCGGTCACTCCGGGAATCGTGGAGGAGCTTGCCTACAGAGGCGTCATAATGGGAAGCTACAGATATGGCAGCAGACTGGCGGCTATAATCATAGGAGGAATAATGTTCGGAGCCATGCACATGAATTTCAATCAGATGGCATATGCGATGGTTCTGGGAATGATGCTGGGATTTCTTGCCGAGGCGACAGGAAGTATATTTACGACCATGTATGCCCATTTCTGCTTTAATGAGATATCCGTCATCATCAGCTATATAGCATCACATGTCAGCGTGCTAAAGCAGATGGTGGAGAAACAGGCTTCTGAGGGAATAGCAGCAGATCAGCTCAAGCAGACGATATTGATATATATTCCATTTGCATTTATGGGATTGTGTGCGGCTGTGGCGATGATAGTGTTGTTGGCGTACCTGAATGGAAGGCATATGGATATGCTGGCGATGTTCAGAAGAAACAGGAACGCTGAGGTCAAGAGACCGAGGATCATATCTGTGCCGCTTGTTCTGGCACTGTGCGTATGCATAGGATTTATGATAATAACAGAATTTGTTTTATGATATGTAATACAATGCCTGCACTTTTATAGGTGCGGGCATTTGCATATTAATGCCGTTAATCCCTGTTGAGTAACCAGTAGAAGGAGATGGCATACAGTCCGGCAACACCCACCAGAGTATAGATTATTCTGGAAAATGCAGTTCCGGCACCGAAGATGCCGTCCACTATGTTGTAGCTGAACAGTCCTATAATGCCCCATACGATAGCACCGATTATGGTCAGTGTGAGACATATGCAATTTAATGTTTTCATTTTTGACCTCCAATATGATCGCGCCAAATGCGGCGTTTCAGTATGATGTAATTGTGTGCAGTTATCATTTTAAATATTCATGAGATTCAGGTGACTTGACACAAAAAAGTAAGTGTAGTAAATTTACATATGAATACTTGTTCAAATGGAACACGTGAGTTGCTTGTTTGGGAGCAGAAAGGACCATAGATATGGCAGAAGATAAAAATATTTTTTTTGACAGTTATGAACTGGAACAGTCGGATCTCGCAGATCTGGCAGACCTGTTCAAGGTGTTTGGCGATGCGACACGTATATCCATCATGTTCGCCCTGCTTAAGCAGGAACTGAGTGTCGGAGACATCGCAGAGCGTCTGGAGATGAATGCATCGGCTATTTCACACCAGCTCAGGGTGCTGAAGCAGGCCAAATTGATAAAAAGCAGAAGAGAGGGCAAGAATATAATATATTCCCTGGCCGATGAGCACGTTGTGACCATCATCAAACAGGGTGTTGACCATATACTTGAATAGAATATACGAGAGGTAGAATATGAAGGTAGAATCACTTATATTTGACATGGATGGAACTCTGTGGGACAGCGCGGCAAATGTGGCTGCGTCCTGGAGTGAAGTCCTCGAAAGACAGGCTGATGTGGACATGAAGGTGACAGAGGCCGATATCAAATCTGTTATGGGTATGCCTATGGATGCCATTGCCGACAAGCTGTTCGGAGCGTATTCGGAGGACAGAATGACTCAGCTTATAGATGCCTGCGGAGACTATGAGAACGAGTATCTCCGTGAACATGGTGGCGTTCTGTACGATGGTGTAGAGGATACCATTGCGAAGCTTTCGGGATCACACAGGCTGTTTATAGTCAGCAACTGCCAGAGTGGATATATAGAGGCATTTCTTGATTATTACGGGTTTGGAAAGTATTTTAAGGATATACTCTGCTGGGGAGATACAAAGGTATCAAAGGGCGAGAGTATAAAGATACTCATGGAGAAGAATGGAATAGAGGATGCTGCATATGTCGGCGACATCCAGGGCGACTGCGACAGTGCCAGATTTGCCGGGATAAAGTTCATTCACGCGGCATACGGGTTTGGCAGTGTGAAGGATAAGGATGCGGAGATCCATACATTTGCGGAACTTCTTGACGTGGTGGAGTGATCCGGAAGGTCATTTACAGACCTGCTATAAAACATAATAAACAGAAAAACAGGGAGTATATCAGCAGTTGATATACTCCCTGTCTCTATATATTATTTATCCATATGCTCAAGTGCAGCTGCTACAAATCCTTTGAAAAGAGGATGTGGCTTGTTTGGTCTTGATTTGAATTCCGGATGTGCCTGTGTCCCGATGAACCAAGGATGCTCAGGAATCTCGATCATCTCGACGATATGTCCGTCAGGTGACAGTCCGACAAGCTCCATTCCGTTGTCAGTCAGAGCCTGACGATAGTCATTGTTGACCTCGTATCTGTGTCTGTGACGCTCGTGGATATATTCTGTACCGTATAACTGGTATGACTTTGAATCCTTTGCAAGCACACAAGGATATGAACCAAGTCTGAGGGTACCGCCAAGATCGGTTACATCGTGCTGGTTTGGCATGATGTGGATTACCTGGTGGAATGAGTTTGGATTGAACTCAGAGCTGTGGGCGTCTGAATATCCAAGTACATTTCTTGCAAATTCAACTATCGTGAGCTGCATTCCGAGACACAGTCCAAGGTAAGGAACCTTGTGTGTTCTGGCGTAATTGATAGAAGTGATCATTCCCTCTATACCTCTGTCGCCAAAGCCGCCCGGAACAAGGATTCCGTCTATATCGCCGAGGATCTCAGCGACATTCTCCTCTGTTACAAGCTCGGAGTCGACCCACTTGATCTCAACCTCTGCCTTGTTGGCAACGCCGGCATGCTTCAATGCCTCAACTACTGAGATATAGGCATCGTGAAGTGATACGTACTTTCCGACCAGAGCAACTCTTACATTCTTCTCAGGATGCTTCCATGCATCTATCATGCTTGTCCACTCGAGCCATGCCTGTTCTGCAGGTGGAGGACATTCCATATCCAGGCACTCACATACTACATCGGCAAGGTGCTCCTTCTCCATGGCAAGTGGAACCTCATACAGAACATCCACGTCAAGATTCTGTATAACGTTTCTGCTCGGCACGTTACAGAACAGTGCGATCTTATCCTTGATGCCCTGATCAAGAGGAAGATCGGAACGACATACGAGGATATCGGGCTGAATACCCATTCCCTGAAGATTCTTAACGCTCGCCTGGGTAGGCTTGGTCTTGATCTCACCTGAAGCCTTCAGATAAGGGATAAGAGTTACATGGATCATGATGCAGTTCTTAGGACCGACCTCATGCTGGAACTGTCTGATAGCCTCAAGGAATGGCTGGCTTTCGATATCTCCAACGGTTCCGCCGATCTCGATTATCGCTACCTCAGTATCCTTTGCATCGGGATTTCTGTAGAATCTGTCTTTTATCTCATTGGTGATATGTGGCACTACCTGTACTGTGTGTCCTCCGAAATCACCATGGCGCTCCTTCTGAAGGATGCTCCAGTATACCTTTCCGGTTGTTACATTAGAATTCTTGTTGAGACTTTCGTCTATAAAACGCTCATAGTGACCGAGATCCAGATCTGTTTCGGCGCCGTCGTCAGTGACAAAAACTTCGCCGTGCTGGATAGGGTTCATTGTTCCCGGATCAATATTGATATAAGGGTCGAACTTCTGGCTTGTGACTTTATATCCTCTCATCTTGAGAAGACGTCCAAGAGAAGCAGCAGTAATACCCTTACCGAGTCCAGATACAACACCACCAGTGACAAACACATACTTGACTGCCATAATTATATCCTCCATTAATACTTCAAAAAACTACATTAACATATTATAAGCAAGCCATATCTAAAAGTCAATTGAGAAAAACAAGCTAAAAACAAATTAAACTTGGCAAAATAATGCTCTGGCTGTTGAAATGAACGTTTTAGGGTCAGATGACATGAAATAATGAAGCACACTGATGCGTGAAGGCTGTCGCACCTGTGCACGACATACATTATGTCGTTGCACTTGCGTGTATCGACATATACTAATATAATTATAAAAGAGTATGTAAATGTGGGGCGTGCGTCATGCTCACACATAACAAATACGGATTATAATGCATTTTCATGCTTGGGATTGGAATATACAGATTGATGAAAAAGATAACGTTTATACATATATCCGATGTGCTGCTCGGCGCGCTGCCTGACAGGGAGTGTGTATGGAGCGGCGAGAGGAAAAACGAAATATACATGACATTTGAGGCTGTGGTGGCACGTGCCGGGGAGCTTGACGTGGATTTTCTTCTGGTTGCAGGCAATCTGTTTGACCATCAGCCATCTGAGGAAGAGCTTGTATGGCTTGATGAGATATTTGGAAGCTTAAAGCATACAGTGGTCATATATGCTGCTGGATTTCAGGATAATCTGGGAAGTGATGCGCCGCTTCTTGACTATGGTTTCAAATCCCGTGTGTGTGTGATCGGAAGCCCTGGAATAAGACAGATTGGAGACAAACAGACTGGAGATATGGGGTACACAGCGGTCAGGGATGAGCAGGCGACCATGGCACTGGATCATATTCATTTTCCGGACAAGGACGTTGATATATACGGCGTGAGCTATTTTGACAGGAAGATGGATGCCAGGGTGGTGGATGATGCAGAACCGCAGGATGAAGCGGTATGTAATGTGCTGATCGCATGTGGGGGTGACCGGAGACGGATGCCGGTTGACTGGAACAGGCTGCGTGCCAGTGGATTTAATTACATTGCGTTTGGCGGCCGCCAGAAGTATCAGATGAAGATTCCGGGCAAGGCTTATTATTCTGGAAGTCCGGAGGCTGTGTCGAGAGAGTCAACAGGCGCACATGGATATATCTATGGGGAAATGTCTGACGGAGTGGTTTCGACTAAGTTTGTGCCTGCTGCGGTCAGAGAATATAAAAGAATTGATTATCCGGTGGATAACGATACAAGGGACGGTGCTCTGACGGAGGCCATTCTGGGTATCCTGGAGCTTGAGGGACGTGACAATATATATTCCATATGCCTGAACCGTATGGCGGGCTGTGAGAAGAACTTCGATATATCATCCATGCTGAAGGATTACAGAATCCTGGCGGTGGAAGGTGAGAGATTTGAACGATCCGACTACAGTGAATACGCCAGAGCCAACAAAAATACAGAATTTGGCCGATTGCTCGATAAACTGAATGTTGCCGATCTTGAAAGCAGAGACGGAATAAAACTTGCGGTCGACATGATGATAGAGGTGTCGGGGCTGTATGCAAGATCGGGCAGAAAAATGGGCAGGGAGCTTTATCACGATACACTGAGACAGGTCAGACAGATACTCAGGATGAAATGTCAGACATACGAGGCGGACGCTGCGGTCAGGGAATATATGAGCCTGCAAAATGACTACGAGGTCAGCTCTGATGTTCTGGGTGAGCTTAACTCGGTATGGGCACAGGAGCGGAAAAGCGAACTTGAGATCACGACGCTCAGACGTCATCTGGAGGAGCTTCCTAAGGAGTACAGACGAAGCTGGATAAGGACTGGAGTAAGAACAGCACTTGTACCGCTCATGGTACTTGGAATATTGTCGATAGTTATAATGTATGCATTGGTCGCACGGGGTGATAATATTCTCCCGGACGGACGACTTGTGTATGCGATGCTCTTTGCTGTCGGAGCTGCGGGACTTGCATACTATATTGGATATGCGTTGTCAAAATACTGGGGACTCAGGAAGAAGAGTGGAAGAAAGAGATTGACAGCGGAGCTTGAGGAAAGCAGGGCGGAACTTGATAAGCTCTGTGCACAGCGGGATGAGATACACAGCCGCAGAACCGGGCTGCAAAGCCTTGACGGACGAAGAAGAGATATATACGAAAAACTCACACACCGGGAGAAGCTTCTTGATGAAAAGCTTCAGGAGATCCGGGTTATGAGATGTGCGATAGATGAACTGGATGGACTTTCATCATGACAGATGGGTCTGTTCAGCTTTTACTATGTGTTTTTCATTGTGAAATGTCATTATGGCAACAACCTGTATGGATCCAAGAATCAGGAGAAAACCGATCAGATCCATACGGGTGAACTGGGTTCCCAGAAAGATCCACGTCAGCAGGGCACTTGACACGGGCTCGACTGTGACAAAAAGACTCGCCTTCACGCTTCCGAGGATGCTGATGCCGAGACCGCATATTGTAAATGGGATGAGGGAGCCCACAATGGCTACCGCAAGTGAGGCTGCAATTATCCTTCCATCCATGTGAGGCAGTGAGAATGTTTTCGTGACCAGCGCAAGGAAAATGGAGGCTATGAGTGATGACCAGCCTATGATATTTACCAGACCATATTCATTGTAGAGCTTCTGAGGATAAAGGCAGTATATAGTGAAACATACCGCTGAGGTGAGTCCCCATATGAGCGCCGGCCTGGATATGGCAAGGGAATTCAGGCTGCCGTGTGTGGCGATCAGAAAGATACCTGCAAATGCACATACGACTGAGGCGGCTTCATATATATGAGGTCTCTTGTGCATGAATATTGTTGTGTACAACAGCAGCATGATTATGTATGTGAACTGGATCACTGTGCCGGTTGCGGCGTTGGAATGTTCGATGGAAGCGAAGTATGTGAACTGCACGCCCATGACACCTGAGAGTGCAAAGAACAGCAT
Organism: Coprococcus sp. BIOML-A2; assembly: GCF_009875795.1. Lineage (NCBI taxonomy): Bacteria > Bacillati > Bacillota > Clostridia > Lachnospirales > Lachnospiraceae > Coprococcus > Coprococcus sp. BIOML-A2. Next base: position 70,705 of record NZ_WWSI01000006.1, read on the forward strand.
AGATATGACACTTTTAGGCTTTGACCATATGGTCAAAGCCCTTTTATCTCCCTTTACGGCGGCGATGACAAGCAGTACGACACCGGATATAAACTGTCTGATTATGGAAAGCTGTGTGGCATTTACATCTGACGACTGGAACACGTATTGTCCAAGGACTCCGCTTATGCCCCACATGATTCCGCATGACAGAACCAGTATGATTCCGAATCTCTGTGAGTGGTTGATCTGTTTTTCTGACATAACACCGCCTCTTCTCTTGTTAAAAGTGACATCATTTTACCACCGATATTTCTAATTTTCAATTATTCTTTAAACAAGGTGCCTTGGTGTCAAATGAAGGGTTGAATGCATAGAAATTCTTGTGATCGAGGGTATCTTTTACAGCCTCAAGGCATTCGCCAAATCTCTGGAAGTGCACGACCTCCCTCTCGCGCAGGAATTTGATAGGCTCATATACGTCCGGGTGATCCTTGCACAGTCTGAGAATGTTGTCGTAGGTCGACCTGGCTTTCTGCTCAGCGGCCATATCCTCAAAAAGATCTGTTATCGCGTCGCCCTTGCACTGGAATTCGCAGGCGTTAAATGGAATTCCTCCTGCCGCCTGGGGCCAGATGCCGATGGTGTGGTCGATATAATATTTGTCAAAGCCCGATGCCTTGATCTCCTCGATGCTCAGATCCCTTGTGAGCTGGTAAATGATGGTCGCAACCATCTCGAGATGGGCAAGTTCCTCGGTTCCGATGTCGGTCAGAGCCGCCTTGACCTTCTTGTCAGGCATGGAATATCTCTGCGACAGGTATCTCATCGAGGCACTCATTTCACCGTCCGGACCGCCGTATTGACTGATTATGTCCTGAGCCAGCTTTGCGTTGGTTTCCTTTATATTTATAGGAAATTGTAATCTTTTCTCATAAACCCACATTAGCAGTTACACTCTCCTTCCCATGGCCAAGGGTCATTGACCCAGTTGAAATAGTTGTTGTCAGTGACCTGATATTTGTTCAGCGGCCCATACATGTTCACGTAATCATTTATAGCCTGGGTGCGCATGCTCTGATAGTTGTCATAGCTCGAAAGTGCCTTGGTGCAGTCGGGATGAAGGTCGAGATAGAGCGCAATATCGTCAAGTGCAAAAGAGACCTCTGTGATAAAGCGCAGAAGCTGTTTTTTGTTCATTTTATTCATGGCTATTTCCCCCTTACCCCGCAGAATATCAGATTGAGATCCTTGAACATGGTGCCCTCCATCAGTCCGCATTTTGCATCGTACAGATTTTCAAAGAGCTGTTCAGGGATATAAGCCATTCCGAGCGGCCTGTCGGTTCTCACTGAAGTGGCAGTGCCGGAGTCACAGGAGCGTGGCTTGGAGCCGGATGAGGCGGTGTATTTAACAGAGGTTCCCTGGTTATAGTAGCATCGATTCTGGCCGTTACGGCAGCAGTTTCTGTTTTGTTCCACTATAAAAGCCTCCATACATAAGTTTTCTCTGTATAAACTATGCTGGAGGCTTAAATATGTTACTGTATTTTGTCGTGTGTTAAATACCCTTCATGGAGAGCTGTATGCGTTTCTTGGCGAGGTCTATGCCGATGACCTTTACCTGGACAATGTCGCCGACGCTCACCACGTCAAGAGGGTGCTTTATGAATTTGTCGGACATCTCTGAGATGTGGACAAGTCCGTCCTGATGAACACCTATATCCACAAATGCACCGAAGTCGATCACGTTTCTGACGGTTCCCTTGAGTATCATTCCCTCTGTCAGATCCTTCATCTCAAGGACATCTCCTCTGAGGATCGGCTTTGGCATCTCGTCACGGGGATCACGGGCAGGCTTTTCAAGCTCCTTTATGATGTCGTTGAGAGTTATCGTTCCTGTTCCCAGCTCCTCAGCTAGCTTTTTGATGTTGCCGGCGGCTTTTGAAAGATCCTTGAGCCTGCCGGATGCAATGTCATCGGTTGTGTAGCCGATGTGGCTCAGCAGGGCAGTGGCTATATCGTAACTCTCAGGATGTACAGATGTGGCATCCAGAGGATTTGAGCCGCCGCTTATCCTCATGAAACCTGCGCACTGTTCAAATGCCTTAGGTCCGAGCTTGGCAACCTTGAGGAGTTCCTTTCTGGTTTTGAAGCGTCCATTTGCCTCTCTGTAATCCACGATATTCTTGGCCAGCGTCTTGTTTATTCCGGAAATGTGCTCCATGAGTGGGGCAGAAGCGGTATTGAGGTCGACGCCGACTTTATTTACAGAATCCTCAACAACTGCGTCCAGGGCTTCTGTCAGCTTCTTCTGGTTCATATCGTGCTGATACTGACCGACTCCGATAGCCTTTGGATCGATCTTGACCAGCTCTGCCAGAGGATCCTGTACTCTTCTGGCGATGGAAGCCGCACTTCTCTGACCAACATCAAAATGAGGGAATTCCTCGGTTGCAAGCTTGCTGGCGGAGTAGACAGAAGCTCCTGCCTCGTTGGTTATCACGTACTGTACAGGTGTGTCAAGTTCACTGATGAGCTCGGCAATCACCATCTCTGACTCTCTGGATGCCGTACCATTTCCCACGGATATGAGAGTTATGCCGTACTTCTTTATAAGAGCATTCACAGTATTTTTAGCCTCTGCAACCTTCTTCTGAGGTGCCGTTGGGAATATGACAACGGTGTCGAGAACCTTTCCGGTCGGATCCACAACTGCGAGCTTACAGCCGGTTCTGAACGCCGGATCCCAGCCGAGCACGGTCTGTCCTGCGATAGGAGGCTGCATGAGGAGCTGCTGCAGATTCGATGCAAATACCTTGATGGCACCGTCCTCAGCGGTCTCTGTGAGGGCGTTTCTGATCTCCCTCTCGATGGCAGGGGCTATGAGCCTGTCGTAGCTGTCTGCGATCGCGTCTGAAAGTATCTGTTCGGTCTCAGGATTGTCTCTGACGATGATCTGTTTTTTCAGATATGATATTATGTCGTTGACCGGTGCCTCGATCTTTACTGTGATGAACTTTTCCTTTTCACCCCGGTTAACGGCGAGGGTTCTGTATCCGGTCATCTTGGATACAGGGGTGGAGAAGTCGTAGTACATCTCGTATACGGATTCAGCCTCCGGGTCCTTTGCTGTTGTTCTCAGCACACCGTGTCTGGTGGTGAGGTCTCTTATGTGAGTCCTGTAATCGGCGGTGTCAGATATATTTTCAGCGATTATGTCCATTGCGCCTGCGATGGCTTCGCTGGTGTCTGCAACGCCCTTCTCCTCAGACACATAAGCTTCAGCTTCCTTGACTATCGGAGTTCTGGTCATCTGCAGCATGATGATGTTTGCAAGCCCCTCCAGCCCTTTGTCCTTGGCGATGGTTGCCCTTGTCTTTCGCTTAGGCCTGTATGGTCTGTAGAGATCGTCGACCAGAACCATGGTCTCGGCCTTCTCAATGTCCGCCCTGAGCTGATCTGTAAGTTTTCCCTGCTCCTCTATACTTGCGATGACCTGAGCCTTTTTGTCCTCGAGATTTCTAAGGTATACAAGTCTTTCGTGAAGAAGACGAAGCTGTTCGTCGTTGAGGGAGCCGGTGGCTTCCTTTCTATATCTGGCGATGAATGGAATTGTGTTGCCCTCGTCGATGAGTTTTACCGCTGCTTCAACCTGGATGTCACGACAGCCTATCTCCTGAGCAATTTTCTTGATTATGTCCATGTATATACTCCTTTTGTAAAGTGTGATGTGCAAAGTAAAAAATATTTCATTGTAAATGTAAAATTTAATAGAAGCACATTTGTTAAGTATATAAAAAATGGATAGATTATTCAAGGCTGCTATGTTATACTTTGTGTAGTTTGGGATGTACTGAAAGGGATAAGAAGATGGCTGACATGACACTGGGAAAAGGCGTTGATGATATGGTTGGACCGGATGTACAGGTTTCAGAACGCATACAGCAGGCTATGGATATGGCAAAAGCATTTCATGAAGGGCAGATGCGCCGGGGAAATGGCGGTATGAAGCCTTATTATGATGAGCATATACTTGGCGTATACAATATCCTGAGAGAAGAGTGCGGGATAACCGACGAGGATATCCTCATAACTGCACTCCTTCACGACACGGTTGAAGATACAGAATGTACACTTGACGATATAGAGAGTGCATTTGGCGCGGACATACGCGAACAGGTAAGACTTCTGACTAGGATACAGGGGGAACCGTTTTCCGTATATGCCAGGAGGTTATTTTCCCAGTGTTCGTACCAGACGGTGATCGTGAAGCTTGCGGACAGGCTTCACAATCTCAGAACGATAGTTTACATGCCTGATGTGAGGTGGATACAGAAGAAGATAAAGCAGTCGTATACAGACATTCTCAATCCCCTTCCCGAGGCTATGCGGAGAATAGACGGAAGATATAATGAACAGATATATATGCTCGCAGATAAGATAGAAGAGCAGATACTGGAAGTGCAGAGAGCACTGAACCTGAAACATTCATGATAGGTTGTATCATGGATGAAGCCGGGACAGTGCTCTTTGTTTTTATTATACTGTCTAATAGAAAATTTTTGTCTCGTCGATGATCGTATATACGTTGTCTGAGTAGTCAAGCATTATCACGTTGCAGTTCTGCTGCAGCCCGCCTGACCAGAAATCCTCGAGCGGATGCTTTTTTACATGCATCATCATTGCTTTGTTTATCGCACCGTGGGCAACGATCATGATCCTTGAATATTTTGAGGAGAGTGGCTCCACATACTCAGTCATGAATCTGGCCGCCCGCTGGCAGAGTTCCTCAAATGATTCACCGTTTCCAACCGGGTGATAGAGCTCAGGATGCTTGAAGAAATACTGAAAATCCTGACCTCCGTCTGCCAGAAGTTCTGACATATTCTGCCCTTCCCAGTCACCAAAGCACATTTCCTTTATGAGGTCATTCTTCACAATTGGAATGTCCCTGCCGCCGACAATGAGGCTGGCTGTCTCGTAAGCCCTCTTAAGCGGACTGGAAAACACCATATCAAAGTGTGTGTCTCTCAGATTTTCTCCTGTGATCCTGGCGAGCTCTCGTCCTTTGTCGCTGAGCTCAATGTCAGTCCGGCCCTGAAGCAGCTTCTTTTTATTCCATACGGTTTCACCGTGTCTTACAATATAAATCTCCATGTGTACAGTCCTCCAAAATCAAATGTCCTCGATCTGCCAGTCGATAGGCTCGACTCCGTTTGCAACCAGGAAATCGTTGGTCTTGCTGAACGGCTTGCTTCCCCAGAAGCCCCTGTATACAGACAGTGGACTTGGGTGTGCGGACTTCAGGATCAGGTGGTGTGGGTTGTTCAGGAATGCGGCCTTCTTCTGGGCGTATGCACCCCACAGGATGAACACGATAGGTCTGTCCTGCTCGTTCAGGATCCTGATCGCTGCATCGGTAAAATGTTCCCAGCCCTTTCCCTGATGGGAACCGGCTCTGTGAGCCTGAACGGTCAGCACGGCATTGAGCATGAGGACTCCCTGGTCGGCCCACTTCTCAAGATATCCGTTATTGGGGATCTTACATCCCAGATCATCGTGAAGCTCCTGATATATGTTGACGAGCGATGGTGGTATGGTGACACCTGGTTTCACACTGAAACTCAGACCGTGTGCCTGCCCTGGCTCATGATATGGATCCTGACCGATTATCACACATTTTACATGGGATAACGGCGTTGTGTGAAATGCGTTGAATATATCATCGGCTGGTGGGTAGACAGTTTCCGTTGCGTATGCCTGTCCCACAAAATCAAACAGCTTTTTATAGTAAGGTTTCTTATATTCAGGCTTAAGATATTCAGCCCAGTCATTTGTTATTGCTGGCATATTGATACTCCTTTTTGTATACAAATATAATGATCCGAAACACAGTTATTTTATCACGGGCGGGGTGCAAAGTAAAATAAACTAATTCAAGTTTTAAGTTGTAAGAAGCAATATCACATGATATACTTACTATATCTGAGAATTGATAAAGACTTATAGAAAGGAGCATATGAGTATGGAGAAAGCATATAAGACTATGAAGCAGGTTGGAGCACTCAACATAGCACTTGGGGTTATAACGATAGTTACTGGTCTTGTAGTGGGTATACTGATGCTTACAGCAGGCGGAAGATCTCTCAAGAACAAGAGATTTATTGTCTGGTAGAACTGTTAATATATATAGGATTATAGCTAAAAGGGGTTGACATCTGACACTTGTATGTGTTAGAGTCAGCCTAGATAATGCGATGAAGAGGAGCAGTAGAATTCTGGAGATGTTCAGAGAACCGCCGGTTGGTGTGAGGCGGTGATCGATAGGGTTTGAACTCGCCTTGGAGCAGCCCGCTGAATGGCACGTCAGATGATCGTGTGAAGTAGGAAGGGACGGAGCCTGACCGTTACAGCAGGAGGGTATAAGACGGCGGTAAGTATATCGTTCATCTGTATCTGCGATGAGAGCATACATTATTGTATGAAATAGAGTGGTACCGCGTAACTTACGTCTCTATAGTGATTAGGAGATGTGAGTTTTTTTTTGCTTAAGTAGGAGGTTATATCAATGAAGAATTATCAGAATTACAAGCGTGGCTATTACATGCCGCCGGTACAGTGCACAGACTGGGTAAACAAGGAGTATATTGACAAAGCACCTATCTGGTGCAGCGTGGATCTGAGAGACGGTAATCAGGCCCTGATCGTACCTATGAGCCTTGATGAGAAGCTGGAATTTTTCAAGGAGCTTGTCAGGATCGGTTTCAAGGAGATAGAGATCGGATTTCCTGCAGCGTCCGAGACTGAGTACGAGTTCTGCCGAACACTTATAGAGCAGGATCTCATACCTGATGATGTCACGATACAGGTACTTACACAGGCAAGACCACATATCATAGAGAAGACATTTAAGGCTATAGAGGGTGCAAAGAACGTGATCGTACATCTGTACAATTCAACATCATTTGCCCAGAGACAGCAGGTGTTCAGAAAGTCAAAGGAAGAGATACTTAAGATAGCAGTGGATGGAGCAGAGCTGCTCAACAAGATGGCTGATGAGTACGGCGTTCCATATCGTTTTGAGTATTCACCGGAGAGCTTCACCGGAACAGAGGTTGACTATGCACTTGAGGTCTGCAACGCAGTTATCGATGTATGGAAGCCGACACCGGACAGAAAGGTTATAATCAACCTCCCTGCAACAGTCGAGATGTCACTTCCGCATGTTTACGCAAGCCAGATAGAGTATATGAGCAAGAACCTCCACGACAGGGAGAATATTATCCTGTCACTTCATCCTCATAATGACAGAGGCTGTGGAGTGGCAGATGCAGAGCTTGGTATCCTTGCCGGCGCAGACAGAATAGAGGGAACATTATTTGGAAATGGTGAGAGAACAGGAAATGTGGACGTGATCACACTCTGCATGAACATGTTCACCCATGGAGTTGACCCTGAGATAGATCTCAGCGATATACCATCGCTCACAGAGATGTATGAGAGAGTTACAGGAATGAAGGTTTACGAGCGTTCACCATATACAGGAAAGCTTGTATTTGCCGCATTCTCAGGCTCACATCAGGATGCCATTGCCAAGGGAATGAAGTTCAGAAAAGAGCAAGGTGACGGAATGTGGACCTGTCCATATCTGCCGCTTAACCCTGAGGATATCGGAAGAAAGTATGATGGCGATGTTATTAGAATAAACAGCCAGTCAGGAAAGGGTGGAATTGGATTCATCCTCCAGACAAAGTACGGCTTTGACCTTCCTGCAAAGTTCAGAGAGGATCTGGGCTACACAGTAAAGGATGTGTCAGATAAGGAGCACAAGGAGCTCAGTCCAAAGGAAGTATTGGATATATTCCAGAATACATATGTCAATATAGATGGCCCTATCAAGATGCTTGAGAATCACTTCGTACAGGGAGATGGAATATCCACAGAGATAACTATTCTGAAGAACGGTGTGAAGAAGGTTTACCACGGCAAGGGAAATGGACGTCTGGATGCCGTGAGCAACGCTATAAAGAAGCACTTTGACATACAGTTCAAGGTCGTATGCTACGAGGAGCATTCACTCCAGACTGGCTCAAACTCACAGGCAGTTGCCTATGTCGGAGTCGAGACTGTCGATGGTAAGGTTACATGGGGCGCAGGAATAAAGAACGATATCATAGACGCATCTGTACATGCACTCGTGAGCGCCGTCAACAGAACGGGAGATCTCAATTAGATATTAAATTAGGGATTAAGATATATTGAATTACATTAAAATACCCGGATGTGCAGGCGAAATGCTTACATATCCGGGTGTTTTTTATGATTCGCTGGTCTTAAGTTTCTTATAGCAGTAACCGATGATATCCTTTCGTGTAACTATGCCGATGAACTTGTTCTGATCGTCAACCACCGGAACAAAATTCTGGACCATGGCTCTGGCTATGAGATCCTCCATGTTGGAACTGATGGATACGGAGGCGTACTCGAATTTCTTTGGAATATCATTAAGGAAGATGCTCTCTGCGGTTTTGAGCGCGTTCATCGAATTGCGCTTGCAGTACCAGAGAATGTCGCCCTCCGTTATGGTGCCGACATATTCACCGGTGTTGGATAGTATCGGTATTGCAGAATATCTGTGTATCTCCATCTTCTCAAGTATCTGTCTGAGTGAAAAACTGTCCTCAATATATGCTACATCGCTCTTAGGTGTAAGAAAAAATAAAATGTTCATGCCTCTTCTCCTTGTCATATATAATTTGTAATTTTACAGCCCCATTCTGTAAATGATAAATACCATAAATATTGCTTATCGCCCATATGTAATAATTATAAAATATAATCAGTATGAGTTCAATTAAATTACTGTGAAATAATAGTGACCGGGTGCATGATAAGAAAGTATTTTCAGAATATAATCCGAAATGTGTCAGATGTGTCAGAAATTCGTGAAGTAATAAGATAAATGCGAAATGAGTGATATAACTCACTTCGCATTTTTAATTTTTATAAGAAATTGATAAATGCGTTAGAGTGAATAATCACTCTGGCGCATTTATTTTTTTGCCTAAAAACAGAGGAGGTGGAGAGCAATGGCAACCAATAAGCGACCGAGAAAAGCGTACAAGCGCATCGGATTCGAGGACAGAAAGAAAATCGAAGCACTGAACGCACAGGGCAAAACAGTAGATGAGATGGCGATGGCAATCGGTGTCCACTCGGCTACCATGTACCGTGAACTCGCCAGAGGTGGAGAACCGTACAAGGCAGAGGTCGCACAGCATTCCATCTAACAGAGAGGAGCAAGTGGAATGGAAGAACTGGATATCAAGACTGCCATACAGATAGCAAAGATACTGGCAGCGGCCCCGGATGAAAGAATCCCCATGATACTGGATGTATTCAGCAAGGCGCAGGTTGACATCAACGGACTTGATGAACTGGCGGAATGGAGAGCACTGGATAAGCAGGCCGCACTGATTGACACAGATGCCTTTGTAACAGAACTGACCAAGGGCAAGGAACTGGAGGACGGAGAATACCGTATCAGAGTTCCAGAGTTTAATCACTTCTGTAGCACAAAGGGAGTGAGTGCCAGATACGCAAGGAAGCACCTGTACGAAAGCGGAATGCTCCGAAGCAGCACTGACAATGGCAAGATCAACTACACCTGCCCGGTGCAGGCGACAGATACCAAGAAAACAGAACGATGCGTATGCATCATACCTAAAAACTGAATATCGAAGAAACACACTGGCAAGCATCGACCAGAATAAAAACCGATAGGTAGGAGCGAGCCGCCGCAGTAAATCGCTCCGGCAGCAGGACATGAGCCTGCATGAATGGCTGTCGTAATTGGGGTAGGGAACGCAGACCCAAGTAAAACAACAACGGTTCGGAGGCAGATGAGAAACACGCAGAGAGAGAATACCGAGAGCATGGATGCGTGGGTGCGATTTAACACTCGGTAGCGGGGAATGAAAAAGACCGCACTGCAGGCGACTAGTACAGCTACCCCAAAGAATACTCAGGGAGCATGAACGGAACAGTTACTCTTCAAAGCCTTGGAGAACCTGTTCCATGCCAGACCCAAGAAGCCTAGAGAGCATAATGAGGTACTGGTAAAAGTCAAGTAAGTATAAAGGAGAGAGCATATGAAACAGCCAAAGAAACTGACAAGGAATCAGAAAGAGATACTGGTCAAGAAGGGGATGAACCCGGATGACTATATGCTCCATTCAGAGGATGAGAAAGAGATGATCCTCTACAACAGGAAAGAAAAGAGACTGGAAGCAGTCGAGAAGTAAGCAGGAGGTGCATGACGATTTGAAACTCAGTAGGAGACAGAAGCGAATTCTGAAAAGAAAGCTGAAGCGCATAGCAGGGGATGCAGTAGCGGTATTAGTGGGAGCGGGAATGTTTGTTGGATTGCTTATCGCATGGGCAAACGAACCGATGCCGGACTGGAGCGAGTACATAGAGGAAAACCACATAGGCATGGTGCAGGTGGAAGGCTCGGACACATGGCTGACGCAGGAAGAATATGAGCAGATGTGCAAAGAGCGTGACGCATACAGGGCAGCAGAGCAGGCAGAGGAACAATCCTACTACAACGCAATCCTCCAGAGCACTGAGACACCAGTACCGACAACAACCGCAGCAATCGGCAGTCTGGACTGGGATGCGGATGACTCCTACAGATTAGCGAAAATCGCCATGGCAGAAGCAGAGGGCGAGGACACCGAGGGCAAGGCACTGGTCATACTGGTGGTGCTGAACCGAGTATGGAGCGATGAGTTCCCAGATACCATCGAGGGAGTGATCACGGAGGACACCCAGTTCACAGCATACGGAAACGGCAGATACGACAGGGTAGAGCCGGACACAGACTGCTACCGGGCACTGGAAATGGTGCAGGTAGAACACTGGGATGAGAGCCAGGGAGCGACATACTTCGAGAGAACCACGGACGAAGCCACATGGCACAACACCACACTGAAAAAATTATTCACACACGGCAACCACACATTCTACACCGAAAGGAAGTAACCAACAATGAAAATGGCAATGAAGGACGGACAGATCCTCATAAAGGAAGCAGACAATGTCCAGTTCACAATCATAAAGAGTTGGGGAAAGATGAAGTGGAGCAGGCAGACGCAGACGCTAAGCGGACCGGCTGACATCGAGCTGCTGAACAGACTGGCAGGACTGGTAAACTTGCCACCGTCCATCGAAGCAGAGCGAAAGAAGCTGAACGAAGTAATGGCAGCAGTCGACCGGGAACGCATGAACCCGAAGCCAGAGCCACTCATCCCACCACCAGTCAAGGTGTCGCCATTCACGCACCAGGTGCGAGGATATAATATGGCACTCATGACATTCGGACTGGTAGACCCACCGAAACCAAAGGAGGCGGAGAAGTGATACATATCAAGGAAACAGAAATCATCCCATTCCTTAAGACTGCACAGACAGGATATACGAAGATGATCAGCGAGGGGGATCTCGAAATGGAAGTCGAACTGGCGGAAAAGGTCGAGGAAGCACTCACGCAGGCGATGGACATCATATATGACTACCAGAGCATGGCAGATGAGCATAAGCGGATGGTCGAAAAATACGAGACAGAAGCACCAGTAATAAAGAGAGGTATGGACTTTTACTGTTGCCCTGCCTGCGGAAAGAGAACCTCCCGAAATCATACGCACTGCCACTGGTGCGGAAAGAAACTAGGGTGGTAAAGATGACAGATCGAGAAAAGAAAGAATTAATAGAAGCCGAGGAAACGATACTGCAGTTGTTCTTCGATGCGTATGAAAGAGCAATGAAGTACACAAAAGGCAATATCAACCTTTCACTCCGCATGGCAGCAATGCTCGTGTCAGCGATGGTTCACGACCAGACGGAAAGCAAGTCCTTTCAATTTTTGTGGCAAATGGGGAGGGATAACAAATGACGCAGGAAATAACAATGGGGTCTTTGTTCTCCGGGAGCGGTGGCTTTGAACTGGCAGGATCGATATTCGGAATCAGACCAATATGGGCAAGCGAGATAGAGCCATTCCCGATACTGGTAACCACAAAGAACTTCCCGGAAATGAAACACCTCGGAGACATCAATAAATTAAACGGCGCAGACTTAGAGCCAGTGACCATCATCGCAGGCGGCTCTCCATGCCAGGACATGAGCATAGCCGGAAAGCGTGAGGGTCTGGACGGTTCACGAAGCAATCTGTTCCGTGAGCAGATACGGATCATAAAGGAGATGAGAGAAAGTGACAGAGCAGCAGGCAGAACAGGAACGCAGATCAGACCGAGATACATGGTCTGGGAGAACGTGCCTGGAGCATTCAGTAGCAACAAGGGCAAAGACTTCCAGGCAGTCCTCCAAGAAATCGTCAGCATCACAGATGAAGAATCCAATGTACCTCTCCCTCCGAAGGGAAAATGGCAGACAGCCGGATGCATCATGGGCGACCATTTCACCATCGCTTGGCGAGTGCTTGATGCCCAATACTGGGGAGTGCCCCAAAGAAGAAAGCGTATCTACCTTGTCGCAGATTTTGGAGGAAACACCGCACCAAAAATATTATTTGAGCGAGAAGGCTTGTCTGGGAATTTTACGGAGAGCCGAGAAGCGTGGCAAAGAACTGCCGGAGATATTAAGACTGGCACTCATAAGACAGGCACAGATGATGTCGAGTGCTATGACATCAGCGACAGACGCAGGGTAGCTGATAAGAGCGAGGTATCGCCCACGCTCACAACAAAGATGGGGACCGGCGGTAACAATGTACCCATCGTATTAGAAAACCACCCACAGGACAGCAGAGTGACGATAGCAGAGGACGGCAATGTACCAACGCTGACCAGTCGAATGGGAACAGGGGGGGGGCAATGTGCCAATGATAATGAATGAAGTTAGAGCAGTGGATCAGAGAAACCTCTCACTGGGAAACGATAAATCGGAGACGCTCCATGGAAGCGGTCATGGGAGTTCGGTTGGAACAATCATCGAACCAATGGCACTTCATATCACACAAGACCCGACTGTATTCGAAGGAAAAGCTCCATGCCTTACACAGGGCAATCCAAAGACCGGACAAGCGACAGTTGGAGTCGCTATTCCGATAGCAGATAAGGCGACCCGATACAAGGGTGGTGGGAGCACCAGAAACAATGACGGCTCTGCCAATGGACTTGGTATCGGAGAACCGGGAGCACCTGCCAACACACTCACGGCCGCAGACAGGCACGGAGTAGCCTGCTTCGCACAACAAGCAATCGGGGAATATGAGGAATCGGAGAAAGCCTCCTGTCTGAAACGCAGGGATTATAAGGACAGCACCGACCTCATTCTCTGGGAGTACATCATCCGCAGGCTCACACCATTGGAATGCTGCAGACTGCAAGGTTTCCCAGATAACTGGGCAGAGGAACTGGGGATAACAGAGCCAACGCAGGAAGATATCGATCACTGGCGAGAGGTGTTCCGAACGCAGATGGAAGCCATGGGCGAGAGCAAAAAGGAAAAGACAGACAACCAGATCTGCAAATGGCTGAAAGACCCGGAGAGCGACTCAGCCAAATATAAGATGTGGGGCAACGGCATAGCACTTCCGTGTGCAATGTTTGTGATGGAAGGTATCGCCATGATACTAAGCAGGGAGGATACAGATGAGCAGAAATAACAGAGATTACATATCCTGTCGCAACCCCGCAGCAACCAAGCAGCAGGAGGCAGGTTGGAACAGGATGGTGCGAGATTTGGAGCACCGCAAAGCAAAAGAAAATCACAGGAAGGAGGTAAAAACCAATGGCAGAAACGCATAAAGGCTTCGGTCTGCTTTTTGAAATGGGATGCGGAAAGACGCTAACAGCAATCATGATAGCAGGCACGGCTTACCAGATGGGTAAGGTGGAAAAGGTACTGGTGGTAGCACCAACCTCCGTCTGCTCCGTATGGCCCAAGGACTTCGCAGAATTTGCAGACTTCAAGGCAAACATCAAGGTACTGCTCGGAGACAAGAACCGCAGGCTGAAGCTGTTAAACGATCTCGACAACTTCCCATTCAAGGCATTAAAGGTAGCCGTTATCAATTACGAATCCACATGGAGAGAAGGCATCTTTGACGCACTGTATGAATGGAACGCAGACATGATCATCTGCGATGAGAGCCAGAGAATCAAGAGCCACGATGCAGAGCAGTCCAAGGCAATGCACAAACTGGGCGACCAGGCAAAGTACAAACTTATCCTGTCCGGAACTCCGGTACAGAATAATGCAATCGACCTGTATAGCCAGTACCGCTTCCTTGACCCGACAATCTTCGGAACGAACTTCTATCAGTTCCGAAACAGATATGCCATCATGGGCGGATTTAACAGACACCAGATCGTGGGATACAAAGACCTCGACCAGTTAATCCAGAAAGAGCACTCCATCGCATACCGAGTGACCAAGGACGAAGCACTCGACCTGCCGGAGCAGACATTCCTGCAGAGATACATAACGATGTCGGCAAAGGAAAAGAACATCTACGACCGCATCAAGCGTGAGAGTTTCGCAGAACTGGAAAGCGGCGGGCAGATCAGCGCAACGACAGTGCTGACAAAGCTGCTTCGCCTTCAGCAATTCACTGGCGGATTTTTAGTGGCAGACGGCGAGGAAAAGCCGGAACTGGTCAGCAAGGGCAAGCTGAACGCACTGGAAGAAATCGTGGACGATTATGTGGTGGACGCAGGAAAGAAACTGGTAATCTTCGCACGTTTCAGACCGGAGATAGACATCATCGGGCAGATGCTGAAAAAGAAGAAACTCCGCTACGGAGAAATCTATGGAGATGTGAAACTGGAGGACAGGGGCGACATCGTCAAGGACTTCCAGACGAACCCGGAAACGATGGTATTCCTCGCACAGATCGATACTGCAGGACTGGGAATCACACTCACGGCCGCAGACACCTGTGTGTATTATTCGGTCAACTTCAACTATGCAGCATATAGTCAGAGCCTTGCCAGAATCCACCGTATCGGGCAGAAGAATGCCTGCACTTATATCCACCTCATCACAGAGGGAACGATAGACGAAGTGGTGCTGAAAGCACTGGCGAAAAAAGAGGATCTGGCAAAAACAGTCGTGGATACATGGAGGGATTATTTCTAATGGATTACGAAAAGAATGCCATAGAAATCCTGAGAATGATCGGAAGCAATAACGGTTTTACAGTGGCGGATAGTGGTGGAAAAGATAGTAGCGTTCTGACACATATTGCCATGAAAGCAGGATGCCCGTTTGAGGTGGTCCATAACCACACAACAGTTGATGCACCAGAGACGGTATATTTCATTCGTGAAAAATTCAAGAGACTGAGAGCAGCCGGAATCAAAGCAGAAATCGTTATGCCAAAAGAAACAATGTGGCAGCTTATCGTAAGGAAAAAGACACCACCGACAAGGCTGATACGGTATTGCTGTTCAGAGTTAAAGGAAAGCTATGGCGCAGGAAAGAAAATGGTTACAGGAGTGCGGAAGGCGGAGAGTGTAAACCGAGCAAAGAACCAGGGAGTAGTTACATTCCCAAAGCCGCACAAAAATGTGAGAGAAATGGTAGACGATGAAAATTTTCATTTAACAGGCAAGGGGGGGTGGTCATTCTAAACTTAGATAATGATGAAAAAAGACGACTGGTCGAACATTGCTATCGAACACAAAAGGTGTTAATCAATCCTCTGATAGATTGGGATGACGAATTCCTGTGGTGGTACATCAAGCACGAAGGAATAGAAATCAATCCCTTGTATGGCTGTGGATGGGAAAGAGTCGGGTGTATAGGATGCCCGATGGCAGGAAAGCATCGAGCGTGGGAGTTTGAAAGATATCCTGCATATAAGCGAGCGTACATAAAAGCATTTGAAAAGATGTTGATAGCCAGGGAACAGGCAGGGCTCGAAAACAAGTGCGGATGGACTGACGCAGAGTCTGTGTTCAGATGGTGGATGGAAGATAAGACAGATCCGAATCAGATGACAATAGATGACTGGCTTCACGAAATCGGAGCGGATTATACACTAACAGGAGACTGAACAATGAAGATTGATATTTTCAACGCAGAAGAAAAATACGACATCCTCTACACGGACCCACCGTGGCAGCAAGGCAGGGGCGGAAAGAAAGCGGCCAGACCGAACAGCAGCGGAACAACAGTACCATACGAGACAATGGACGTCCCCGGAATTATGGAACTGCACCGCTATGTCACAAACGAACTCATGAATGAAAAGCACAATGTATTCATGTGGACGATAGACAAGTACCTGCCGCAAACAGAGGAAATCATGAGCCTGCTTGGATATAAACTCCACGCAAGGCTGATATGGGATAAGGGCAACGGACCGGCACCCGCCTACACGGTGCGCTTCGCACATGAGTACCTGCTCTGGTTCTACAAGAAGGGAAATATCATCCTCCCAGACAAGGACAAGCGTGGAGCATTCTCCACGGTACTCAGAGAAAACAGCAAACGGCATCACAGCCAGAAGCCGGAATGTGCCTATCAGATGTTAGAAACATTTTTCCCACAAGCAAAGAAACTGGAACTCTTCGCAAGGGCGGAGCGTGACGGTTGGGACCAGTGGGGAAATGAATTATAAAACAAAAGGAGGAGCAACAACATGGAAACAGTCACAACATTAGACGACAAGGTCAGAGCCTTCAAGGTACTGCTCGACAAGAAAGATGAATTAGCAGAGCAGACCAAGGCAAACAATGAGGAACTCAAAAACCTCGAACAGGAAATCGCACAGCAGATGGTGGACGAGGAAAAGCCGGATACTACGGTGGATGGCTTCAAGTACAGCCTGCAGGAGAAAACGAGATACTCCAAGATTTCAGAAGAAAAGCTGATGGAAAAAGGTCTGGTATTCTTCGATGTCTTGAGAGAGCAGGGATTCGGACACCTCATCACGGAAAGAGTAGATTCACGAACCCTCGACTCTGCGATGAATAATCTGGCGGCCGAGAACGATGGAGAACTGCCGGAAGAAATGGCAGAGGTACTCTCCGTTTATTCGGAACTTAAGGTATCCAAGAGAAAAGCCAACACCAAGGCTCTGAACAGAGCAAAGAAAGCACAGGAGGTATAAAGATGGACTACGAACAGATGGAAATTGACATCACACTGGAAAGTGACCGTGACCTTAAAGAGAATATGCAGGCGACTGCCAAGTTCGCACTGGGGCAGATTATGGAGTATCAGCACCCGACCAAGGTAAAGAACCGCCATGAGGGATACGGCATCGCAGCAGAGGGATATGCGTCCCTGCAGGGCAAGATGAAATCCACCAAGACAGATATGGATGACCTCTTAAAACTCCTGCCGAATGGAGACGGCGATGTCCTCAATGTAATCGGCAGCCTTTACAATTCAGCGGTTGAGGTAGCTGTGGAGTCCATCAAACTGGCAGCACAGGCACAGAGGATCATGGACGACCTCTACTACGGAGAGAGCGGAAAGCCGACACCGATGGAAGAATACATGGACGAGCAGGAAGCAGGAGCGTCAGAGGATGATGGCTTCGAGGAAGCAGACAATAACAAAGAAGATGCAGAGGAAATGGAGGAATAAGACATGGCAAAGAATGAGGTAGCAACAACAGAAAAGAATTTCAATCTGGTCACGCTGACCGGAGAACTGAAGGAAGCAGTAGCAGAAGAACTGGATGGTCTCGGCACTCTTCCATTTGAGAGAGCAAAGATCCCAAGCGGTGGCGGTCTGGCATTTGAACTGCCGGGAGAGACTGAGGATGAGCCTGTAATGAGTACAGACCTCACCGGAGTTCTTATCCATCATCATCCGGTAAACGCATACTGGAAAGAGGAATACGCAGGCGGCAATGTTCAGCCGGACTGCTCAAGCCATGACGGAAAGCAGGGAGTGGAGCGTGAGACTGGGGAAATCCATGATTGCAGCAAGTGTCCGCATAACCAGTTCGGAAGCGGAAAGAACGGATCTGGAAAAGCCTGCAAGAACATTCACAGATGTTACATCCTGCAGGAAGGCAACCCTGTACCGATTATCCTCGCTTTACCGCCAACCTCTCTGAAATACATCAGAGATTACATCGGCAAGCGAATCCTCCTCAAAGGACTCCGCTGCTACGATGCCGTAACCAAGATCACGCTGAAGAAGGAAAAGTCAGCAGACGGCATCACGTACTCCAGAGCAGCCTTCGCATTTGTGAGTAAGCTGACGGACGAACAGAGAGCCGAAACAAAGGCAATGGTAGAGATGATCAAGGCACAGGCGGACAATATCCCGGATATTGACGAAGCAGACTACAACACCGGAGCTGCCGTGGATGCAGCAGACTTCCAGAGCGTAGACGGAGACGCAAACCTGCCGTTCAACTAAGGCAGACTAAGCCGGGAGCGGAAACGCTCCTGGCATTATCCAAAGGAGGCACAGTATGCAGATATTATTTGATAACTGGACCGGCAGATACGATGACGAATGCTTAATGCCGGGAGATATCGTGGAAGCGGCTATGGTTTACAACTTTAGAGAGAACGCAGGAAACCAGACGGATACTATGATCCAGATGAGCGAGGTCGCAGACATCGTAGGCAATCTGCCAATCTATGACACCATATACAAAGAGAACAGATACTCGCCATGGAAGTACGCAGGACAGTGCTATCCGGGAGAGTTACAGAATAGAAATCCGGCACTCATGCCGATGTGCTATATCTGCAGCAGATACAGGGCAGATACCAGAGAGGAACTGGAAGAAAACATCAGAGTGGCGAAGTGGGCAGCAAATAAGGTAGTCAGTGAAGGAAAGATACCGATTGCACCACACCTTTACTTTCCACGATTTATGGATGACTCCATCGCCGGAGAGAGATACTTCGGAATGGAAGCAGGCAAGCGTCTGATGATGCAGTGCAAGGAATTCCTTGTAGTGACCGTGGATAATGTGATCAGCGAGGGAATGAATGAGGAGATCGACTACATGACGAACAAACTCATGATGCAGGGCAAGTCAATCAATTTCACAAGACTTGGACTGGAACAGGTAATACTTAGTAGATTGGAGCGATAATATGCAGCAGGCAGCGGAGGTCGATTTAGACCGTCTGGTAGATTATAAAACTGAATACTGCTCCGTTATCAAAAAGCACAAGATCACAGGCGACAACCTCACAGGTCTGTGTCCGTTCCATGACGACCGTGCAAATTCATTCTCGGTAGACTTAAAGACCGGAATGTGGCACTGCTTCGCAGAGGATGAGGGCGGAAACTTCGTCACATTTTATGCAAAGCTGAATGGACTGGATACCAAGGAAGCCTATAAGCAGATACTGGAAAAGTATGGAGCATTGAATGAGCCGCAGGAGAAACCAAAAGAGAAGAAACCAGGACTGGATCACTACACCGTGTCCCAGTATTCATTCGAGAAGCGTCTCCCAGAGGACTGGCTGAAAGAGCAATGCTGCCTGCAGACAAAGAAAGACCGAAACGGAGTCCAGTATTTATACATACCATACTTTGATGCAGAAAGAAATCTGGCACTGCACCGTAAGAGATACGGCGGAAAGCAGTTCCGGTGGGAATATGGAAAGACAGACAGGCTGTGTATGTATGGATTATGGCAGATAGAAGCCATAAGGAATATCGGATACGCAGCACTGGTCGAGGGCGAGAGCGATTCCCAGTCCATGTGGTACATGGGAATCAGCACACTCGGAATACCGGGAGCGTCCATGATGCGAGCAGACTGGGCAGGAGTCCTGCAGGATTTGAAACTTTACATCCATGTAGAGCCGGACAAGGGTGGGGAAGCATTCCTCGCAAAAGTCACAAGGGCACTCCGGGAAGGAAAGTTCGTAGGAGAAGTATACAAATGGAGCTGTCGAACACTCGGATGCAAGGACCCATCGGAAGTTTATATGAAGTATGGCAAAGAGGAAGCGGCCGAGAAGATCCGAAAAGCAATCAGCAACGCAGAGCAGATAGACATCGAGGAAGATAACATCCCAGAAGCGGTCGAGGGAGCACCTGTGAACTTAAGGCAGCCGGAAGGTTGGATTTATTCAGAAAAGGGAATCAGTGTGATCGATGAAAAGAAGTATGCACCAGTCATGGTATGCAGAACCCCGATCATTATCACGCAGCGACTGCGGAGCATGGAAACAGGAGAGGAGAAGATAGAGGTAGCATTCAAGAGGGATGGGCAGTGGCACAAGGCAATCTACCCACGAAGCACCATCTTCACATCCAGAGCCATCACAGCACTGGCAGACTTAGGATGCACCGTCACATCGGAGAATGCAAAGCACATCGTAAAATTCTTGGCGGCACTGGAAGCCGAGAACATAGACATCATAAAGAAAGCAGACTCCACAAGTACATTCGGATGGCAATCCGGAAAGCGGTTCGTGCCGGGGCATGACAAGGATATCGTTCTGGACATTGACCCATCGCAGAGGGGCATGGCAGCGGCATACTGCCAGAACGGAACAATGGCGGACTGGCTCAAAATGATAAAGCCACACCGAAGCAGAGACAAGTTCCGGTTCATATTGGCGGCCAGTTTCACAGCACCGCTCCTGCGGATCATAAAGCAGCGAATATTCTTCGTGTACAACTGGGGCGGTTCAAAAGGCGGAAAGACCGCAGCACTTAAGGCAGCACTCTCCGTATGGGGCGACCCGGAAAGACTGATGGTAAATTTTAACGCAACACAGGTAGGCTTGGAGAGAACCGCATCCTTTTACTGCGACCTTCCGCTCGGAATTGATGAGCGACAGTTGGCAGGAAATAACCAGAACTCACTGGAGAAAATCGTGTACATGATCGCCAGTGGTACAGGAAAGATACGAGGTGCAAAGAGCGGCGGTATCCAGGCAACACAGACATGGAGAACCGTGGCACTGGCAACCGGAGAAGAACCACTATCAACAGAAACATCGCAGACAGGTGTAAGCACCCGTGTGCTTGAAATATACGGCGGACCATTTGACGATGAGAGGGAAGCCTCTGTCATGCATCAGCAGTCTGGAATGAACTGCGGATGGGCAGGGCCGGCTTACATCGGAATGCTCCTGCACACAGACGAAAGAAGCATCACGGAAAAATACGATGAAATGATGCAGTATGTATACCAGATCAGCAAAGGAAAGAGCGGATCACACATAGCGGGCATCGCAGCGGTGGCACTGGCAGACGCAATCATCGACACATGGGTATTTAATAACGGAGAATGGCTGAAACGGTACGAAAATGGAGAATTTGATACGGAATCAGCCAAAACAAACACGGAAAACCTGCAAATCGACCCGGAATCATGGGAAAGAGCCAAAGAGATGGCAAGGAACATCCTGCAGGAGCAGATGAACGCAGACACCGGAGATGTAAACGAGAATGCCACGCAGTACATCGTGGACTGGATACTGTCAAACAAGGACAGCTTCGGGGAGAAAGCCTTCGGAACGTGCCTTGGCATGATCCAGAACAAGAACGCATACATCTTCCCATCCATGCTGACGCAGGCACTCACGAAAGCAGGGTACTCATCCAGAAAGACACTGAAATACCTCGCAGATAAGGGTCTGATCGGAGTATCAGTCCTTAAGGATGGCAGCACCAAGAACTCAGTGACAAAATGGTTCAACAACCGAAACTGTCGCTTCGTGGAATTCCACCTGGGCGACCTCGCAGAGGAAAAGGACCCGCTACTGGAGGAGGAAGAAATCGCAGAGCAGATGAAACCGCAGCAGATGAGTCTGCCGGGAACAAATGACGGATGGCAGACCATACCCGATGAGGAAGCAGATAAGCTGCCGTTCAATTAGTCACAGAATTTGCGATTTAGTCACAAAAACCATGGAGCAGAAAAAATTGTGTGACTGGAAATTATGTGACCAAAATCGCTAAAAAGTTATAAAAAACCTTAAAAAACCGCACACCTAAAATTAGGTGTTTAGTTAGGTGTTCGGTTAGGTGTTTAGTAAAAAACCCAGTAAAATCAAGGCTTTTAATAACATCTAAACACCTAAAACACCTAAATCACTATTTTTATTGTATTTACGGAAAATTGTGTGACTGCATGAAGGGTTAGTCACAGAAATCACTAAAAAAACATGGTGTATTTCAAAAATTAGGTGTTAGGTGTTTAGTAACCCCGATAAAGCCAGTAAAATCAAGGGTTTCACACCGCACACCTAAATGAACACGTAGGTGTGCGGTAGAAAAATGGAGCATTAGGTGTTCGGAGACAGAAAGGGTGGTGCGAATGGAAGATGAAAGCATCCAAAAGGATGAAGAAAAGCTGAAATCGCTACTGGAGACACTGAAAAAGAATGACGAGAATGTGCCAGAGGAACTCCTAAAGACCAAGTACAAGAAACCGTACCGGGAACTAAAGGATAGCATCAAGGAAGTAGCGGATCAGATCTCCGGCAGGAGAATCAGACAGGACATCGTTATAAAAAACGATGATGCCGGACAAGTTCTCATAAAGCAGATACAGGAAATGCTTGAGGAAAAACGGAGAGCCGGAACAGGCAAGGAACTCGGCAGGACACTCTACAAGGAATACAGTGTCGAGAAATTTCTACAGGTGGTGGAAGAAATCAGAATAGCAGTCTGGAATCTGTGGATACCTTACTGGCAACAACACTGTTGTTTATACGCAGCACCGGAGTGCTTCGATGAGGACGGACCGCCACCGAAGATTTATAACGATCTGACAAAAGAGTTCCTTGTAGACCAGGAACAGAACATCTGGGAGAAGAAACCAGAGTGGGAAACAGAAAGCAGAATGATCATCACAGCCGGAGCGTGCCACATTCTGGCTGAGGGATTAAAGAATAAGGAGGAAGCAGATGGGATGCAAAGCAGCGATACCAACAGATGAGTACCACGGATGGGAGTGCGAAATAACAGAGGGAGCGTGTATGTTTTTACACCCAGACAGTAAAAGATGTGCCAAAGAATACGGCGAAGGACCAGATGCAGTAGAACAGGAGGAGCAAAACAATGGATAACAGACAGGCAAACATCAACAGATTTGAAGCAGAGATGACAAAGGTAACAAGAGACGGAGTGGACAAGCTGATGGCATTTATCAGAAAGAGTGATATGTACGCAGCACCTGCAAGTACCAGATTCCACCTTTCAGTGACAGGCGGACTGCTGCAGCACTCACTCAATGTACTGGATGCACTGAGGGCGAACCTCACAAAGAACGATGACGGCACATACTCATACGAGGTCGCAGGAGTTCCGGCAGCCAGAGTGACAGAGGAAAATGTGATCATCATGGCACTGCTCCATGACATCTGCAAGACCTACTTCTACACAACGGAAATCAGAAACCGCAAGGTAGGTGGGAAGTGGGAGCAGTACGAAGCATTCGCAGTGGACGACAAGATTCCATACGGTCACGGAGAAAAGTCTGTAATGATGATCGAGGAATATATGAAGCTTCAGCCAGTAGAAAGATATGCAATCAGATGGCACATGGGATACACCGAAGCCGACACCTTATCATTCAACAATGCAATCGACAGATACCCGATGATCTGGGCACTGCATTCCGCAGACACACAGGCAAGTCACTTCATGGAAAACAATGAGGGGAACAAGCTGGCATACGCAGACAACGGATCAGCGGAATACGCAGATCAGCCGACCATGCAGGAGGCAACCGCCCCAGTATTTGAGGAGGCGACACCAGTATGAGCATGATGGAACTGCTGTCCCAGATGAGAGAGCGAGCCAGAGCCAAGAAGCAGCGCAAAGGAAGCCTGCCGTGGTTTTGTATCATTCTTTCGGACAAATGCGTAGAGCCGGAAAAACCCTGTACTGAGTGCAGGGTTTACGAGGAACATAAAGAAGAAATCGAAAAGGAGATGGAGAGACATGATCATCAAGATTGAAGCAGTACCGAAACTGGTAGTGGAAGATGGAGTAGAGAAAGTCATCATGGGAGAAAACAATCAGCCAGTGTGGGATAGAGAAAGAGTACTCATCACAACCAAGAGCGGCAATTACCGTAGAATCGTCACACTCACAGACGAACTGGCGGCAGAGGTGGCAAAAGGACACCGATACTTCAATGCAGTAGAGAAAAACGGAAAACTCCACATCACAGGGAGAGTGTCCGCCAGATTTTAAGGAGGCAGACGATGACAGCAAAGAACGCAGAAGGGTATCCAGACCCAACAGCAGAGGAAGCAATCCGCCATGTAATGCGTGGAGGAAAACTGGATTATACCTCCTTCAGAACCTACGAAGAATTGCAAGACTATACCATAGAGCATAATAAGGGCATAAGCACCAGGGAAGCGGCCGACAAATTCATCCGGGAGAAGATGCCAAAGGAAAGCTACTTCCAGAAGAAAATCCTCGACTGGATAAAGGATAACGCACCAAATGCCATCGCATGGAAAGAAGCAGCCGGCCCGTACTCCAGACAGGGAATCCCAGACATTACCTGCATCATCAATGGCAGGTATTACGGATTCGAGGTCAAGCGGCCATTCATCGGGGTACTGAGTAAGATGCAGGAGCAGACGATAAAGCAGATCCGCAAGGCAGGCGGTAGGGCATGGGTAGTCACTTCGGAAAAGGAAGTAGCAGAAATCCTGCTGCCGGAACTGACACAGAAATAGCAAGGGAGCAAACAGAATGAGAGTAGCAATCGAACCGAGAAAAGCAACTGACCGTGGCGGATATTACTGTATGCCGCTGAAGGTAAATGTGCCAACAGGACGCAAGGACTGGAAGCTGACCAAGTGCCCGGAGTGCGGTGCACAGTGTTGGGAACTGCCACTGGCAGAAGTAGCCAAGGAGCAGGGAGCAAAAGGACTCTGCACCATGTGCGCTTTAAAGAAGGGAGTGAGCGGAAGATGAGAGTAAAAATAAAGCCAGTCAATGATATGGCGGTGTCTGACGAACACCTCAACATCATAATCCTCAAAAAGCCAAAGCGCAGATATAGACAGATTATCAAGGCATATTACAGAAGAATGCAGAAGAAGGAAGTGAAAGAATCGTGAAAGCAATAACAGTATGGCAACCATGGGCAACGCTATTGGCGACTGGGCAGAAACATAACGAAACACGGTCATGGAAAACAAGCTATCGTGGAGAAATCCTCATCCACGCAGCCAAAACAGATCACAGTGGAATCCTGCTACATATCCCGATGGAAGAATTGAAACACTTCCAGAAAGCGGGAGTGGTCAATAAGCTACCAACAGGAGTAATCGTTGGAAAAGCAAACCTCGTGGACTGTTTCCAAATCGATGAAGCCTATCGAAGAAAACTGCAAAGAGAGAATCCGGCAGAATTAGCATTCGGAGATTATACCATCGGCAGGTACGCATGGGTAATGGCAGATGCAATATTATTCAACAAGCCAATTTCGGCAAGGGGCAAGCAGGGATTGTGGAACTGGGAAGGAGGGATACAGGATGGACAATGAGAATAAGTGCTGCGGCACCTGTTACTGGCACAAAAAATGCTGTGGAGAGTTTCAATGTTTCAATGAGAGTGCAGAAGGCTTTGCATTAGAAACGGCATACAATGACGGCAAGGATTGTGAAGAATGGGAGGAGCGATGATGGAGCAGAAACCATTGACAATCGAGGAATTAAAGGAAATGGCAGGACAGCCAGTGTGGTGTCCGGATGAGGAAGCATACGGAATTGTGATGTGCGACAAAATCGGGCAATGGGCAGGAATTCCGTTCTTGCATGGAGTATGGTACGGGGATGGCAATGGCTGCGGTGTGGAATTTAATCATAATATCATCAAGAGAAGGCTGAGATGCTACAGAACGATCAGCGAGAAAGACATCCCGAAACCACTCATACAGAAAGCAGCATTCGGAGATATTGTGATGGTATGCCCAAACTGCGAAAACGCAGCCGTTATCAATCCATACAGAAAAATCAATCCATACAGAAAAGACAGGGAATTATATCCGCACTGTCCGTGGTGTGGGCAGAAATTAAAGGAGGCAGAGGATGAGACTGAAAAAGAAAATCAGCAGGCAGAGTAAGATATTCAAAAAGGCAATCAATGCAAAGTGGGCATTCTACTGGGCAAAGTTTATGACAGAAGCGGCGACCATCTGCAGGAAGTACACGCATGAGGTAATCGAAGGCAAGGGAACGGATTATGAGTATACACACCCATCATGTGGTGGCTGCCCATTCAATGTGGAGAAGTTCGGGGAGCATAAGATATGCGGGTGCGTATTAAGCGCACCGGACGACTGGGATGAGCCGAAGGTAATCGGTCATGTCGTCCGCACAATAATCCATGAAATGGCAGGTGGCAAGAAATGAACGAGAACGAAATCCGTGAGTACGCACTCATGAAAGCAACATTCAAGTGGCTGCTGATCGGTATGCTATGGCAAGGATTAGAACTGTGGTTCTATGGAGCAACCAGACCGAGTAACGAGGACACAATCATCGGATTTTTCCTCTGGTATTACATCGTGAGATGTGAATGCATGAAAAGAGGAGTCTGGTGGAAAAGAGGTGGAAACAATGGCAAAAGGTAAACCAAAGCGTAAGCCATTCGGGATGAATTCCAGTCTGGCGGACGCAACGCAGGTAATGAGACAACTTCCGGTGTCGGCAATGCTCTCATCCATAGAAATGCAGATAAACATCCTGCAGGAGCGTGGAGTAGAGATACGAGACTGGGAGAACAAAGACCGGGTACTCAAGCAGGTAAGGATACTCGGCGGAAAAGCATACTTCCTTGCGGAGGACAAACCCAGGGATTAGAAAGAAGGAAAACTATGACACCAGACAGCATGGCAAATGAGGTAGAAGAACAAAAACTGCTTCTCAAACAGTACCTCGGACAATATTATTATGCCAAGATGAAAAAGAAGCAGTTGGAAGCCAGACTTCGTACTTTCAGAGAAAATATGCTCGGCACAAAGGGGATGCAATACTCCCCAGTGCCACGCAGCCAAACCAACAGCGTAGGAGACGGACCGGCAACGCAGGTCATCCGTGCAATGGAGATCGAGGACAGAATCGAATCACAGAAAGCAGAGATGGCAAAGACCATGCTGAATGTGATGAAGATCATGGATTTTTTACCAACGGACTCCACGGAACGAAGCATACTGGAATACAGACACATTGACTGCTTGAGTTGGAAGCAGGTGTGCAAGGAAGCAAACATGACAAGGACCCCGTGCAACAAATACTACAACGCAGGAATTGACAAGCTGCTTACATACAAAAAAGTACAGTCAATTTTACAGGAATTCGCCTCCTCCCAAGAACCCTCAAAGCCTTGAAATTGCTTGACTTCGGAGTAGGGGGGGGGGTAGAATTGTAGTTGCAAAAAGGCTTATTTATAGCCAATTTAGCACAAACAAAATTCTACCCCAAAAGGAGGTCTCTTATGAAAGAGAAGAAGCGAAAAAAGGTCGGCATTGTACTGATCGCAATCATTGTTTTATGCATCATCGGAATAATTGCATCGCCAAGCGATGATAAAAAGGATGATGGCAATCCAAAGCAGACAGAGCAGCAGAATACTGAGGTCACGGAACAGGCTTCGGAAACTACCGAACCAAAAACAGAGGAAAAAGACGAACCCGCAGAAATTGATGGAGTAGACATCATATTCTCTGACACAGTAAGAAATGACAAGACAGGAAATTGGAGACTGGCAAAAGTTACAGGGGATAAATCAGCAGAGGAATACGCAGCGGATTATTATAAGCAATATTTCAAGGCGGATAATGAAGTCCATGCAGTCGTCAATTTCACGCTTAATACCACAGCCTGCATAACCTGCGTAGGAGATACGCTCAATGTTAGAATATACGAGCACATCAAAGACGAAGAACAGTATGCGGAGAATTTATTCACAGGCACTAAGTACGCAGAATACAATGTGGATAAAAACACAGGAGATGTGGAAAAGGTGGAATAATTCAAGGCTAATATATTGCAGAATATCAAGCCGGAAATTTTACCGGGAAAATTCCGCAAAAAGAAAAACAGAACATCGAAAATTCAAGCCGACTTTTGGAAATCCGCATTCGGAATCCAAGGGCCGGCTTTTACTGTATGTACAGAACGGATCATAAATAGCAAGCCTAAAAAAATAGGGCACGTATATAGGGAGTGTACAAGGCCCGCATATAGCACCCCATATATAGGGCAGGTATTACCCCAAGAAAATAAGGCAGGCAAGACACAGGGAGTACAGGGCACACCGTAGCACACACCCACAGGGGCAGGGAGAGCAGGGTTAGGACGCACCCGCACACCACAGACACAGCACCACGCAGCCACACCACAGGCAGGGCAGGCAAGGCACAGGGCACACCACAGGACAGGGGCACAGCACCACACAGAAGCACAGCACACAGAAGAAAGAACAAGAGAGTACACAAGAGTACATCGAGGTGTGCTATAGTAGTAGCGTGGAGCACAAGGGGACAGACCACACGGTCACACCCAACCACTCCACTTGCTCCCCTCAGAGAGGACATGGCACAAGGCATCAGAGCCTGCGCTGTGTCCTCTTTTGCGTGCAGGCGGGGCACGGCATCGCCGTAGGTACTACCCAGACCCAAAATGCAATGCGGGGCGAGGAAGGCGCGGCTTTTTTGCCGATAAAATAAAAAAATTTTTAACCATTTCGTTACGCAAAGCGGGAAGGAGGCTTGGAAATGGACCAGAAACTGAGAACTGAACGCAGGAAACTGGCTGACTTAAAGGCAGCAGAATACAATCCAAGAAAAGCACTGACCCCGGACGATGCGGAATACCAGAAAATAAGGCGGAGCATTGAAGAATTCGGATACGTTGACCCCATCATCATAAACGAGGATGGAACTATCATAGGCGGCCATCAGAGGGCAACCGTCCTCAAAGACCTCGGATACCAGGAAGTGGACGTGGTCGTGGTGGCTCTGGACAAGCAGAGAGAGAAGGCTCTGAACATCGCACTGAATAAGATTACAGGCGAATGGGATGAAGTGAAGTTGAAAGACCTCCTGCTTGACCTCGACCTCGGAGATTACGACATATCACTGACAGGCTTCGAGCAGAACGACCTCACGGAACTGGTGGACAAACTCGCTATCGAGCCGGAAGCAGTGGACGATGACTTCAATGAGGACGAAGCACTGGAGCAGGCGGAAGCCGAACCAGTAACCAAACTCGGAGATGTGTGGCTACTGGGCAGACACAGGCTCATGTGCGGAGACAGTACATCGCAGGATGACATGGCGGTTCTGATGAATGGAGAAATCGCAGACCTTGTCGTCACTGATCCGCCATACAATGTCAACTACGGAGACAAGGCAGAGATGCTCGATGAGTACCTCCCTGCCAAAGGACACCGCAACATCAATCACATCAAGAACGATAATATGGACAACCAGAGTTTCTATTCGTTCTTACTGGCAACCTATCAGAGTGCCTATGAATTTATGAGAGCCGGGGCAGCAATCTATGTATTCCACGCAGAGAGTACCGGGCACATATTCAGACAGGCATTCCTTGACGCAGGACTGAAACTCGCCCAGTGCTTAATCTGGGAAAAGAACGCATTCGTCCTCGGCAGACAGGACTACCAGTGGAGACACGAACCGTGTCTGTATGGATGGAAAGAGGGTGCGGCGCATTACTTCATCAATGACAGGACACAGGATACCGTCATTCTGGAAGATGATATAGATTTCAGTGCCATGAAGAAAAACGAACTTGTGGCATATCTGGAAGAACTCCGCAGGAAAAACAGAGATCAGACCTCTGTTATTTACGAGAACAAACCGACAAGGAATGACATACACCCGACCATGAAGCCAATCGCACTGGTCGGAAAATTCATAACCAATTCCAGTAAGTCCGGATGGAATGTACTGGATCTGTTCGGTGGAAGCGGCAGCACCCTCATGGCCGCAGAGCAACTGGGAAGGACGGCATTCATCATGGAACTGGATGAGAGATTCTGTGATGTGATCGTGAAACGGTGGGAAGATTACACCGGGCAGCAGGCAGTCCGAATCCCGGCAGAGGATGTAAAGTAGAATGGCAGAGGAACAGCAGGGCGGCTTCTACCGTGTAGAGGTCATCGCTTCTCTGTTCGGAGTAACGGTGCGAAGGGTGCAGCAGCTTACTCAAGAGGGCATCATATCAACAACCAAGACCAAAGAGGGGAATCGGTATGAATTAGCACCTACCATTCAGAGGTATGTCAAATACCTTTCAGACAAGGCATACGGAAAAAGCAAGTCCGAAAAGGAAGCCGAACTGAGGGAACAGAAACTGCAGGCAGAGATCGCCCTCAAGGAATCCCAGGGAGAAATGCATAGATTAAAGACAGAAATCGCATCGGGTAAGTACATCGACATCGAGGAAGTGAAGATGGACTATAGCCGATTTTTTGTTTCATTCAAAAAGTTTGCATTATCCCTGCCGAGCCGACTATCCGGCAGAATCAGCGGTCACTGCGACCCGATGGAGATTCGCTCGATAGAAAAGGATCTGAACGCAGAAATCATCCGGTTATTAAACAGCTTTGTGGTGGCAGGCTGCACACCGGAAGAAATGGAAAAGAAAAAGCGTGGCAAGAAATCCGTATCGTAGATACGAGGTCACAGAATACCAGAAGGAAGCCTTAAAGTTCCTACAGCCACCAGAGGACATCACGGTATCGGAGTGGGCAGACAAGTACAGGGTACTGGATGCCAAGACCTCTGCAATGCCGGGACCATGGCGGACAGAACACACCCCATACCTTAAAGGCATCATGGATGAGTTCAACAATTATGAGACAGAGGAAATCGTCTACGTGAAGCCTACGCAGGTAGGTGGAACAGAGTGCCTCCAGAACATGGTAGGTTACATCGTCCAACAGGACCCTGCGCCGACCATGATCGTATATCCGACAGATACGCTCGCAAAATCCATATCGGAGAACAGACTGCAGCCGATGTTCAAAGCGGCACCGGAACTCCGAAAGAGGTTTGATGAGAACTCGCAGTTGCAGGAATTACAGTTTGATGGAATGTATCTGACACTGGCAGGCTCGAACTCCCCATCAAGCCTTGCGAGTAAGGCAATCCGATTCCTGTTTCTCGATGAGGTGGATAAATATCCGGGGGCATCCAAAAAGGAAGCCGACCCTGTCAGTCTGGCAAGGGAACGAACCAAGACATTCCACAACAGGAAGATATTCATCACAAGCACACCGACACTGAAAACAGGGCATATCTGGAAAGCCAAGGAAGATGCAGACATAGAGAAGCACTACTTCGTTCCATGTCCGCACTGCGGGGAATACATCGAACTCAAGTGGAAGCAGATACACTTCCCCAAAGAGGAAGGGATGAGTTACGCAGACCGTGCAGAATTCGCAACTTATGTATGCCAGGAGTGCGGATGCGTAATCACAGACCAGGACAAGCCGGAGATGCTCCGCAAGGGAGAGTGGCGGACGGTCAAGGAAAACACCAAGTTCGTCCGCAAGGTAGCATTCTGGATGAACACTTTGTACTCTCCATTTGTTCGCTTTTCGGAGATTGTAAAAGAATTTCTGGACAGTAAGGACGACCCGGAGAAGCTGCAGAACTTCGTCAACTCATGGCTTGCAGAGCCGTGGGAGGATACCAAGCTAAAGACCAACGCAGACCTCGTCATGGAAAGACAGACCGAGTACGAGGAACTGGTAGTGCCGGAGTGGGCGAAACTGCTCACGGCAGGAGTCGATGTACAGGAGAACTGCCTGTACTGGAGCATCAGAGCGTGGGGCAACTACCTCACAAGCCAGAACATAGCACATGGACAGGCTTTCTCATTCCAGGAAGTAGAGAGAATCATGAACCTCGAATACCAGATGCCGGACAGCACACCACTGGTCGTAGCACTGGCACTGATCGACTCCGGTAATGACGCAGATACGGTGTACGATTTCTGCGCCAACAATTCAGAATGGGCACTGCCAAGCAAGGGTTCATCAAACCCGATGCTGTCGCACTACAAACTGTCCAAGGTAAATAAGAGCGACAGCAAGGCATACGGCATGAATCTGGTATTGGTAGACACCGGAAAATATAAGGACATGATCGCCGGACGAATGCAGAAAAAGAACGGCAGCGGATCATGGATGGTTTACCAGGGATGTGACAGAGAGTACGCAGAGCAGGTAACTGCGGAACATAAAGTGAATGTCAAAATGGGAAACGGCAAGGTCAAACAGGAATGGCAGCAGAAAACCTCCCACGCAGACAACCACTACTTGGACTGCGAGGTATACGCAACAGCAGCGGCAGACATCCTCGGAGTACGAACCCTGCATCTGAATGAGATACAGGAAAATGAGCAACCAAAGAAACAGGAAACAACCCAGTACACCCCGGAAGAACACTGGATCAGTCAGAACGAAGGGTCATGGGTATAAAGGAGGCAGAGCATGGCAGCAGTAGAATCCAATTACAATGCTTCGGAAATGCTGACCGAAGTAAATAATGCCATTTACGCAGTGCTCGTAGGCGGCCAGTCTTACAAGATTGGTACGAGACAGCTCACCCGTGCCGACCTTAGTCTGCTCTACAAGTTAAGGAACGACCTCACAGCGCAGATTGCAGCAGAGGGTTCAACCAGTTTACTGGATGATACCTATGTCGCAGTATTTGATGGGAGGTAGAACATGAACTGGTTAGATGGAATTATAGGTTTTATATCCCCGGAGTGGGGAGCACGCAGGGAAGCATGGCGGCAGAGTCTGACTGAGATGAGGAACTACGATGCAGGCAACTATGACAGGGGCAATGCAAACTGGAGGGTACTCAACCAGTCGGCAGAATTTACGGACCGGTACAGCCGTGACAATGTCAGAGCCAGAGCCAGAGACTTGGAGCGAAACTCCGACATGATGAATTCAGTCATCGGGGCATACAAGCGAAATGTCATTGGCGGCGGTTACGCACTGCAGGCAAAGACAGGCAGCGACAAGACCAACGAGATTATCCAGACCGCCTGGAAGAAATGGTGCAAGAAACAGAACTGCGATGTGACCGGAACGCAGTCCTTCACGCAGATGATGAGAATGTGCGTGAAGCGAAAGAAGGTTGATGGCGGAATCCTTATCATAAAGAGATACACCAAGGACGGATACCTCCCATTCAAGCTTCAGACATTCGAGGTGGACGAACTGGACAACTCGCAGATGCTCCCGAAGAAAAAGGGGAACAAGGTAGTCGGTGGTATTGAAATGAATGAGTATAACAAGCCGATGGGGTACTGGATCAGACAGTATTCCGTGGACGGAATGGCACTCTCAAATCCCGTATATGTGGATGCGAAAGATGTCATTTTTTTATACACAAAACACCGCCCATCGCAGGTGCGTGAGATGTCCGATATGAGTCCGACAATCACAAGAATCCGAGACGCTAACGAATTCATGATAGCCGTATCGGTCAAAGAGCGAATAGCGGCCTGTCTTTCAGTATTCATCAAAAAGCAGTTACCGACAACCGGAATCGGTCGTCAGAACGGCAGCGTACCGGGACCGCACCAGGACTACCAGGGCAAATCCATCGCACCCGGCATGATAAAGGAACTGAATGCCGGAGATGAGATACAGGTCGTAAACCCGACCGGACAGGCAACGGATGCGGCGAGTTACATCAAGCTGCAGCAGAGACTTGTCGGAGCAGGACAGGGCATCAGTTACGAAGCCACAAGCCGTGATATGTCAGAGAGCAATTACTCCTCAACCAGACAGGGCATCATCGAAGATGACATGACCTACGCAGAGGAAAAAGAGATGCTGATGGAAGTCATGGACGAAATATATGAAACTTTTATTATTTCGCTGTGGCTCGCAGGGGAACTGGACGCAAAGGACTTCTGGGATAACAAGGATAAATACTTCGAGCACGCATGGATCACAGCACCGAAGAAATGGATTGACCCTCAGAAGGAAGCAAACGCAAACAAGATTGCTCTGAACACAGGACAAAAGACCTTCAAGCAGATTGCCGCAGAACAGGGTCGTGACTGGAAAGAGCAGATAGATGAAATGGCAGAGGTACTCGAATACGCAAAGGATAAGGGTATCGATTTAGGAGGTGTGATTTTTGACCAGACAGCAGCAGAACTCTACGAGGATGAGGAAACACCTGCCGACAATCCTCAGCAGACAGACGGAAACCAAACCGGAGAAGAAACAGGGCAGGAATCAGAAGAAGGCGATGGAGCAGAGGAAGAAGGAAAAACAGACGACTAGGGAACTGACAGTTAATTCTATCAGAGCCATGGAAGGAGAGGGGAATGAGCGAAAGTTCATTCTTTCCTTTTCCTCTGAAGAACCATACGAGAGATGGTGGGGAACAGAAATCCTCGACCACTCAGATGGAGCAGTAGACCTTACACGATTAAATGAAATTGGTGTGCTGCTCTTTAACCACGACCGCAACCGTGTCATTGGAAAAGTAAACCGGGCATGGATTGAGGACTTGCGTGGAATGGCAGAGGTTGAATTCGACAGCGATGAAGATGCAGACCTCATCTATCAGAAAGTCAAAAGCGGAACGCTGAAAACAACGTCCGTAGGCTATCAGATAGACTCATGGGAGGAAGTAATGCCAAACAAACAGTCAGCAGATGGCAGGTTCACAGGACCGGCAGACATCGCAAGAAAGTGGACACCTTACGAAATTAGTATCGTGAGCGTGCCTGCGGACCCAACGGTCGGTGTAGGCAGGGAACTGGAGGAAGAAACCGAGCAGGGAACGCAGAGCCGCTCTACAGACTGGTTCGAAAGGCAACTTCAAATAAATAAAAATATCATCAACCAAGGAGGTAACAGACGATGAACAAAAAGCAGCAGAGACAGCAGAAAATGCTCCGTCAGCAGGAAATCGTAAATGCCGCCAAAGAAGCAGGCAGAGATCTTACTGCGGAGGAGCAGACAGAGTTCGACTCCCTTCAGAGAGAAATCGAGAGACTGAACGGAGAGATTGAAGCAGAGGAACAGCAGCAGAGAGGTATGAATCCGCCTGCAAACGCACCTCCGCAGAATCCGGCAAACCCGGAAGCAGACACCCAGAGAGCAATCCAGGAAGAAAGAGCCAGAATCCGCTCCATCACAGAACTCTGCGGAGAGTTCGGAATGGAAGCCAGAAGCTATATCGAGAGCGGTGCGACACTGGACTCCGTAAGAGAAGCAGCACTGGAGCACGTAAGACAGCACGGTGCACCGATTCCGGCAAACGGTAGAGTGAGTATCACAGAAAGTGCCGAGGACAAGTTCAGAGCGGCAGCAGCAGACGCTATCGTGATGAGAAGCGGGATGGAACTCCAGAAACCGGCAGACGGTGCAAGACAGATGATGGGAATGACGCTCCGTGACTTAGCCATTGAGTGTCTGACCAATGAAGGACAGTCCGGACTCAACAGAAGATCCTCTGATGAACTCTACGGTATGTTACAGAGACAGTTCTACAATCCGACAGCAGCGTTCCCTGCTATCCTCGACAATGCCATCAACAAGGCATATGTGGAAGGACACAAGACTGTAGCCGTAACATTCGACCAGTGGACAAAGAAGGGAACTCTTAAGGACTTCAAGACCCACGACAACAACTACTTAGCAGGACCGGTAGGCGAGTTCCTCGAAGTGCCGGAGGGTGGAGAGTTAAAGCATGATGTGTTCGGAGATGAGAAACTCCCGACCAGAAAGCTGAAAACATACGGCCGCCAGTTCACGCTTACAAGACAGGCATTCATCAACGATGATATCGATCTTGTAACCAGAATTCCTGCCAAGTACGCAGCGAGCGCAAGAAAGACCC
The DNA here is from genome assembly GCF_009875795.1 of Coprococcus sp. BIOML-A2. Taxonomy (NCBI): domain Bacteria; kingdom Bacillati; phylum Bacillota; class Clostridia; order Lachnospirales; family Lachnospiraceae; genus Coprococcus; species Coprococcus sp. BIOML-A2. Next base: position 106,549 of record NZ_WWSI01000006.1, read on the forward strand.
AGAATAAGCAGTGTTACCAGATCCTCGTAAACAACCCGGCGATTTATGACGGTACTGCATTATTCAGCAGCGCACACTCCAACTTACTGGCAAAGGGTACAGGAATCACGAAGGAAGCCGTGCAGGGAATGATCCTCGCACTCCAGAACCAGACAGACCAGTTCGGAGAAGCAACTATCATCAGACCTGCAATCATTATCGTGCCGAGCGGATATATGTTCGATATGTACACGCTGTTCTACAGCCCGACAATCAGCACATCCGGCAACACACAGGCAGTGAACCCGCTCTACAGATACAAGGACAGCATCACGGTAGTGGAAGATCCTACAATCAACGCACTCTGCGGTGGTTTTGGAAATGTAATGCCTTGGTGGTTACTTGGAGCAAAGGACGACACAGACTTCATCGAGGTTGACTATCTGAACGGACAGGAGATCCCGACAATCAGAAGAATGGAGACTCCGGGCACATTGGGATTCGTATGGGATATCTACCTCGACTGGGGTATCAGCGTCATGGATTACCGTGGAGCAATCAAGAACCCTGGTATCGAAGTAAAGAACCCGATTGAGTTAGCATAACAGAAGGAGGATGCAGCCATGAGCAAAGCAAGTTACTGGCAGAGAGGGGAAACCCTCGATTATAAAAATACTGGATCATCCACCATCGAAGCCAATACAGTCGTAGAACTTACTGGCAGAGTGGGTATCGCAGGAACTGACATCGCACCCGGAGCAGAAGGCGACCTTCATGTGTGCGGTGTTTTTGAGTTCGATAAGACTGGAACGAACGAGATCGCATTCGGACAGCCTGTTTATTTCGACAAGACAGGCATCACAGACGCAGCGAACAACGGAGAGACTAGCGGAAGCAAGGTCGCATACACACCTGCAGGTTTCGCAGCCAAGGCAGCGGCCGCAGGAGACGCAAAGGTACTTGTAAAAATTGGATAAGGAGGTGCAGCCATGGAACTGGTAGCAACATACCCTATCCTTTACAGATCACACCAGTATGAAGTCGGAGACAGCCTCCCGGCAGACGATGAATCAATGGTGCAGGCATGGCTTGACGCAGGAACAGCCGTGTGGAGCGAAGGCAAGCAGGAGAAAGCGAAAGCGACTCCTGCCACCGCCACAGCAGGACTGGCAGGGGAATCCAAGAACGGAGAAACCCCGGAGAATGTAGTCGGCAGAGTGCCAAAGACACCGACCCGAAGTAAAGGGGCGAAAAAGAATGGTTAGAAAATCATTCAAAGAAGTCATGAAGGACGATGTGAATAACACCTTCATGAATGTGGATGAATTCGCAGATATGCACACCGTGGACGGAAAAGAAATCCCGGTTCTCGTAGATGACAATGAAATCATCGAAAGAGAAAAGAAGATGAAATCCAACATGGACGGTGTGTATGTGAAGCAGAAACTAATCTATGTCAAGGCGGATGACTTCGGATCACTGCCTGCCATCGGTCGGCAGATTGTCTTTGATGGAAAGAGGTACATGGTAACCGATTCCACAGACGAGGGCGGAGTATACACAATAACCATGGAGGCTAACAGGACGAAGTAATGGGATTGCAGAGCGGAATGATAGAGTTTGAAGTCGACCAGACTCAACTCCAGAGGATAGAACTGAAACTGAAGGACATGAAAGCGAAAGCACCGCAGGCATTGAAGAATGCCGTGAATGCTACCGCCAGAGATGCCAAAAAGGATCTGGCTGACAAAGCCAAGGAAACCTATGCGGTAAAGAGTCCAAGGTTTAAGAAAGCTATCGCCCAGAAGAACGCAACGGCATCCAATCCGACAGCCACTCTGAAAATTACAGGGGCAGTGAATGAGTTGGCGGACTTCAAGTACAAAGACAATACTTCAACAGATGCGGCCAGAGGTAAGGTACTGAAAGCAAGTGGACTGAAAAGTCTGCAAAAGGGTAACCTCAAGGCTTTTATTACCAAATTCGGAAGTGGTCATGTTTCTGTAGTTCAGAGAAAAGGAACATCAAGGCTGCCACTTAAGAAATTACTCAGTCCGTCCATTCCTACCATGGTAGGAAACGAAGCCAAGGTATATGGCATCGTAAAGCCTAACATAGAAAAGAACCTGCAGAAGAACATCCAGAAGCAGATCGACAAAATACTGGGAGGCAAGTAAATGACGGCGCAGATTTTACAGGAAGAACTTGTAAAGGAAATAGGGGTTATTTTTAGGGATGACCTCTTCAAGGATTCCGCAGGGGAGTACATCAAGATGAATGTCTATGAGCAGAACCTCCCCATCAGACAGGACGAAGATGCACCGGACCCGATTCCGTATGTGATCGTCCGAGTGGAAACAGGGCAAGCCAAGGGCGGTGTAGAACCGCAGGAAGTGTTCGTCACACTGCTGATCGGATATTTTGACGATGACGCAGGAAACAACGGACACAAGGGTGTCCTTGGAATCATCCAGAAGATACAGGAACGGTTCATGAAAGAACCAATGCTCGCAAAGCAATTCTATTTTATGAATGATGAGCAGCACCCATTCGACTGGGCACTGCAGGACGAAGAATCATTCCCTTACTTCTTCGGAGCAGCGAGCATGACATTTGCAACAGCAGCAATAAGGAAGGAGGATAGATTCGCATGAGCGAAGCAAAGACAAAAGCAGTGCAGGCGGAAGCCAAGCAGGAAGCAAAGACGGTAGCCAAGACACAGGAAACGATGGTGTATGCCGGCCCAACAATTCTGGGAGTGGCAACACACAATCAGTTCTTCAACAACGGACTGCCGGACGGATTGAAAACCGCAATGGAGAAAGAACCTGCGATTTACAATCTGGTCGTGCCGATCAGCAATCTGGCGGCCGTGAACGCAGACATCGCATCACAGAGCGGTGCCGCTTATGTATTTTATAAAAAAGCAGCCGAGTATAAGGCTTAAGGAAGGAGAGAAAAGCAATGGCTTACAATCATGGAGTAAGGGTAAAAGAGCAGGCAACGAGCCTGGTCGCACCCGTTACAGGAACAGCCGGACTGCAGGTAATCATCGGAACAGCACCTGTGAACCTCGCAGCCGACCCGTACAAGGCAACCAATGTACCGATGATCGCCTACAGTTTCAGTGAAGCCGTGGAGCAGGTTGGATACAGTGACGATTTCAAGAATTACACGCTCTGCCAGAGCATGGACGCTTGCTTCCGTGTTCTCAATGTCGCACCGATTATCTTAATCAATGTGCTCGACCCGAAGAAACACAAGAAAGCAAACGAGGAACAGACCGTGAATGTGGAGAAAATGCAGGCAACAGTAAAGGTGGCAGGCATCCTCGCAGATACCGTAGAGGTAAAGGCAAACGAAGCCACACTCACAGCCGGAACGGACTACATCACGACATTCGATGATGACGGATACCTTGTGATCACATTAACCGCAGGAGGCAAGGGTGCATCAGCCAAGACCCTCACAGTCAATAGCACAAGCATCGACCCGACTGCCGTAACAGAGAGCGACATCATCGGTGGATACAATGCAAGCACCGGAGCAGAGACTGGTATGGAGTTAATCCGCCACATCTATCCGAAATTCAGCATGACACCGGGTCTGCTCTTAGCACCAGGATGGACGCAGAAGCCGAATGTAGGTATCGCCCTTGCAGCAAAGTGCGAGGAAATCAACGGAGTATTCACTTGCGAATGCATCCTCGATATCGACACCGCAGAAGCAACCAAGTACACAGACTGCAATGACTGGAAGAATAAGAACGGATACACCAACAAGCACGCAGCACTTCTCTGGCCGCAGGTAAAGGTCGGAACGAAGCAGTATGCATATTCCGCTATCTTCGGAGCATTGACAGCGTACACAGACGCAAGCAACGATGATGTGCCGAACCTCTCCCCTTCCAATAAGCTGATCGGAATTACTGGTCTCTGTCTGGAAGATGGAACAGAGGTAACACTGGATCAGCCGCAGGCGAACCTCTTAAACGGACAGGGAATCATTACCGCAATCAATGATTCCGGATGGAAGTCATGGGGCAACAACACAGCGTGCTATCCGGCGAATACAGACCCGAAAGACAGATGGTTCTGCTGCCGTAGATTTTTCTCATGGTGGGGCAACAGCTTCATTCTGACCTACAAGCAGAAGGTCGATGAACCGGGCAACTACCGTCTCATCGAGTCCATCGTAGACAGCGAGAACATCAGAGGAAACTCCTATGTATCACAGGGCAAGTGTGCAGGGGCGAGAATTGAATTCAGCGAGGACGAAAACCCGGTAACGGACATCCTCAACGGCAAGATCCAGTTCCACCAGTACCTCGCACCGTATGTACCTGCAGAGGATATCCTCAACATTTTGGAATTTGACCCGGATATGTTATCCGCAGCATTAAACGGAGGTGAATAAGAATGGGCGCATTAGGTATTCCCGGAGTTATTAATAACTTCAACCTTTACAACAACGGAACAGCACTCGTGGGTCTGACAGGGGAAATCTCCCTGCCGGACTTCGAGGGAATGACCGAGACACTGAGCGGTCCCGGTATCCTTGGAGAAATCGAGGAAGTAATCATCGGACAGTTCGGAAGCATGGAACTGGAGATTCCGTTCCGCATCCTCGATGAGGACGCATTCAAACTCATGTCCCCGGCAACTTCGCTGAATCTGACACTCAGAGCCAGTGAGCAGTTCACAGTCAAGAGCACAGGCGGTATTGACTATAAGGGAATGAGAGTAGTTGTACGTGGACGACAGAAGAAACTCACAGGCGGCACCGTGAAGCAGGGCGGAGCGATGGACGCAGCAGTGACAGTGGAGATCACATATATCATGATTGAGTTGGACGGAAAGCAGAGAATCGAACTTGACAAGATCAACAACGTTTACAAGGTCAATGGTGTGGATTTACTGGCAAAAATCAGAAAGCAGTGTTAATCAAGGAGGACGAGCAAGATGGAAAAAGAGACAAAGAAAACAGAGGTAGCAGTAGAGGTATTGGACAAAGACGGAGAAGTGATCGAGAACGAGTATACGGTAGTTTTTAATAAGCCGTACACATTCGAGGGCGAAACCTATGATAAAATCGATCTGAGCGGACTGGACAATCTGACAGCAGCGGACATGATCGCAGCAAATAAGATTCTGGACAGAACCGGATCATTCACATTCCTCCCGGAAATGTCCTTGGAGTATGCGTGCATCATCGCTGCCAAGGCAACCAAACTTCCGGTGGAATTTTTCAAGGGATTACACCCGAAGGAAGCAGTCAAGGTCAAGAACCGTGTGACAGCTTTTTTCTACGGAGCGGAATAAGTCCAACTGACGGTGCAAACCTCCGGAAACTCGCAATACAGTTATCAATGACATTACGGACCGGGATAGATTTCTTTCTATCTCTGTCCGTTTTTGAATTGCGGGAAATAGCCGAGGAGGTGGCAGACATTGGCAAGCAGCAGCAAAGAGCAGGAACTCGCCATTAAAATCGCAGGCAAGGTCGAAAACTCTTTCAAGCAAAGTCTCGGAGTAACCGAGGACGGATTAAACAAAATAGCGAGCGTTGCTAAGAAAGCCGCAGCAGTGGCAGCCGCAGCATTCGCAGCCGTTAAGGTCGGAGACTTCATATCCGGTGCGGTTGATGAGTATGCGGAATTTGAACAGGCAATGGCAAACACCTCTGCTATCGCAGGGGCATCTGCGGACGATTATGCGAAACTGTCTGCTGCGGCCAGAGAAGCAGGTAAAGCGACAACCTTCACGGCTTCGGAGGCGGCCGATGCCTTGGGATATATGGCACTGGCGGGATGGAATGTGGAAGAAAGTACCGCAGCCTTAACACCAGTGCTTAAACTCGCAGAAGCAACGCAGGCAGACCTTGCTACCACCAGTGACCAGGTAACAGATTCTATGAGTGCCATGGGAGTTGGAATAGATGACTTACAGGGATACCTCGATGTTATCGTAACAACCAACAACAAGGCGAATACCACGGCGGCAGACCTTATGGATGCATTCATCGGATGCGGTGGTGCAGCCAGAGCCGCAGGTATGAACTACAAGGAAACCTCCACAGCACTCGGAATCTTGGCGAACAACGGTATCAAGGGCAGTGAAGCAGGTACAGCGTTGAACTCAATGCTTGTACGAATCAGCACCAAGGATGTAGCACAAAAGGCATTCAAGGATTTAGGTGTCGCAGTTTACGACAGTTCCGGGGAAATGAGGAACATGAGGGATATCCTCGTGGACCTAAACGGTGCAATGGCAGGAATGACGCAGGAGCAGAAAAACTCCTATATGTCAGCAATTGCCGGAACGAACTACTACTCACAGTTTGGTTACTTACTGGACGGAGTAAAAGAGGGAGTAAACGGCTCTGCATCAGCATGGGATGAACTCGCCGGAGCAATCGACAATTCGACTGGCGCACTGGATGCAATGGATGCAACAGCGACCGGAACATTACAAGGCGCACTGGCACGATTCCAGTCGGCAATCAGCGACCTAAAGATAAGCATGGTAGAGGACTTCGGACCGTATGCGATGCAGATCATAGATGCGGTGGCATTGAAAATCCCGGATATTACGGCAGGGTTCAGCGAACTCATTCAGAAACTACCAATCCAAGAATTCATGAACGGAGTCGGTCAGATGGCAGGCGGTGTTCTGGATTTTGTCGGAAAGATAGTGGACGGTCAGAGTTTCTCCGAAGCATTCTCGTCAACACTGTCGGAAGATTTCGGTGTAGAACTGCCCGGAAGCGTACAGACATTCCTTGGAGTGATCCAAAACCTGTGGGATGATTTCCAGTCATTCATTGGATGGATAGGAAGCACCGCCGAAGCAACACTGGGCGGATTAAAAGATACAATCGCAGAGCATGAGCCACAGCTACAGGCAATCATGGATTTGTTATCAGATGTGCAGCAGAAATTCTCGGAAGCCTTCGGGGGCGCAAGTGATGATGCAAGCAGTCTGGTAAGCGGAGGACTTCCGGCACTGGTCGGGGCACTCTTGGATGTACTGGGCGCAGCGGCAAATGTACTCGACAAATTCGTGGAATGGAAAGGTTTTATACCTACCGTGACCACACTGGCGACAGCCATCGCAGGATTTAAACTTGCGAAAACAGCGATAGAGATCGCAAAGGTTACCAAGGCAATGACACTGCTTCGGGTAGCCAAGATAAAGGATAAAGCGGAAACATTGTATCTGAACGCACTATATGCCAAGGACGCAATCGTGAAAGCAGCATCCACAGCAGCAACATGGGCACAAACAGCAGCCACAACCGCATGGAACGTGGTCTGCACGGCGGCGACAGCGGTAACGACCGCACTGGGTGCAGCGTTTACATTCTTAACCAGTCCGATTGGCTTAGTAATTCTGGCAATCGGAGCAGTAATCGCTATCGGTGTATTACTGTATAAAAACTGGGATACGGTAAAGGAAAAGGCAGGGCAACTCGGAGAGTGGATCTCCGCAAAGTTCTCCGCATTGAAAGATGCGGTCTGCAATGCGGTGGACGGTTTCAAAGATAAATTCCCGGTAGCCTTCGAGTTTATCAAGGGTGTATTTGATGGATGGTGGACAACCGTCAAGGGAGTAATTGACGGAGTGAAACAGGTATTCCAGGGAATCATTGACTTCGTAGCCGGGGTATTTACCGGAGACTGGAGCAGGGCACTGGATGGACTGAAAAACATCTTCCTCGGAGCATTTAATGCGCTGAAATCGTTGGCACTCGCTCCTTTGAACGCACTGAAGGGTGTAGTAACCGGAGCATTTAATGCCATAGACACAGCCACAGGCGGAAAGCTGACGGCAATTAAAGAAAAAGCGTCCGAATGTTGGAACAATGTGAAGCAGACGGCAGGTACAGTATTACAGGCAGCCAAGGACACTGTAAGCGAAAAGCTGAACAACATGAAAACCGCATACGAGCAACACGGTGGCGGAATCAAGGGTGTAGCAGCCGCAGCGGTCGAGGGTGTCAAAGGATATTACACAGCCGGATACACATTCATAGACAATCTGACAGGCGGAAAGTTATCAGCCATCAAGGATAAGTTCACATCCAAGATGGGCGAGGTAAAGGCGAGCGTTTCGGAAGCATTCAACAATGTCAAAGACACAGCCGGAAACCTCATGGAAACAGCCAGAGCAAATGTAGGGGCAAAACTCGATGCCATGAAATCTGCGTATGACAGCGCAGGTGGAGGCATTAAGGGAGTGGTCGCAGGAGCAATGGCAGGAGTACAAAGCACCTTCTCCAGTGTGATGAGCACCGTGGATACATTGACGGGAGGAAAATTATCCTCCATTACAAGTGCATTCACAAACAAACTGAACGCAGCCCAAACAGCCGTCACGAATGTCCTTGGGAATATCAAGCAGGCATTCAGTGACAAACTGGAAGCAGCGAAAAGCGTGGTAACCGGAGCACTGGACAAAATCAAGGGAGCATTTAACTTCAAGTGGTCACTGCCGCACCTCAACCTCCCACACATCAGTGTAAGTGGAGGACAAGCACCATACGGTATCGCAGGAAAAGGCTCACTGCCTAAGTTCTCAATCGAATGGTACAAAAATGGTTGTATTATGACGCAGCCTACCGCATTCGGAATCAATCCGGAAAGCGGAAACTTAATGGCAGGCGGAGAAGCAGGACCAGAAGCAATCGTGCCTCTTTCCCAGTTATGGGAGAAAATGACGACCATCCTAAAAGGCATTCTCGCAGAGAGCCAGAACGGTGGCGCAGGCAACGCACTGTCGGCACTGGTGGATAAGGTCGGGGCAGCAATGCAGGGAAGCACGCAGACACCAATATCCGGTCTGCTCGACAGACTGAGTGGCGGTGGAAACGAACCGCAACCTGCGACAGCAAACGGAGCACCAATAAACTACGCACCAGTATATAACTTCAACGGCGCAGCACCTACGAAGGATGATCTGGTGGAAGCAGAGCGTATGTCACAAGCAGAATTCAATGAAATGATGGAGCAGTGGCAGCGTGACAACGACAGAAAGAGGTTCTAAGGAGGCGAGAGAATGGCAGGCACATACGAAACGGTGCAGGGCGACACATGGGATAAGATAGCGTACCAGGTCTACGGAGATGAGAAGTACGCAGGATACCTCATGGAGAACAACCGCCTGTTACTGGAATACCTGGTATTCCCGGGCGGGGTCACTCTCGCCACACCGGAACTGGCAGATGAGGTAGACGAAGATCTGCCAATATGGAGGGATTAAGCATGGACCCAAGGAAAGCAACCGCCTCCGTTTCATATAACGGAAAGCGGATCGATACCAAACTCGCAGAGTACCTCCAGTCATTCAGTTACACAGATGTTGCATCGGGAGAGAGCGACAGCCTCTCCCTCAACATCAATGACAGAGACAGGAAGTGGATCAAGTCATGGTTTCCAAGCAAGGGAGACACTATGGCGGCCACGATTATTATGAAAAACTGGAGCAAAGAGGGAGATACACAGAAATTAAGCTGCGGGTCTTTTATGATTGATGATTTCAGTTTTTCTGGAACACCAGTCAAGCTGAAACTGGAAGCGTTGGCACTTCCGGCAGACAGCAGCTTCAAGGAAACACAGAGAACAAAAACATATGAGAAAACAACCTTGGAGAATATCGGACAGGAAGTCGCAAAGCGGGCGGGCATCAAACTGTACTATGAAGCACCAAGGATACCAATAGAAAAGGTGGAGCAGAGCGAGAAGGATGACTGCTCATTCTATAACGAGTTGGTAAAACTCTACGGCTTCGCCATGAAGATATATAAAAACAAAATCGTGGTGTTTAACGAAGCCACCTATGAGAAAAAGAAATCAGTGGCAACGCTGACGGAACAGAACATAGAACCGAACTGGTCATGGAACACAAAATTGTGCAGAACCTACACCGGGGCGAAATATGAGTACACCAACAATGATAAGAACCAGACGATAAAGGTCGAGGTCGGTGGCGGAAACAGGATACTGAAGGTCACGGATGCAGCGAGCAACGCATCGGAAGCAGAGCGCATTACACTGGCAAAAATCAATGAAGCCAACAAGGGCGACACAACCATGTCGGTAACAATGACCAGAGCCAACAGGAAGATCATAGCGACCTCCTGCGTGACCATAAAAGGCTTCGGAAAATTGGACGGCAAGTACTATGTGGAAAAGGTCACATGGGATATCGGAAGCGGATGTAAGCAGAAACTCGACCTTCGGAGAGTGGCGGATCGCTTCACGGATGCCAAATCATCTACCAAGGCTGTGGCAAAGAAGTCAAAGACGGAGACAAAGTCCTCCACAGCGACTACCACGGCAACGAAGTCCACAGGAACGCAGACACCGGTAAAGGGCGGAAAGTACACACTGACCACTACGAAAAAGGGTTACTACACCGCAGCCGAAGCACTGGCAGGCAAGGTAACTGGAGGACACCCGACAGGTACAAGACGACCTGGAACATATACGATATTCAACATTTCACAGGGTATGCTGAATCTAACGACCAAGGCAGGAGTGCCGGGGTCATGGATAAACCCAAACTAAGGAGGTGGAGAGCATGGCAGCAGCGACAATCAGACTGGGGAAGATATCCTCAATCAATTACACAGCAGGGAAAGCCAGAGTGGTGTATGAGGACAGAGACGACTCCGTGACAAGCGAGCTTCCATTCCTCGCCCTGCAGTACAACATACCAAAGGTAGACGACCTCGTGGTCGTGGCTTGCTTTTCCAACGGCACGGTGTCCGGGGTCATACTCGGACCGGTGTATAATTCAGCGAACACACCACATGAGGGTGGCGCAGGCATCTTCCGGCAGGAGATGAGCAACAATGTGAATGAAGCAGTCATGTCCTATTCAGAAAAGAAGCAGACAATAATCCTGCGTGCCCCGAAGATAGAATTCGAAGGGTACGGATACGAGGACAAGCCGTATGTGACACTGGAACAGATAAACGATGCGTTCTCGGACATTGATGATAACAAGACCGGGATATCCAACCTGCAGGATGACACAGCCAAGACAAAAGGAAAGCCGTCCCTGCAGGCACAGTTGGACGCATTGGAAAAAAGAGTAAAGGCACTGGGAGGTTGATGGGATGGGAAGAATAGGAAACTTTGGAAAACTGATCGTCTTTGAAACGAGCGACAGCAGAATCCTCAACTTCACAGACTACCAGAGAACCATATCAGCAAACTGGGCGAAGCATGAGCGCATCGGGAAAAAGCCGCAGTCAGAATTCCTCAACCCAGAACTGATGACCGTACAATTCAAGGTCGTACTGAACGCACAGCATGGAGTGAAGCCATGGAAAACATTCCACGAAATCACAAAAGCAGTGCAACAGGGAAGAGTGGAGAAACTGGTCATCGGAAACCATGCCGTAGGGTCGAACAGGTGGAAGATCACACAGGCTACCCAGTCAAACCTTATTGTTATGGGTACTGGGGAAATCCAGAAGATGGATGTCAATCTTTCATTGGAAGAATATCTGTAGGGAGGGCAGCGGAATGACAATAGACTTAAAACACATAACCGTAGCCTTTGACTACGCAAGCGGGGACATCGCAGATATTAAAAGATGTCTGGAATGCTTATACCAGACGGCAGAGGGAACGTGCCCACTTGACCGGGAATTCGGTCTGAACACGGACTTCGTAGGGATGCCGATGGATGTGGCAAAGAGCCAGTTCGCAGTGGAGATCATCGACAAGACGGACCGGTACGAGCCAAGGGCAACAGTAAAAGATATCAACTTCTCATTCAATGAGGATGGGCAGTTGCAGGCGGAGGTGGTAATAACAAATGTCTGACACAATCCAAAGCGTAAAAGACCTCCCAGAGGTGTCGTTCATTGACAATGACACACTGGAAGCAATGAAAACAAGAATGGTGGCAAACTTTGAGAGCGAATGGAAGCGCATCACAGGACAGGAGATAACGCTCTCTCCTTCAGATCCGAACCGCATCATGCTATATGCCATCGCACTGGAATTATACCAGGACGAACAGTACATAGACAGAGCCGGAAAGCAGGACTTAATCAAATACTCCTACGGCGAATTCCTCGACAACCTCGGAGCAGGCAGGGGAGTAACCAGAAAGCAGCCGTCCCCTGCGGAAACAACACTGAGGTTCACTCTTTCAGAGAAGCGGCCTGCAGCCGTAGGCATACCGGAAGGAACAAAGGTCACGGACGGCAACCTCAACTACTTCGCCACAGTAGGATACGAGGAAATCCCCGCAGGGGAAACCTATGTAGATGTGAGGGCACTCTGCACCGAGAACGGAGTGGACGGAAACGAACTGCTGCCGGGGCAGGTCAATGTACTGGTTGATTTGATACCGTATGTGGAGAGCGTAAGCAACACGACCAAGACAAGCGGTGGAGCAGACCTCGAATCAGACGAGAGCCTTGCAGAGAGGATATTCCTCGCACCAAGCGGATACAGTGTCGCAGGACCGGACGATGCATACAAATACTGGACAAAGACCTACAGCCAGACCATCGGAGATGTAAAGGTAACCAGTCCGAACCCGGTAGAGGTAGAAATTCGTTTCATTATGACGAACGGAGAACTCCCGACAAAGACTGTCATAGACGGAGTGGCAGCATACCTGCAGGATGAAAACATCCGCCCGCTTACCGACAAGGTAACCGTGCTCGCACCGGAGACGGTCAAATTCAACATTGCATTCACATACTATGTAAATTTGAGCGACCAGTCCAAGGCAGGAACTATACAGGCGGAGGTGGCACAGGCGGTGGCTGACTACATCGAATGGCAGACCAGAACCATCGGCAGAGATATCAACCCTTCAGAACTCATGAAACGGATCGTGGCAGCCGGAGCAAAGAGAGCGGAGATAACCTCTCCGGTATTTACGACCGTGCCGGATACCAGTGTCGCAAGGATAGGAACGCAGACCGTGACATACGGAGGTGTTGAGAATGATTAGTTTATATGACGGACAGATCACAGACCTCCTGCCATGGAAGATAGCACAGAGCACTGAGGTGCGCTGCATATCCTACGCAGTGCAGCAGGAACACCAGAGGATGCTCCGGCTGGCAGCGCATACCAGAACTATGGCAGTCATTGATGAACTGCCGGAGCGGATACTGGATGTACTGGCGGTGGAATTAAGGACACCATACTACCAGGAGAGCATGAATCTGGAAACCAAACGCAACATCATAAAGAGGACGCTCCTGTGGCACACCAAGGCAGGAACTCCGAGTGCGGTATCAGAACTGATAGAGATTGTATTCGGGGAAGGCAGGACAGAGGAATGGTTCGATTACACCGAGGGTCCATACACCCCCGGAACATTCGACATCATAACCAATGCCAGAATGACAGAGGAAATGGCAAATTACTTCCTCTCCATCATTCAGAGAGTAAAGAACACCCGCTCCCATATCCGCAGGATACTGGTGGAGCGAGAAATGGAGATGCATGAGACAGTGGCATCCGGGGTGGTCAGCAGTCCGAAAGAACAGGTGCTGAACCACCACCAAACCACAAACGATTACACCATGCAGGAGACGGCCGCATCAGCCGTAACCTCCGCACCGTCCAGAACGGTAACAAACCACCCGGAAGGACGCACTGGAGATATCGGCATGGAAGGGAATGCTGCCGCAGGTGCAGTAAGTTCCCCGCATGAGACTATCGGGAATAATGTCAACCCACGCACAGGCACGCTGTTGGGCGGTGTGAGCGGTTTTGCAGCGATAGTGGTAAGAAACACCAAGACCACGATTCTAAACGGAGCACAGCGAACACAGGCAAGCGTACACGGCACTGTGCCGAGGGTGGCAGTGGGAATGGCATCACATTCCAAAATAACAACATAAAGGAGGAACAACGATGGCAGGAGTATTCAAAGAAGCAGTGCTGACAGCCAAAGGAATCGCCCTGCTCGCCAAGGCACAGGCAGGAAGATGCACAATCAAACTGACCAAGGCCGCAACCGGAGACGGATCATATTCAGATGGCGAAGCACTCACAAACAGAACTTCTCTCAAATCCAAGAAGCAGGAGTTCGCACTGATCACAGTGACGACCCAGAACCAGTCCAATGTATATGTGAAATTTATCATCACAAATAAGCAGGACACCGGAAACCTTAAGAATGGCTACTACGTGAAAGAGGTCGGCATTTATGCACAGGACCCGGACGAGGGGGAAATCCTCTACGCACTGGCAGTCGGAGTCGCAAACCAGTGGGATTATATGCCCGCATACAACGACCTCCTCCCGTCCACGATTACCATGGACTTCTTAACCGAGGTCGCCAACGCAACAGATGTAACTATCGTAACACCAAACAGTATGTACCTTTACGACCAGACCACTGGGGATAAGTATGTGCTTGGTGTGGATAAAGGACTTTTATACTACGAGGAGGTAGAGGAATAATGGGAAAGACATACATCGCAGACAAGGAAACCCTCGACAAGTGCTATGCGATTTTATCCGCAGACGGAATCTATGGCTTTATTGAGCACATGGATGTTTTAAGTCCGACAGCACGCATCGAATACATCGGACAGAACAAAGACTTCACTCCGATTTCACTCAACAAGGACACCGGAACAATGACACTCAACAGTTGGGCGGACTTCCCGATCATCGTGGCAAATAAGCCGTGGATGGTAAGGGCAGACGGAACACCGGACTACAGACTGGATGAGAACGACTACACCAAGAAAGAGGACGGTACTGCTTCGGATGTTTCCAACACAAGCTACAACGGCGGAGCGTTCTCGTGGCTTGCCAAGATTTACAAGCAGGAGTATATGCTCGGCAATGATCGTGTCGTTAAATTCTCCATGAGGGAAAGAGACGGATTCGAGCCTATCGGATTTAAAGACCCGAGCAACAATGTACTGGAGGGTGTATGGATTCCGATGTTTTACGGTTCAATCCTCGGAGCAGATACCTCCACACCAAAGATGGTGTCTCTGGCAGGATTGCAGCCTTGCTACAATAACACCACGGACAAAGAGCATACCGCAATCGCAAACTTCTCAAGCCGTGCAGCATTCCTCGGCGGCGGAATTGTTCAGACAATCACTGACCTTCTGATCATGTTCGCAAAGAGCACGAACTCACAGGAAGCATACGGCTATGGAAATTCAAGCGGATACGATGCGAGCCTTGCGCCGACCAACGGAGTGAAGCAGAACGCAGTCGTAGGTGGCGGACAGTTCTACGGAACAAAGGATGCGAAGTCACTCAACAAGATCTTCCACTCCATCGTCCTTGGAACATATCAGCAGTGGATGCGTGACCCGTACACATTGCTCGTGAATGGCAGATACAAGGTCAGCAAGAACTACACCTACGATGTGACCGGAGCAAAATACCAGGATACAGGCATCAGCCTTCCGAAGGTGCTTAACGATGACGGAAGCACTCAGAAAACAGGTATTTTCTATCCGCATAAGTACCAGACCGTTCCCGGCTTCGGAGCAGTTCCGGTTCATCCGTGCAAGGGAAGCACATCCACTGGCGGCTGTGACGGATTATGGCAGAATGTCGAGATTGTGGCGGTCGCCCTTCGGTTCGGTGTTTGCGCCGACGGTGCGCGTGGTGGTTTGCGCTGCTTGCGTGTGAACAACACTGCCGGGGATGCCAACTGGTCCATCGGGGCCGCCGTCCTTCTTTTACCACCTGTCGGGGTCGCAGCGTAAGCAAGACACCGTGATAGGGGGTCTGGGGGTCTGCGTCAGCAGAATTCCCCCAGTGGAACAAAATCGGATTTTAATAGCGTAAGGAAGAATAACAGGGGCGCAGGACTGCGTCACCTCGGGCGGTCGCCCTTCGGTTCGGTAATTGCAACAACGGTACGAATGATGGTTTGCGCTACTTGAATGTGAACAACACTGCCGGGAATGCCAACTGGAACATCGGGGCCGCCTTATTCTATCTTAAACGGAATAACAACCCAAAGCAGTCCTGCTTCCTACACCGCTGACCTTTGAAACAAGGTTTACTCACCATTACTGGGAAGATGAGTGGAAATGAGTCCGACACAGGACGCACGGTAAAGCGGTCGCACCTGCCGTGCGTAGGAGATAGAAGAAAAAATATCTTATAGGAGTACTCAGCAGAATGCGAAAAACACACACAGAAATCCATCTGCGTAATGAACCGGAACACGGTCACAAAGAGTACAAATATCTGTATCAACAAATGCTGAAGGATGATGTCATTCGGAAAGCATATAAGAAATTACGCAAAGGAAAAACCAAGAGAAAAGAGATCCAGTACATAGACGCACACCTCGATGATGAGGTGCAGAAAATGTACGACATGATCCTAAACACAAAGCCGGAGGGAGTGGACGTCCCACACCCGGAACTGGCATACAAACCAAAGAAAAGAACCCCGAAGATCATCTTTGAACATGGGAAAAGACGAAAAATTTATATGCCGGAAATCCATGAACAATGGCTGCACCACATCATCGTTCTGGTATTAGAGCCAATCATCACAGCCACAGCCTATCCATACTCCTGCGGTTCGTTCCCAAAGCGTGGAGCGCATTACGGAAAGAGACAGATAGAGCGGTGGCTTTTGCATGACCCGAAGGGAACACGGTGCTTCGCCAAGATGGATATCCGGCACTTTTATGATAGTATCCGGCTGAAAATTTTGATGAGGGAATTGGCAATCCGAATCAAGGATGACTGGTTTTTATACATCATCGAATTATGCCTGCTGGGATTTAATAAAGGAATCCCTCTCGGATTTTACATCAGCCAGTGGTTAGCGAATTACCTATTAGAACCGCTCGACCGTCTAATTACAAAGATACCAGGTCTGTCAAAGTTGCAGAGATATATGGACGACATCGTCATATTCGCAAGCAACAAGAAAATCCTCCACAGAACCATCGTGGAAATAATGAAAATGCTCGGTCAGCGTTTCAGATTAAAGCTGAAGCACAACTACCAAGTCTGCAAACTTTACTACGAGAAGGGCAAGCGGAAGATAGGCAGGGCACTGGACTTCATGGGTTTTATATTTTACAGAAACAAGACGCTGATCAGAAAGAACATCATGCTATCCGCAACACGGTTGGCAAAGAAGATGGAGAGGTCAAAGGAAGCGAACCGTGGATACTTTCACAGACACATCGAAGCCATGCTGTCGTACATGGGATGGTTTACCTGCACGGACACATACGACTGTTACCAGAGCAGGATAAAACCTTATATCCATGTGGGCCGGCTTAAAAAAATAATATCAAAAATCAAAAGGAGGCAGAACCATGAAGGAATGGACCAAGGAAAGATGCTCCGAGGAGCCGCAGGAGCTGCAGCTTGTGGCTGACGGCATCTACATCCAGAGAAAGAACATCAAGAAAGTGCAGCACGAAGCAATCGAGGGTATGGAAGCCTACACCGACTGGGAGTGCGATAGCAGGGAAATCACTGTATCGGAATACCAGATGTTGGAATCCATCAAGCAGATCAACACCGACAAGGCGATTGATGATTACACCGCACAGCTTATCGAGGAGGGATTGTTATAATGAGACTATTAATCGACAGTCTGAAAAGACTTTATGCCGCAGGCAGGCTGACAAAGGAACAGATTGCAGCCAGAGTGGAGAAGGGAACTATTGATGAAGCAGAGTACGAGGAAATCACAGGCGAGAAGTACAAGGCAGAAACCAAGGCAAAATAACTTCCAATGTACCCACGCACATGGGAGCAGGTACTGCCATAAGCACATGAAAGAATGTGACCTCGACTGCAAGGAAAGCGGCACCTGTGCCCACTGCACAAATTACCACATACCGATGACGCAGTACCCATGCAAGCGGTGTGAGAAATTAAATCAGAATTAAGGACCGTCCGGACAGGGCGGTCTTTTTAGAGAGGAGGTGCAGCGCATGGATGTGACAGCAATCATCGTGGCAGCGAGTATCCCATCGGCACTGACTGGCTTCTTTTTCTGGCTCATCGAGCAGAGCATACAGAAGCGTGCCGACAAGGAAAAAGCAGAGCGGGAAGAACGGCAGAAGGAAGTAGATGCCAGAGAGCAGATCCGAGAGAAGAATGAACTCTGCATCATCAACTGCGTCAATGCATCCCTGGCACTCGGAGAAGCGACAGCCAGAGCGGTGCAGAGAATCCCGGACGCACACTGCAATGGGGATATGCACGCAGCACTCGACTACGCTCAGAAGGTCAAACATGAACAGAAGGACTTTCTGAACGAACAGGCACTAAAACAAATTGTATAACAGGAGGACAAAGCAATGAAGAAAATCGACTGGGTAAGAAAACTCACAAGCAGAAAACTGTGGACGGCAGTGGCATCATTCGTCTCAATGATGATCCTCGCCACAGGCGGAACAGATAACACGGCAACGCAGGTAACTGCACTGATTATGGCAGGAGCGTCCGTGGTGGCTTACATCATCGGGGAAGGCTTGACCGACTCCGCCAACATCGGTGCTTCGGATGATACCGAGGAACAGTAACAGGAAACATACGCAGCAGGGCGGCCAGTAGGCTGCCCTATTTTATTACAGAAAGTGAGGAAACAAATATGGCAATCAAAGGTATGGACATTTCATATTGGCAGGGCAATGTAGACTTTGCCAGAGTAGCAGCAGACGGCATCAAGTTCGCAATCCTTCGTGAAGGATACGCACAGACGGTAGACGCAAAGTTCCGCCAGTATGTGGAAGGCTGCAGAAAGAACGGCATCGAAATCAAGGGAGTATATCATTTCAGTTATGCGATCAACGCAGAGCAGGCAGCGCAGGAGGCGGCATTCTGCATCAAGCAGATGGAGCAGGCAGGTCTCGGAAAAGATGTGATCGTATTCTACGATTTTGAGTACGACACCGTAAAGAAAGCCAAGGCAAAGGGAGTGACCCTCGGAAAGAATGAGTGCATCGCATTCACAAAGGCATTCTGTGAGTACGTGGAAAGCCACGGATACAAGGCAGGTGTTTATTCCAACATCGACTACCACAGAAATATGTATTCGGACGAAGTGCTCTCCAAGTATGTGTACTGGCTCGCAGATTACACAGGATCTCCGGACTATGACTGCGCATTCCACCAGTACACCAGTTCCGGAACAGTAAGCGGCATCGATGGCAAGGTAGATATGGACTACTACTACGGAGAGGAAACCAAAGAGAACCAGGGCGAGAAGAAATCCGTCACTGAGGTGGCAAAGGAAGTGCTCGCAGGAGACTGGGGAAACGGAGATGACCGCAAGAATAGACTGGCTGCTGCCGGATATGACTACGCAACGGTGCAGGCAGAAGTGAACCGCCTTGCAGGAGCAACCTCCGCACCGAAAAAGAGCGTGGCAGAAATCGCCAAGGAAGTCATTGCAGGACAGTGGGGAAATGGCGATGACAGAAAGAACCGCATCAAGGCAGCCGGATATGACTACGATGCAGTCCAGAAAGAGGTCAATGCACAGCTTGGAGTAAAACCGCAGAAAAGCGTTACTGAGGTAGCCAAGGAAGTGATCGCAGGTAAGTGGGGCAACGGCGAAACCAGAAAGCAGAAGCTGAAGGCAGCCGGATACGACTACGCAGCCGTGCAGAAGAAAGTCAACGAACTTCTGTAATTGGCGATTGACTTATAAAAAGAGTGGAGGTATGATGTGCCGCAGAGGGGGTTCTAAAGGGGGTAAACACCCAGACGATGTGACCGACATAAATGTCGGGAACACTGCAATGCAGAACCAGGAGCGTGGCACACCGTGACCGCCAGAATAAGACGAAAAGCAACCCAGTGGAACAAACACCCACTGGGTCTTTTTTATTGCCTAAATGGGGCGGATTTGGAAGCCAAAGAAAAGCAGGGGCAATGATTACCCCTGCGGAAAGATAAAGATTTTATAGACCTGCTCCGGGGTAAGAGAATACCTCTGGGCAATGAGACGGATATACTTCAGAGCGAACTCGCCACGACCATTCCAGATGGTGGAGAAGTTCGGAACGGACATACCAATGGCCGCAGCCAAGTCCTTATTTTTATCTCCGTGAGCGCGCATGATTGGCTCAATCAATTCTTTATTCATGAGACAACACCTCCCTGCAGGAGAACCTGCTGACATTGTCAGAGCAGAAATCCGAAATCACAAGGTGAACCAGAACATCGCCAAACTTGTCAGTAACATCGAGCACACGAACACCGGTCCCTATGCCGACCTTGCCGGAATCAGAGAACCGACATCTATCATCAACCGCCCATTCATCCACGGTAACACCGAGGTCGGTGCGGCACTTATCAATATAAATCATTTTACCAGATCCTTTCAGATTTTATCGCCGGAGTTTTACCGCCGGAAATTTATCGCCGTTTTTCAAAAAGGAACAATAAGCCATGTCGCCCATCGGTCTCGCCCGACTGGAGAGAGCGTCCAGTGTTACGGTACACCGGATAAGACCTCGTGCTCGGCTACACACCACCTAACCCTTTCTCTGCAACGCAGGAAACAAAATCAACGAGTTGCGATAGGCAATCGGCAAAACCAATAACTCCTCCTACCTTTAAGGCTTTCACATTAAAAACCAGGCAAACTTGTCAGACATCACTCAGACATGGCATTGTCCTTCGCTCCCCTCACGCTTCCGCCTTCTGGACTTGGGACCAGACATCGGTGGGTTAGAGCCGGAGCAGATGCACTGCCCCGGACGGACCGGCTACATTCTGGAAAGCAGGAGAAGCAGACCAGGAACCACGATAAGCAACTCCGCTATCCGAAAAGCCAGAACCGAAACTGAAACACATAATCGTTTCATTGACAAGACCTCCAATCGTGTGGTATATTTTGAGAAGCAAGGGAGAGAGGTGGACCCCTCCCCCAAGCGGAAATCATAAGACGATGAACTTGATCACTGCGATCAGCGTTCCGATTTCCAATGCAAGCTGAGTAAGTGCTCGTATCACTTTACTCAGCTTATTTATTTTAGAAACCAAGGAATCCAAATCCATCTCACGCACCTCCTTTCCTTTAGGTTGTCTGTATATTACCTTGGGTTGCGGAGGTATTCAAGTCTTTTATAACCCGTAAATTCAACAAAAATATAACCCTAAAAGCACCACTTCTTTGTTGGTATCTTATCCTTATTTATAAGTGTTTTGTTATTGAAATTTATAACTTTAGCACCGATAATAGTAGAAAGAGACAAGGAGGTGCTGCCATGCGCAGATTTAAACAGTTATCCAGAGCCGACAGGCTGAAATTAGAAGCACTGCTGAAAGCAGGACACGGCAAGCAGGAAATCGCTGACCAGATAGGAGTCCATGTCAGCACCATATACCGTGAGATAAAGAGAGGAACATACACACATACCAATTCGGATCTGACAGAGGAAGAACGATACTCCCCAGACATCGCAGAGGATAAGTACCAACAGAACCTGCGAGACAAGGGTCCAGACCTTAAGATAGGCAAAGACCACAAACTGGCAGAGTACATAGAAACAAAGATAGCAGAGGACGGATACTCGCCCGGAGCAGTCCTTGGAGAGATTAAAGCTAAGGGGTTGGAGTTTGAAACAGAGATCAGCAAGCCGACCCTTTACAGTTACATCGACAAGGGGATATTCCTCACAATCACAAATAAGGAACTCCCAGTAAAAGGCAGGCGGAAAAAGAAGAATAAGAAAGTCCGCAGGCAAGCGAGAGCCAACGCAGGCACAAGCATAGAGAAGCGTCCAGAGGACATCGACACCAGAGAGGAATTCGGTCACTGGGAGATGGACACGGTGGTAGGCAAGAGAGGGGAAAGCAAGCACAGTCTTCTGGTGCTGACGGAGAGAAAGACCAGGAACGAACTCATATACCTTTTATATGAGCACACGACCGAGCAGGTCTGCAAGCGACTGGATCAGTTAGAAGCGGAATGGGGAGAACAATTCGGGCAGGTGTTCAAGACCATAACGGTGGACAATGGCTCGGAGTTCGCTGACTGGAAGGGAATGCAGCAGTCGGCAGCAGATGAATCCGAAAAGAGAGTGACCGTGTTCTACTGCCACCCATACTGCTCATTTGAGCGTGGCAGCAACGAGAACCAGAACCGACTGGTACGCAGGAAGATACCGAAGGGAGAAAACTTCGATGACCGGACAGAGGACGATATCCAAAGGGTAGAGGACTGGATTAACGACTACCCAAGGGAGATGTTCGGATGGAAAACCTCCGGCGAACTGTTCCAAGAAGAACTGGCAAGACTGGCATAAATAGAGTAGAATAAGCAGAGAGCAAAACGAAAAGAGGGGTAGTCTGTGCAAATTTACCAACAAAGCACAAACAGAGTTGTGCAAAATGATGAAATGATGTTTCGCAAGTAAAGTTTTGCATTTATTGCTTGACTTTTCAATGTGTCAGAAATTGCAAAATTATGTTGTTAATTAGTAGGCGATTTGATATTATAAACTTGATATGCACTATTATAAGAGACATAAGGAGGACTGTATGGGATCGGAGAATGTTTTCCAGGAGAATCAGGAATATCTTATAAAGGCAAGGGAGCTGGTGGTGGCTATCGATGATGTGCAGGACAACCTTGAACAGGTGAGAACGGCACAGAGAAAGACCAGCAGGAGTATCTCACAGGAGGAAAAGGGCCTTTCTGATGAGATCAGTTCAACCTTGAAAAACAGAAAGAATGAGATAGAGGATGGATACGACCAGCAGCTTTCGGCGAACGGAGCCAAGATAAGGCAGCTTCAGTCAAAAAAAGATAAGAAGAAGACGGAGCGTATGGGCAACCGAATAGAGAGCGAGACGGCCTCCCTCAACGAGAGCAACAGACAGCTCAGACTCAAGGCAAAGGAGCTGTTTAAGCAGAACAATGTATCGGGCTTCTGCAATACGGGCTTTTTCTACTGTATGTTCGCTCCGTGCGGAGCAGGCGACGTGTTTAAGCTTATACTGCTTATACTCCTGTTCTGCGGATGTATACCGGCGATTGTATGCGTGGCGCTTTCATACACCATATACCAGACCGGAGTTCACACTTTGACGTATGTGGTGATCAGTCAGGCGATTGTCATAGCAGAATTTATCATATATTTCATAGTGTTCAATCTTGCCAAGGTAAAGAATCTTGAGATCGTCAATGAGGGCAGGCGGATAAGAAACAAGGTCCGCGCCAACAACAAGCAGATAAGGATCATCAGAAACTCGATAACAAGAGACAAGGATGAGAGTGTATATAATCTTGGCAAATATGATGAAAAGCTCAGCGAGCTTGAGGCGGAGCGCGAGGATATAAGCAATCGCAAGCTTGAGGCGATAAAAGTATTTGAGAATGATACAAAACAGGTTATAACTGATGAGATAACAGGAAGACGGCAGCCGAAGATCGACGCACTTAAGGCGGATCTGAAGCAGCTCGAGGAAAAGATCAATGCCATGGAGTCACAGCTTGCTGATATGCAGAGCCATCTGACTGACAGCTATGTCACATTCCTTGGCAAAGATCTGCTCACAGAAGAGAAACTCTCTGATCTTATATCGATCATGGAGGAGGGCACGGCAAGCACAGTGTCAGGCGCCATAGAGGTTTATAAGGGAGAGAGCTAGTCAGTGTGTCGATGATGACAGTATGGCGTCAGAGATGAAGCGTGCCATATTGCTGACGGTATACAGCCTGGTGCTCTGAAGAAGACTCATACCTGGCTTTCCAGACAGATTTACAATCCCGGTGATGGAGATATCTCCTATCGCCGGGAGTTTTTTATTTACACCGATTCCGGGGTACAGGGGGGCGTTAGAGAGCGTGATCATACCTACATCTGAAGGACGTCCAAGGGATGCGTCGACGGCGATGATGGCGGGGGAGACAAAATGGTCGTATATATGGTGTATGGTATCGCGCAGATTGAGGGCGTGGACCGGAGCTTTTAACGTTCCGTATACTTTGAAAGGACAGTTGTGCTCTGTCAGAAAGCTGCCTGTCAGAGGGCCGAGAGCATCACCGGTAGCGCGGTCGGTTCCTATGCATAAAACCACGGTGCTGTCAGAAGGTTGCCCGCTGTCTGCCAGAAAATCCGATATTCTGGTTGAAAGCGCACGGCAGGCAAGAATGTCATTTGGATTAAAATATTCTGTTTGTCGCTGCTTCTTTTTTATCATATCAATACCCTGCCTGTGTTTTATAGTATAGAGTATTTCCAAGATTATCAAAGTTTACACAATAGATTCATAAAGCGCTCATTTACGTGATCCTGTAGATATAGGTCGTAATAGGCTGGAATATAGGGCGCAGTTACACACATCAAATGACATGATTTCCTAAAAAAGCGTCTTGTCAACATGGTATTATTCATGCATCGTTGGCGGAGCTGTAAGGGCTGATGCTTAAGAGTATAGGAGGTCGGGTGAATGATAGAGATAGTATATGATGAAGCAAATGAGATGATGAGGTCAAGCGACAGGGTGAAATATGAGCTGCCCAAGAATATACGACAGGTGGGAAATGCCCCGGGAAATTACAAGATATATGTAGAAGACTATGTCATGACATATCTGAGGAGAATTGCATCGCCGGGCAATATGAACTGCCGTGGAGCCATACTTCTCGGAAAAGTATATGATGAAAATGGCACAAAGGTGATATTTGTCAGCGGCGCAGTGGATGCGCAGAATCTTGAATTTGACATATCCATGATAAAATTTGGTGACAGCGAGTGGAGCGGGATATATGCGGAGATAAACAAATACTTCGATGACCTATCGATCGTGGGATGGTTCCTGTCCAGAATGGGTTTCTCTGCAGAGATAAACGATCAGATGAAAAGGCTGCACCGCGATAATTTCCCGGGTGAGGGAAAGATCCTGTTCCTTATGGATGCACTGGAGTGTGAGGAGGCATTTTATTATTACGATCACGGGACCTTTATGAGGGAAAAGGGATACTATATATATTATGTGAGAAATGAGAAAATGCAGAACTACATAATCAGCAGAAAGCGTGAGACTGCGGAATCTGCGACAGACAGTGTGGTAATAAAGGATAAGACGGTCGTTGAAAACTTCAGAGAGAGGGGGAAACAGACGGAGAACCGGAAGAAGAGGAGCTGGGGTACAACCGCGGCGTGCTTTGTTGCGGTATGTGCGGTGTCATTTGGAGCATTGTGGTACATATCCCCGGATACAGTGGGGCAGATAACGGACAGGCTGACAAAGGCAAAACACTCCGGTGAGGTTCAGGTGTTCATGAACAGTGCAGACACCATGGCCGGTGCTGAGGAAACAGTGGGAGGAGCTGCATCCGGAGATGCCTATACACAAAAAAATACGCCGGGATCACAGAACACGGAGGCAACTCAGAATGCGGAAGGTGTGCAGGATACAGAGATGGCACAGAAAGCAAATGGATCGCAGGATATATCAGCGGCGCAAGGAGCGGAGAATACAAGTGCTTCGGTGGAGGGAACTTCGGATGGCTCGGAATACACTTCGGACAGTGTTTCAGATGAAGCTGTAACATCAGAGATACCTTCTGTGCCGGAGGATACGGAGAGCATCTATGTGGTTGAACCGGGGGACACTCTTGTGAGTATATCGATAAAGATGTACGGAACGCAGGATGGCGCAGAGAGTATAGCGGCGGTAAATGGCCTGAAGATAGATGAACCTATATATGAGGGCCAGAAATTGGTTATTCCCTATACAGATTAAAAATGCTATAATTACCATGTTTTTTTATAGTGAATAAAGAACAGAAGGAATACGGATATGAAATTTTTAACAAAAAATAAAAAAACTGCGGATAAGGAAATTGCTGCGGGCAGAGACGATGAAAAACAGGAAGTTCAGAATCAGACAGAAGATGATATGGACGAGGAAAGCCTTGCAAATGGCAGGGATAATGTCATTGAAGTAAAACGTACCATGGGCAAAAAAGGCAAAATGCTCCTCGCTATCGCAGCAATTGTGGTTGTGCTAGGACTTGTCACTGCACTTTTGAGATATAATGCGATAAAGACATACACTCAGTATGATGTGGTGTCAGCGACGGAAACATCAGGTGACAATATAGCAGATTACACGGTATTTGCGGGAAATGTGCTGAAGGTGACCAAGGACGGTGCATCTTACATAGATGAAAAAGGCGTGACAAAGTGGGATGTGAGCTATGCGATGAAGATGCCACACGCAGAGGTGTGCGGAAACTACGCGATAGTTGCGGATATGAACGGTAAAGATGTGTATGTGTTTAATGTTGACGGCGAAGTCAGCCGTCAGACTCTCGCTTACGACATCTCAAATGTTGATATTGCAGAGCAGGGAGTGTACACCCTTGTACTTGTGGGAGAAGACTGCAATTATATCAATGGATACGATAAGGACAGCAACACGATCTATGAGCTCAAGACCACGATAGATAAAAGTGGATACCCTATGGATATAGACATATCGAACGATGGACAGAAGCTGGTCACAAGTTATATGAAGATACAGGGCACAAAGGTACAGTCTGTGATAGCCATGTACAATTTTAGCTCGGTTGGACAGAATGAGAATGCTGATCGTATGATGGGAAGCTATACAGTGGATGATGCACTGTATCCTATCGTGAAATTTACAGATAATGACAATATTGCATGCTTTGGTAATAAAGATATAAGAACATACACTATGACGGAGAAACCGGAGGAGAGAGCTGTTATAGATCTCGGATCCAGGGAGATGCAGGGCGTATTCTATAATTCTTCCTGCGTGGGTTATATTGCTGTCTCGGATTCTGCCTCAAAGGCGAAATACAAAATATATATATATGACAACAAGGGTGCGCTGAAGGCTGAAGTGGACTACGACAATGCATTTGACAAAATATATGCAACTGAAGAGGAGATAATAGTCACGGGAGATATGGACTGCAGTATAATCAGGTTTAATGGAAGTATGAAATTTAATTATTCATTCACCAAGAATCTTGTAAATGTTGTGCCGGACTCAAACGAGGAGGAGTATGTGGTCATATTTGAAAATGAGACGCAGACTATTGCCCTCAAGGGCATGTAAGAGAAAGGAGAAGCGCATATGAATCTGATGTTGCTTGCGTCTGTGGCGGTTATTCTTCTGTGCGCCCTTATCGGATACAGGAGAGGTCTCATCAAAAGTGCGGTAAGTGCAGTGGGCATAGTAGGAGCGGTGATCCTGACAAATGTGCTGAATCCGTATGTAAACCAGTTCCTCTGTCAGCATACACCACTCAGAGACACCGTGAGGCAGAAGGTGGAGCAGAGCATAGGAGTGGAAGATATCAGTGAAAGTGTATCTGTCTATGAGAAAGAAGATTATCTAGAACATACAGAACTGCCGGAGATCGTGAAGAACTACATACGCAGTAACGGCGGAGACAAGATAAATGGAAAGGCGATCGGAGACTATGTGGCATATGTTGTGGATTATCTCACAGATATGGTCATGAACGGACTGTCTTATCTGTTAACCATATTTGTGGTGCTACTGCTCGTGCTGATAGCTCTTGCGTTATCGCATGTTCTGTCGGGTATCCCCGTGGTCGGTGGACTGGACAAAGCAGGAGGACTTGCTTTTGGCGTTGCACAGGCTGTGTTGTGTATATGGATCGCAATGGTTCTCATAACGTTTTTGTCGGCATTCTCAGTGGCTTCGCAGATGC
Organism: Coprococcus sp. BIOML-A2; assembly: GCF_009875795.1. Classification (NCBI taxonomy): domain Bacteria; kingdom Bacillati; phylum Bacillota; class Clostridia; order Lachnospirales; family Lachnospiraceae; genus Coprococcus; species Coprococcus sp. BIOML-A2. The sequence continues at coordinate 134,210 of NZ_WWSI01000006.1, forward strand.
TGGAAATGGTACACGATAGCAAGGCTCTCACATATCTGTACGATAAAAACATTTTTTTGAAAATAGTTATTGACATATTGGGAGATATTTAGTATAGTTTCACTTGCTGGTTGTGACCGGCACAAGTTAACATCGATTTTATTCTTCTGTCACTGGAATATGATGACAAAGAAAATGAAAAAAGTTGTTGACATACACACTTCGGTGTGGTAATATTTAGAAGTTGTCGCCGAAGAGGTCGGACATCAGCAACCGAAAAGGTCTTGAAAAAAAGATAAAAAAGTTGTTGACAAAGAACTTCAGATGTGATAGCATATAGAAGTTGTCGCTGAGAGGCGAAAACATAAAGAACCTTGAAAAATTAACAACATGACAACCCTGAAATTCCAAACAAGAATTTCAAGAACGTCGGATCAG
>NZ_WWSI01000007.1:0-115260 GCF_009875795.1 Coprococcus sp. BIOML-A2
ACGACCAGTGACAGTGTTAACGCAACAAAATCAAATATAAAATAGTGAGAAAGTTGCTTTAAAAATAACACTCAACAGTTAGAAATTGTCGAAATTGTTACTTTTGTGATTGGTATATTAAAAGGAATCTGGTTGCCATTTTTTGTGGCCATGGCAGTGATTCCTATTTGTGTAGCAATTATGTTTGGCTATTGGTACAAGCGGGTAGAGTATCTCTGTCCGGAATGCCATACCAGATTTCAGCCAAAGAAATTAGAAGCATTCTTTGGAAATCATACGCCAAAGACACGAAAGCTAACTTGCCCTACCTGCAGGAGGAGAATCTGGAGGTTGGAAGTATATAGAAAAGAGGTGGATGCATAATGGAAACAATTAATTTGAGTAAGAAACAATTTGTGATATACATGGCAGTCGCATTTGGGTTGGCCTGGATTTTAGAAATGATAGCAAGTATTTTTAGCAATAATGGAAATCAGATGGTGTTTGCTGTTATCTTGATGATTACCATGTTTATGCCATTTCTTGGAGTACTGATAGCCAGAATCCCACTAAAAGGTATGGGATGGGTACCACATTTAAAAGGGAAACTTCGTTATGTATTCTTTGCCCTTTGGATGCCGGCGTTATTAAGTATCCTTGGAGGGGGCTTGTTTTTTGTGATTTTCCCGGATACATTTGACTCTGAATTTATGACGTTAAGAGGTCTTTTAGAGGAAGCGGGAGCGTTGGAACAGTTCGAGGCACAGGGTATCACGATACCAATGTATCTGCTGATTACGTCTGTTCAAGCTGTGACAATTGCACCATTTCTGAATATGTTTGTCGCATTAGGCGAAGAGGTTGGTTGGAGAGGTGCGCTGTATCCATATTTGAAGAAGAAGCTGGGTGTTACTAAGGGTCGAATTGTAGGTGGTACTATTTGGGGGGCTTGGCATTGGCCGATTATGATTTTGGCTGGATATGAGTATGGTAAAGAATATATTGGCGCACCGGTACTTGGTCCGATTGTGTTCTGTGTCGCTACTATTATGATGGGGATATTATTTGATTATGTATATGAAAAGACAGAGACCATCTGGTTGCCATCTCTTATGCATGGTGCTACCAATGCATTTACTATTTTTGCATATCTGGTAAAACCTGATTATTCCAATATGGCAATTCTAGGTCCAGCATATATTGGTATTATCAGTATGATTCCAATGATTATTGTAGCAGTCATCATTTGCGTAAAGACGAAAAGGAATTGAGTATTAAAGAGATATTCAATCTCACCCACAAATTCCAGTTTGGAGAATTGAAAAAAATGGGATTTACCTATTAAGACATATAAACTGTTGACAATAAAGCTCCTATATAGTATGTTTTTAATAAACTACTATATAGGAGCTTTTGTATGGAAATGAATGGAGGATTTCTTGTCACCAAAATAAAACAGCTTGGAGACCGGATTTTCGAGAAGATTCTCAGTGAAAAGAATATTGATGCATTTAATGGAGCTCAGGGGCGTATTCTTTATGTGCTGTGGCAGGAGGATGGTATCTCAATCAGGTCACTCTCGACTAAATGCGGATTAGCGATAACATCTCTTACTACGATGCTGGAAAGAATGGAAAATCAAGGGCTGATAAGCCGTGTTCAGTCTGAAACGGACAAAAGGAAAACACTCCTGTTTCTGACTGAGAAAGCACATGCCTTGAAGGGCGAGTACGATTCTGTATCTGATGAGATGGGCAGTATTTACTACAAAGGTTTTTCAGAGGAAGAAATTACCCGGTTTGAGGAATGCCTCGACCGCATCAGAAAGAATCTTGAGGAGTGGCAGAAGTCATGAGTATTTGTATCAAAGATCAGATTCAGAACATGAATATCGTCATTGGCTGCACAGTGGGGTGTACATATTGCTATGCCCGCAACAACGTGAAACGCTGGCATATGATTGATGACTTCTCTGACCCTGAATTCTTTCCGGGTAAGCTCAAGATGATGGAAAAGAAACGTCCGAAGAACTTTCTTCTTACAGGGATGAGCGATCTCTCCGGATGGAAGCCGGAATGGAGAGACGAGGTATTTGCAAAGATCCGTGAAAATCCACAGCATCAGTTCCTGTTCCTTACCAAGCGACCTGATTTGCTGGATTTTGATACCGATCTGGAAAACGCATGGTTTGGCGTTACGGTGACGAGGAAAGCAGAACTGTGGCGTATCGACACCCTTCGGAAAAACGTTAGAGCAAAACATTACCATGTTACCTTTGAGCCGTTATTCGGCGATCCCGGCATAGTTGACCTTTCCGGAATCAATTGGATCGTTGTCGGCACCATGACCGGAGCTCAGAGCAGGAAGATTCATACGGAGCCGGAATGGGCATGGTCTCTGGCGGATCAGGCACATAAGCTCGGCATTCAGGTGTTTATGAAGGAAGACCTTGTCCCTATCATAGGGGATGAAAATATGATTCAGGAAATGCCGGAAGAATTTAATAAAGTGTTAGAGGAACAGAAATCATGGAAGAAGTAATAAATGGAATCCTCATTCGTGAGGTGGAAACAAAGAACATCATGACTAAGTCTAGTCTGCCGGTAGGCGGTTACTCGGTCAATCCCTATGTAGGCTGTACACATGCCTGCAAGTATTGCTATGCTTCTTTTATGAAGCGCTTTACCGGGCACAAGGAGGAATGGGGCACTTTCCTTGATGTGAAGCATTGGCCGGAAATTAAAAATCCGAAGAAATATGCCGGACAGCGGGTGGTCATCGGTTCTGTGACAGATGGCTACAATCCACAGGAGGAGCAATTCGGGAATACCAGAAAACTTCTGGAGCAGCTGATCGGCAGTGACGCAGATATTCTGATCTGCACAAAGTCGGATCTTGTGGTACGGGATATTGATCTGTTGAAGAATCTTGGACGTGTAACCGTTTCATGGTCGATCAACACACTAGATGAAAATTTCAAGAACGATATGGATTCTGCTTCGAGCATTGAGCACCGTATCGCTGCTATGAAGCAGGTATATGAGGCAGGTATCCGTACAGTCTGTTTCGTATCCCCGGTATTCCCCGGTATCACGGATTTTGAAGCAATCTTTGAGCGGGTAAAGAATCAGTGCGATCTGTTCTGGCTCGAAAATCTCAATCTTCGAGGCGGTTTCAAAAAGACAATTATGGATTATATCGCCGGAAAATATCCTGATCTTGTACCACTTTACGACGAGATCTATAACAAGCATAACCGCAGCTACTTTGAAGCACTTGAAGTAAAAGCTGAGAAAATGGCTAAGAAGTATGATTGTGCCTTTGTGGATAATGAAATGCCTTATGGCAGAGTCCCGCAGGGACATCCGGTGATCGTAGATTATTTCTATCATGAGGAAATCCGTGGGACAGAGAATACCGGAAAAAGAAATCGCTAAATTCCAGTTTGCTGGACTGGTGATACACGGAAAATAGTATTATAGCAGGTAACAGGCAGATGGTCATATAACCGACGGTCTGCCGTTTTTTGTGTTTATATTATATATGAATGTGGAAAGATTCTAGAAGATATTTTGGTATATATTAACCGAAATATCTTTTGGGAGAAAATGTCATGGTACGCACCTTTTTGTAACTGTGCACTCAAAAATGAATGTGTTACAATAGACTCGGAGGTGAGAATTATGCGAGCAAAAGAAGAATTACCGGAATGCCCAGTTGCAACAGCAGTATCTCTCATCGGAGGAAAATGGAAATTGCTGATTTTGCGTAACTTGAAAGAGCGTCCATGGAGATTCAATGAGCTACTACGAAGTATAGATGGTATTTCACAAAAGGTTTTGACAGATAGTTTAAGACAAATGATGAGTGATGGGCTGGCATATCGCCACGATTACCATGAGCAGCCACCGAGAGTTGAATACGGCTTAACGGAACTCGGAACAAAAATGCTTCCAATTGTTAATTCACTTGCTGACTTTGGTAACTACTATAAATCAATTATTGAACAAAATTAAGGACGTTAGTATTTGAAAAACTCGAACAATTCCAGTTTTTGAAACTGAGAAATCGGAATTTAGGGAGGTACAAGAATGATAAATTTAGTGGCACTTCCGTGCCTCTGTGTAGATGTTTTTGATGGAACAGATGAATTGCGTGCAGGTGGTGAAGCCCTTAATTTTGCAGTTCATGCATCAAAATTTGAGGAGTTTAATGTTTCAATATTGGGTGCGGTTGGACAGGATTCCTACGCAAAATTTATTATGGATTCTGTTTCTGATAAGAGAATAGATGTAAGCCATGTAAGAGTTGAAGAGGATAAAGTAACTGCAAATAATCGTACATATCTTACGGCTGACGGTGACAGATATTACAAAGATGATTCATGGACGGGTGATATTGTTGATAAAATGATATTGAATCAAGACGAATTGGACTTTATAAAAAAATCAGAGGTTGTATTTATACATTTCTGGGCAGGCTGTTTTGAACAAATTATAGATTTAAAAAAGAATAATAACTTCAGATTGGCTGTGGATTTTGTAGAATATCGTAATTTTAAGGAGATGGAAAAATATGCACCATATATAGATTATTTCCTGATTAGTGGAGAGGAATCAATTCTTCCGATATTTGAAGCATTTTCCAAGAAGTATAAAGGACTATTTAATGCATCTTTAGCTGATAAAGGAAGTGTTACATATTATAATGGTGAAAAGTATTTTGTCCCGGCTGATGAAGCTTTAGAAATAGTTGATACTACTGGTTGCGGAGATAGCTACCATGCAGGCTTTGTGTGTTCTCATATGTTAATTGGTGATATTTACGAGGCTATGAGAGTTGGTACAGAATTTGCAACAGAGACATTGTCTCATTATGGTGGCTTTTAATTCGATTTGTAAGGAGAAACAATATGACAGGGTTTATTATATGGTCACTTTTCGGAGTGTTTATAATTGGATTATGAATAAAAGATATGTTTTCTAAGAATCCGGTTGTGAAGAAAAGTAAATAAATTTCAGTTTTTGAAACTGAGAAATCGGGATTTAAGGAGGTCTTGTATGAAGAAAATCGTATGTACAATGCTATGTATTATGCTTTTATTTGGTTTGAGTGCTTGTGGTGGAGATGTCAGTGAAGTAAAAACTCATAATGTTGAATCTGAGAGCTATTCAGAAGAGGATATTAAAGCTGCGATTGACACAATAAAAAAGGAGTTTAAGAGTGATTGGAAAGGATGCACTCTCACAGAAATTTACTATGCCGGAGATGACTGCACGAAAGATCATAAAGATTGGGCAGACAGAAACAATGCAGATGAAGTCATTGTTTTATTATCTTCATTCGATGTTGATTCATCTGGTGGAAACGGGTCTTTGAATCCAAATAGTACATACAGTGATTGGAAGTGGATTTTAGTTAGAACAGATGGCGGAAAGTGGCAGCATGTTGACCATGGATATTAAGTCAAATTCCTGTTTTTGAAACTGAGAAATCGGAATTTGTGAGGGAAAGAAATGAAGAAAAATACTCCAAGCGATGATGAAATAAAGAATTATAGCCATAAGAAGATGACATTGCCATTGATGGAACATGCTTCTGAAGAAATGAAGGAACCTGTATGGAAGCTTGTTAAAAAGTTAGCGTCTTATGCTCGTGTACCGGGCGCTATGTCAGATTTTAAGAAAATGGCGGTGTTCGCTGAGGATGATGCAATTGTCGATGTAGTTCTGGATACATTACAGGATATGAAATATCCTTTTAAAAACACAGATTTTATACCGGATATCATGGGCTATTATTACTCGATTGCATTGATTTCGCAAAGCATGCATAGAAGGGAAGAAACGATTAAGCTGTTCAATGAGCTTGTTGATTATGCAATCAGTATTAAATCTAACAGCGCATTGCCACTTGCGAGAAATATGGATGTTTTGTCAAAGGAATATCCCGATCTGTCAGATTTATTTGAAAAAGCAAAGACTATCTATAGATTTGATGCAATAGATAGTATAAAAGAAAGGGTGCCTATACAGGTCAATAAGCTTTATCACGATTATACAAATGCAGATAAAATAGAAGCAGAATACATTAATGTTGAAAATCCTGAGGATGGTAAGGTTTTTGTCGAAGTGGATGAAAATGGATATGTCGTAAGAATAGTAGAAAAGGGGAAAAACATTTATACAAAGATATTTAAACATTATAGCTATGACATGATTAATTATGCGATAGTCAGAGATGTTTTGCTGAGAAAACACATGGAAGAAATGCGAATCAATGATATTGCGGATGCAAGAGTTGTCGAAGCTACGAGAACGGATCTTAAGAAACTGTATAGTGATATTGAGATATCTGTAAATAATAAGGAGTTTGCATATATATTAGATGGGCATGAAAAATTCAATAATACTGATTTACCGAAGGATGTCCAAGACTTTCTGGAAGAAATATATAATGATGAAGACTTGAAAGATGCATTTTTCGATTGTGATATTGAAATCTATGATGAGGCATGGGTTAAGGATCTTGAGGAGGATGATTCGTGGTTTGAAGATCTTATGGGATCGGGAGAATCCAGTTATAAGAATATTAAACCGTTTGCACGTGACGGCTTAGGTGGATTATGGGTAGTGTTAGATGATGAAATGATCGGATATATCGGTACAGAGGGCGAATGTGGAATCATAGCCCGCAATATAAATGAGTTCATGAATATTGTTGCGGTACAGAGAGGATATATAGATGATTTCTGTAATGCTGATATATTAAAATCTGTGGATGCATTTATAGAGGAATATGAAGAACCTCGTGATTCAGATTATAATAGGGAATTTAATAGATTTATAAAGAAGCATGGTTTTACTAAAGATTTAAAGAAAATATATGAATATATTATAAAAGGAGTCACAATAAAACCGTTTTTCCAAGTTGTCGCTACAGATGATGAATATGAAGATTCCTACTCAATACTTGGAAGCGATGATGGACAAGAAGCATTGAAGTCTCTTATAGAGATGCTTGAATAAGTTTGGATTATTTCCTGTTTTAGGTGGAAAGTTGTAAAAGAACTCGATAACTTTCAGTTTTTGAAACTGAGAAATCGGAATTTTTATGTGTAAAGGAGAAACGAATGAAATTACTTGTGATAGATATACAAAAAGGAATAACAGATAGTAGACTTTTTAATTTTGAAGCGTTTATTGATGATACTATAAGAATTATAAAAGCAGCTAGAGATAATCAAATAGAGGTTATCTATTTTCAACATGATGATGGACCAGGAACGGGGTTTTCAATCGGTGATGAAGACTTTGAAATTGCAGAACAAGTGATTCCCAGGGAAGGGGAAAAGATATTTATAAAAAATATCAATAGTTGTTTTGGAAATAAAGATTTTACGGATTATGTTAAAGATGATAATACATTAATGATAGTGGGACTACAGACAAACTTCTGTATAGATGCAACTGTGAAATCTGCTTTTGAGAGAGGATATAAAGTAATTGTTCCACAAGGGGCAAATTCAACATTTGATAACGACTATATGACTGGAGAAGAAACATATAAATATTACAATGATATGATGTGGCCAAAGAGATTTGCTACATGTGTATCCGTTGATGAAGCAATTAAATTGATGGAAAGTTCAATCGGAAGTTGTGTGAGGGATTAAGATGAAAAATATAAGGTTTTATGAGGCGGAGAAATATAAAACGGCAGATTACGAAATAGTAGATGGGAAAATATATAAAACATATGAAACTGGGTCAGAGAGTGATGATTATCTCGGATTAGAGCAGTTGGATGATAATGCTTTAGCTGAAAAGCTAAAACAGGTCGAGGGCTGGGAATGTGGAGCAGGAGAAATGCTCGAAGATTATTTAATACTGAACTATGAGGGAAGAAAGTATTATAGAGATATTGAGGATGTAGGCACGGATAACGATATCGTCATGGTTAATATGGATGATCCCTCAAATTCTCCAAAGGAAATCTTTGTAACCTCAATAGTTTTTGAAGCAGAGCCGGATTTGGGCGAAAATTCTCCTTCGGAGCCAGTGATATCCCAGTACCCGCTTGAAGATATTTTAGATAAGTTTTATGTATATCTGCACGATGATTATGTAGACGAAAACACATCTGATACAATAAATTCATATGTAGAGTTTGCCAGCGAAGATATTGAAGACATACGAGCTGTTCTCTCGATATTAGGGAAACATGTTTATAATGTTGATGAAGGTGACTATATCGATATCAAGATTGAACCAGTATAGAACAGAGTTATAAATTCCAGTTTGTAGAATCAAGAAAATCGGAATTTGTTAAATTGGAAAATTAGAATTTAGAGGATGTGAATGAGCAGCATGAAGAAAACAAAAGAAGGAGTTAATTTGAAGAAAAAGAAATTCCTTAGACTGAAGAATACAGGTAGTATCCTTGTGCTTATGGGGCTTTTGATAATTTTTGTAATAGCACTGTACACATTTATCCTGCAAAGTTCTTACACTAAGACTGCCCTTGAAACAGAAATTGCGCGCGATACAGCGAGTGCAGATGCAGTACACAAACTTGTGGATGGAAGAATCGGCAAAGAAGATTTTGATGAAATCAAAGATAAATCTGATGAAAAGAAGCAAATATATAAGGATATTTCTTCATATTTCAATGAAATCAGAACACTGAATTCTACTCGATATATTTACACCGCTACAAAAAATGAAGAAGGAAAACTCGTTTATGTGGTAGATGGTTTGGATTCGGATGCGGATGATGTAAGACACCCTGGAGATTATATTGAGGAAGAAATGGTTCCGTATATTGATAGGGCTATTTCTGGGGAGAATGTGTACTCTCAGGATATCATTGATACAACATGGGGGCCGATTTTTACGGCTTGCTATCCTGTAAGAGCAAATCATGATGGGACAGGAGAAATCATTGGCGCATTTTGCATTGAAATGGATATGCAATCAGCTTATGGAATGGTTGAAGAGACGAATCATATTTCCATCATCTGCGGTTTAGTCGCAGGAGCTGTATTGCTTTTAATTTGTCTATATACCTATTATGTTTACCAGAAAAGCAAGGCAGAAGAGCAAAAACAAAAACAATTATTAATGAACGCCGCTGAGAAAGCAGATGCTGCCAACAAAGCAAAATCTGCGTTTTTGCTTAATATTAGCCATGACATCAGAACGCCGATGAATGCCATTATTGGATTTACAAACATTGCGCTTCACCAGAACACGGTTTCAGATATTCATGATAGCTTGGAGAAAGTTCAAAAAAGTTCGAATCATCTTCTCTCTTTGTTGAATGACGTTTTGGATTTCAGTCGCATTGAAAGCGGAAAAGATATCATTTCACCTGAGCCAGTGGACATTACTCAATTGACAGATAACGTCCAGGCGATTATGAATGGACTTCTTTATAATCGAGATCTTAAGTTTGAAGTACATCGAGAAAGACCAAAGAACCCATATGTCCTTGCGGATGTTACGCGTATTCGAGAAGTTTTGGTGAATCTTCTTGGCAATGCTGTGAAATTCACAAAGGACGGTGGAAAGATTACTTTGGATATCAGCAGTTACCCCGGAACGGATGAGAAACATATCATAATTCGTTATGTTGTTCAAGATAATGGTATTGGCATGAGTGAAGAGTTCCAGAAAGAATTATTCAAGCCGTTTTCACAAGAAGATGATGCTAATGCCAGAACCCAATATAAGGGAACCGGTCTTGGCATGGCCATCACAAAAAAACATATAGATATGATGGGCGGTTCAATTGCTGTTGAGAGCAAAAAAGGTGTAGGTACTACATTCACTGTGGAGATTCCACTGGAGTTGACAGAACAAGTTATTCAATCAAAACAAAAACAACCTCCACATAGAGATTTGACGGGTATTCATGTTCTTATGGCTGAGGATAATGATCTAAATGCTGAACTTGCTACGATAATACTGGAAGATGCTGATATGACCGTAACACGCGCATCAGACGGAAAAGAAGTTGTGGAATTGTTTAAAAATCATCCACGAGACACATACGATCTTATTTTGATGGATATTATGATGCCAAACATGGATGGATACCAAGCAACAAAAGCCATTCGAGCCTTGGGTATAGAGCGGTCCGATGCAGTTACGATTCCAATTATAGCTTTGTCTGCAAATGCTTTTGTAGATGATATTCAGGAATCCCTGGATTCAGGCATGAATGACCATATTTCCAAGCCGATTAACATGGAGGAATTAATCGATACTATCACTAAATACATTAAACACGATTAGGAAAACAAAGAAGTTAATTCTGATGAAAAGTTTGCACTGGTCTTGTCGGATGCGAAAGCGCAAGTTTCCTATGATTATGATACAGGTCGCATCACCACATTTCTTATCAGCTCCAGCACCAGTTTGTTGCTCTCAAACTTTCCCGACGGGAGTCTTCCAACATCCATGTCAGTCTTGATTTCACTGTGATACTGCTCACTTTCTCCGTGGGCATGGTAAAGATCAATGACTGTTTCGTCTGGCAGGGAAGTGTTTGTCCAGTATGTGCCCAGTTCTATATCGGGTACGATAAAATACTGCCCATATCGGTCAATGGTTCTTTCCGTGATCTCATAAATTGTGCGTATTCCGACAGCTTTCTCCTCGTTATCAGAAAGGGAATATGTCACATTCCGGAAGGTCTGTCCGATATAAACAGTTTTCCCATCACGTGGATGCTGGATATTCTGGCAGCATTCCCTGACGGATTCCAGCCATTCTTCTTTACTTTCCTGTCTGGGATTCCGTTTTATGATGAAAGACACATTGTTGTATTTATAGCTTTCTTCCATAAAGATGCCTATGTTTTCAGATGCATCGTTGCCGGAATCCAGCCGGATGAGCAGTGGTTTTTCCGTCAGCTGTCTGCACAGTTCAATGGTCTCTCTCAGGAAATCAGGAGTTTCTTTCTGGCAGTGCTGTTTCCCAATCCGCAGTTCAAGATTGACGAGGTATCCTTCTGTGCCGATATATGCCATAATTGGTGCATATCCGTCAAAACCCTTGTAGGTACGGGATACGCCTTCCTTATTGGATTTCGAATTGTCAAAGGGGGTTACATCAATATCGACAGGAACAAAGCCGTTATCCAGGGCTGTCGGCTCTATGTGCATTTCACGCAGCATGTCGACATTTGCCTGCTGGATGTCTTTGCGCAGGGAATCCCCGATCATGTCAAAACGCTGACGGAGTGTTTCGGCGGAAGGAATCGCATAGGAGATGCCTAATGCGTATTTGTAGTAGTCAGGGTCATCTATCATTTCACGGACAGCCTCATACTGGGGTTTTCCCTGACAGAGCATACCAATATAGGTGAGGAGCACGTCTCCATTTTTTATCTGTTTCTGCAGATAATCTTTTGAAATTGGAGCACGGTTGATTTTTTTAACAAAACTGCTTTTTCCAAGTATTTGCCCTACGAATACCAGACCACTGGGAGTAATGAGCCGCTCATCGCTGAATTCAATGTGTATTTTCTTCATTGCACTGCCTCCGCCTATCTTTTGATACTTTCATTATACAGGATAATGCATGATGATACAGTAAAAAAACAAAATTTTGTTTAACCTAGTGGGTGAAATAAAATGTATTGCGAAAATCAGTTTCCAGCAGGTATTATTGCTGAAAAAAAGGGATGTAACACTATGGTAAGTTTCACGGAATAAGGTGGATTTTCATTGACACATATAACACCTTACAATACAATAAAAGCAAATATATAGCTTATAAAGGAGGTTCCTTAATGACGAAAAAAATAACCGCAATATTCTTGGCATTGTGCATGGCAATCTCCGTTTGGCCGATGACCATTCAGGCGGCATCAAAGCCCGATATTAAAGTTGGCGACTATGTTAAAATGGGCGCGTATAACAATGCCTCAATTCTTTGGCGATGTGTAAGCATTGACAATAACGGACCGCTTATGCTTGCAGACAAAATTGTTGACACCCTTGCATATGATGCCAAAACAAATGACAACAGCAATTCAAAATCACACAGCAGAAGCTATAAGCGTGATGATTACGGTTCTAACTATTGGAAAGACAGCAATATGCGTTCTTGGTTAAATTCGACCGCAGCTGAAGGCAAAGTCGATTGGCTTTGCGGCAACCCTCCGAAAGACGGATATGTAAGCGGTGTGGGAGCGTACAACGAAAAAGCGGGTTTTCTCAACGCTTTTTCAAAATCTGAAATTGCGGCAATGAAAACCGTTACCCAGCGTTCACTCGTTTCTCATCCCGAATACAACAAGGGCATAGTTGATGGAGACGCAAATTCGGATTTGTTATACTACACCGATATTTCGGAAGCGGTGGCAAACTACGACAGTTCATATTTTGAAACTACAACCGAAAAGGTTTTTCTTCTTGATGTAAAGCAGGCTAATGCCGTGTGGAAAAATCTCAAAGGTTATTATGTTGCGTATAATAATGACGGTATGGCTTGGCCTTATTGGCTTCGCACTCCTGTTACCGATTGCAATCACGATATGCGTTATATCAGTTCATCGGGTCAGGTCGGTCGTTATGCTCCGTGGTATTCCGATTTGGGCGTAAGACCTGCATTTTATCTCGATTCCGAATATTTTGTTACAACTTCCGGCAGCGGCTCACAAAGCAGTCCTTATATCGGCTCTGCTCCAAATAAGCAAGAGGATGATTATACAATTTCGGAACCTGCCGAGGACGCAAATCCCGATTGGAATGTCAGTACCGAGCAAAGCATTCAGCTCACCCTCGGCCCGTGGTATTCAAATGACGGAAAATATTCTAATCCTACCATCCCTGTTTATACCATCCAAAAAACACGCAGCGACACGGAAAATATGGTTGTTGTCGTTTGCGGCGAGGGATACACAAAAAGTCAGCAGGGCAAATTCATCAATGATGTCAAACGACTTTGGCAGGACGCTATGAAATATGAACCGTATCGCAGTTATGCCGACAGATTCAATGTTTACGCTCTTTGCACAGCTTCCGAATCGACTTTTGACAATGGTGGAAGCACCTTCTTTGATGTTATAGTCGACAAATATAATTCGCCTGTTATTTCTAATAATCTCCACGGAAGTCAGTGGAAAAATCATATTTTTGAGAGATGTATCGGTCCTGAATTTATCGAGAAAATTCACGATGCTCATATCAAAAAAAAGTGTGATCCAAACACAATTCCGTCCGGTTCGGAATATGAGCCTTATTATTATGTTCACGATTATATTGCTCAGTTCGCTATGGTTGTAAACACAAAATCAGATTTCGGCGGTGCTTATAATAACCGTGAATACGGCTTCCATTATTTCATTTCGCCATCAGACAGTTATCGTGCGTCAAAAACTTTTGCACACGAGTTTGGACACGGTTTGCTCGGTCTCGGTGATGAATACAGTAACGGATATTTGCTTGACGATAAGGAACTTAAATCACTCAATCTTTCCTCGGTTGAAGACCCGGAAAAGATAAAATGGCGACAGCTTTTAGGTTTTAGAAACACATATACCTGCCGCAATGCTTACGGCTCAAAAATGCTTGTTTCAAGTTATGAGTGCATAATGAGAGACACAAACTATCAATTCTGTGAGGTTTGCCGTTTGCAGGGCTTCAAGCGAATGTCTCAGCTTGTTAAGGATGTAGACCTTTATGTTGCAACTCCCGAGGTTAAGGAATATACGGGCGCTTATTCAAAGCCGTCTGATTTTACCGACCTTGAAACAAGTTCATATTATAATTACACATATAATCGCAATGACCGACTTTTGAGCGGCAACAGCAAAAGCAGATTTAATACTAATATGAACGGTAAAAAAATCGAGCTTAGAACTGTTATTCAAAACATTTCAGATAAAAATGCACGACAATTAAAATTCAAAATGTGGATTAAGCACTCCGACGGAAGCGTTGCGACCGATTCATCGGGGAATCCGCTTCAAACAGTACAAACCTTTGACATTCCTGTTTGGAATGATAAGGCAAATTTCTGGCCGCTCGGTGCTTTGGATCACATCAAAAGCGACTTTAATTCAGGCTTAAAGAGTTGCTCGCTTATTTATCAAATTCCGTCTGATGCACAGCTTAAGAGCGGCGATACCGTGGCATTTCAGGTGCTCGATGAAAACGGAAATGTGCTTGCAGACGACAATACGGAAACACAGCGCTACACAACCGTTTCAATTCAGTATAAATTTGAGGACGGCTCTGAAATTCCAAACACTGCCGGCGGAACATTTACCGTGCCATACGGCACAAAGCTTGATTTAACACCGGCAAAAACACTTTATGATTATGAATTTATAAAGGTTGACGGCTTGAATAAGCCTATTGTTTCGGACGGAACGGTTGTTACATATTATTACAAAAATAAAAACGAAGAACACACTCACAATCTGACTTTGGTTGCTGCGAAAGCTGCCACCTGCACAGATGGCGGTAAGGAAGCATACTACAAGTGCGAAGGTTGTGGCAAGTTCTATGAAGATGTACTCGGTACAAAGGAAATAACCGACCTTGCATCTTGGGGCAATATTGCTAAGATTGCCCACACCACAAAGCAAACCGTAACAAAGGCAACCCCAACAGCAAACGGCAAGATAGTAAATTACTGTTCGGTATGTAAGAAAACTCTTTCAACGACAGTAATTCCAAAGGCATCAAGCATAAAGCTTAAAGCAACATCATTAACATATAACGGAAAGGTTAGAACACCTAAGGTTATTGTTAAGGACAGAACAGGAAAGACACTTGTTAAGAATACTGACTATACTGTGTCTTATGCAAAAGGCAGAAAGTATGTTGGCAAGTACGCAGTAAAGATTACCTTTAAGGGTAAATACAGCGGAACAAAGACGCTTTATTTCACAATCAAGCCAAAGGCAACAAGTATTTCCTCACTTAAAGCAGGTTCAAAGAAGTTTACAGTAAAGTGGAAGAAGCAGGCTACACAGACAACAGGCTATCAGGTACAGTACAGTGCCTCAAGTAAATTCAGCAAGGCTAAGACCGTAACAGTAGGCAAGAATACAACAGTATCAAAGAAAATTTCAAAGCTTTCGGGCAAGAAAAAGTATTATGTAAGAGTTCGCACCTATAAGACAGTTAAGATTAACGGCAAATCCATAAGGATTTATTCAGGCTGGTCAAAAGCTAAGACTGTTACAACAAAGAAATAAAAACTATACCGTAACCTTTGATTCTGCCGGTGGCTCTGCAGTAACGACTCAGACTATCGAAGAAGGTCAGAAGGCAACCAAACCTGCCGCTCCTACCAAGTCTGACGATACCACCAAGCCTTCGGATGATGTTCAGAATCCGCAGACCGGCGACAACAGTATGAGTGGCTGTGGATCGCTCTGCTGTTCGTCAGCGGCTTCGGAGTTGTGACAACTACTGTTTATACTAAATTAGACGAAGCAATTTCTGATGCTGTTAAAACTGGGAAAATCACTCAAGAAGAAGCGAACGCAGCTTACAAATAAATATACGAGGCTTGTCTTAAAAAAGACGAGCTCAAAATGACAATGAAACTGTCACTCTCTGGAGACACTAGGAGTGACAGTATAATCATCATAAATAAAATGAATCTTCGGCATCAACCCACATCTGCATAGTTCCATCAAGGTATAGTCTTGCATATGCAAGTGGTTCATCAATAGCAAGTGCATTTAATGCACAATCTAATCTGGGTGTTGTTTTTAAATTCTTTTCTGCTTCCCAGCAGTCAATGCGGAGCATATAGCCAGCAGAAGTATAAACATCAATGCTGTTGCGTTGTGGATTGTATTCTGCAAATATTGTTCTCATCGTATCAAATCTCCTTATCATTCAATCAATCATTTGTTACAAAAATCAGAAGCATTTCAATCAGTTCACCATGTCGTTTTTATTTTGTGTTATACTGTTTTAGAGGATTTTCTTTTCCTTGTATTTTCCCTTATCAGGGTTCATAAATCCATATGGGAAGATATAACATAAGGGAAAGTCTAAGGGAAAGATCACCTGCGACAAACTTAGTGTTTTCAAGGGATTCAGAGATATTTGATAATAAAATATAACAATTATTAAATCCCTTGGAATACATGAAATCTCAATTTAAGTTTGATGGACTATACTCGGCGTAGATATCAGAATGAGAGCGAGGGAAAATGCATGGATATGTTACAGTTGATGAAGGAGAGGCACAGTGTGCGGCAATATAAAGATAAGCCAATCGAGCAGGAGAAACGTGCGGAGATCGACAGGCTTATCTCTGAGATAAATTTTGAGAGCGGACTGAGTATGCAGGCGGTCTACGATGAGCCGAACTGTTTTGATTCGTTTATGGCGCATTACGGCAAATTCACAAATGTTTCTAATTATATAGCGATAGTTGGCGCGAAGAACGACCAGGAAAAGGCCGGCTACTACGGTGAAAAGCTGGTGCTTGGATGTCAGGAACTTGGACTTAACACATGCTGGGTTGCAATGTCACATGGTAAGACCAGGGCAGTCATAGGCAAAGGACAGAAACTGCTGATAGTGATTGCCCTTGGGTATGGTGAGAATCAGGGTGTTGCACACAAGAGCAAAGATATATCAGAAATCAGCAGTGCAGATGTGGAGACAGACTGGTTCACGAAGGGGATGGAGGCGGTGTGTCTGGCACCGACAGCGGTGAACCAGCAGAAGTTCATGTTTGAGCTGAAAGATGAGATGGTGACAGCGAAAGCTCCGAGAGGAATCTGCACGAAGATAGATCTTGGAATTGCCAAATACCACTTTGAGGCTGGGAGTGGACACAAAATCTTCACAAAATAATTAGCACTCGCCTCTTGACAGTGCTAGCGATCAGGTGTATAACATAGTCAAAAATAAGGAAAGGGATTAGAAAGAAGAGAAAGAATCCCGAAAGTTTATCTTGATAATTATTTTGAAAGTAACAGTAAACAAAAAGTCTAAGTGCCTTGGGGTTTCATAAGAAACCACAATTTCCGACACTTGTTTGAGATTGAAAGGAGAAATGACTTATGTTACCTAGTATTTTTGGAGAAGATTTATTTGATGATTGGATGAATGACTATTTCCCATTTGGAAGGGATTTTGACAAGGAGTTTAGTAAAGCGTTAGCACCTACCGAGCGTGCGCTGTATGGTAAGCATGCAAAGAACATGATGAAGACCGATGTCCGTGAGACAGACGATTCATATGAAGTAGATATGGATCTCCCAGGATTCAAGAAAGATGAAGTAAAGGTTCAGCTTGCTGATGGTTACCTGACAATTGAGGCTGCAAAGGGTCTGGATAAGGATGAGAAGGACAAGAAGAGCGGCAAGTACATCAGGCGTGAGCGTTATGCCGGCAGCATGAGCAGAAGTTTCTATGTCGGTGAAGGAGTTACTCAGGAAGACATTCATGCAAAGTATGAACATGGCGTACTGAAACTGTCGATTCCTAAGAAGGAAGAGCAGAAGAAAGTAGAGAAGAGTAATTACATCGCAATCGAATAATGTAAGAAATGCGAGATTACTTAATAACAGATGACTAATATTCGTAGAGCCCTCCGTGTATCTGCAAGGTGCAGGTATGCGGGGGGCTCTTTTGCTTGTCTGTTCCAGGGACAATCCTCATGACAAAAGAAACGTCCCCATTAAAGTATCAGCCATGAAAATAATATGACAGCCAAAGGCATGGTTATGATACAGAACAAAGTAGTAAATACATTTAAAAGACTGGAGTATGTTGCATCTTTGTTATATACCTGAACCATCTGGGTGATTGTTGAAGCTGATGGCGTGATGGAGGCAAGGTATACTATGAGTAGTAAGGTTCTTCCGTCTGGAATAAATTCGTATACATGACTTACACACATTATAAGCAGCAAAATAGTAGGCCAGATAACGAGTCTGATGGCAGAGAAAAGGTATAGTTTTGCATTCTTCAGGCTGGCCAGAATCGGCGAATCAGCCATCAGCATACCAGTTACTATCATGCTTAGAGGTGCAAGCATATTCCCGATGTCATTTATCGGTGCAAGGATGACGGCTGGCAGTTTTATCTTGCAGAAAAATAGCAGGAGACCTGCTATTATGGCTAATACATTTATATTGGATATTATCTTTTTCCATTCCAGGTGTGGCTTTTCGGAGAGCATTGTGCTGCAGTGTGTCCAGAGAAATATCAGTTGTACAGACATAAATGCGCATGAATACAGTACATAGTCGGAACCCAGAATAGCACTTACAAGTGGGATAATCATATTTCCCGAGTTGGAATACATGACAGTTGCACATTCAACCGGGGTCCAGTGCAAAAATTTCCTTCCGATATTTATAAAAATCAACAGCAGAACATGTATAATAACTGCAATGACAGCGGAAAATAACAGTCCCTGCAGTTTTTCTTTTGTAAAATCAATCTCAAATGAACCAATTATGGCACAGGGCATCACCAGGTATACCACGATGATAGATAATATCCGGCTGTCAGATGATTTTAATATATTTTTGTTGACAAGAATAAAACCAAGCAGGATCATAATAAAAAAGTTAATAAGCTTTCCGAGCAAAATTATACTTATCTGCATAGCGATTACCTCTTTTCGTTTCTGTATTATAATACTATTCCTCTAAAAAAACATCCCTGAATGCTGACTTGTCAAAAATGAATGAATGCGATAAAATATGTGCAATTTGTAGAGAACTTGTAAATAGCATCCAAAATAAGGAGAGATGACATACTATGAATTCGCGTAAAAACCATAACAAAAAGCTTATGTTGCCGGTTCTCATTTTTCTGGTTGGCTGTCTGGTTTTGACAGTAGTTTTATATCATTCATATAGATCAAATTATAAACAGGTACGGAATGTCACAGCGCTTAATGCCACAACATATGCAGAACGACTACAGAATGACATGAACCGTGGAGTTGCAATTACAGATACACTTGAAGAGATAGCAATCAGCGAAAATGGGAAAATTGACAATTTTCAAAAAGTTGCTCGGGATCTGATGGCAGATTTTATTCAGAGCATACAGATTGCGCCTGACGGTGTTGTCACAGATATATATCCGGAGGCAGGGAATGAAGCTGGAAAGATAGATTTGATGCATGATGAAAGTCGTGGAGAGATATGCCGCTATGGAAGAGATAAAAATATAGTCACGATGCAGGGTCCTTTTGATTTAAAACAGGGGGGGCAGGGCATTGCGATTAGAAATCCTGTATATCTGGAGGGGGCAGATGGCTCTCCAGTATTTTGGGGATTTACCATAGTAATTATACGTGTTCCGGAGATATTTACAGAATCAATTCAGGCACTCACAAAATTCGGTTATGATTACTCCCTGACAAAGACAGTTTCCCCTTTGTCTGATGATACAGAGATAGTATCATCATCCGGCAATATTATGAAGAATCCGATTACATTTGAGTTTGAATTTTGCGACAGTCTATTTGATTTTGAGATAATGCCTGCTGATGGCTGGAGTCATGGGTGGAATGTATTTCCGCAGCTGTTTTTGGGAATATGTGTTATTTTGCTCTTAACTGGATTAACGGTGGTCATCCTTGTGATTAAGAGACATCGAGATACATTAAAAAAAATGGCGATAACAGATCCGCTGACCGGACTCTTGAATCGTAAGGGGTTTGACGAACAGCTCAAAAAGGTTATGCAGGGCGATCTTCATATTCATTGCGTGGGTATACAGATGGATATTGATGATTTTAAATTTATAAATGATATGTATGGTCATGTAGTTGGAGATGCCGCACTGAAAAGTCTTGCACAGGACATACAGAGCTATTTCAATGATAATTCTATTATTTGCAGAAATGGCGGTGATGAGTTCTCCGCCATTCTGGTTGACACAACAGAGGAAGAGGCAAGAAAGAAAATAGAACAATTTACTCTTCAGTCACGGCATATAACATATAATGGTGGGGAGCATCCATTTTACATTTCTCTTGGGTATGCAGAATATCCAAAAGATTGTGAAGATGTTTCGGAGCTTATCAGATGCGCGGATATGGCACTTTATGCGGTAAAACTTCATGGAAAGCATAATTGCAGTCCTTATCGAGGAGCTTATAAGATGCAGCACAGAAGCCAGCTTGGGTTTGCACTTCAGGATGTATCAAAGAATCTTCCGGGAGCTTTCCTTATATATATAGCTGATCCTGAAAATGATAATATTTTATTTGCAAATCGTGAACTGATAGAATTTGCTGGCTGCAGGGGTTTTGATGATTTTCTTGATTACACAGATCATAGATTCAGAAACCTGGTCCATCCAGACGAACGGGATTCTGTTGAGACCAGCATCTGGAAACAGATTGATGCAAAGACCAGTGGAAATAATGACTATGTAAGGTTCCATTTTGCAAAAAAAGATGGAACATATCTTCCTGTTCTTGATCACGGAAGAATTGTGGAAAACCGTTATTATGGAAATGTATTCTACGTTTTGATCATGGACTGCGCTCTGGTTGAATCTTATTATGATAACAAAACAGGTCTGGAAACTGTGCCAGAATAGCGGATTGGCTATTACAGGAATAGGACACAAATTCTTCACAAAAGAATTAGCACTCACCTCTTGACAGTGCTAACAATCAGGTGTATAACATAGTCAAAGATAAGGAAAGGGATTAGAAAGAAGAGAAAGAATCCCGAAAGCTTATCTTGACAATTATTTTGAAAGCAACAGTAAACAAAAAGTCTAAGTGCCTTGGGGTTTCATAAGAAGCCACAATTTCCGACACTTGTTTGAGATTGAAAGGAGAAATGACTTATGTTACCTAGTATTTTTGGAGAAGATTTATTTGATGATTGGATGAATGACTATTTCCCATTTGGAAAGGATTTTGACAAGGAGTTCAGTAAAGCGTTAGCACCTACCGAGCGTGCGCTGTATGGTAAGCATGCAAAGAACATGATGAAGACCGATGTCCGTGAGACAGACGATTCATATGAAGTAGATATGGATCTCCCAGGATTCAATAAAGATGAAGTAAAGGTTCAGCTTGCTGATGGTTACCTGACAATTGAGGCTGCAAAGGGTCTGGATAAGGACGAAAAGGACAAGAAGAGCGGCAAGTATATCAGGCGTGAGCGTTATGCCGGCAGCATGAGCAGAAGCTTCTATGTCGGTGAGGGAGTTACCCAGGAAGACATTCATGCAAAGTATGAACATGGCGTACTGAAACTGTCGATTCCTAAGAAGGAAGAGCAGAAGAAAGTAGAGAAGAGTAATTACATCGCAATCGAATAATGTAAGAAATGCGAGATTACTTAATAACAGATGACTAATATTCGTAGAGCCCTCCGTGTATCTGCAAGGTGCAGGTATGCGGGGGGCTTTTTTGCGTTTTGCAATTAGATGTAAATGAGCATTGTTCCAGTGAAAGTGGAAAAATATTATGACTATTTTGGCTGGAATATTGTAAATGTTGGTAAACTTTTTCATTGATATTTACACAGAATATCTCTAAAAATGTTGAAATGGCATTTGATTTATTTGATAATAGTGATTGAGGCTGTTGAGGGAGGACAAGCGGTGAAACGTTATTTAATAAAGGGGGATTTATATGTTCGATTTTCAGCAAATGTATAGAGAAAAGCTGCGTACACCGGAGGCTGCGGTGGAGTGTGTCAAGGATGGAGACTGGGTCGATTACACATCGTCCCTTGGAAAACCTGTACTACTTGACAGGGCATTGGCAAAGCGGAGAGATGAGCTGCACGATGTGAAGATCAGGGGTAATCTGATGGCTGGGCCTATAGAGGTTGCAGAGTGCGATGACAATCAGGAGCATTTTGTGTATCACAGCTGGCACTGTTCGCAGTATGAGAGAAAGCTGTGCGATGAGGGCAAATGCTATTATATACCGATGGTGTTCCACAATAATGCGGCTTACTATGAGTATTTCCTCCATGTAAATGTGGTCATGGTGTCGGTGGGACCTATGGACAAGCATGGTTATTTTAACTTCTCGGTGAATACCGGTGTGGCTGCCCCTATTGCCAGGAAGGCGGACATCGTGATAGTTGAGGTGAATGAGCACATGCCTAAGATACGCGGTGGATATGACGAGTGTATTCACATATCGGATGTGGATATGATCGTAGAGGGGGAGCACGAGCCATTTGCAGATGTGAAAACACAGGCACCGCGGGAGGTTGACCGGAAGATAGCGGAGCTGCTTATTCCGTATATTGTGGATGGTTCAACACTACAGCTCGGTATCGGAGGAATGCCAAATGCGGTGGGTGAGATGCTGGCTCAGTCGGATCTCAAGGATCTTGCCATGCACACGGAGCTCTGCTCGGATGCATATCTAGCCCTGTACAAAGCGGGCAAGCTGACAAATAAATACAAGAACATAGATCGTGGAAAAGGCGTATTTGGCTGTGCCATCGGTTCAAATGAGCTGTATGAGTGGCTGGACGACAATCCGGGAATCGCCGCATATCCACTTGAGTATGTGAACAGGCCATATGTCATATCGCAGATAGACAATATGGTATCCATAAACAGCTGCGTGGCTGTGGATCTGTACGGACAGGTTGCGGCGGAGAGCAGTGGTTCACGCCAGATCAGCGGAACCGGCGGACAGCTCGATTTCCTGATCGGAGCATCGGGCTCCCGTGGCGGCAAGGCGTTTATCTGCATGAGTTCCACACACACCGACAGGAATGGGGTGAAGCATTCCAGGGTAAAACCGCAGTTCAATGGAGATATCATCACCTCGCCGAGAAGTCAGGTGTACTTTCTGGCGACAGAGTACGGTGTGATAAACCTTGAAGGACGATCCACATGGGAGAGAGCGGAGGCTCTGATATCCATAGCCCATCCTGATTTCCGGGACATGCTGATAAAGGAGGCCCAGGAGAGGAAGATCTGGCGGAGGTCGAATAAGAGATGAGAAGATCATGGCATTATAAAAGTGGGGCTGCGAATGAAAGGAAAATCTAAAAAACAAAAAAGTAGAAATACGAAAAAGCAGAAATATATAAAATTGGCAATTACTCTGAGCATAGTTATTGTCATAATATTGTTCTGCAATTTTCAGAACAAACACCTTGAAACCACACATTATACATATGCGGCAGAGCAGCTTGGCGCAGATCTTGAGGGATATCGCATAGTCCAGATATCGGATCTGCACAATGCAAAGTTTGGCAAGAATAACCAGAAACTGGTGGGCAGGATAAGAGAATGTGAACCTGATATGATCGTCCTGACCGGAGATCTTGTGGACTCAAATCACACAAATGTAGACCGCGCAGTCCAATTTGTGGATGAGATCGTGAAAATATGTCCGGTATACTATGTCACAGGCAATCATGAATATTGGCTTGAGAAATCTGAATATGACGAGCTTATGGATGGGCTTATAGGTGCCGGGGTGGTTATTCTGGATGATCAGGTTGTGGAGATATCCAGGGGTGATGCAAAGTTCAGGCTGGTTGGGCTGGACGATAAAAGTCTTGCGGATGGGACACTGGAGGCGTTGCTTAGTGATGAAAAAGAGCTCACGGTCGTTCTTGCACATGAGCCACAATACTTCGCCAGGTATGCCGGCACCGGTGTTGATCTTGTGCTTTCCGGACATGCCCACGGCGGACAGTTCAGACTTCCATTTGTCGGCGGGATAGTGGCGCCGGATCAGGAATTTCTTCCAGAATATACATCAGGTGAATATTATATGGATGGCACCGAGATGATAGTCAGCCGAGGCCTTGGCAACAGTGTGATTCCGGTGAGGCTGTTTAACTATCCAGAGATTGTGTGCGTGGAGCTGGTGGGGAAACATTAGTTATTGTGAGAAAGCTGATGCAGATAAGAAAATGATGTACATAAAAGATCGTGGGAAGATTTTGAGTAGGGATCTTCTCACGACCTTTTAATATATTAGGATTTATTTTTCTCAGCCTTCTAGCTATCGCAGCCTTTCATCCACCTCAACCTTGAAAGGAAGCTTGTTCAGAATGTCATGTTCAAGATCAATTCCCGGGTACACCTCAATGAGCTTAAGTCCCTTTTCAGTGAGCTCAAATACGCATCGTTCTGTGACGTATATAACCCTCTGCCTGTTTGCCAGCGCACGTTTTCCTGAGAAACTGATGCTTCTGACATCGTTTACGAACTTAGGAATGCTTCCCTCGTTTTTGATGGTCACGATGCCGTCATTGTCCTCCACGGCAAGCCCCTTCGTGTCAAATGTGAGACAGAATACAACGGTTGCGGTCTTGGCGGTGATATTTGCAAATCCACCTACACCGGCAAATGCGCCAGGGCCCTTGTGGGCATTTACATTCCCGAACCTGTCAACCTCGATTCCGCCCATGAAACAGATATCAAGACCGCCATTGTTGTAGAGATCAAACTGGTTTGCCATGTCATAGATGGAGTCCGCGCCAATGACAGCGCCGAACACCTTGCCCGATGCAGGAAATCCGCCTACACCTCCGGATTCTACGGTCAGGGTTATCTTGTCCAGAATACCGTTCTCTCTGGCATACTTGGATACAGTCTCCGGAATTCCAACACCTATGTTGACTATATCGTCCGGTTTCAATTCCAGAGCAGCCCTTCTTCCAATGATCTCTGCGCTTGTATTGACGACATTCTTTGTCTTGGTACGACCGGAAAGCATCTCAGCCCAGTCCTGCCACTGTGAATATGGAATCTCAAAACTTCCTGTCAGGGATTCGTATGATGCGTGTCTTGGCTCCGGCGGTATCTCAACGATAGCGTCAACCAGACATCCCGGAATGATGGTATTGTGAGGTCTTGATGGCCTTGCCACAAGTCTGTCAACCTGCACGATGACCTTTCCGCCATTTGCCTTTACGGCCTGACAGATAGACAGCGCATCTCCTGCGGTAAACAGATCCTCAAATGAGATGTTGCCCTTGCGGTCGGCAGCAGTTCCCTTGATGATAGCCACGTTGATAAGCGGCAGCTTGTAGTAGAGGAATTCCTCACCGTCCAGCTCAACGTATTTTACAAGTGAGTCGTCCTTTGATATGTTGTTGATTCCCGGTCCCTCAAGTCTCGGATCGACAAATATATCCAGCCCGACCTTGGAGAGTGCTCCCGGAAGTCCGCCGGCCTGCGCACGTATTGCGTGTGATATACAGCCGAGTGGGAGATTGTATGCCTCAAATCTGTCCTCAAGGACAAGCTTCTTGGTGCTGTACATGGCACCGAAATGTCCACAGATGATCTTGTCAACGGCGCCGTCTCTTATGTATCCCTCTGCCGCCTTGTTCTCATCCCACGCACCAAAGCCCGCGCTTGATATAGCTGTGAGGTGCTTCGGTGAACCTGTCCTCTGGTATCTTTTATATAATGCCTCGTGAAGCTCGATTGGAATATCTATGCCGAGAAATGAGTTGAGTGCGATCACATCTCCGTCATTTATAAGATCCATTGCCTCGTCGGCGGTCATTATCTGGTACATTTGTTCTATCCTTTCGTTTATATAAAAATCAATCAAAATCTGCTATGAATTTATTAGCAGGTTACAATATGATAACATTCTTTGTAAGAGTTCTGTATCCTTGTTCTGACATAAATCAACAAGGGCAAAGAGCTCAGGATTCTTGTTTTTGTCAATTACGATTTGTGTCGCGGCCGGAGAATCCGAAAGACCGGTCAAATATTCAACAGATGTGTTAAAACATTGAGCAATAATTTCCAGCGTTTGCTGAGATGGGACTCTCTCTCCGTACTCATATCTGCAATATCCTATTTTGGAAAGATTGAGTCTCCTGGATGCTTCAGCCATAGTAATTCCCATATTTTCTCTCACAATTTTTAATCGTTCTGGAATTAATTTAGCAGACATTATTATTCCTCCTAGACTAAATATTGACAGTAACCATTGGATAATATAAAATAGATATATCCAATGGTTACTATACAACAAATAATAGCCTTATTCAACATTTAATATAGAATAGAGGGAGATATATAATATGCGAAATGAGGACAAGTTAATAAAAGTAGCACATTATAACACTAAACTCAATTCAGTATTAGGTTTTGATTATAGTGCTTTTACAATTTATAGATCTAAGGGATTGTTGACACATCTTATTAAAAGAAAGCATTTTGTTGCTGCAAAATACATTGATCGTTTAGATGATATAATTAGTCATCCAGACTATGCAGGATGTTATAATGGAAATATAGAGTTGGTTAAATGTTATAATGACAATATTTTTGTTTCAATCAAATTAGATGAAAAGGAATCAAAATATTATATTGCTACAGTATTTGATGTAAAAAAAGGAAAAATAGATTCATATGTAAAGTCAGGCAGATTGGTGCCGATATGTAGTAATATATTTGGTTAGATAAGATATCTTGACTTTATCGGTAAGCAATGGTATCATCATTGTATACATTTGACAAGCAGGAAAGGCACCCTGCGCTCCCTCGGGAACCTGATATGATGGATACGCCGCCCATCCAAATGTAAACATTAAATACTTAAAAATGTCAGATAAATATGAGCAATGATTTGGAGCTTATATCTATCTGACATTTTTAATTTGCGTCAGCAACGAGCTAAAGCGTGCTGCTCCTTGTTCCCTAATCAGGATACTTGATCAGATCGTACATCTTACCATAAGCGCCCATATCGCGCACACCCTCAAGCTCCATGCCGAGATGCATGTATTTGTCGCACTTTGACTTGGCATCCGTCTCAAGGATGACTGGAACGTGCAACCTGTTTCCCTCAGAGAAAGCCATGTCCAGAACTTTTCTCATGTATCCCTGTCCCTGGTATTGTTCGCGGACGCAGACCATGCCGACGAATATAAAATCTTTCTTCTCTTTCTTCATTCGATCTTGAAGGGATTTTCCTCCCTTGGACAGAGCTTTTCCCATGCGGATCATTTCTTTAAGGCTCATATTGCGAAACAGAGCTTTGAGGATAGCCATGCCAGCTTTGAGATTCATTTTTTGTCCCGGCAGGGTATAGGCGATATACCCCTCGCCGCGTTCGCTAGTCGCGTAGAGCATTTGTCCCTCAAATGCCATACGAACGTAGCCGGCTATGTAATTTGCCACTGCCTCTTTGCTGCTGTAGAACACGCCCATACCTGTTTCTTGCCCGTAGTCGTAATATCCAAACGCATGGCCGATATCCTCGGCTGCCTGTTCATCCCATTTTGTTATCTTCATAGCATTTTCTCCGTTCAATAATTGTGTTGTAATTTCTAATTCCACCCATACGGTTAGATACATCTAACCGTAATCATATTATCATATATAGAGTGAAAATGAAACTATGATCTCATTCAGGATGACATGATAGAAATATATGAAGATGTGAAGGATGCCGATGTCATAGTGTTTGCATATGAAACATCACTACTAAAACAATACATTTGTATTGAATTGGCATAAATTAAATATTATAATTTATAAAGAAGCGGTGAAGTTGCATATTATTAATACTAGGAGGTGCATGAGAATGGCAAGCACAATACAGGTAAGGGTAGACAATGATCTTAAGTCAAAATCAGATAAATTATTTCATGATCTTGGAACAGATACTACGACAGCTATAAGAATTTTTCTTACCCAGGCAGTTGCAAATAATGGATTTCCATTTGAGATAAAAAGGGTTGTTACAGATCCATATGTGGCAATGACAGAGGAACAGATGATAGACAAACTGGCGAAGTCAAGACAACATGCTGAAAAAGGTGAATGTCGTGATGCTGATGTTGTGATAGATGATATGAGGAAGAAGTATGACTTATGAGGTGGTTTTGACAAAAGATGCAGAGAATGATTTGGATAATTTTATTCAATATCTCTTATTTGAAAAACATAGTAAACAGGCTGCAGCAAATGTTCTTCAGGACTTTGAGAATACGAAAAGAAGTTTGGAAAAAATTGCTTCAAGTTTGAAACTATGTGATAATCTGTGCTTGAGAAAGCTGGGATATAGAAGAATTAATTTTGAAAGACATAGATATTTTATGTTATATCGAATAGAAGGAGAACGTATTATAGTAGATGATATATTTCACGAATTACAGGATTTTGAGGGGAAAATGATATAGAACAATCCGTAGCGCAATTAACATTAAAGAGTGGGAAGCAATACAATACGCTTCCCACATATTTTTCTTATATGAGTAAGTGTATGATAGTGTATTTCTATTTGAGATAAAAGTATTGCTGTTGTGCGGACATATGCTTATAATTAAGGATAGATGGAAACACTACTTATGAAAGGAGATGCTTTATATGGCTACAAAATCTGCAAATTTATATGCAAGGATTGAACCAGATGTCAAAGAAAAAGCAGAAAGTATCTTGGCTACACTGGGTATCCCTGCTTCTAGTGCTATAAATATGTTTTATAAACAGATTATCTTACAGAGAGGACTTCCATTTGAAGTAAAAATACCATATGACAGACCTGTTGACATCAGCACATTATCAGAGACAGAGTTCAACGAAGAATTGGAGAAGGGGTATGCGGATATGCAGGCTGGACGGATGAAAAATGCTAAAAAGGTCTTTACTGACATTCGTAAGGATTATGGAATATGATATATGAATTAGAGATATCCGAGCAGGCTGACAATGATCTGAGAGGAATTTTTGAATATATTGCCTTTGAATTACAATCTTCTCAAAACGCAAGCGGACAGCTTGACCGTCTGGAAGAGTAGATATTAAGTCTGGATACGATGCCGGAGCGTTATCGAAGATACGAGAAAGAACCGTGGAAAAGCCGTGGACTTCGTGTATTACTAGTAGATAATTATGTGGTATTTTATATTCCTGATAGCGATAAAAAGGTTGTAACCATTCTTAGAGTAATGTATGCAGAACGTGACACAGACAATCAGTTAAATCTATACACAAAGCAATAGGGTAAAGCAAATGCCACAGCAGCATAAAACTGCTGTGGCATTTTGTGTATATAAAACCATGTAATTTTAACTCAAAAGCGTTATATAAATTCCCGTAAGTATCGCAGTCGTTATAACTTCGCAGATATTTGCGCCCAGGGCGTAATCGAGAATAAATGCTGAGGGGTCAGCCTTTGACGCCGCTTTCTGGGCGACCTTTGCGGTTGAAGGTACGCATGACACTCCGGCAATACCGACAGTAGGGTTGAAGTTACCCCGCTTGAAGAGGTATACGATGTAGCCTCCGACTATTCCGCCGATACCTGAGAGGAGCAGAGCAAGCATTCCAAGGATCAGGAGCTTGAGCACCTGTTCATTCAGGAACCAGCTTTTGTTTGGATGTGATCTTGCTTTTTCTCTGTTCCCTGACGATGGCTTTGCCCCTCACGCTCTTTGGTATGAGCAGCTTGAGTGATGCAAATAAAACCATAGGTCCGTCCGCACCGCCGATGATGGAGACTGCGGCTGACGAACCGGCATCAAGGCCCGTTGCTGAATGTGAGTGTGTATATCTGCTGCAGAAAATCTATCTGCATATATTTCATCAGGTCATCGGTGGATGAAAGCGGGGGATTGATGATCAGATTTCCTGTCTGGTTATTTTCAAGGAACAGGACACCGGCACAGTCAAGAAGCTCTTCGAAGCCTTTGGCATTTTGTCTTCTCCTGGTAAGCTGTTCGCCGGTTTTTACATTGTAGACTATATTTGCCTCTATAATCCGATTTGCATCGGGGGTCTTTATGGCCTTGTTTTCAAGGGATGACTTGGCATGGCTGTCAGCTCCTTTTTGCTAATAACACCCACAATATATCCAATTGAGAAAATGGTGTCAATGAACCGCGGGGGAATTGGGGGTATCTGAACCATATCTTTGCCGAGGGGCAGTACGCTTTCCCGGTTAATATGCGAGTACCTAATCTTCACAAAATCTTCACAAAATAATTAGCACTCACCTCTTGACATTGCTAGCATAGAGGACTATAACATAGTCAAAGATAAGAAAAGGATAGCACAACCGGTGGTGCAGATGACCGTTCGGCATATGCACTGCAGATTTCTGTTATATAACATTTTAGGAAAACAGAAAGGAAGTGTTCAAAATGGATAAGAACCCAAAGCATCCATTGAAGAAAAAGAAAGTAGTTCAGAAGGTATATGCGACAGCAAATCATAACGCTGCAGCAGCTGAAGAACCGGCTACACCAAAGTCAAAAAAGCATAAATAGTATATGAGACAAAGGTCCCCTGTATCTGCATCAGGCAGGTATGGGGGACTTTTTTGTCGTGGGAACAGCAATATATAAATTTAATTTCTGAATATGGGGTTACTGATGTATAATATATATAACAAATATTTATGGGATATATTTTCGGACTTGACAGACTGATATATTTTCGAACTAAAATATATTGAGTGTTGATGGGATAATAGATTTGGGACACATGGGGAATATGAAAAATATGGAGAATGCGGAAGGAACGGAAACAACAGATAAGGTCAGAAAAACGGGTAAGCTGGATGAGAAGCTTTTGCCGCCGGACAAGCTTGTACTGCCTAAGGCCTCTACGCCCCAAAATCAGAACAAGCTTAATATGAAGATACTTCTGGTGGAAATTCTCATTGTGGCAGTGATCGCTGTGATTGTGATAGTTATGGCAGTAAATGGTAAGGGCAGGAATCCTGACATGAAAGGGTATTACTATAGAGGGCGCTGGCATCCAATAGGATTCGCCGGCATAGACCTGTATGGTTTCATTATGCTCATACTTATGTGTATTGGCCTCGGAGTGATGCGGGTAATCCCGGGTACTATAGCGGATTTTTCGACAAGACCGGGGAAAGAGAAACGTGGGGAGCTTGAATCTATCAGGAGAAATAATTATGCAAAGCATTTGTGCAGATTGATCGAGATCGATAAGACGGAAATTTTGGATAATATGAGAGATAGATTCAATCCTGTAGTCCAAATCTTTTTTTCGGAGGCGCAGGCTGAATGTCTGAATAGATCGAGGGCCTGCAATCATCTTATGGTCAGACTGGGGCTTGGCAGTGTGGATATATCTGATCATGTGGTGGTTCAGGAGGCTGGCGGAAAGCGGGAGAGAGAGGTACAGCTCACAGACGTTGCAAATGAGGTGAAGATAAAAACGGCAGTTATCCACGACTTGCCGGTGGTGCTGGATCTCAGCCGTACCGGGGTTATAGGAATAGTAAGTGATGGAAATAAAAAGAGTGCATTTGATATAGCGAGAAATATCATAGGCCAGCTTGAGATAAATGAGACAAATGACAGGATTCAGCTAGCATTTGCCTGTGATCCGGGTGATGGTGAATGGGTAGGATATGATGAGCTTTATCTGGCGGACCGTAAGAATGGAGAAATCTCTTTTGCCGCAGGAGAAGCTGATGTGAAGGGCTTGTTAGACATGCTGGCAAATGAGCTTCAGAAAAGAAATGGTACTCTGGATTATTTTGTGAACAGCGAGAATGTAGGCGGATATAGGCATATAGTTTTGTTTGTTGACGATCCCGGACTTCTGGAGGGGCATTTGATAAATCGGTACATTTTGCCGGGGGAAGAAAATCTGGATTTTACAGTTGTCGTTCTCTCTGATGATGAAGAGAAGTTTATTTTGGAGATGGACTGTGAGATAATACAAAATGATGATTTTGCGGGAATATATAAGCCTGGAACGGAAGAGTGGATAGAGATCAAATTTGACAGGGTGACCGAGGCAAGGCTGTGGAGTCTGGATGAGATTGTAAGAAAGAACAGTGGAAGGATGGTGTGAGATGAGCTACGTAGAATTTAAAGATGTTAAGAAGGTATACAAGACAGGAGAGGTGGAGATCAATGCTCTCCGTGATGTGGATTTTGAGATAGAAAAGGGAGAGTTCTGTGTCATAGTCGGAGCCTCCGGTGCGGGCAAGACTACTATCTTGAATATCCTTGGCGGTATGGATACTCTGACAAGCGGCAGCGTGAAGCTGGATGGCAGAGAGATATCAACTCTGAATAAGAGACAGCTCACGGCATACAGAAGGTATGATGTGGGATTCGTGTTCCAGTTCTACAATCTGGTACAGAACCTTACAGCACTTGAGAACGTGGAGCTGGCGGCACAGATCTGTAAGGAACCGCTGGATGCTGCAACGGTTCTGAAGCAGG
The DNA here is from genome assembly GCF_009875795.1 of Coprococcus sp. BIOML-A2. NCBI lineage: Bacteria > Bacillati > Bacillota > Clostridia > Lachnospirales > Lachnospiraceae > Coprococcus > Coprococcus sp. BIOML-A2. The sequence continues at coordinate 32,131 of NZ_WWSI01000007.1, forward strand.
TGGGACTTGAGGATCGTATGGCGAACTTCCCGGCACAGCTCTCAGGTGGTGAGCAGCAGAGAGTTGCCATAGCAAGGGCGCTTGCAAAGAATCCAAAGCTTCTGCTCTGTGATGAGCCGACCGGAGCTCTGGATTACAACACAGGCAAGGCTGTGTTGAAGCTCCTTCAGGATACATGCAGAAATACGGGAACGACAGTTATAGTCATAACGCACAACCAGGCACTCACAGCCATGGCGGACAGAGTCATCACGGTTAAGAGCGGAACTGTGGAGAAAGTGGTTATGAATGATAACATCAGGAACGTTGAAGATCTGGAATGGTAGGTGGCCTATGAAATCAATGATGAGACGCACGACATTTCGTGAGATAAAAAATACATTTGGAAGATTTGCAGCCATCATGGCGATCATAGCCCTGGGCGTGGGATTCTTCTCGGGTCTCAAGATGACGAAGCCGGACATGATGAATACCATATCGAATTTCCTTGACAAGGGAAATTTCTATGATCTGCATCTTCTGTCAACTCTTGGATATACGGATGATGACGTGGATTCATTTGCCGGGGAGAAGGATGTGCTGTACGCTGAGGGCGGTTATAGTCTGGACGTCCTATACAAGAACCAGGGTGAAAATGACAGGGTGTTGAAGACTATGTCAGTTCCGGAAAACATCAATAAACTGAGTCTTGTGGACGGACGCATGCCGGAAAAGGAAGATGAATGTGTTGTAGATGCCAAGATGGACAGTATAAAGATAGGTGATGTCATAGAGGTGGCAGATGACGATGCAGCAGAAGGTGAGGACAGCAGTACACAGGATATCCTTAAGGTGAAGAAATTCACCGTTGTCGGAACTGTCAACTCCCCTCTTTATATTAATTTTGAAAGAGGCACCACAACCCTTGGAAATGGTAAGATCGCGGGCTTTGTATATGTCAGCCCTGAAGCATTTGACAGCGAATGCTACACCGATGTATATGTGAAATTTGACAGAAAGTTTGATATGTATGCCGATGAGTATGAAGACTATATAGACGACAGGAAGGACGAATGGGAGTCAATATGTAAGACCAGTGTACTGGACAGATATAAGGATATCCTCATGGCAAAGGGTATGACGGAGGATATGGTGAAGGACATAACGCTGGATGATGCAGATGGTGTGAATTATTACATACTCGGCAGGGAGACGAATATCGGATATGTCTGCTTTGAGAGCGATTCAGACATAGTGAATGGAGTTGCAAAGGTATTTCCGGTATTCTTCATATTGGTTGCCGTGCTCGTGTGTATGACTACCATGAACAGAATGGTTGAGGAACAGCGCTCTATGATAGGCATGTTGAAGGCTCTCGGCTATGGCAAGGCGGCTATCATGGGAAAATATATGATCTATTCGGGAACTGCAGCTGTAGTAGGATGTGCAGGTGGATATCTTATAGGTACATATGTATTTCCGGAGGTTATCTGGTATGCATATCATATGATGTATATACATGTGCCGCTTGAGAGAACCACAGACTGGACGCTGGTTATTGGCGTGCTGGCAGCATCCCTTTTGTGCACTGTAGGTACAACTTGGTTTTCCTGTAGATACGAGTTTTCTGAGACTGCGGCAAGTCTTATGAGGCCTAAGGCTCCGAAGCCGGGCAAGAGGGTGTTCCTTGAGCATATCCCATTTATATGGAAGAGACTGAAATTTCTGAGAAAGGTAAGTGTCAGAAATGTATTCAGATATAAAAAGCGTTTTTTTATGATGATAATAGGAATAAGCGGCTGTACTGCGCTGCTGCTCACAGGCTTTGGAATAAATGATTCCATAAGCGGATTTGCGGACAATCAATATGGGGAGATACAGGTCGGAGATGGAGTGATAACGCTGAATACACCGATTGCGGGTGATAGAGAAGATGAGCGCTTCAGTAGTCTGAAAGACCGGCTGGAGGAGGATACCTCCTGCTATGATCTCGTCAGTGAATCTACCTGGGATCTGGTTCATGATGGTGGCGTAAAGTCCGTGAACATGGTCATCATGGAAGAACCTGAGCACGTTGACAGGTATATGAAGTTGGCGGATAAAGATGGTGCGAAGATAGAATATCCGGGCAAAGGGGAAGCTGTGATCAATACTGCGCTGGCAGAACAGTACGACATCAAAACGGGCGATGTAATAACGGTCAGAGACAGCGAGATGAAAGAGATAAGAGTTTCCGTATCAGGCATATTCAGGAATCATGTATACAACTATGTGTATATATCACCTGAAACATATGAGGATCAGATGGGGGAAGCACCTCAGTACAAATCGGTGTACTTCAATCTTGAGGAAGGCGCAGATTCGCACGAGATATCTGCTGATCTTATGGGTGATGCAGCAACAGCGTCAGTGACTATCAACAAGGATATGAAGAACAGGATATCTAAGATGATGGAGAGTCTGAATTATATAGTAATTGTAGTCATACTCTCGGCTGGTGCGCTTGCATTTATCGTTCTCTACAACCTGACAAATATCAATATCACAGAGCGAATCAGGGAGATAGCAACCATAAAGGTTCTGGGATTTTTCAAAAACGAGACTTCAGATTATGTGTTCAGGGAGAACAGAGTCCTGACGACATTCGGGATCGCTGTGGGACTTGTGCTTGGAGTGTTTTTGCATGCATTTGTCATAGGACAGATCAAGGTGGATATGGTCGCATTTGATACATATATAGCGCCGATGAGCTATGTGTACAGTATCGTTCTGACATTTGTGTTCAATTTCCTTGTCAACAGAGTCATGTCAGTCAAGCTTGATAAGATAAATATGGCGGAATCGCTTAAGTCGGTGGAATGATCCTTTCATATATGGCATGTAACAGAATAGTTTAGATGTTTATTACGATCCACAGGGCGTACAGTATAGACGGTACGTTCTGTGGATTTTTTTGCAAAAAAGTTGTTTTTACCTCCTGTTACTAGCCTTTTGGTTAGTGTACATGGAAAAACACAGCAATTATAATTGTAAATATATTATTGATACCAGAATGTGGCAGCTTAAAACGGCTGGTGTTCATGGCTGGTTTTTTTAGTGAAAGGGAGGAAGAAATTATGAGAAAGAGGGCGATAAGCTGGGCGCTGACGGCCAGTATGGTGCTATCTATGCTGTCCGGATTTATTCCCGGACAAAAAGCATACGCGGCGGACAGCTCGAAGAAAACAGGCAAGACGGTGGTCGAGACGGAGATTGACGAAAGTACATACAAAGCTCTGGGCCTCAGCACCGATATAGACAAAAGCAAAGCTGCGGTGCCGTATGACAAGGATAATATATCTACATTTGCAGAGGTGAATGAGGTATACGTTGCGGCAAACGGCAATTACAGAAACAAGTACACTGTGCGAGACGGATTTGACAGGATTGGAGATTTCAAGGACAGGACTACAAAGGTAAACAGCAGCCTTGGCAATCTGTACGGAGCGTATGGTTTCTATGATCTTGGCAAAGATAATGTGAAAGTGGAACACGGCGGATCGGGAGACAGTAACATAAGTAGCAACATGGGAAATGTTCTAAAAAAGGACAGTAATGGTTTTAACGGCCTGTATGCGACAAGCGTTGCATTTGATGGAGGCGACGGAAAAACCAACTACGTTGCGGAGCTAAGAGTACATGGAGATAAAGTATTCAGTCCAGCTGGATGGAAAAGTATTAAAACTGTCATAGACGGCAAGGAGTACCGCGGAAAGATAGATGTGAGTATTTTCAAGATAGCAGCTGATGGTACAAGATCTTCAATTGCTACGCTTACCCCTACTTTAAACAAGAATTCTACATATGGCGATGGACTTTTGTATTTTATCAGAAGATACCAGCAGGAGCTGGATGCGATGTTTGAGATCGAAAAGGCCGATCTGAATGGAGATGGCTTTGAAGATCTTCTCGTATACTGTGGAACTTACGAGGATAGAAATATAAACGATCAGAACATACGCTATGCCATAGTCGATGTATATTATGGCAAGGGAAACGGCAGGTTCACAAAGGGAAATAATATAAGCATACCGGGCGGGCTTGCATCTAATTATGAAAGTGGAACGGATGGATCGTGGTGTGATTATGGAATAGGAAGAGCTCCTGTGGTAACTCTGGCCGGCGGTGATCTGGAGCAGGATGGCCGGGATGAGGCCGCGGTTGCCGTATCTGGATCAGTTCTGAATTACAACATGGCAAAGGCAGGTCATATGACCGTCTATACATATAAAGACGGCGGACTTGTCCCTATAGAAGGTCTGAATGAAGTGTCACTTGGAGACACAGATGGCAGAAAACAGAACTATGGAATGTATGCTGCAAATTGTGCATTTGGCCGGTTTAAGTATCCTGGATCAGGAGCCATGGTCACAGGACTTATAGTTGGTGGATATTATTCGAGCAATTCTCAATATGTGCAGAGGGAATATGAAGCCACGCAGGCTGCATACAGATACGTATACTACGATAGTCTGACGGATAATTATGTGTTGTCAGATTATCATACGAGAAGCCTGGGGACTAAGAGTAAAGAAATCGTGAAATATCACGAGGTTAAAAGTAACGAATATTACAGACCTGTGAATGCACCTATGGCGCTTGCGTGTGCAGACCTTAAGGGCATGAACGGCAATAATGAAAATGACAGTGTGCTTTTTGGCGCAGAGGTATATGCTTTCTCACTGGAAGATGGCGGAATAACAGGTTCGGAGATAGGAAGCATGAGTATATGTACCGACCAGCGCAATCAGGGCAACGACAAGAAGAAAAAAGATCAGGTGTGGATCGGCGATGTCAGGGTTGGCTGTGTCGATAAGGATGCCAAGGGGAACAATTACAGACAGAGTTTTGTGTGCGTTGTGGGAGTGCACAGAGAGAAGAAACTCAATGATAAAGATGATTATTACTGGCTGGACATAGCGACATTTTCTATGGATGGCGGCAGCCCATACAGCAGTCAGGAGGGTGTAGTATGCCAGTCGAACAGCAGACAGGATATGTATGGAACATTTGTTTCACTGTGTCTTCCGGATATTGATAATGACAGTGTGCGGTTAAAGTACGAGGGAGAGTATCCGGTATACACAAATCCAGAGGTCTATGCAATCCTTCAGGCAAGTCCGTATTTTGATGATGTTCAGGAAGTATATGAATATGTAAATAACGGTGGAACATCATATTCAACAAGCAAAGGTTCATCGAACACGGTATCAGCTAACTTGTCAATATCAGTTGGCGCGTATGTGTCGTCGGAGATCCAGCTCATCGGAGCAGGTGAGGTAGAGGTTGAACTTTCGTATGGAGCAAGCTTTGAATATGCAAATACAAAGACAACGGAATATGAGATAACATATAATGCCGCAGGTGGAGGTTCTGATCAGGTCGTTCTGTACTGTTTGAAATATATGTATTACGAATACTCCATATATGATCCGATTGCGAGAAAATGGGAGCCGGTGGTTATGCCGGTATGTCTCGGACCTTCAACTTCAATCATAGATGTGGCAGATTACGACAAGGTTGCAAGAAGGAGCAAGGGGCTCAACGAGATATATAATAATATTCTGAATAACACAGCGGGAGACCCTGCTACATACCAGACTCTTGGAGGTAAATTAAAGTACGCCTATCAGTCAGGTGGAAATAACAATTATTCTTCTGTAAATGCCAGCTCTGGTGCAGATCAGACTCAGACGATATCTGTGACTGATGAGAATGAGTATTCAACTGAAGTGTTCCTTGAGGCGAACGAAAAGCTTGGTGCTGGAGGCGGAGGACTCGGTAATAAGGTTATCGTCGGTGTAACATCAAGCCAGCATGCGGGTCTTGGTCACACCCGTGTAAGCTCGAATGGTGTTACATACAGTGGAACGGTGGACAATGTTCCGGCAGACTGCACAGGGTTCTCATTTGACTGGCAGCTGCGGGTGAACACTGCAAAGCTGAACAGCGACAGTGATTCAGTGTTCGTCATTGGCTATGATGTTAAGAATGTTGTTCGTCCGGCGCGTATGCCGATGGGACTTTCTGTTGTCGACACAACGAGAAACAGTGTCAGTCTTGAGTGGTCACCGTCCAATGATGCAGATTACTATGAGGTCTGTATCGTTGATGCAGGAGGTAATTACAACAGCAAGGCAGTTGTGCCATATACAGTTACTGACTATGAAGTGAAGGGACTATATTCCAACAGGACTTACACATTTGCAGTGAGGGCTCTTCAGGCAAATGGTTCAAAGAGTCTGTTCAGCCGTCCGGCAACCGCGACGACACTTCAGGACAGTTCTAATTTCCATATAACAAAGAACCCTGATGATACAAATACGTTTGCGGGTGGAAATGCAGAATTTGCGGCAAATGCGGTTTATTATGATGGGGATGGAGTAAACCAGAGCGTTGGATACAACTGGCAGGTTAATACAGATAATGGATGGAGAAGCGTATCGACAGGAGGCAGCAATCCTACGCTCAGACTTACTGATGTAAGTGATGAAATGGATGGAAACGAATATCGATGCAGAGTTTATTACAACGACATCACACTCTACACCAAGACTGCGACACTCACTGTAAATAAGGCGGACAGCAAGGTCATGCTTCTGGCGCACAACGATACCGAGAATAAAGATTTGTCGGATGGCAGCGTAGTCAGGGCATCGGGCTCAGAGACTACAAAGGTGGAGAACGTGACTAAGGAGAGAAATCTTATAACAGTCACATCCGGAGTCGGGGAATATATTCTTGTCAGCGACGGAACAAACTATATGTGGAAAGATAGTGACGAGAATTACTATCCATGCAGCGTAAGCGTCAAAAAGGACAGCGATGGTTACGTGGATGAATCACAGACATTTAAAGCATCTGATGTGGGCGGCACGGCATATGGTGTGAGTGAATCAGATTTCATCGCAGATATTGATGGCAATACTTACAAGCTGATCAGCGTAAATGCAGCTGACTATGCAGGTGAAAAGGTGTCATATGCATCTGATGATGTTACATATGACAGGATACTCGCAAAATGGGTATCAGAGGATGGCAGCAAGAACTTCTATCTTCTCGGAAACACATCGGGAAGTGAAGACAGTACGGTGTACTATTATGTGGCAGATAGTGAAAGCGGAAGTTTTACGATGACTTCAAAGAAGACTCTTAATGTGTCAGATACTGTCAAGGTGGTCCAGACTGATCTCAAATCGGTATATCAGACCAAGACGGTGAGATCTGAGACCACAGGGGCAGAGGTCACATATACAGGAGACAAGATCACACTCAGCTGTCAGCCGAAATCACTGTCAGGTGAGGACGTACAGGGAGATGTGGAATTTGTCATTACAGGGCCTGAGATCAAGCGCATAGCTGGTAAGTACAACAGAGCAAATGGCTGCTATACTGCACAGTGGGAGCCATCCGGACAGGGAATATACATCGTATATGTATACTTTGCAGGAAATAAACAGTACAACGACAGTATATCTGACTCGATGTCTATATATACCTCATTTGAGGGAAAGACGAACATGAATCTGACCATGCAGGATAATGTAAGATACGGAGATTCGGTGAAGATGTCTCTGGAGAGAGTGTCATACGACAATACAGGAAAGCTTCAGGATATCACGGACGATTCAGAATACACAGTTAAGATAAAGAATAATAAGACAGGAGAATTTGAGGACACAGACAAATACGAACTTGCAAACGGCGTGTTTATACCGAAGTCTATTGGAATGTTCCAGATAACGGCATCAAATGGCGGAGACAAGACTCAGAAGAATATAAATGTTGGAAGGGCACAGCTTGAGATAGCTGCCCAGGATACAGAGAAAAGTGTAAATGATTCTGTAAGAGAGTGCGAGGATGCGGTGATAACAGGTCTCAAGGCATGGGATACCGACATAATGCCTCAGAGAGACAGGGATTACGAGCTCAGATCATATGGAGTAAGTGGGCTGCTGCCGGGTATATATGATATAGATGTTGCATACGTCAAGGTGGACGATCAGCATTCACAGGTTATGAATGAACTTGAGAAGAACTATATAATAAACCTGGTTAAAGCATCATACACACTGACAGGAAACGTGTACACAGTTACTGCCAGGCCGGCAAATACACATGGTACAGTTTCAATCAAGTACCAGCAGCCTGGAAATGAAAACAGTGACGGACTCACAGTTGACAGTGGAACAAGACTCCCTGAGAATTCAACGATCACTTTAGCTGCTACTCCTCATAAGGGATATAAGGTTAAGAGCTGGTCACTAAATGGAAAGACAGTTACGGATCCACAGTGTGGAACATCCGGTGGCAAGGCGTGCAGCGATGACCAGATCCAGATGGCTAAGCTGAAAGCAAACATGAATGTAGCAGTAAACTTTGAGCCTGTATATCACAAGCTGACATACAAGCCGGACAATAAGGCTCACGGAACACTCAAAGCAAACTATGTGACGGATGGAACAATTGGAAAATCGTTTGGTTCAGGTGCAAACATTCATATAGAACAGAAGGTAAGACTCACTGCGGTTCCGGCAGCAGGATATGTTCTGGATCATTGGACTGTTACGGGAGAAGATGGAGTTCCAGAGACCGTTCTCGCGGAAGATGGAGTGACAAATAACACATCTCTCACATATGATGCAGAGGAGATCAGCGAGGATACACTTATCACGGCATATTTTGCAGAGGCACAGAATTTCAAAATATCAGTCTCGCCTGTAACTGTTGGAAGCGATGGAAAGACTACAGTGACAACAGGTGTGGATGTCACAGTCAAGGCTCAGCGAGTTGACGGCACAGTGACTATAGAGAGCGGTGAAGATGGTATATATGAAGTCAGCCGAGGCGACAATGTGACCATCCAGGTTACCGTTCCGTCAGGACTACTTCTCGACGGATGGTCAGCAGCAGATGGACAGGAACTTGGAACTATATCAGCGGATCTCAGGACGATGACAGTGTATGATATAGCTTCAGACCTCGATTATACAGTTAAGTACACTGCGCCGAACAGATACAAGGTGACATATGGTGCGGATGATGATGCAGCTGGTGTGGTAGATGCTGTGGCTGCAGGAAGTACAGACGCACTTGTATCCGGTGACAAGCAGCTTCAGGGAAGTGACATAGTATTTACAGCAACTCCAAATGAAGGCTACGAGGTAGCATACTGGGAGGTAAATGGCGAGAAGGTTGATGCTGAGGCAGAAGGTACTGGCGCCCAGAGGTATGAACTAGAATATCTCGGCAAGGATACAAAGGTTGTCGTATACTTCTACAAACAGCCGGTTGTGTCGTGGACATCAGGAAATGACACAGAGATGACTGCAAAGTCAGGAGATTCTGATCTGGCAAATGGCGGATATATCGCATATGCAAGTAAGGATGATCTGAAATTCTCATTTGCGGTGAAGAGAAGTTATGAGATAGCTGACATAAAGGTAAATTATGCAGGAGAGGATGTATTCAGTCTTGCGGAGGACAGCGGAGAAGGAAAGCTGGCTGAGACTGCGGATTCTGAGTCCGGAACAGAGAGATACACGTTTACGTGGAGTGCTCCGGCAGATGGATTTACAGGGGATGTGACAGTAAATGCCACATACAGAAAGATCGCACCATCCGTGAAGGCTGAGTATTCTCTGAAGGTGATAGAGAAGGCTTCTGCTGGAGAGGCGTCAGGAAAGACACACGGCTCTATAAGTGCAGATGTGTCAAGAAAAAATCTCCCTTCATACATACAGATAGGAGATACCATAAGTGATGCGACGGAGAGCAAATCTGCGCAGATCACAGACATATACAGAGATTCTGTCATCACATTCAAGGTTGTGCCTGATGATGGATACAATGTAAAAGAATGGATCATAAATGGACATAAGCTGACAAGCGAGACGGAGAATATAAAGTTATATTCAGACAAGAAAGTAAATGATACCCTTAAGATCACGGTTGACGGAGATTCATCTGATGTGACAGTTATGGCTGGTCTTGAGCTGGTTGGTGATGTACTCACATTTGGTCCTGAGACAGAGGGAACAGGTGAGGTGAGCGCCATGATCACATCTACAAAGCTGGTGCTCGAATCAGGAGATATGATAGGTGCTGCTTCATATGTGGAATTCACAGCGGCAGCTGCAGAAGGATACGAAGTTGCAGACTGGCTTGTAAATGGAATCAGTCAGGGCGTGGCAGAGAAGATATTTGCATACAAAGTGCCAAAGGATACGAGAGTTGATGTGAGGGCTGTGTTTGACAGACCTGTGTATAAGATAACATGGTCATCAGATGAGGGTGGACAGATAAAGGCAGAGAACATGACAGCAGATGAAGTGCTTGAAGGTAATTCTGCACAGATCAGAGGAGACAGAGAGCTTAAGTTCACAGCTGATGCCGACCAGTACATGGAATGTACAGGATTTACAGTAAAGACAGCAGAGGGAACAAAGGATTACACAGCAGAGGAGCTTGGCAGCAACGTATTTGTGGTTGACAAGGTGGCATCTGACATAGATGTTGTTGCTCACTTTGCTAAGCAGGAACTCAAGTCAGTTATAACCTTTGAGGCAAATGATGCTGCTCTTGGAGCTGTGACAGCGGTATATGGACTGGACGAGAAGGCTGAGATCACAAGTGGCGATAGCCAGGTATCCGGCGGAGATGCAGTATTTACGGCAGCTCCTGCAGATGGCCAGATGATCGAGGGCTGGTATCTTGATCCTGAGTGTACACAGGCTATAGAAGGAACTGAACTGGAGCAGACTACCTATGAGGTGAAGACTATCTACACAGATGTGGCAGTATATGTTAAGTTTGTGGAGATTCCAGAGTATACAGTTAAGGTAGGTACAACAGGAACCGGATCGGCGAAGATCACTGCATCTTCTGACGGTGAGGAACTTGAGATCGTATCAGGAGAGGTTAAGCTCAAGAGACATAAGGATCTTACAATTACAGTTGCACCGAAGGATGAATACAACACAGTTGAGCACTGGACAGTTGACGGAGCAGATGTTGATTCAGATGAACTCACATACAAGCTGACAGACATAACAAAGGATGCAGAGATATATGCATATATCGCACCATCACTTCTTGTAAATGTAATATTCAAGAATGAGGATGAAGTTAAGAAATATGACAATATAGACATCAGTACAGGTTATGTCGGCGAGGATGGAGATATAAGCGGACTTAAGCCAATAAATGCTGAGAATAACTTAGTGAGAATAGGTTCTGGCAAGGATGTAAGATTTGCCATAACACCTTCTGATGATTATATGATCCAGGCATGGACAGTTAAGTACATCAGAGGCGGAAAGGTTGTCAAGGAAGAGTCTGGCACTGACTTTGGATTTACCAACGAGATACTTTTAAATGATGTTACAAACAGCATAGAGGTAAGTGCAGAGCTTGTTGACAGAGTTGGATATGCCATTCCTGTAGAGGGAAATTATGACAGAGATAATAATCTGATAGAGACTGCAGGTGGTGAAAGCACACCGGAGACAGCTTACACTATAACAGAACTTACAAAGATACCAGACAATGTGGTATTCAAGAATGACAATGGCGTAGTTCTTGATAATATGGTAAGAGAGAACGGAGATGCGAGTGTTGTTATTACACCTGCTGAGGGCTGGAGAATCAGAGATATAATCATTGATGAACCAGAGAACGCTGAAAATTCAGAGGAGTCAGAGAATATCATGTCAGTCCAGCCAGTGCTTGCAGAGGATGGAACTGAGACAGGAGCATATCTTGTAAGTGATGTAAACGTCACAAAGAATATGGAGTTTAAAGTTGATGCAGTTAAGCTTTACTCTGTAACAATAGCAGATACAGAGCATGGAAACATAAAGGTGACAAAGCCAGATGGCACAGAGGTGGAGAACGGTGAAATGATTGACGAGAAAACTGTTCTTACATACACAGCAACACCGGATATGTACTATGACTTTGACGCATGGACAGAGGATGCGGCAGATCAGGCTGAGAGCACATTTGAAAAAGCCCTTGACGGAAGTATCACAGTGGGAGCAGCCTTCAAGGCAAGATATGCAAAGGTAAGTATTGCCACAGTGAAGAATGGTACGGTAACTGTCACAACAGCTGACGGTAAGAAGATATCTAACGGACAGCTGGTTCAGGAAGGCACAGATATCATCTGCAAGGCAATTCCTGCAAAGCATTGTGATCTGTCAGCCTGGGGCGGAGATGCCAAAGGCAAGACTGGTACTACAGTGAAACTTACGGTGACAAAGAACATGAATATAAGAGCGGCATTCAAGTTCAGGTATGTGAAGGTAGCTATTGGAAAGACTGAAAACGGATCGATCACAATCAAGACTGCGGAAGGCAAAACAGTTAAGAATGGTGCATCAGTGATCGAGGGAACGGTTCTTATCTGCACAGCAAAGGCGGCAAATAACTGTAAACTTGGAAGCTGGACAGGAAGCTTCAAGAGTACAAAAACTTCGGTAAAGGTTGCTGCAAATAAGAATATGAAAATCAATGCCAGGTTTGTAGCAAAAATACCGGCACAAAATACAGCTGGTATCAATAAGAATATCCATGCAGTAGTATCTGGAAACAAAGTGACAGTTGTGTGGGGTAAGGTTAACAAGGCTGACGGATATGATATATATGCACAGAAGTGCTATGTAAACTTTGGCTCGAAAAGTCTTGTTAAATCGGTAAAGGGCGCATCGGCAACCCGAGTTACAATATCCAGAATTAATGGCAAATCACTTGCTAAGTTTGATACGATCAAGCTGAGAGTAAAGGCATATAAGCTGGTAAATGGTAAGAAGAAGTATATAGACAATAGTGTCATGCTTCATATAGTTACCAATAGCAGCAAATATACCAACATCAAGAAGGTTCTGCTTCCACAGAAGAGCTACGTGTTGGGAGTTAAGCAGACGATTAAGCTTAAACCTGGATATACCAAGGCAGATGCCAGCAAGAAGGTGCTTGATGGCACACATGGTGCAAGGTATTTGTATGCATGTACAAATAAAAATGTTGCTACAGTTGATGCCAAAGGAAGAATAAAGGCAAAGGCCGCAGGAAAGTGTACGGTCTATGTAATTGCTGTAAATGGCACTACACAGGCTGTGCAGATTATAGTAAAATAAAAATAGTAGCTGCATGAGGTGCTTGATATCCGGCCCGTTGGGGCTGGATGCAGGCACCTTTGCTGATATATACAGGGTGTTGATTATCTATACCGGGATTAAAAAGTGAGAAAAGGAGATTTGTACATATGGGGAATACGGCTTCGGGTAATAAAGGCTGTTTTATAAAACCGAAAAAAGCCTGGAGGCTTCTGAAGACAGCGGATGAAGGGAATGTAACTGCATATATATTCGGGGTCAGTGGTTCGGGAAAGACGACTCTTGTCAGCAGATATCTTGGAACACGTAAGTACATGGTGGTGGATGCCGGCGGTATCAGACCGGATGACCTTGTGGTAGAAAGCAGCAACGCAAGAAAAATAATTGTCATAGATAATCTGCACGAGCTCTCATGGGGGGATGTGGACACAGTGAGGGAGCAGATCATAGAACTCATTAGAAGAGAAGACGTATGGGTTATACTCGTTGGCCGGTGTCCGGTTCCCCCATGGCTTTCTGCTGTAAGATTTCAAGAAGGATTTTATGTGGTGGACAGCAAGCTGCTTATGTTCAGTCTGGAGGATATAAAGAAGTATGCTGAATACGCTGGATTTAGTATCAATGAGGCACAAGTGCAGAGAATGTACTATGAGACTACAGGACTTCCGCTGGCTGTGGAGATGTGCCACATCAAATACATGGAAATGGCATATACAAGCGAGATAACAGATGATATGTATAATGATTTTTCGAGACGCGTTGAGGATGAGATGTGTAATTACCTTGAGTATCATGTGTATGATAACTGGGATGTGGAAATGCAGGAATTTCTCATGGAAATATCCGTGGTGGATGAGTTTACAACAAAACAGGCTGAGATGATAACCGGAAGAAGTGACAGTGAGCTTTTGATCGAGAGGGCAAAGTGGCTTGGAAACTTTATGACCAGCCGGATGGATAAGGATGGCAATACACAATATCAACTGCAGTTTCACATGAGGGTCTCTATGCGCAGACGTCTTAAGCGGAAGTACGAGAAAGAGCGTATAAGAGGCCTGTATGAGAATGCCGGACTGTTTTACAGACTTAACGGAGATATAAGGAAAGCTTTGGAGATGTATGAAAATGCAGGAGTTACAGAGCGAATAGTTTCAATACTTGTCGATAATGCCAGACATGCGGCGAACAGTGGTTATTACTATGATCTGAAAAAATATTATCTGGAGCTTCCGGATCATGTCATCGAGAAAAGTCCTGAGCTTATGTGTGGTATGAGCATGCTGCAGTCACTCCTTCTAAATCCTGATGAGAGTGAAAGATGGTACGACAGACTAAAATTATATGCAGATGAAAACCAGGGAAGTGCCAGGAAAAATGCAAAGGGACTTTTGCTGTATCTGGATATTGGTCTGCCGCACAGGGGGAGTGTTGATGTATTAAAGCTTTTGAAGTCAGCATACACAATGGTCTTTAATAAGGAGGTAAGAATACAGGAATGGTCGGTTACATCCAATCTGCCTTCAATGATGAACGGTGGAAAAGATTTCTGTGAGTGGAGCAAGAGAGACAGAGAGCTGGCCTCGAAGGTTGGCAGGATAGTTGAGTTTGTGCTTGGAAAATACGGAAAAGGTCTTGTAAATCTTGCTTTGGCGGAGAGTTTTCTTGAAAAGAGCGGAGATAATTACGAGGTGGCAACGCTTGCGGCAAAGGGCAGAATGCAGGCGGAAGCAGGAGGAAAAATCGAGCAGTGCTTTGTTGCTGATGGTATATTGGCGTGGCTGCATTTGCAGAACGGAAAGCCACAGGAGGCTCTTGAGGTTTTGAATGGAATAGAGGGAAAGGCTGAAAAAGAGGAAGGACAAAATCTCCTTCCCAATATATATGCATTTGAGACCAGATGCAGCCTGTACAGAGGAGATAGAGCCTGTGTTACAGGTTGGATGGAAAATGCTCCGGATGAAAATGTTGAATTCAGGATATATGACAGGTTTATCTATCTAACCAAAGTGAGAGTATACCTTCAAAGCGGACGGAATGAACAGGCATATTCGCTGCTGACAAAGCTGAGATATTATGCTGAGATGATGTCCCGTACGTATATAGGGATAGAATGTGGTGTGCTGATGGCT
The DNA here is from genome assembly GCF_009875795.1 of Coprococcus sp. BIOML-A2. NCBI lineage: Bacteria > Bacillati > Bacillota > Clostridia > Lachnospirales > Lachnospiraceae > Coprococcus > Coprococcus sp. BIOML-A2. The sequence goes on from NZ_WWSI01000007.1 coordinate 47,396, forward strand.
GTAGCTTTGCAGCGATTAAAAAATGATGACTGGAAAAAGGCGATGTGCAATGCTATTGATACTGCGATGGAATATAGCTTCACAAGGATTATATCCAGAGAAGGTGCGGCGGTGAATACTCTTATAAATACCTGTGGATGGAAAGTCGAGAAAGATGGTGCTGACGATAAGGAGATAGCCGCAAGAAGGGCATATTTCAGACAACTGCAGAAGGAGACTGAGAGTATGACGAGATACTACCCCGGATATATGAAAGCGGGAGTGGATGATGTTCAGCTCAGTGAGACTGCTACAGCCATACTTAAATTGCAGGCAGAGGGCTTGTCTAGGCAGAAGATAGCGGACAGACTCAACATGTCGGAGGCGAATGTAAAGTATCATCTGAACCAGGTGTACAGAAAACTCGGGGTGACTGATAAGGCCGGGGCGGTCAGGGAGGCATCTAACAGGGGACTTATCTAGTGATTGTGAGATTTGCGTTCGGTGGTGGTTTACTTGAATACACCGTATGTAAAAGTTGCATATGAATGTATGCTATGAATGTACATAATTAGGGTGGAAAAACTTAGACTGTTGTTGTATTATGTCTATAATTATGATTACATACGAATCAGTAACGTCAGATTGAGATGAGGATAATTTCCGTATGGCATAAAAGTGTTGGTGAAGATGGCGTTTGGAACTTAGAGAATGAGCGAGTACGGACGGATTCGTATTTGACAGGTATTCAAGGAGGAATTACGACGTGAATTTTTTGGAAGAGAGAATAACTAAGGATGGAATAGTAAAGGAGGGCAATGTTCTCAAGGTGGATAGTTTCCTGAACCACCAGATGGATATACGTCTGTTTGATCAGATCGGTGAGGAGTTCAAGAAGAGATTTGAGGGAACAGAGATCAACAAGATCCTTACTATAGAGGCATCCGGAATAGGCATTGCCTGCGTTGTTGCCAGACATTTTGATGTGCCTGTTGTATTTGCGAAGAAGTCAAAGAGCATCAACATAGAGGGCGATGTGTATGTGGCAGAGGTAGAGTCATTTACACACAAGTGCAAGAATCAGGTCATCGTGTCCAAGAAGTTCATCAATCCTGAGGACAAGATTCTTATCATAGATGATTTCCTTGCAAATGGATGTGCGCTTCAGGGGCTCATCTCCATAGTGAAGTCGGCAGGTGCCAGCGTTGAAGGAATCGGAATAGCAGTTGAGAAAGGCTTCCAGACAGGTGGTCAGGTCATCAGGAATCTAGGATATCATCTTGAGTCGCTTGCGATAGTGGACAGCATGGACGCTGCTACGGGCGAGATAAAGTTCAGGGAGCAGTAGGATCGCTGCGGGATATTTGCTGAGAGGTGGGGTATATGGGAAATAACAATTTAGAAGAAAAAAATGTTTCTATGCCTGAGAAAATTGGAGGCGTAATATTTGGCATATGGTTTGTTGCCAGTATTATAGCCGGATTTGTTGCAAGTGAGATCGGAACGGATGCTGTTATGCTTGTTGTGGGGCAGTTTTTTGCCGGGATAGTTCTTGTCATAATTCTAAAGACTCTTATTCCGATGATTAAGAAGCGAAAGCGGGGGAGCATCATCGGTATAGTGTTCATATCTGTGTTTGCCGGTGCTGCATCGGCGCTGATATGGGCGGCGTGTGCTGTGAAAGATGGCTCTTTTGCGGATAAGATAGTATTGCTCCCGGAACGGATATTGGGGAGAGAAAATTGCAATGTTGGAGCATTTTATGCAGAGATATTTGCCTGTGCATTCTTTGTGGTCAGTGCAATAACACTGCTCTCTGTGATATGTAAGAGAAAAGCGCTTGAGCGAAGATGTTCATTTACTGTGAAAGCTGTATGCCATGATGTACGTGCAGATATGAGACAGGATATGAGAGCCGGCAGAAGATATCCGGAGGCGGGAGTATTTGAATTTACATACAGGGATAAGCAGTATAAAGTGTATGAGCAGACATATGTATATGGACTGAATATAAGTAAAGGCGATGTGGTATATCTTTATATCAATCCAGAAAATCCGTACGAATTTTATCTGGAAAACAGTGGTATATTCAGCAGTCAGGCGATATGGTCAGCAGTTTTTTTGATGGTTATATCAGGTTTGATGGCCGCAGGCTGCAATTTGTTGATTTTTAGGTGAAAAAATAGCCAGGTGTATGTTCTCCAATTTGGAGAATATGCACCTGGCTGTTTCTACGTAATTTTATCTAAAACTCTTCAACCAGTTCACAAGAGAGTCATGCCAGATGTTGTCTGTGACAGTCTTCTTCATCTGCGCATCAACAGGTCCGTTGCCTGCAAGCTTTGCCAGGATAGCAGCCTGAAGTTCAGGAACTGTCATGGATTCCGGAGACTTGCTCCAGTCAACTGTGATGGTTTCTGGATCAACCGGGGTGTCGGCAGCAGTATTCTTCTCAGTATCGGTTGTGTTTTTCTTAGCATCTGCAGATTCTGTAGCGGCCACAGTGTCTTTGGATTCTATCTTTGGTTCAGATTCCTGATTGCCTTTTGCATCGGTAGATGTTTCAGATGCTGCTTTATCTTCTGTGTTGGTCTTAGCTTCGCTCTCAGTCTTCGTCACAACCTTAACCGGCTTTACATCCAGGTCTGTTCCATCAGGCACCCAGATCTCACCACTGTTTGCAGGCTGGGTTATGTTGATATGACCATCCTGTACAGATACCTTTTCGCCTGACAGGGCGCCGATGTATGCTGTGCAGTTCCCTGCTGCAAGGTGCATTCCGGCTGGGGCATCGTCGTTGTTCACTGACACGATGACACGTGTTCCGTCAAGATCCCTCGCGTATGCGAACTGTCTGTTGGTGAGCATCAGCTCATCGTAGCTGCCATATGACAGTGCAGGAACGGCCTGACGTACCTTGCCGAGTGCGGCGATGAGTGCTGTACAAGGATTAGTTTTTACTGAATCCTTGTAATCTTCTATATTGAGAGCTGGTCTTAAGCTGTCGTCCGAGCCATATTCCTTGCGTCCCTCAATGCCAAATTCCGAACCGTAGTATATGCTAGGCACACCCGGAAGAGTGTAGAGCAATACATGTACAGGTGCAAAATGAGCCTTATTGGTAAGTTTTGTATAGATACGCTCCACATCATGGTTGTCTACGAAGTTGTAGAGCTTTAATGTTCCCATGTTCTGGAGACGTCTTACAGTGTGCGCGATTTCAAAATAGTTGTGGTCATTGTGGCCGCTGTACAGAGCCTTGTGAAGTGTGTAGTTGGTGACACTGTGAAGAGTCTCGCCGTTTACCCAGCGGCTGTAGTCGCCGTGGATGACCTCACCCATGAGCCAGAAATCCGGCTTCACTTCATTTGCTGTGCGGCGCAGTGCCTTCATGAAATCAAAATCAAGGACGTCCGCAGCGTCAAGTCTGATTCCGTCCACATCGAACTCACTCACCCAGAAACGGATCACATCGCATATATAGTCAACGACAGCAGGATTCTTCTGATTCAGCTTGACGAGAAGGTTGTAGCCTCCCCAGTTGTCGTAAGAGAAACCGTCGTTGTACTCGTTGTTGCCCCAGAAATTCACGTTGCAGTACCAGTCCTTGTACTGTGAATTCTCTCTATTTGCCTGGATGTCCTTGAATGCGAAGAAGTCACGGCCTGTGTGGTTGAACACTCCGTCGAAGATGACCTTTATTCCCTGTTCATGGCAGTAAGCCACAAATGCTGTCAGGTCCTCATTTGTTCCGAGACGGGAGTCGAGCTTCTTGTAATCTGTAGTCTCGTAGCCGTGTCCGACTGACTCAAAGAGTGGTCCGATGTACAGTGCTGAACCGCCAATCTCCTTTATATGATCCACCCATGGAAGCAGGGTGTTTAAGCGGTGAACAGGCTCACCGTAGTCGTTCTGTTTAGGGGCTCCCGTAAGTCCCAGTGGATAAATGTGATAAAAAACTGCCTCATCATACCATGCCATAGTTATCCCTCCATATTTTAGGTGCTGTCAAATACAAAGCACCCGATATTATTTGATATACGCTGTGAGCTGCAAGTGTTATCAGAAGCTGCCCACAACGTTTATATTATACTAAAAAAATTAGAAAAATGCGACAAAAAGTCATGTATGTATTGCACGACAGAGCCACAGATGCAGGAAAAAGACTCCATTGGAGTAGTGACGCTGGCGTGCTGTCTGCTCGTCCATATATTTGCAAAGTCATACTGGAAGCAGCTCTCAGTTCTGTTCGGACTTGTGGTTGGATATATAGTAGCAGTGTGCATGGGTATGGTGGATTTCTCCGCACTCAGCGGAACATCAGTCATAGCGCTCCCTCACATCATGCCATTTAAGCCGGAGTTCAACTGAAACGCGATCATATCAGTAACTTTTCCCTAAGATCGTGCAGACGGTATTTGCTGAGAACTGTGTGGCTGTTGTATTCATAGTTGCCATCATTCTGAATCTTGTGCTTCCTAAGAACATGGATGCCCACGAGGCCCCAAAGACTGAGGATGCAGAGTAAAAACCTTTCATAAGGTGTAAGTGTTAATAACAGCGTTGTTCTGATATTATAATTTCAGAACGGCGCTGTTTTTGCTTTTTCAAAAATAGGTCAAAAGGGGTCAGGTACCTCCGTCCCCATTATAAGAAAATCGGCAAAAATCCCCCCAAATAAAAATAAAGAAAGGTGAACAATATGGATAGTTTATTAAAGATAGAATCACTGAAGAAATACTATGGCAAAAAGCCAAACCAGACTAAGGCTCTGGACGGCATATCATTTCAGGTCATGCCGGGGGAGTTCCTTGGCATCATGGGTAGCAGTGGATCGGGAAAGTCCACACTGCTGAACTGTATCGCAACGGTCATAAAGCCTGACAGCGGAACCATAGAGCTTCAGGGCAAAGAGATACAGGCGCTTAAAGGTGCGAAGCTTGCGCAGTACAGAGGCAGGGAGATAGGTTATCTGTTCCAGAATTTTGAACTTCTGGACAATCTAACAGGCAGAGAGAACATTATGGTTCCGTTGTCAATACACGGTGTATCCGAGGATGAGAGCAGAAACAGACTGGAAAAGCTTTCATCATATCTGGAGATAGATAACGTGCTTGACAAATTCCCATCGCAGATGTCTGGTGGTCAGAGACAGAGGGTTGCGGCCGCCAGAGCACTCATACTTAATCCGGGGATCATTCTTGCGGACGAGCCGACCGGAGCACTCGACTCAAGAAATGCAAAGGCACTCATGGAGAAACTGTTGGGACTTAACAGGGATGACAACACTACCATACTTATGGTGACCCACGACTCAAATGCGGCCAGCTTCTGCAAGAGGATACTCTTCATACAGGATGGCAGGATATTCCATGAGCTCAGAAGAGATATGGAGAGAGAGTCACAGCAGGAGTTTTATGAGAGGATACTCAAGCTGATGGCGCAGATGGGAGGAGGCAGCGCAAATGTTCTTTAAACTCGCAATGAGGAACAGCCGGAGAAGCAGGAAAGAGAATGGTCTGTTCTTCGCTTCGCTGGTCGTGTCCATAGTGGCATTTTATATCATATTGGCGCTGTCCCATCAGGATGTGATGATATTCCTGAGAAGTCTTGAAAGCGATGCGGTGAACAGTCTTCTTCAGATAGCGGCGGTGTTCTATGTATTTTCACTGGTCATGTTGTTCTTTCTTATATACTATGCAAGCAAATACCAGCTCGAACGACGGAGGCACGAACTTGGAATGTATATAATGATGGGGATGAGGAGATCAAAGCTTTTTGCCCTGCTGATTGCGGAGGATCTGGGCAGCAGCGTAGTGGCTCTGCTCATCGGACTTCCTATAGCGATCCTGATGTCTGAGGTGGTCAGCCTTCTCACAGCCAGACTGGTAGGTCTTGGCGTTATAGGTCATCACGTATCATTTTCACTGCAGGCAGTCATACTGACAACTGTTGGATTTGTAGCGATAAAGCTTGCAGCATTTCTCATACTGAGCGGTAAGCTTGCAAGAAAGCAGATAGGCGATCTCCTTGTAGATACACCGGAGACAGAGAAGAAACAGCTTCCGGCTCCTGTGTATGGTGTGAGTGCAGTCCTCGGTCTTGTTGCGCTGGTCATTGCATACTGTCAGGGAATAGGTGGCTATTCGTGGATCAGCGTAAAATATATGGCGGTCACCATAACACTGGGATTTGTTGGCATGTTCCTGCTGTTTTTCGGTCTCAGGCTCTTTGTTGATGCACTGGCCAGACGTGCAAATGGCTCAAAACCACTTGCTGTGTTCGGTTTCAGGCAGATACACGAAAATGTAGCAACAAAATCTGGAACGCTTGCAATAAGCTCGATACTCATACTCGGCGCTCTGTGCTGCTGCGGTGCGGGCGTTGGCATATGTATATCCAGACAGAATATGGATCATGTGCTCGATTATACATTTGCCTCATATGGGGGTGACGCTGAGACGGACAGCAGGAATATCCGCGCGAAACTGGAGGAAACCGGCGTGTTGGAGGATTTCTCGGACGTATTCGATATGAAGCTTGGTTATATAAAGATGGGTGAAAATGAGTCCCATGATGATGCTGTGAACGTGGGGAATGTCATATCCGCACTTGAAAAACTCAAGGTTTCAGAGGACAGGGACGTGCTTATAAATAACATGTCATACATGACATACCCTTACCTGATCCAGGAGAGTGCGTACAACAAGGTGCTTGAGACTGCGGGAAAGGAGCCTTTGGAGCTCGGAGAGAATGAACTGGCACTCTATACGGATTTCTTTACTGATTACCGCGGAGGTTTACTGAATGAGGTATTGGCAGAGCGTCCGGAGGTGGATGTAAGAGGAGATGAGTATCATCTGACCGGAGAGGTCCAGACCACGAAGATTGTGACAGATTCATCGATAACCCTGTCGTTCGGACTTATCGTGGACGATGATACATTTGCCAGACTGACAAATGACAATTACGAGTTATATGTAAATGCCGTTCTCAAAAAGGATATCGTGGACGATAAGGGCCTCATGAAAGCCATAATGGACGAAAATGAGAAACTTGACGGCATAGATTTTGAGAGTATAAACGCTGATTGCGAGAGTTATCTGCAGAACATAGGAAGAAATATGTTCTACACGGTGGCTGCAGGATATATAACGCTTTATTTGGCGGTGGTGTTCCTCATAATCGCAAATACCATAATCGGTGTTCAGTTCCTGATGGGACAGAGAAAGTCCGGCAGAAGGTACAGAACCCTTGTGAAGCTTGGCGCGACATACGAAATGCTCTGCAGCTCAGCAAACAGACAGGTGGGCTGGTATTTCGGAATCCCGGTTGCCGTGGCGGCGGTCAGCAGTATATTCGGTGTGCGTGCTCTGCTCACGGGAATCCTGTCAGAATCCATGCGAGGCAGTGTGAAACAGATACTTATCATAGCTGCGGTTATGATAATCCTGTTGTGTGTGGTAGAATATATCTATATGACAGCGGTGAAACGCTCAAGCAACAGATATCTCATGGCGATGATGACACCGGAAAGGGTTGAGTAAACGGTGAAGTGTGTGATGGTGGTTGAGGACGATGTCCTCATGTGCGATGAACTTCTGGATATGCTGACAAAGGCAGGATATAGGGCAGTTAAGCCAGATGGATTTGACAACATAATAGAACAGATACTGGACATGGCTCCGGATATTCTTCTGCTGGATATCAATCTTCCTGGCAGGAGCGGCTTTGACATATGCCGGGAGATCAAGAGGCGGAGCTCTGTCCCGGTGCTGGTTCTCACATCGAGGGACCAGCTAAAGGACGAGCTCCATGCGCTGGAGCTGGGCGCTGATGAATTCCTCACGAAGCCATGCCGCCGTGAGCGGCTTCTGGCCCGGGTGGCAAATGTGCTCAAGAGGTACGAGGGCAGACAGAACCTGATCGAAGGAGAAGGGTTTCTTCTGGACACTCAGACATACACTCTGTATATAGATGGGAGATCTGCGGTGCTTCCACAGAATCAGGGACGTATATTTGAGACACTTATGACAAGCGGAGGAGATGTCGTGTCTAAGGAGAAACTTTGTGAGGCAGTGTGGGGCACATCGGAGTATATAGATGAAAATGCCCTGCAGGTGAATCTTACAAGACTCAAAAAGAAAATGGCGGGACTGGATATGAAGGCAAAGATCATAGCTGTAAGAGGCGTTGGATACAAAATATTCCCTGGGGACGGAGGTGCCTGACCCACTTGTCAGAGTGGAGAAAATATGAAAAGATTTGGACTTGTTATAAAACAGAATATTGTCTGGCTTGGTCTGCTGCTTCTGACGGACGTGGCGTTCTGCTTCTTCATGTGGCTTGTGGCACCAGAGGCATTTGTCAGAATAAGGGTGCTGGTTGGCATGTTCACTGTGATACTGTTCGCGGCGGTGTGCTCGGTGCTGTGTATAAAGGACAGGAAGAAGATTGAGGCGTTCAGGAGATTTGTCACTGACCCGGATGAACAGAGCGAGATAGAAATGAGGAGCCTGTGCGGGGCTTCTGAACAGGAATATGTGAGCGTGCTGTCGGAGGAGCTTCACGATCTGAGAGATTCAGTGATGCAGAGTGGCAGACAGCTCAGGGATTATCAGGAGTATGTGGAGAACTGGGCACATGAGATCAAGACCCCCATCTCTCTGCTGACATTTGTGGTGGACAACAGGAGAGATGAGCTGCCTCATAATGTTGTGATGAAGATGGACAATGTGACCAGCCAGATGCAGAACTATGTGGACCAGATGCTCTACTACGCCAGACTGAAAGGCGATTCCAAGGATTATCTCATGGAGAGCATAGATGTGGAAGAATGCGTGGATGAGGTGATAGCTGACTACAGATCCCTGCTTGAGGAGAAGGGCATACGGGTCAGAAAGTGTCTTGAGAATGGAGAGGTGTACAGTGACCGCAGGGGATTGCAGTTTATACTCGGTCAGCTTGTGAGCAATTCCATGAAATACACAAATGAGCAGCCGGAGATATCATTTGACTTCTGGACGGCGGGTGACAAAAAGCTGCTGTCCGTGAGTGACAATGGCATAGGTGTAAAGAGCTGTGACATGCCATACATATTCGAGAAGGGTGTCACGGGTGATTCGGGTGAGAACAGGAAGCATGCAACGGGCATGGGACTGTATCTTGTCAGTGAGATGGCGCATGACCTAGGCATCACAGTGACGGCAAATTCAAAGTGGCAGAATGGATTTGAGATAGTACTTGAATTCCCGGATGTGGAGACAAAGATATAAAAGTGAGGAGGCAGATACAGCGTTGTGCGTATCTGCCTCCTCACTTTTTACCGGGATATTTTATAATAAATTTATGAGTGGCGGTCTGTTAATAATCACTTTGATATTTTATAATGTAAGCATTGGTTGTAATTTAGTTGATGGTGCAAAGTCAGTTTACGTGGACTGAAACTCAGTGGGAAAGGAGAATATAATTATGGAGATCAGAAAAGCGGCAGCAGAGGATTTTGATATTGTATTTGATTTTATAGAAAAATTATGGACATATAATACATATGACAGGGAAGAAATACGCAAAGTATATATGGACGTCATAGATGACGAACGCAGCTTTGCGTTTTTATTATGGGATGAAGGCATTTGCAGAGGTATGTGCCATGGAGACTATTTCAATACATTCTGGATGTCGGGGCTCACATGCTATGTGTCAAGTCTCATAACAAGAGAGGAGGACCGTGGCAAGGGATATGGTGTGGCACTCCTGGATCATGCAAAGGAGCTTGCAAAGCAGAGTGGATGCAAGGCTATCACCCTTGATTCCGGACTTCCGAGGACAGAGGCACATGGCTTCTACGAGCACTATGGCTTTGAAAAGAGCTGCTACGGCTTTGAGATGATGATATAAATTATCTGTGGAGATTTGAAAGGAGACAAATATGTGTACAGCAGCGACATATAAGACAAAGGATTTCTATTTTGGAAGAACACTTGATTATGAATTCTCATACGGCGATGAGATCACCGTGACTCCGAGAAATTACCCGTTTGAATTCAGATATATGGGCAGGAAGGACAGCCATTATGCCATGATAGGAATGGCCCATGTGGCAGGTGACTATCCTCTCTACTATGATGCTATAAATGAGAAGGGGCTTGGAATGGCAGGCTTGAATTTCGTTGGGAATGCAGTGTATCAGGAAGTGAATGAGAGTGGTGACAAGGACAATGTTGCCCAATACGAGTTCATTCCGTGGATACTCGGAAGCTGTGCCAGCGTGGGAGAGGCAAGAGTAGCTTTGGACAGGATGAACCTGACAGGAACACCGTTTTCCGAGCAGCTTCCTACAGCGCAGCTCCACTGGATCATCGCGGACAGAAATGGCGCCATAACAGTGGAGTGCATGGCTGACGGACTTCATGTGTATGAGAATCCTGTTGGGGTTCTCACGAACAACCCGCCATTTCTGCAGCAGATGTTCCTGCTCAATCAGTATATGGGACTGTCACCAAAGCAGCCGGTGAACACATTTGCACCGGAGGTAGGACTTGTCACTTACAGCCGTGGCATGGGGGCCATAGGACTTCCTGGGGATCTGTCGTCCACGTCAAGATTTGCCAGGGTGGCATTTGTGAAGCAGAACAGTCTGCCTGCGGATTCTGAGGCTGAGAGTGTAAGCCAGTTCTTTCACATACTTGGCTCTGTGGATCAGCAGAGGGGCTGCTGTGAGGTCGCACCTGACAAATACGAGATCACGATATACACCTCATGCTGCAATACAGACAAGGGTATATATTACTACAATACCTATGAGGGTCATCAGATAAATGCAGTGGATATGAACAAGGAGAATCTGGACGGCACAGAGCTTGCCAGATACCCTCTTATCCAGGGGGAGAATATCAATTGGCAGAACTGATGTATGTGGCTTACAAGGGAGAAAGGATGCTGTATGAGTAAAAGCAAGGTTACAATAAAAGAAATAGCGGAGATGGCTGGGGTGTCAATAGCCACGGTATCACATGTTATAAATAGGACGAGGTATGTAAGACCTGAGCTTGTGGATAAGATAGAGAAGATCATAGTAGAGACAGGATACCAGAATAAGATAGCTGATAAGGAAAGAAAACTGCTGGTTGGACGGGAGTCCACGATAGTTGCAGTCATTCCAAACATTGAAAGTACTATATACAGAGATATGGTAGCTTATGTGAAGCAGCTTGTCAGTGTGCAGGGATATCAGTTCCTTGTGGCGATAACAGACAATGATCTCAAGGAGGAGGCGCAGGTGCTTGCCGGACTTCTGGTCAACAAGAAGGTTGCCGGTATCATACATGCGCCGGTGAGCGATGTGGCATCTAACTACACAAAACTCATACAGTCGGGTGTTCCATTTGTCTGCGTGGAGAGAAATATACTTGGATCAGGGATAGACTCGGTTGAGTTTCGCGACCGTGAGGCTATATTTAAGGGCGCAGATTATCTGCTTGCGAGTGGACACAAAAATGTTTTGTTTTTCAGAGAGAGTACGGACAGTACCACCAGGGATGAGAGAACAAAAGGTTTCCTGAATGCTCTGGAGAAATACAATATAAATACAAATGATGCAAACATTGTTGATGTGACGTTGGAAAAAGGAGAGGATGACTGCATGCTGGCTATTCAGAAAGCCCTGCGCAGATACAGGCCGACCGCTGTACTTGCGGGGGGCAACAGAATAACTCTTTATCTTATGAAGACACTGAGAGATATGGGAATCGACTGTCCGGGAGAGATATCTGTGGTTGGATTTGGTGATGAGAGCTGGTCTGAACTTACTTATCCACCTCTTACAATACTGAGAAGAGATGTGAAGGGACTAAGTGCCAAGGCTGTTGGGATGTTGTTTGAGAAGATCAATACGGGAGTTGCCATATCGCATGACTGTTATGCAGATGTAGAGCTTGTAGTTAGAAAATCCACAAAAATGCTTGACAATGGACCATTTGGAGATAAAGCGGCAGCACCGGATTCGGTTGTACTGACAAAAGAAGAGAAACACAGACTAAAGGCAGGACATTTCAGGGTTGCGATCTCTTTCCACTATACCGGAACGTCTTGGGCAGAATTGCATGAGAAGGGAATTCGGGAGGAACTTGAGCAGTTTGGAATAGATGTGGTGTCGGTTATGGATGCGCACTTTGACTCGGAACTGCAGAATGCACAGCTTGATGGCATAAGACTTCAGAAACCGGATGCAGTTATAGCTATTCCAGCGGATGATAGCCGTACCAGAGAAAAGTTTCAGGAGCTTTCAAAGGTGTCAAAGCTGGTGTTCATAAGCAATGTTCCGGAGGGTATGTCCAAGAACAGCTATGTGTCCTGTGTATCAGTAAATGAGTCGGAGAATGGAACGAACACGGGAAGAATGTTGGGAGAATATTGTAAGGAAAATAAGAAAAAAAAGGCAGGTTTTATTATTCATGGCGCGGCATTCTATGGAACAAGAGTCAGGGATAATGCTGCTGAGAGAATAATCAAGGACAGTTACCCGGATATTGACATAGTGACGATCAGGAGCTTTGGAGAAATATCCAATGCATATCAGGTAGCCAAGGATGTGATAACTGCCAATCCTGAAATTGATGCAATGTATGTGAGCTGGGATCGCCCGGCGCTTCTGGCTATAAAGGCGCTCAAGGAGCTTGGCAGGGAGGATGTGGCGGTGTTCACAACTGATCTTGACCATGGTATAGCCCGGTGCATGGAAGAAGGAATAGTCAAGGGACTCAGCACGCAGAGACCATACGAGCAGGGAAGAGCGGCTGCGGCGGTTGTTGCCAAGTCCCTGGTAAGTGAAGAACAGCTTCCAAAGTATGTGGGAGTTCAGCCGTATCAGGTCGAGCCAAAACAGCTCAGGCTTGCATGGAAGGAAATCTTCCATGAGTCCATGCCGGACAGACTTGGGTGATATGACATCCGTCAGAGAGAAAATTGTATCTTTCTGGCGGATTTTTTGCGTTTATACACAAGACCTTGGAAGATTGTATCTTTTTCGCCTGAGAAGTTCCCAAGGATACAATTTTGTGTCCAAGTTGCTGTAACCACACCCAAAAGAGAAAATTCCCGGGGAAGTGGTACCGGAGACAAAGGACAAGATTACAAGATACAAGGTGACAAGTAACGGGTGTCAATCATACACTACAAATCCCACAAGTATGACATATCGTAAAATATTTACGTAAAAAATAATAAAAGACCTGCGAACCCTATAATGCAATCGAGTGTTATTTGTACATAATGACGAATAAACAATAAATAAAACACTTGATATTGACAATAACCGACAAAGGTTATATCATCAAAACATGCAAGGGACGAAAAACAGTTTAAAATTTACGTAAATCAAACCGGTTGTAAACAGTTTTTCGACAACGAGTTAGCAAAAACGAAATACATGATATTGGAGGTAAAAATTATGAGAAAGATTAAGAAGTTATTAGCAGTTGGAGCATGCCTGTGCATGTCACTCAGTTTACTGGCAGGTTGTGGATCAGGAGCAGGAGGCGCATCGGACGGCGGTTCATCTGAATCAGGTACAAAGCAGGAGAGCACGAAGTCATCCGACCTGTCATTTGCATTCTGTACAAACACACTTAACAACACATTCCAGAGTTCAATAGATGCAAAGCTCAAGGAACTCTGTGATGCGAACGGAATATCATATACATGTCTTGATCCTGACTACGATCTGAACACACAGCTCAGCCAGTTATCAGACGTGGCAAACAGTGGATACGACGCAGTGTTCATCATCCCAGTTGATTCAGCAGGTATCACATCTGGTCTTGCAGAGATCAAAGATGCAGGAATCCCAATCTTCAATGTAGATACAGCAGTTATCGAGGATGACATAGAGAACTTTGTAACACAGTTCGTTGGAACAAATGCATACATGGCAGGACAGCTTGTAGGTGAGCAGATGGTTAAGGATTATCCGGATGGAGCAGACATTGCGATCCTTGACTTCCCATCAAATGAGAGCTGTGTAGACCGTGTAAATGGTTTCCTCGATGGTCTCGGTGACAACAAGGACAAGTTCAATATTGTGGCACAGCAGGATGGCGAGGCTGCACTTGATGCATCAATGAGTCTTGCAGAGGATATCATCACAGCAAACACAGATCTTCAGGCATTCTTCTGCATCAATGATCCATCAGCACTCGGTGCTGCAGCAGCAGTTAAGGCAGCAAATAAGACTGGCAAGATCGGCGTGTACAGTATCGATGCTTCACCAGATGGCAAGCAGGCACTCATTGACGGTGAGTTCACAGCAGTTGCATGTCAGGTTCCTGTACAGATTGCAGAGTATGCATTCAACGCAGCACAGAAGTATGTAGGCGGAGATACGACCATTGACGAGAAGAAGGTATATCTTGATTCACACCTTGTACTCAAGGATGAGGCAGAGAAGACAGTTAACGACTGGCAGTAAAGCCGGACCGGCTCCGAAAATAATAGTGAGGAGCTGAACCCGGACTTGGCAGATATGACACAATGTAGATGCATATAACACGGGATAGACCGGGGATCTGAGATCTCCGGCCGTGATCCTGAAAATGACAACAAGACAATAAAAGATCTGATATAGAAACTTGGAGGTTTAATATGGGACAGACAGTTCTGGAAATGATAGGGATAAAGAAAAGCTTCTCTGGAATATATGCTTTAAGCGGCATCGACTTTTCCCTTGAACTGGGAGAGGTGCATGCACTGCTCGGTGAGAATGGTGCAGGAAAGTCCACACTGATCAAGGTCCTCGGAGGAATTTACCAGCCCGACAGCGGAATCATCAAGGTAAATGGCAAGGAGGTAAAGATCAACGGAGTTCCGGCTGCCAGAGAAAATGGTATAGGAATAATACATCAGGAGATCGTACTTGTTCCATATCTTTCGGTGGCACAGAACCTGTTTCTCGGCAGAGAGATAAGGACAAAGCTTGGGACATTGGACTTTGCAGAGATGAACAGAAGAGCAGAGGAGATGATATCATCCCTCGGTGTGAATATAAAAGCAGACACTATAGTAGAAAATCTGACCATCGCACAGCAGCAGATGGTGGAGATCGTCAAGGCGGTCTCATTCAACGGTAAGATCATAGTTATGGATGAGCCAACCTCATCACTTTCAAATGAAGAGGTGGAGCAGTTATTTGAGATCATTGAGAATCTCAGAAAGAAACAGGTAAGTATAATCTACATCTCCCATAGAATGGAGGAGCTCTTCAGGATATCTGACAGAGTTACCGTCATCAGGGATGGTGCATACGTAGGAACAAAAAAGACATCAGAGACAAGCCCGAATGAGCTGGTTGCGATGATGGTAGGAAGAGATCTGGAGAGCTTCTATGCAAGAGATTACTGCGACATGGACAAGGCAGAGGTTGCTCTGGAGGTAAAGAATCTTTCCCAGACAGGTGTCTTTGAAGATATAAGTTTTTCGGTACACAAGGGCGAGATCCTGGGCTTCTCAGGTCTGGTCGGTGCCGGACGAAGTGAGATCATGGAGGCGGTATTTGGCGCGACACGGCCTACATCGGGAGAGGTGATACTCGGAGGAAAGCCGGTTCACTTCAAGAATCCAATGCAGGCTATCAAGGCAGGCATAGCACTGGTTCCGGAGGACAGAAAGAAACAGGGACTGGTACTCGGCAACAGCGTGGCATTCAACCTCACACTCTCATCCCTCAGATTCTATATGAATGGAATCGCAATAAGCGAGAAGAAGCGCGGCGAGGTAATAGACCATTATTCACAGAGACTTAGGATAAAGGCGGCATCGCCAGAGATTGAGGCGGGCAGCCTGTCAGGTGGAAACCAGCAGAAAGTGGTTCTGGGCAAATGGCTTGCGACCAAGCCGGATGTACTTATTCTGGATGAGCCGACCAGAGGCGTGGATGTAAATGCAAAATTTGAGATATACACAGTAATCAATGAACTGGCAAAGGAAGGCATAGCGATAATCATGGTATCCAGTGAGCTTCCTGAGATCATCAACATGTGCGACAACGTATGTGTGGTCAGAGCCGGAAGACTCGTGAAGAAGCTGTCAAAGGACGAGCTCTCACAGGAAGAGATAATGAAATACGCTGCAGGAGGTATCGAATAATATGGGCGAGACAAAGAAGAATTCAAAAGCAACTTCTATATTAAAGAACAATCCCCTGACATCCATAGTCAAGGGCAACATAGGAATCATAGTGGTTCTGATAATCATGTGTGTGGCGGTAGCACTTGCCACGGACAAGTTCCTCACGACCAACAACATCATATCAGTGCTTAGACAGATATCGATCAACACATACATAGCACTTGGAATGACACTGATAATTATACTTGGACACATCGACTTGTCAGTTGGATCGATAGTAGCCATGTCGGGAACCCTGACCGTAGGATTCATAGTTAACCAGGGACTCCCTCTCGGCGTTGCCATAGTAGCAGGACTTCTGGTTGGTACAGCAGCGGGCTTTATAAGTGGTTTTATAGTTGCTAACTTCAAGGTGCCTGCATTCATCATCACAATGGCCATGATGAACATAGCAAGTGGTATAGCTTATGTCTACACAGGTGGACAGTCAACACGTATCACCAACAAGATCTTCATCGAGATCGGAACAGGATACCTGTTCAATGTGATCCCACTCCCTGTAGTGTACATGGTAGTGCTCATCATACTGTTCAGCTTCATCCTCAGCAAGACAAAGTTTGGAACATATGTATATGCGATAGGTGGTAACCGTGAGGCTGCAAGACTCTCAGGTGTACCTATCAAGAAGATAGAGATCGTAGTATTTACAATATCTGGACTTCTCTCAGCATTTGCAGGACTTGTACTTTGTTCAAGAATGTACTCAGGCCAGCCTTCAGTAGGAAGCGGATACGAACTTGATGCCATCGCAGCCTGCGTACTTGGCGGAACATCCATGACAGGAGGTAAAGGAAGGATCAGTGGAACCGTATTTGGTGCCATGGTCATCGGAATCATCTCAAATGGTCTTAACCTTATCGGAGTGTCATCATACTGGCAGCTCATCATCAAGGGTCTTATCATCGCATGTGCGGTACTCCTTGATGGACAGAAGGGCAAGCTTGAGCTTCTCAAGAAGAAGAAACTGGCAGCAAACTAGTAGAAAGAGAGGATTGATAATATGGAGATTTTTAGAAAGATGTCCTTCGCGGATTCCACGGGAGATGCAATACCTTTCTACCACGAGGGCAAATATCATATATTCTCACTGACTTCCCCTCCGGGAACAACAGTGTACCCGGCAAGACTCAGAACAACATGGAGCCACAGTGTATCAGATGATCTGGTGCACTGGGAGGAGCTTCCTACAGCGCTCTATCCGGGCGAGGGCGACGAGCCGGATGCATCAGGAGTATGGACTGGATCAGTCATATACGGCGAGGGCAAATACCATGCATTCTATACAGGCTACTGCCTCACCGCAGAGTATCAGCAGACCATATGCCACGCTACAAGCGACGATGGAATCACGTGGGTGAAGGATGCAGCCAATCCGGTCATCACACCTATGATAGAGCTTTACGAGAAGCTTGACTGGAGAGATCCATATGTATTCTACAATGAGGAGGACAAATGTTACTGGATCCTCATATCAGCGAGAAGGTTGGATATGCCGATAACCAGAAGAGGATGTATAGTTCTCTACAGATCAAAGGATCTGGTCAACTGGGAATATTACGGACCGATATATTCACCGGGACACACCAACTGTCCTGAGTGCCCTGAGATGTACAAGATGGGAGACAATTGGTATCTCTCATACTCAAGATTCTCAGAATATGTAAATACAATATACAGAGTTGCAAAGTCACCATTTGGCCCATGGAGAAAGCCAAAGAAGGATGGCATAGGCGGAAGAAGATTCTACGCAGCCAAGTCCATGCAGGATGATGACGGCAGACGCTTCTACTTCGGTTGGGCTCACGACAGAGCAGACAGAAGCGACAGAGGTGAATGGTACTGGGGCGGAACCTTCTGCGTGCCGCATGAGGTAGTTGCCACAGCGGATGGAGGACTTGACGTAAAGCTTCCAAAGGAATATGAGCATGTATTTGAGAAGCCTGTGGCATGGGATTACATCCCTGTACTTGGAAATGCAGAGCTTCACGGAGACAGACTGGTTGAGATGGATTCAGTAAGCACATGTACATACGGATTCCTTGGACACAACGAGGAGAGCTACATGCTGAAGTGCAAGATCATGCCTAGAGAGGTGTATGACCATTTCGGTATACTGCTCAAGTCAGACAAGGAAGCAAGCGGATGCCTTCTCCTTGAGTTCGATGTGGCCATGCAGAGAGTGTCACTGGTAAATCTTCCTATGGGAGTTGACCCGTTCTGGGTTCAGTCCTGTCAGGCTGTGCCTCCTGCAACGGAGCCGGGCCCTGATGGAGTCAGAGTGTGCGAGAAGACATTTGACATAACAGAGGGCAGCGAGATAGATGTGAAGATCATCGTTGACCATGATATGGTGGAGGTATTTGTCGGAGAACAGGTGGCGTTTACATACAGAATATATGCGAAGCCTGAGTTTGAGACGGGACTTCTGGCACAGGATGCAAGAGTAGAATTCTATGACATAGAGATCACAGGAAAGTAAAATTCACAAGGAGGATCCAACATGGAAAAGAAATATGATGTTGTGGCTCTTGGTGAGTTCCTGATAGACTTTACACCTGCCGGAAGCACTGATTCCGGGATGAAGCTCTTCGAGCAGAATCCCGGAGGGGCTCCAGTAAACATGCTCACGGCAGTCGGTAAAGCCGGGCTTAAAACTGCCTTCATTGGTAAGGTTGGAGATGACATGCACGGCAATTTCCTTGTTGAGACGGCAAAGCAGGCAGGGATAGATACCAGAGGTATAGTGGTTGACAATACGGTATTTACCACTTTGGCATTTGTCACTCTGGATGAGAACGGAGAGCGTGAATTCTCATTTGCCAGAAAGCCGGGAGCGGACACAATGCTCTGTTACAAGGAAGTGGATGCCGACCTGTTAAGAGACACAAAGGTGTTCCATATAGGTTCGCTGTCTCTTACGGATGAACCGGCCAGAACCACCACGTTTCAGGCGGTGAAGGAGGCAAAGAAATACGGCGCGGTGATATCGTATGATCCGAACTACAGAGCACCGCTGTGGGACAGCAGAGAAAATGCGATGGAGAGGATGAAGAGTATTCTTCCATTTGTAGATATAATGAAGCTTTCGGACGAGGAAACAGCGCTACTCACACCATTTTCCGATCCGGAAGAGGCAGCAGAGTATCTTCTGGGAAGCGGCGTAAGACTTGTTGCGGTCACCCTGGGAAGTGAGGGTGTGCTGATATGCAGCAGGGATGGAAGCCGGAAGGTTCCCGGATTCGTCAGCCATGTGGTAGATACGACGGGGGCTGGAGATTCATTCTGGGGAGCATTTGTATCACAGCTTGTCAGAGCGGATAAGAGACTGGAGGAGTTCAGTATAGATGAGCTTGCAGAGTGTGCAAGATACGGAAATGCGGTTGCGAGCCTGTGTGTCGAGAAGCGCGGAGGACTCAGATCGATTCCTGAAGAGAGCGAGACATTTGAGAGACTCGCAGTAAAGTAAGTGTACTACAATTTTTCACATAAAATTTTCCCTTAACCCTGAAGGCCGGAGAGTTTCCGGCCTTCTTTTTTGTACAATCTAACATTTGGACAGTATAACCATTCAAAAGTGCATTGACTCATAATTCCATTTCCTATAATATGTGGCTGGTGAAAAAAAATAATCATATATACCACATATTATTAGGAAGAGGAATAAATATGAAGAGTAGATTGACGAGAAAAGAAATGCTTCCGCTTGTGGGAATGACCGTCTCGGCGTTCATATTCAACACATCGGAATTTATGCCAATTGGCTTGCTGACAGACATTGCAAAGTC
This sequence comes from Coprococcus sp. BIOML-A2, assembly GCF_009875795.1. Classification (NCBI taxonomy): domain Bacteria; kingdom Bacillati; phylum Bacillota; class Clostridia; order Lachnospirales; family Lachnospiraceae; genus Coprococcus; species Coprococcus sp. BIOML-A2. Next base: position 67,342 of record NZ_WWSI01000007.1, read on the forward strand.
GTTCAGCATATCGGAGTCGAAGGCGGGAATGCTTATCACAGTGTATTCGTGGATAGTCATGCTGTTGTCCCTGCCGCTCATACTTCTTGTGTCGAAGATAGATTTCAGGAAGCTGTTCATGGGAACGATCGCACTGTTTGGAATATGCCAGATCATGTCCGTGATCGCGCCGACATACGGAGTGCTCATGGCATCGCGTATAGGCGTTGCGTGTACCCATGCGATATTCTGGTCGATAGCTTCACCGGTTGCCATAAGACTTGTAAATGAAGAACACAGATCATTTGCACTGAGCATGGTCGTGACTGGAACATCCATAGCTACTATAGCCGGACTTCCGCTTGGAAGACTTGTTGGACAGTATATGGGATGGAGAGTTACATTCCTCATCGTTGGAATCATAGCATTTGCGGTTCTGGTGTACATGGCATTTGTATTCCCTAAGATCGCAAGCGGAGAGCAGTTCCATGTGAAGGATCTCCCTGCTCTTCTGAAGAATCCGGTGCTCATCTGCCTGTATATTCAGACGATACTGTTCGTGCTTGGATACTACACGGTGTACAGTTATATAGAGCCGTTCATGCAGCAGGTTGCAAAGCTCCAGAACAATGTCATCACTGTAGTGCTCCTGATATTTGGAGCGATGGGACTTCTCGGAAGCTATCTGTTCTCAAAGCTTTATGACAAGCACAGATTTGCATTCATCGGTACAGTCATGGCAACTCTTCTTGTGTGGCTGCTGCTTCTGCTTCCGGCGTCAAAGACGTTGGCGACCATGGTACTCCTATGTGCATTCTGGGGAATAACAGCCATGGCGTTCAATGTGACCACGCAGTCGGAGGTCATCAGAAGTGTTGATGAGAAGAGCTCCGCAGTGGCGACTGCCATATATTCAGGACTTTTCAACCTCGGTATCGGAGGTGGAAGCTGGATCGGCGGAATTGTGTGCGACAAGGGCGCGATATCATATATCGGTTTTGTAGGTGCGGTGTTCGCGGTTATATCGGTGCTGTTCTTTGCATTTGTACTTCTAAGAAAATTGAGACAGAGTGTGAACTGACAGAGTATTTGCATATAATTAAATGTAATTGAAATATAATAGCGCGGCAGTGCTGGCATGCGGGTTCGGCTTGGAACATGGCATGTCAGGACTGCCGTTTTTTAGTAAGTTTCAAATAATGGGTTGACATATTATCAAAATGATAATATCATACAAATAACCGGGAGATATTATCAAAAAGATAATAAGTTGGAACGCATGCAGATGCAGGAGGAGAAGAATTATGGACGATAACAGGAAAAAGACGCTTATAGTGGTTGACATGCAGAATGATTTCATTGATGGGGCTCTCGGAACAAAGGAGGCTGCAGCCATCGTGGAGAATGTGAAAAAGAAGATAAAGGAGTATGCTGACCGCGGGGATGAGATCATCTTCACAAGGGATACGCATTATGAGGACTACATGGAGACAAACGAGGGTCGTCATCTCCCGGTTCCGCATTGTATAGAGGAAACTGAGGGCTGGGAGATCGCAGCTGGTCTTGAAGTCCCGGGAGCCATATACATCAACAAGACCAGCTTTGGATATACAGGATGGGGAGACTTCGATCTTCAGGATGTTGAGATGGTAGGTCTTTGTACGGATATATGTGTCGTGTCGAATGCTCTGATCATCAAGGCTCTGTACCCGGAGATAAATGTCAAGGTGGATGCGAAGTGCTGTGCCGGAGTGTCTCCGGAGAGCCATGAGGCTGCGCTGACGACCATGGCGATGTGTCAGGTGGAGATAGTCAGATGAGGTACAGCGGCTGGCATGAGGCTGCTGGTTTTTCGGCAGATAGAATCTGATAGATGCAGATAAATGCAGGCAAATACAGATAGAGGCGGAAATATAAAGGAGGATGAAGCATACGTATGAAGACATATGAGATGAGTGACGAAGAGAAGGAATTCCTTGCCGGATATGACCTGACAAAATATGACAGGCCATCTGTTGCCGCGGATGTGGTTGTATTTTCAGTTATGAAGGATGACGAGTGTGAGGATGTAAGAAGACTTCAGGAGAAGAAGCTCAAGATACTACTGATAAGAAGAGGTGGATTCCCATATAAAGGAAGCTGGGCTATGCCCGGTGGGTTCTGCAGAAAAGGTGAGGATGTCATAGATTCGGCCAGAAGAGAGCTTTGCGAAGAGACCGGTATAGGAGATGCATATGTAAAGCTTGTCGGAGTGTATGGCGAGCCGGGCAGAGACCCGAGAGGCTGGGTCATATCATCAACTTATATGGCACTTATGAACGCCGGAGCCTGTAGCCTTAAGGCAGGAGATGATGCACAGGATGCAAGATGGTTTACGGTTGAACTGACAGAGGTGTCAGGCACAGGCGAAGAAATTGCGAAAAATGAAGTTGAAGCTTCATATAAAGTCCAAAACGGGAAAAGATACAGGCTGGTTCTCAAGAATGCAGACTCTGGTATAAAACTTACGGCAGTGCTGCGAAAAACAGATATGAGCTCATGCGGACGAAGCTCGGACAGCTACGACATAGAGGAATGTGAAGGACTGGCATTTGACCATGCGAGGATCATAACTGAGGCGGTGCTAGGACTGCGGGAGGATGTCAGGAGAGATATGAAGCTGGCATTTGACCTGCTGCCGGATAGATTTACACTCACTGAGCTTCAGAATGTATATGAACAGATATGGGACATGGAACTTACCACACCTAACTTCAGAAGAAAGATTGTGGAATATGTTGAGGAGACTGATGCATATCAGTCCGGTGAGAGATACAGACCTGCCAAACTGTTCACACGAAGGAATGATGCAAGGAAGTAGAGACTATAGTGTAGTGGATTGATGTTTAAAAGGGAGGAATGAATAGATGACAATTAAGAAATTTATAAAAAATGAGATAGAGGGCTGGAAGAAGCTGGAGGTCACTTGGCTGTTTATCGCATGTGCAGTCATCGTGGGGCTGTCCATATATTGGGATGATACGGTTATGGGGATCATATCGTCCACCACAGGCGTGGTCTGTGTAGTGTGCACGGGAAAAGGAAAGTTGTCAGCGTACATATTCGGTCTTGTGAATACTGTGCTTTACGCGGTTATATCGTATAAGGCTGCACTGTACGGAGAGACGATGCTCAATGCGCTATATTATGTGCCTATGCAGTTTGTTGGATTCTATGTGTGGTCAAGGCATATGAATGATGAGACGCATGAGGTCAGAAAGAAACACATGAAGGCGGTGGGAAGGATATTCATGGTGCTGGCGGTGGCACTTGGCACATTTCTGTATGGGCTGCTGTTAAAGAGACTCGGGGATGCCATGCCATTTGTGGATGCGTTTACAACGGTTTCATCGGTTGTGGCGATGGTTGTATCTGTAAGAATGTTCGCGGAGCAGTGGTGGATATGGATTGCGGTAGATGTGTTTACAATATATATGTGGGCACAAAACTTTGTGAGTGGCAATGACAACATAGCAACGCTGCTCATGTGGATAGTGTACCTTGGAAATGCCGTTATTATGTGTGTCAGATGGGAACGTGAGGTCAGAAGAAATCGCCTGGACGAAGTACACGTTTTCGAAGACGGCACGGCAACAGAGTAAGGGAGGCTGACAAGTTATGTATAGATATAAGGTAGGAATGTATGGGGGTTCGTTTGATCCGCTTCACATAGGACACATCCACGACATCATACGTGCTGCGGCGATGTGTGAGGAACTGTATGTGATGATAAGCTGGTGTGAGGGCAGAGAGTCTGCCTCAAAGGAACTGAGATATCGCTGGATACTTAACAGTACAAGACATCTGCTAAATGTGAAGATAATCATGATAGAGGATAAGGCGGTCTCAAAAGAAGAATATAATACGGATTATTATTGGGAAAAGGGAGCACAGGATATCAAGGACACGATAGGAAAGCCTATAGATGCAGTGTTCTGTGGTTCGGATTATCTTGGAACCGGCAGGTTTGAGAGCCTGTACTGTCCGGAGAGTGAGGTCGTGTATTTTGACAGGGCGGAGGTTCCGGTATCCTCGACAGAGATCCGTGAGTGGGCGACGGCGCATTGGGAGTATATTCCAGAGGTGTGCAGGGATCACTACGTCAGAAAGATTCTGGTTGTCGGCGGTGAATCCACAGGAAAATCCACACTGGTTGAGAATCTTGCGCTGGCATATAACACGAATTTTGTACGGGAGATAGGACGTGACACCTGTGAGTACGCGGGTGGCGAGAATTTCATGGTTGAAGATGATCTGGTGGAGAACTTCATCAGACAGAAGGACGAGGTACGCAGGGCAGCCAGGCATAGCAACAGACTGTTGTTTGTGGATACCGATGCACTGACTACGGGATTTTATTGTGATATGCTCATGGATGATGATGAACAAAAACGCAGGCTTACAGATATGGCGGGCGCGATAAATGCAACAAATAAGTGGGATCTTGTGTTGTTCCTTGATCCTGATGAAACGGATTTTGTCCAGGATGGGACCCGGAATGAGAAAATAATGCGGGAGAGAAGGCATTACAGCGATTTGCTCAAGGCGTGGTTTGACAAGTATGGGGTACACTGTGAGACGATATCGGGAGATTATCTTGATCGGTTCAACACTGCGAAAAAACTGATTGAGGAACGACTTGCGATAACAACTGTATTTTAAATGACAAATGATCATATATATTAACGCCCATGACATGGTTTTTAAAACAACGTGTTGTGGGTATTTTTGCCTGTTTTTTATCGTATTTATGACTATGAATAAAGTACAGATGATGATACAATAGTAAGCAAGAAACGATGATAAGAAAAAGTGGATGTTAAATCGAAAGAAAATGCTAATACTAGATCAAAAGAAAACGCGAATGTAAAAAAGTAATCATAAATATATTGGAGAGGTGGACAAACATGGCAAAGTATATCTTGAGCTGCTGCTCAACAGCAGATCTTTCAAAGGAGCATTTTGACAAAATAGACGTAAAATATATATGCTTTCACTACGAGCTTGATGGTGTGGAGCATCCTGATGACCTGGGACAGACCATGCCATTTGAGGAATTTTACAGAAAGATGACAGAGGGTGCGGCTACGAAGACCTCGCAGGTGAATTCAGATGAATATTATGATTTCTGGAAACCTTATCTTGAACAGGGGTATGACATACTTCACCTGACATTGTCATCGGGAATAAGCGGGTCTATAAACTCTGCAAATATTGCCAGGGAGGATCTGGAGGAAGAATTCCCTGACAGGAAACTCTATGTGGTTGATTCCCAGGGGGCGTCCTCGGGCTATGGGCTGATCATGGACACGCTGGCAGGAATGAGAGATGAAGGCAAGTCCATAGACGAGCTGCATGACTGGATAGAACAGCATAAGCTGGATCTGAACCACTGGTTCTTCTCAACGGATCTCACGTTTTATATCAGAGGCGGAAGAATATCCAAGACTGCTGGAACGGTTGGCACAATACTTGGAATATGTCCACTTCTCAACATGGATGACGAGGGCAGGCTGATACCGAGATCAAAGATAAGAGGTAAAAAGAAGGTTATTCAGGAGATAGTAAAGCGCATGGAGGAGAATGCACAGGATGGGCTTGATTATTCCGGTAAGTGCTATATATCGCAGTCTGCATGTATGGATGATGCCGAGGCTGTGGCAAGGCTTGTTGAGGAGAGATTTCCAAAACTTGACGGCAAGGTGGAGATCAATTATATAGGAACTACCATAGGAAGTCATACAGGACCTGGCACAGTTGCCTTGTTTTTCTGGGGCAAAAGACGTCAGGGGTAGGATAATACATTGTGCATTCTTTTTTCCACTGCTATAATATAGGAAGAGTTTATATTTATTAATTTTTGATGCGCTTGGGCCGATTTTGATATTTAAGACCGGACGATACGGGCTATGTGGCGAAGGCTGGAGGAGAGAGAATGGATAATACAATTGATAAAAGCATACAAATGGACAGTCAGATGAAAGAATTCTTCGAGTGCATAAGCGGGGACGCGGATACACAGCAACAGAGAATCCAGTGTATAAGGAATGGTCTTGCTGCTATTGCTGACAGGCTCAGGCTGGGAAAGGCGGAGATTACTGTTGATATTCCGAAAAACAGGTTTATGCCGCTTGGAGAAAGAAGCAGCGCGGTATTATACGAGGAAGAAGGGGCTGAATTGGGTACCCCCGTTGATATAGAGATGAAGATCAGAACCGGTGGTACTGTGTTTATCAAGGATTATCCATATGGTCCGGGTTATTCAGAAGAGGAGATACAGACACACAGGTTTATATTTAGGGAGATATTTATTCAGTACAACCGGACATTGGCTCAGTGCATGCTTGAAAAGATCATGAATACAGATATCAACACGGGTGTTGCCAATCAGAATTCCCTGATGTATTATGCGGTGAATCTGATAAAAAACGGACGAATTGGTGATTATACAGGCATATTTTTTAATATCCACAATTTCAAGTATGTGAATAAGGTTTTTGATTATTCACAGGGAGATGTGATACTTAGAAATTATGCGCATATGGTGAAGTCATATCTTGACAGCGATGAGGAGATAGCAAGGCTTGGAGGAGATAATTTTGTTGTAATCTGTCGTAATGAGAATGCGTCTGATTTTATAAGCAAGATTAAAGATGTTCATATGAGTCATGAGTTCAGATCTGTCAAAAGAGAATTACAGCTGGGAGTTACAGCGGGTATAGCCTGCCTGGAAGGCGTTGATAAACCGAGGGAAGTTATGGCCAGAACCAGCATTGCGTATCAGGCAGCAAGAAAAACCGGAGCGGGCTCTATAGTGGTATATACAAAAGAGATTCAGAAGCAACTTATGGATGATCAGGAGATTCTGGCTGCTTTTCCCCAGGCACTTGCTGCGGGCGAATTTGTAGTATATTATCAGCCAAAGGTGAGGATTGCGGATAAAAGTATATATGGTGCGGAGGCACTTGTCCGCTGGGTGAGAGATGGACAGGTGGTTACACCTGCGAGATTTATACCGCAGTTTGAGAGAGAGGGCAGTGTGTGCAGGCTTGACTACTATATGCTTGAGCAGGTATGCGGTTTTTTGAAAAGCAGACTGGATAAAGGTCAGAAGATCGTGCCTGTATCAGTAAATTTTTCCAGAAGGCATCTGGAAGAAAGTGATCTCGTAGAACGCATAACCGGTACCATAGACAGATTTGGGATAGACAGAAGCTATATTGAGATAGAGCTCACAGAAAGTGAGGATTATCAGAATTATGAGATCATGTCAAGCGTGATAGAAAGACTCAAGGAACGAGGCATAAGTACATCCATAGATGATTTTGGCACAGGATTTTCTTCACTCAACATGATCAAAAAGGTTGACCTTGATACCATCAAGATAGACAAATCGCTGATACCTTTTGACGATGTAAACAATAATAAGCACCAGGATATAGTAATGTTTTCAAGCATAATAAACCTCATAGGCAGACTCGGGAAAAAGTCAGTTGCGGAGGGCGTTGAAACAACTCAGCAGCTTGACTATCTGGAAAAGCTTGGCTGTGATATAGTACAGGGATATGTGTTTGACAAGCCCCTGCCAAAGGATGAATTTGAGCAAAGGCTGGAATCGGGATATTAAAAAGCGGCAATGGAGCCATATGAACTCCATTGCCGCTTTTTGTGTATGTAGTAAAACGGTAAAATATATATACATGGGGACTTGTTTCTTCACCGGGAAAATGATAAAACTGTTGAGAGGATTGATAAAGAAACACAGAAAAAACTGCTGCTTGAGATGGGGGTTGCCAGGGAAGTGGCTGACCGTGTTATATTTATGGCTAACGGGATCATAGTCGAGGATGGAACCCCGGAGCAGCTGTTCGGAAACCCGCAGAATGACAGGACAAAGGCGTTTCTCAGTTCAATTCTCAACACATAATAGAGTGCCTGTATGTTGTATGCTGTGGCACTGACTAAAAAGAACGAGAGGTTTCACAGATGAAGAGTAGACAGGTAAGGAATTCACTGCTGCTAGTTTTGACAGCTTTTATATGGGGCGTAGCCTTTGTTGCGCAGAGACAGGGAGGAGATGCGGTTGGACCGTTCTCTTTCAACGGAATAAGGTCACTGATTGGCGGTGCTGTTCTTATACCGGTCATATTTATAATTGACAGGGTAAAACCATCTGATAGGAAACCGAGTAATAGATCAGATAGAAAGAGACTTGTGATTGGAGGTATATGCTGTGGAACTGTTCTGTTCCTGGCAAGCTCTGCACAGCAGCTTGGACTTTATATGGGAACACCGGCGGGAAAAGCGGGATTTCTCACAGCGTGTTACATATTGCTGGTTCCAATTCTGAGTCTGTTTTTGAAGAAGAAATGTGGCTGGAATATATGGCTTGGAATAGTTATAGCTGTGGTGGGGCTTTATCTGCTTTGTATGAGCAGCTCACTGTCATTTCAGAGCAGTGATCTTATGGTGCTTGTATGTGCATTGCTTTTTGCAGTACATATACTTGTGATAGACCATTTCTCACCGCTTGTGGATGGAGTCAGAATGTCATGTATACAGTTTTGGGTATGCGGGATTCTCAGCATATTCCCGGCGTTTTTCTCGGAGATGCATCACAGTGTGGCTGGAATTGCGGCATGGGTGCAGCCTCTCGGTACATTGAGTGCGTGGATTCCGATACTCTATGCAGGAGTGTTGTCGTGTGGCGTGGCATATACACTTCAGATAGTTGGACAGAACGGACTAAATCCCACTGTCGCTTCAATGATCATGAGCCTTGAGTCGGTATTCTCTGTCATTGCCGGTTGGATCATCCTTGGAGAACGTATGGGGGTAAGACAGCTTGCAGGATGCGGGCTGATATTTGCCGCAATACTTCTGGCACAGATCCCGGTCGGACGAGGAAAGAAAGAGATGGCATGAACGTCTTGAGAGCCGATGATAAAAATACTTTGTTTTCACAAGAAAAAATATGCAGCGGGCGTACATATATCGCTGAAACACTTGAAAAAAATGCGAGTTTTTATTTACTTGCAAAAATGGGTTGACATTAAAATACTTCAGTGCTAGTTTAGGTACCGAACAAAGAGCAAATGCAAAGAACAGAATACGGTCGTCAAAGATCGCATACTTCAGAGAGCCGCCGGTTGGTGTGAGACGGTGTATGTCCTTGATGATTATCCTCTGCGAGCAGTACACTGAATTCCTTGGTCATGATATGCCAGAGACATTAGGTGTCACCGGTTTTCTACCGTTACATAGAAGCTTATTTCAATAGACAGTGAGTAGTGGTCAGGCGAGATAAGGTCAGAGAGGTCATCCTTTTATGATGGCAAATAAAGTGGTAACGCGGAAGTATACAGGCTTTCGTCTTTATGAGATTGCATAAAGACGAAAGCCTTTTTTAATTTACTCTTTGCAAAAATGAGATATCGCCATAAGGCGTGAGAAAGGAGAAAGATATGAATAGTTTGGTAATTGTTCTTATCGCAGTAGTAGTTTTAGGTGCTGGCTATCTTGGCTATGGAAGATGGCTTGCAAAGAAATGGGGTGTAGATCCAAATGCAAAGACACCAGCAGTTGCAAATGAGGATGGCAAGGATTATGTACCATCATCAAAGCTTACAGTATTTGCACATCAGTTTTCATCGATAGCAGGTGCCGGCCCTGTCCAGGGACCTATCATCGCAGCCATGTTCGGATGGGTACCAGTTTTACTCTGGCTGCTTGTCGGAGGCGTATTCTTTGGTGCAGTTCAGGATTTTGGTTCACTTTATGCATCAGTTAAGAATGGTGGTAAGTCGATAGGACTTGTCATCGAGAAGTACATAGGCAAGGCTGGAAGAAGATTCTTCTCACTGTTCTGCTGGCTCTTTACACTTCTTGTTATAGCAGCATTTACATCGATGGTTTCATCGACATTTAACGGTTTCACAGCAGGTGCTGACGGAGCTGTGACAAAGAACTTCAATGGTGCTGCAGCTGCTACAGTTTCAATGCTGTTCATAGTAGTAGCTATGGTATTCGGTGTGGTTATGAAGACATGCAAGAATATGAAGGAGTGGCTCAAAGCTATAGTAGCCATCGTCCTCATCGTTGCAATGTTTGCAGTAGGTATGAAATGTCCTTGGTACTTAAATGGTGACCAGTGGAATTACGTAATCATGGCTTACCTCTTCCTCGCATCAGTTCTTCCAATGTGGTTACTCATGCAGCCAAGAGATTACATGACAACATTCATGCTCATCGGTATGTTAGTTGGTGCATTTGTCGGAGTTCTGGTAGGACATCCTGATATGAACCTGAATGCATTCAATGGTTTCACAGTTGTATCATCAACAGGAGCTAAGAGTTATCTGTTCCCAACATTGTTTGTAACGATCGCCTGTGGTGCGGTTTCCGGTTTCCACAGCCTTGTTTCATCAGGAACATCATCTAAGACAGTAAGAAATGAAAAAGATATGCTTTTCGTAGGTTATGGCGCAATGATCCTTGAGACGCTCCTCGGAGTTATCTCACTTATAGTAGTTGGTGCTGTCGCAGTTGGCGGCAAGGCTCCAGAGGGTCTTACACCTTTCCAGATCTTCTCACAGGGTATCGCAGGATTCCTCGAGAAGTTCGGACTTCCAAACTCAGTTGCAAATGTATTCATGACAATGTGTGTATCAGCACTTGCTCTTACATCACTTGACTCAGTTGCACGTATCGGACGTATGTCATTCCAGGAGCTCTTCATGGGAGACACAACAGATACATCCAAGATGCCTGTATGGCAGAAGATACTTACAAACAAGTATTTTGCAACAGTTATAACACTGTTCTTTGGTTATCTTCTCTGCAAGGGTGGATATTCAAATGTATGGCCACTCTTCGGATCAGCAAACCAGATGCTTGCAGCCCTTGTACTTATAGGCGTAGCAGTATTCCTCAAGGCAACAAACAGAAAGCACGCAATGCTCTACCCACCTATGCTGATAATGCTTGCTGTTACATTTACAGCTATCGTGCTCAATGTAATAGGCAATGTACAGAAGTTCCAGGCTGGAACAGCAACATTCCTTGTAGAGGGACTTCAGCTTATAGTAGCAGTATTCCTTATCGTGCTTGGTATCATCGTGGCCATCACATGTATCAAGAAGCTCGTTCTTATGAAGAAGGAGAATGCTGAGAAGGCAGAGGCTTAAATGATGAGTGGGGGGAATCCCCGATAAAGATTTTAAATATAATAACTACCAAAAAATCAGGCAATTGGTGAAATACCGATTGTCTGATTTTTTATGTTTACATGGCATGGCTGTAACCAACATTAAGGATTGACAGGCTGAAGTCTTTGAAGGAAAATAATAGGGGAAATGAGGGATGTCATTCTCTTTGAGATCTTTGGACATCTGGAATAGTGGAGGAAATATAGGTATGATACAGGATATAGAACCACAGAGGTTTAATAATCAATATAGTAACAGGAGAGAACCAGAGGATCATGATATGGTTCTCTCTTTTTCTGAGAAAATGATATTTGCGAAAGTTATGGATGATGAGAACCTGCTTGGGTTTATGACGTATGGAGAACTGCAGAAAATAACCGGATGCGATAGGAAAATAGGGGATCTGGTTTATCTCTTTTCAATAGATGATACCGCATATTTTATGTGGAATGGAGATAACAGACTTGCTGCCCCGGGCTATGAATACCGAAGCATGTATAAGACAAGGGCTTGCTATCCGAAGACTGCGGTTCTTGCGGCGGCGACAGGCTGGCATCTGTCGCTTTGGTACAGGACCAACAGGTTCTGTGGTGCCTGTGGAGAGAGAACTGTTCATGATGAGAAAGAGAGGATGCTCAGATGTCCGTCATGCGGCAGGCTGATATTTCCAGTCATAGCTCCTGCTGTCATAGTGGGCGTGATCGACGGCGACAGGATCATACTTACCACATATGCGGGCAGGGAGTACAAGAGATATGCCCTGATAGCGGGATTTACCGAGATAGGGGAGAGTGCTGAGCAGACCGTCAGACGGGAGGTCATGGAGGAGGTCGGCATCAGCGTTAAGAATATCACTTATTACAAGTCACAGCCATGGGGCTATGACAGCAATCTTCTCATGGGTTATTTCTGTCAGGCAGACATACCGGAGGGCGGTGACGGACATCTGACCATAGACAGACAAGAGCTTGCAACCGGAGAGTGGGTGAACCGTGATGATATTCCAGACTATCCGGAGCACCTGAGTCTCACACATGAGATGATGGTATACTTTAAAGAGCACGGACAGGGAGTGTTTAAGTGACAAATAGAGCTAAGATGTAATATCCATTGAATATCCGGACGGGCAGCATAAGATTATTTAAGTTTTAAACGGTTGTGTAAATGTATGGAGTTATTGTATTATAGACAAATCAAGGATATGGATACTTGAGAAAAATATGGGAGAATGTTTCTTTATATAATAAGACATTAAAAATGGGATTATATCGAGAAAAAAGGGGTAAATGGAATATGAAAAAGACAGGAATTGTGATATGTGTGCTTGCGGCACTGGTGGGACTTGCGGGATGTTCATCAGTGGTAAGCAGTGATAAAACAGATAGAACCAAATCGGGTATAGAGAGTCAAGGAAAGTTCAAGGTCAATACGCCGGATGAGGAGTGGTTCAAGGAGACTGCCCTAGATGTGGCGGCTTCGGTGAACGAGCTTGCAAATGATGAAGCTTATATAAAGATAATGGGCGGAAGTGACGAGGTTGCTGAAGTCGCAAGTGACTGGGGGAATAATATAGCCGACACAAGTGGCAAGATTGCAGTTGTGATAATCTCGGATAAAGCAGCAAAATTCATTATGGGGCAGACTGATGGTGAAACGTCCCTGTCCGATACGGCCAGAGACCGTGTTGAAAAAAATGCGTGCTTGGCATTTGGAAATTATGTGACCGCCAGCGCTGGGGGAGCGAGTGCATTGGCGGCCTCATCAATACTTAGGTATGATCAGGCGTATGTAGTAAGTGAACCGGTGCTGGATCAGGTGTGGGTGATCCCAGCTGGGGAGGAATGTGCACTGTGGATAGCCTATAGTAACTGTGGTGACGGAATAGTGAGCGTGAGTGGAAGTTACATGGCACTCCCTGATGGTCAGACTGTGGAGGAGGCTGCGGATTCACTGTTCAGCACGTGGGGGTTAGAAGTAGAGGTGCACGAGTGGTAAAGTCACTTTGATATATGTGTTTTAAATAAACGGCGGAGACAATGACTCCGCCGTTTATTTTGTTTATATTCCGGAGTGCTCCGGCATTTGCAAGAAAATAAAATATGATAAAAATAATAAGCAGCAATACGGAGTTGACTTTTAAGTTTACTTATATACAATAGAAATGCAGGTTATATGTGAAGTATTATTTTGACACCAACAGCGATGGCTATTTATCAAAGAAAGAGCGGAATAATGCAACATTAATAAGTGCGAAATATTGGAAGATCAGCAGTTTTAAGGGAATTAAGTATTTCCCGAATCTTAAGTATCTTGATTGTGGACACAATAATCTCACATCACTAGATCTTTCGGGAAACAAGAAACTGGAAAAGCTCAACTGTGATTATAATAAGCTTACAGCTCTGTCGACCGGAAACACACCGAAACTCAGAACATTGTATTGTGGTAATAATAGCTTAAAGACCTTGAATGTAAGCAAGAGCAGAAGTCTTCAAAAACTGTTCTGCAAGCCTAACAAACTGACTAAGCTGGATGTCAGAAAGAATAAAAAGCTTACAGCGAAGGGCGGCATTATTGATGCAGATAAGGGCGTAAAAATTATAAAAAAGTAAATAATATAGCTCTCATAGACGGATTCAGGATGATTTTATAGATATAAAATACAATTATCCATATCATTTTGTTAAATATAGTTGTAAAATAACAATAATGATGTACATGGTATATGGACGGCGATAATAAAGGGCGATAAGCCCTTTATTTCGTGTTATACGGGCTTGTTGTATGGTGGTGGTAATAGCGAAGAGAAAGATCTTTCGCCAAGTCACGTAAGGAGGAAAATGAAATGAAACTGAAAAAGATAAAGAGGATGGTTGTAGCGGGAACAGCCATTCTGATGACACTTTCCCTTGCCGGGTGTGGCATCGGCAGTGATTCCGTGAAGCTGGGAGCCGCGGGAGTTGGCGGCGGATACTATGCGTTCTCCAACGCATTTGCGCAGATAGCATCCTCGGAGGATGAGGATCTTGATTTTGAGGTAAAGGCTACTGCAGGCTCCACGGCGAATATCAGGCTTCTGTCCGACGGATATGTGGACATGGCGATAGCCCAGGCGGATCTGGTGGATGCGGCCTACAACGGAACAGGCGCCACGGACAAGAAGAGGTACAGAGGGTACTCGGCAGTTGCCAGCCTGTACACTGAGGCGTGTCAGATCGTGGTGAGATCTGACTCGGGAATAGACAGCTTGGATGATCTTCAGGGCAAGAAGATTTCTGTGGGTGAGGAGGAGTCCGGTACCCAGAGAAATGCAGAGCAGATACTTAAGATGACCGGCCTTGTGGAATCCCTTGTGGACACGGTTAATCTCGATTATGTGGATGCGGCAAATGAACTCAAATCAGGACAGATAGATGCATTCTTTTGTACAGCAGGTATACAGACCTCGGTGATCGAGGAGCTGTCTAAGGAATGTGACGTAAAGCTCATCGGAATAGATGACAAATGCAGGGACAGACTAAAATCCGTGTACGGCTTCTATACGGATTACACCATACCAGCGGGAACCTACGAGGGACAGACTCAGGATGTTGTGACACTCGGTGTCAGAGCAGTGCTCCTCGCCAGGGATGATATGGATGAGAAGATAGTGGAGGAGCTCACAGGACTTCTCTTTGAACATGCGCAGGATATCCAGTATTCAATAGCACTCACCTTCCAGATAGATGAGAGTGAGGCTGTGAAGAACGTGACCATTCCATTTCATGATGGCGCGAAAGCTTATTATCAGAAAAAAGGAATAGAGATCCCGGCTGAACAGTAGTTGTCAGCTGCTGATAATAAATATACTGAATGCGGAAAAGAATATATGCAGATGATATTGGATTAAGAAGGTATCTGATCACGGATGTCTGCATGTGTATATAATATAGATAAGAGAGGTCTTACATGGAGATACAGATAGATATGTATCAGACACTGGCGGTGTCAGTTCTGGTACTTATATTGGGACAGTTTTTGAAGAAAAGAATTAATTTCCTGGAGAAATTCTGCATACCGGCGCCGGTCATAGGAGGTCTGCTTTTCGCAGTCCTGACCTGTGTGTGTTACAGTCTTGGCATAGCAGAATTTACATTTGACGATACGCTGAGAGAGGTGTGCATGGTATTCTTCTTCACATCCGTTGGATTCCAGGCGAATCTCAAGGTTTTAAAGAGCGGAGGAAAGTCGTTGTTCATATTCCTTGGACTGGTTGTAGTGCTTATAGTGTCCCAGAATTTTCTGGCGCTCGGGGTGAGTAAGCTGCTGCATCTTGATCCGCTTGTTGGACTCTGCACGGGATCTATACCTATGGTAGGTGGTCATGGAACTGCAGGAGCGTTTGGCCCGGTGCTGGAGGATTTTGATGTCAAGGGGGCAACAACTATATGCACGGCTGCGGCAACATTTGGACTTATCGCAGGAAGTCTTATAGGTGGCCCTATTGGCAAGAGACTCATAGACAGGAAGAAGCTTCTGGACACTGCAGTTGCCGAGGACGACAGTATACTGGTTGAGGATGAGAAGAAACATGAGCGCCATACCAATATGTATGCGGCAGCTGTGTTCCAGCTCATCATAGCCGTAGGAATAGGAACCATCATATCGGAACTTCTCACAAAGACAGGACTTACATTTCCTATATATATAGGTGCGATGATTGCGGCTGCGGTCATCAGAAATATCGGAGAGTATTCCGGCAAGTTTGATATTTATATGGGTGAGATCAACAACCTCGGTGGTATCTGTCTGTCGCTGTTCCTTGGAATGGCGATGATAACCCTGAAGCTGTGGCAGCTTGCAGAGCTTGCACTTCCGCTTATCATACTGCTCTCGGCACAGCTTATACTCATGGTGCTGTTCACATATTTTGTTGTGTTCAACGTGATGGGCAGGGATTACGATGCGGCGGTTCTGTCGGCGGGTACCTGTGGTTTCGGTATGGGAGCAACGCCAAATGCCATGGCGAACATGCAGGCTATATGCGACCGCTATGTTCCTTCAGTCAAGGCATATCTGATAATACCGCTTATAGGAAGTTTATTTGCTGACTTCCTGAACAGCCTGGTAATTACATTTTTCATAAACATACTTTAGGGGGTATAACCAACTATGAGAGAAAAAAATAAAGAACAGCATAAAAAGCATCACAGATTCAACATGTCATTTGACAATCTGGCTATTCCTGAGGTGAACACAAAGAGCCATGATGACAATGAGGATAATGTGGGTGAGGATGACTCGTCTGTGACATATGACACGGTGGCAATCCCGGAGATCCACATAAGGAAAAAGAAAGACAAATAGTGATTAAAATCGTCCGGTTGTGTTAGAATACAGTCGGGCGATTTTGGTATTAAGATTATTTTATTATTGACAGGTTAATCGATATTGCTGCGAAATTGACTTGTTATTGGATATATGGGGGTTGTATATGGGTGACAGCAAGGTGAAAAATGAGAATATGATTTTGGATTTTACTCACGTATATCGTGATGAGGATATAAAGGATATAGATAGATTCAGATACATAGATTGCTCTGATATACAAGAGACAGATATGTATTGTTCAAAAAATGCATATGAAAAAATATGGGGCAGGATAGAGCCGTACGGAATCCAGGGTATACATTATATAGATTCGGGAAATTATCATTATATAACGAAGATTATAACAGATCATATAACCGAACCGTTTGGGCTGGTTATGTATGATCATCATACAGACATGCAGATACCTATGGTTCCAGAAATGATGAGCTGCGGAGACTGGGCGGGACAGACTCTTATACAGAATAAAAATCTAAGACAGCTGGTAGTTGTAGGTCCGCCGGAGTCAGATATAGAGCAGACTTTGGAAAGTTATAGTGGGAGTCAGAGCGGAAGATTGTTGACATTTTCCGCCGAAGACCTGCATGGTGATCTGCTTGAGAATAAGCTGAAACTTATTAGAACAGATCTGCCTCTGTATATATCTATAGACAAAGATGTCCTCGGAACAGAGTACACGGAGACGAACTGGAGTCAGGGGGATATGTCAATCGATGGACTTGAACGCCTGCTTAGTGTCTTTCTTGGCGGTCAGGGTGAAGAAAAAAATACAGACGCTTGTCGTAATGATGAAAGATATGACGGTGGTATAAGACATTCAAGAATATTGGGCGTTGATGTATGCGGAGAGGTTCAGACAGATATTTCAGTGCCTGAATATCTTGAGGCGGAGGAGAAGAATGAGAAGGCCAATATCGAATTGTTTCGGTTTATATCGGAGCATGTGAAGAAATTCAGATAGTATTAGATATAATAGTTGTATACAATTATGAGTTAGAATAGAAAAATGTAGAAAATGGAAAACTAACAACGAGAAAATTAGAAAGCGTAAGGTGAAAATATGGAGGAGATTCAAAAGCATCTGTTTGAACTACAGGATATGGCATACAGAGATTTTCACAGCAGGCTTATGCCTGACACCGACAAGGAGACGATTATAGGCATAAGAGTTCCCGTGCTCAGAAAATATGCAAAGAGTATAGCTGGAACAGAACTGTCAGAAAAGTTTATAAAAGAACTTCCACACCGTTATTACGAGGAAAATAATCTCCACATGATGTTCATAACCAGGATAAAGGATTATGACAGATGTATCTCGGAGATAGAGAGATTTCTTCCGTATATAGACAACTGGGCAACCTGTGATTTCCCGGCACCGAAGTGTTTTGAAAAGCACAAGGAAGAACTGCTACCGGTCATCAAGTGCTGGATTGCCTCAGGCGAGACATATACTATACGGTATGGAATAGGAATGCTCATGAGGCTTTATCTGGATGCTGATTTTGATCCTGAATATGTGAAGCTTGTGGCAGAAGTTAAGTCTGATGAGTATTATGTCAACATGATGATAGCATGGTACATGGCGACAGCACTGGCAAAGCAGTGGGATGCGGTCATTCCGTACATAGAAGAGCACCGCATGTCCGACTGGGTTCACCGAAAGACGATACAGAAGGCAGTGGAGAGTTACCGTATAACGGATGGGCAGAAGAGATATCTCAAGGGATACAGGTAGTTTATCGCTTTTTAGCTGAAAAATGAAAAAAGATAAAAACAACAAGTTATGTAGCTGAGGTGAAAACTGGCAGCTAATTACATAATCGCAACACAAGAAAGGAAAAATACACATGACAACAAGGGAGGAAGTTCTGGCATATGGTCTCTCATTTCCGGACACTTACCAGGAGGCGCCATTTCACGACCAGAATTGGCAGCTTGTCAGGGTAAAGGGAAGCAAGAAGGCATTCCTTTGGACTTATGAGAGGGATGGATATATCAATCTGAATGTGAAGGCTGATCCGGAAAGCCGGGATTTTTGGAGGCAGGCATTTGAGTCTGTCATACCGGGTTGGCATCAGAACAAAGAACACTGGAACACTATCATACTGGATGGAAGTGTGCCAGAGGATGCGGTGAAGCAGATGATAGCGGATAGCTATGACATAGTAACCTACAGTCCGACAAAGAGGATCTACGATGCGGTGAAGAAGATTCCGAAGGGATGTGTTGCAACATACGGCCAGGTTGCGGAGATGGCAGGTGACAGGAAGATGGCGAGAGCCGTGGGCAATGCACTTCATAAGAATCCTGATCCTGAGAATATACCGTGTTACCGAGTGGTGAATTCCAAGGGTGAGCTTGCGGGAGCATTTGCGTTCGGTGGAGCAAATGTCCAGGCGGACCGCCTGAGGGCAGACGGCATAGAGGTTGAAAATGACCGGGTAGACCTGAAGAAATATGGAATGAAAAACTGAGTCGCAATACAGACAGAAAGGCAATACAGAATCATGACATCTGATAACACAAAGACAAATGAAAATCAGAACAATCCCCTTGGATATGAGAATGAGGCACATCTGCTCACAACCTTTGCCATACCGTGTATCATATCCATGCTGGTGACAGCACTTTATAATATAGTTGACCAGATATTTATAGGACACGGAGTGGGAATGCTTGGAAATGCTGCGACAAATATAGCATTTCCTCTTTCAACGGCATGTACCGCGATATCGCTTCTTCTTGGCATAGGAAGTGCAACCAGCTTTTCATTGAAGCTTGGTGCCGGAGATGAGAAGAAGTCGGCTGAGGCAGCAGGAAATGGAATCTGTCTCATGGCGATATTTGGCGTGGCACTTTTCCTTGTGACGACAATATTCCTGACACCTATGCTAAAGGCATTCGGCGCAACTGACAAGGTTCTGCCATTTGCACAGGAGTACACAAGGATAACAGCGATAGGTTTCCCATTCCTGATAGCGAATACCGGAATGAGCAAGCTGATCATGGCTGATGGAAGTCCGAGGTATTCAATGATATCCATGCTGACAGGTGCCATCATCAACACTATACTTGATCCGATACTTATATTCGGGCTCGATATGGGTATGCGCGGTGCGGCGCTGGCAACTATCACAGGACAGATCATATCATTTGCCATAAGCCTCAGATATATGTTCCATTTCAAGACAATACATCTTACCAGGGAAAGTTTTGTTATGCGAGGAGAGCCCTGCGGCAATATATTCAGATTCGGTGCGTCGGCGTGTTTCAATCAGATAGCCATGGCGATAGTCCAGGTTGTCATGAACAATACTTTGTCAAGATACGGAGCACAGTCGGTGTATGGAGGCGACATACCACTTGCGTGTTCAGGAATAATAAGCAAGGTAAACATGATATTCATGGCGATCGTTATAGGAATATCACAGGGAACCCAGCCGATCATAGGCTTCAACTATGGTGCAGGAAAGTACAGGAGGGTGAGAAAGACTTATCTTCTGGCGCTGGCAGCAGCATCGGCTCTGTCGGTGGTGGCATTTGCAGCATTCCAGATATTCCCCAGACAGATCATCAGCGCATTTGGAGAGGGAAGCGAGCTGTACTTCCAGTTTTCAGAGAGATACTTCAGGATATACATGTTCCTAACCATCGTAAATGGAATCCAGCCGGTGACATCAAACTTCTTCAACTCTATAGGAAAGGCGAGACTTGGTGTGTTCATGTCACTCACAAGACAGATACTATTTCTGCTTCCTCTCATCATCATATTCCCTATATTCATGGGGATCGATGGTGTCATGTATGCGGGACCGATAGCGGACGGCATTACCGCAGTTGTCTGCGGCGTGTTCACGGTGAGGGAACTTAAGGAACTGATTTCTATAGACAGAGATGCACATGAAAAAGCCGTGAAAATATAGACGATAATCAGGATCTATATATTGCGCATACAACGCATCGTGCTATAATTGAGAAAAAATATCAATAGACATAAATAGACGGCATTCGACAGACGATTTTGTGGTACTGAAAGACTGCGTGGATGAATCTGGACGAATGATGAAAGAAGGATAATCAATTATGACACTGAGAGATTTGAAGGTAGGACAGAGTGCCAGAATAAAGGCAGTTGGCGGTGAAGGAGAGCTAAGACAGCATTTTCTTGACATGGGTGTTATACCCGGTGCGGAGCTCACCCTTGTGAAGCTTGCTCCGATGGGCGATCCTATGGAGTTTCAGATCCATGGATATGAACTTACACTCAGACTGGCTGATGCAGAGCAGATAGATGCAGAGCAGATAGAGACAAGATCCAGAGCTCACACCAGAGTTGAGATCATAGAGGAGAAGGAACATCCAGGACTTGGCGAGGAAGGAAAATATCACGTCAAAGGGGATGGTGATCCGCTTCCGGAAGGAACAAGACTTACATTTGCCCTGGTTGGAAACCAGAACTGTGGAAAGACGACACTGTTCAATCAGCTCACCGGATCAAATCAGCATATAGGCAATTTCCCCGGAGTAACTGTCGACAGAAAGGATGGTCCGATAAGGGGCAGGGAGAATACTTCCGTGACAGATCTTCCCGGAATATATTCGATGTCTCCTTATAGCAGCGAGGAGATCGTGTCCAGAAACTTTGTGCTTGATGATCACCCAAAGGCTATCATCAATATAGTAGACGCTACTAATATAGAGCGAAATATGTATCTCACAATGCAGCTTCTTGAGATGGAGATACCGGTTGTCGTCGCACTCAACATGATGGATGAAGTCACAGGCAATTCGGGCTCCATAGATGTAAATGGGATGGAGGCAATGCTTGGAACCCCGGTTGTGCCTATATCTGCGGCAAAAAACGAGGGTGTGGATGAGCTTGTAAGACACGCCATACATATAGCCAAGTATCAGGAAAAGCCTGGAAGACAGGACTTCTGTGATGAGAATGAGTTTGGCGGAGCTGTTCACAGATGTATACATGCGGTGGCGCATCTTATAGAGGATCATGTAAAGGCGGCAGATCTGCCGCTTAGATTCGCTGCTACCAAGATCATAGAGGGAGATCATCTCATACTTGACAGGCTTGGACTTGATGAGAACGAGAAAGAGACGATAGAACATCTGATAATCCAGATGGAAAAAGAGCGAGGACTTGACCGGAGTGCAGCCATAGCTGATATGAGATTTAATTTCATAGAAAAGGTATGTGAAAACTGTGTAGTCAAGCCAAAGGAGAGCAAGGAGAGGATCAGAAGCGAAAAGATAGATCGCATTCTTACGGGTAAGTATACCGCAATCCCATGCTTTATAGGTATCATGCTGGCGGTGTTCTATCTGACATTTAACGTGATCGGAGCTGGACTTCAGAAACTTTTAGAGATGGGGATAGATGCACTCACGGTTCAGGTGGGAAAGCTTCTCACCGCAGCAAATGTAAATGTGGTGGTCAAGAGCCTTGTTATGGACGGAATATTTGCAGGAGTGGGAAGTGTGCTCAGCTTCCTTCCAATAATTGTTACCCTGTTCTTCTTCCTGTCGCTCATGGAAGACAGCGGATACATCGCCAGAGTTGCATTTGTCATGGATAAGCTGCTAAGGAAGATCGGACTTTCCGGCAAGAGCATAGTTCCGATGCTGATAGGCTTTGGCTGTACGGTTCCGGCCGTCATGGCAACCAGGACACTCCCGAGTGAGAGAGACCGAAAGATGACTATTCTGCTCACTCCATACATGAGCTGTTCAGCTAAGCTTCCTATATATGCGTTCTTTGTAAGCGCATTCTTCCCTGGAAAGGGCGGCCTTATTATGGCAGGGCTTTATTTCCTTGGAATTGCGATAGGAATAATTGTGGCTATGGTTTATCGGAGCACATTGTTTAAGGGCAATGCGGTTCCTTTTGTCATGGAGCTTCCAAATTACAGACTTCCGGGTGCGAAGAACGTAGGCCAGCTCCTGTGGGAGAAGGCAAAGGACTTTCTTCAGAAGGCGTTCACAGTTATATTTCTTGCAACTATATGTATCTGGTTCCTTCAGAGCTTTGATATGCACCTCAATATGGTGAAAGACTCGCAGGACAGCATACTTGCTGCGATAGCTGGACTTTTGGTGCCGATATTTAAGCCGCTTGGACTTGGCGACTGGAGAATATGTACGTCGCTCATAAGTGGTATCATGGCGAAGGAGAGTGTGGTATCCACACTTGAGATATTGTTTAACGGATCAGTGACCGCAGCTATCACAACCAGGGCTGCAGCATCGCTGCTCGTATTCAGCCTGCTTTACTCGCCTTGTATAGCAGCCATCGCCTCCATCAAGAGAGAGATGGGACATCGCTGGGCTGTCATGGTAGTGATCTGGCAGTGCGTTGTGGCGTGGCTTGCGGCATTTGTGGTGTATATGATAGGTGGAATTCTGTGATAAAAGCCTGAAGTATGGGGCTGATACATTCTGGAATACGTTTGGTATTAGTATATTATCACACCAGTTTCTTCTCTGTCCACTTTCCGCTTCGCCAGCGCAGGACCATACCAACTGCGCGCACACATTCGTCACAGGTAAGGCCTATGTAGGCGCCGGTTGCAAGGAACCCAAGGTGCAGGCCGAACATCCATGTACCGCCGACAGCACACACGTACATAAAGACAGCTGCTATGACAGCTGGGAATACCGCATCTCCGCTGGTCTTTAAGGCCTGGCCGTAGACAAGGTTTGTAACTCTGCCAACCTCGAGGATGATGTCAATTGCAAGAAGCCTTGTGACAATATGTACCATGTCCGGGTTGTCGGTGAACAGTTTCATGGCCCATGGGGCTGTGACTGCAAATAAAGTTTCAAGACAGGTCGCCACGATCACACCGATGATGGCGGCCTTTTTGGTATCTCTTTTACATGCATCTATATCGCCGGAACCGATATGCCATCCGGTCATGATGGCATTTGCCTGGGCGAGCGCTGAGCCGACGCAGTAGGAGAAGTTGCTTATCTGGACTGCGTAGGATCGTGCCGTGACATTTATTCCGTCAGTATCCATCTGGTTCAGAAACTTGACCACCAGCATCATGGCGACATTGTACAGAACGGATTCGAATGCAGATGGCAGTCCGACTCTGATGATCTGTGAAAGGACAGTTCTGTTAGAAAGCCTTTCGGGATTTTTCCCTGCTTTTACAAGGGTGCAGGAGAAAAAGATAACAATTGCAAGGTTGATAACCTTGGATATGACTGTCGCTGTAGCGACACCCTGCACCCCTTTATGCAGCGCAAAGAGAAATACTGCATTTAAGGCGAAGTTTACAAGGTTGCCGATTATGGTAGCGATGAGAGGCTGCTTTGTATGTCCAAATGCCCTGAGGTAGCTTGCAAATATTGGAATCAGCGCGTTCAGGAAGCACCCTCCGCCAACGATCTCAAGATAGCTCATGGCAGGTTCCCTGAGGTTCCCGGCTATTCCTATCAGATCAAGAATATTTTCGGAGAAAATGAACAGGAATATAGACATTCCCATACCTATGACTGAGTTGAATATAAGACCAAGCTGGCGTGCCTGATAAGCAATCCCAGGTCTGCCTGCGCCGATATTCTGAGTCATGACCGTCATCATGCCGGATGATATGATGGAGAACATGATGATGAACATTCCGATATAACTGTTGGCGGTTCCGACAGCACCCACGGCATAGTCGCCCACTGATGAGAGCATAAGTGTGTCAACCATGCCAGACAGCATATAGAATAGTGTTTCAAAACATATAGGTATAAAAAGTGCGGATAATTTCTTCATATAATCAGTACTCCTTTGGTGATGGGTATAAAATCATGAGTTATAACTAAATTGTATAATATCGCATTGATACCGCATGAATCTTGTACTATTTCAATTAAAAGTTGCACATATTCTACATATGAGTTAATATGACGAAGTTGCATGATATAAAAGGCAACGCAATATATAATAAATCAATATCAGGGGATAACAATGTACGCAGAATTAAAGGAAAATCATCCACACGGGACAAGAGAATATCCATTTTGTGAGTATCATATGAGATACTGGTCACATGCATTCCAGATCCCGGTTCATTGGCATGATGAGGTGGAGATAATATATGTAAGGAAAGGTCCACTTATGGTTGAGATTGATGGACAGAAATTTATAGGGGATGACGGAGCTGTATATATAGTAAGTCCGGGAGTGCTGCATATGATGGCCGCCCCGGAAACACCGGTGGATTATTTTACATTTCTGTTTCCGATGGAATTCATATCATTTCAGACCAAGGATGAATTGGAGGATGAGATATTTTTTCCTCTTAGGAATCACACACGGGAATTCAGACCTGAAGTGACGAATCGGAATCTGCTTGAAAAACTTATACCTATTCTTGATGAGTTGTCAGAGGAAAATGGGAAATTTGGAACACACAGACAGATACAGGTGAGAATCAGACTGTTGCAGGTTGTAGATCTTTTAGTGGAATACGATCAGCTTGAAGCGAAGACAGGGAGAGCGTCAGGTGGACTGGAAAAGGAGATACTTATATATATACAGGATAATTATCATGAGCACATAAGTCTTGCTGAGCTTTCTGAACATTTTCATCTGTCGGAAAAGTACATGTCAAGATTCTTCAGTGAGAGATTTCACATGACGCTCACACAGTATGTGAACTATGTTAGACTTAAGTATGCAAGGCATCTTCTCGAGTCCACAGATCTGTCGGTTACCGAGATTGCCATGAAATCAGGTTACCCAAATGTAAGTTATTTTATCAGGAAATTTTCTGCGGCGGTGGGAGAACCACCGTTAAGATATAGAAATGGTAAAGCTGTGAAAGATCAAAAAAACAGAATATAAAATTCGAAAAACTTGATGGCTGTTGACGGAAATTGGAGATAACAATATAATGGTAATACAGTTTTATGACGTTATATTAAGAGCATCTGAGGAGACCGTGAATGAGAATCAGACAATTTAGAGAAGACCACTGGGATAGGCTTCCCACGATAAGACTGCAGAAAGCGGTGCTTGACAACTTCAAGAGTGTGGAGCATGGAGAGATAGTATTTGCCTGTGGAAAGAAGTTTGTTCCGTATGGAACAGAATCAGATATATTGGGACTTTATGGACAGAACGGCTCGGGTAAGACGAGTTTTATAGAGGCGCTTGCCATACTGAAGCTTCTGATGATTGGAGCTGAGGTTCCGGCGGTGTATGCAGAATGTGTGGCAAAGGGTCAGGAGATGGCCAGACTGGAGTTTACATTTGACCTTCAGTACGAGGACGGACGCATCCGAAAGGTTGTGTACGAATTCCTCATGTCCGCCGTGGAGAATGAGACAAATAACGGATTCAGACAGTACGGAGGAGAGGATCAGAACAGTGGCCAGCCGAGCTACAGAGTCCGCATATCGGGTGAGAAACTGAGTATGTCAGGTGATTTTGAGGGCAGGAAGATGATACTTCAGCCTGTGATTGACACATGCACTGACGACATGCCGTTCGGGCCTGTATCGAAGCAGAAATATTTCATAACAAATGACAGAAAGTTCGTGGATGAGCTGAATGTGGTGAGAAGACTGGCGCAGGAAAAGTCGGCGTCGTTTATCTTCTCGCTCGGAACTGCAAAGGTGTGCGATGAGTGCGGGTTATACTCTGAGTTTTATCAGGTTATACTGGAGCTGGCGTACTACAGTCAGCTCTATCTTCATGTGGTAGACACGAAATCAACAGGATATATAAGACTCAACTACGGACTTCCGCTATACACACAGAGCGGTAAATTCCTTCTGAAGACGGATGTGCCGAACATCATGCCGGAGATAGTCTTCAGCGAGATAAAGAGCCAGTTTGAGAATATAAACATAGTCCTCAGCCAGATAGTTCCGGGACTTAATGTTGATCTTCACGAGCTGTCGCCTGCCCTCATGAAGGATGGCAGTATGGGACATGTGGTGGAGATAGTGTCCAGCAGAAATGAGACGGACATGAGTGTGTTCCACAATCAGGAGGCTGCGCCTGACGGAAGAGTGCACATGCCATTCAGGTACGAGTCCGACGGTATCCGCAAGATCGTGTCGGTGCTCAGTCTGATAATAGATGCGTACAATGAGCAGTCGTGCACGATAGCCATAGACGAGCTGGATGCCGGTGTGTTTGAGTATCTTCTGGGAGAGGTGCTGCAGACGTTCCAAGAGTCTGGCAAGGGGCAGTTTATATTTACATCGCATAACCTCAGACCGCTGGAGGTCATAAGCAAGGATTATATATATTTCACCACGACAAATCCGAGAAATAGGTATATCCGTATGAAGGGAATCGGAAGCAGCAACAATCTCAGAAATACTTATTTCAGGGAGATCGTGGTTGGAGAACAGGACGAGGAGCTGTACAGGAATACGAAGAGGTTCAAGATTGTATCGGCATTCAGAAAGGCAGGTATGGATCATGGGGAAACGACCTAAGAAGAAGATCTTCCTGTTCCTTGTCGAGGGAGTGTCGGACCGGAATGCTCTTGAGGTGCCATTTGGACAGCTTCTTGAGGATATAGATCCTGATATTGTTCTGGAATTTGCCATGCTCATGCAGGATGACGGAAGCTTTGGCGGTGATATAACCTCAAAGAATGGCATACATCCTGACAACATAGAGCGGTTTATAGATGAGATAATGGTCAGTCCTCTGCTAAAGAGGACGGGCCTGTATCCGAAGGACATAGTGGAGATAATTCATTTTGTGGATATGGATGGGGCGTACATAGATGACAATCTGGTCGTGACTGATGGGGGAAATGAAGACAAGCCGGTATACTACCCGGATATCATTGTGACGGCAAATCCGGATCACGTGAAGGAGCGCAATCTCTGCAAGAGTGCGAATCTGGATGTGCTCACTTCGCTGTCATCAATAAAGATAGGAAGTAAAAAGATAAAATACTCCGTATACTATTTTTCGAGCAACCTGGATCATTTCCTGTATCGGGATGCAAATTCAGATGAGCACGGCAAGGTGCGGAGGGCGGCGGAGTTCTCGATGAAGCATGAGACGTCGGGATCGCTGGAGCGTTTTTTTGAGGAGAATGAGACTGTGACTACAGATATGACTTATGGGGAGTCATGGGATTTCATAAAGAGTGGGGAAAATTCTTTGAAGAGGCACACAAATGTGAATCTGCTCATAAAGAGGCTTAAGGCTATTGCGGAAAATCACATATAAAATAAACTCATAACAATAAAACAGGAGACAGAAAAGGCTATGAAGAAGAACAAAGAAGATGACGGAATCTACAGAAAACCCACCAAAGGTTTCAGCAAGAGAACAAATATGATAGTCGGCATAGCATTTGTCATATTTGTGCTGGTGTGTTGCATAATAAGACTGTTCGTGTAAGGTTTCAGTAAAGAAAAGTGGCAGGTGTTGATTTTTATATTTAGCATGCTATACTTGGCTTAGCTAATTGAAGGTAATCAAGGAGGATAAATCCGTGTTTGGTAGCAGATCAAGCAAGAAGACGGGATTGAAGATCATAATAGTGGGCTGTGGAAAGGTTGGCGTGGCCATACTCAAGCAGCTTGCAAATGAGGGGCATGATATAACTATCATAGACAAGGATCCCCAGAAGGTCGCAACATACGCAAATCAGTATGATGTTATGGGAATAGTTGGAAACGGAGCAAATCACAGCGTGCAGCTTGAAGCGGGAATACAGAACGCAGATTTGATAGCTGCAGTCACGTCGTCGGATGAGCTCAACATCCTGTGCTGTACCATAGCCAAGCAGGTCGGAGACTGCGCGACCATAGCGAGACTCAGAGACCCGGATTACAGCAAGGAGGCAAGCTATCTCAGGGAGAAGCTTGGACTTACCATGATCATAAACCCTGAGCTTGAGACCGCAATCGAGGTGTCGAGGGTACTGTATCTGCCAACGGCTCTTGAGATAAATTCATTTGCACACGGACAGGCGGAGATGACCAGGATAAAGATCCCGGAGAAGAACGTGCTGGACAACAAGAGCATAGCTGATCTCGGCAAGGATCTTGCAAATAAACAGAAGCCGATAAATATACTTATAGCGGCAGTTGAGAGAGCCGGGGAGTTCTATATCCCTTCCGGTGATTTTGTCCTCAAGGCCGGTGACATTATGTCATGTGTGGGAACACGGCCTATGTCCAGAAAATTCATGGAGCACATAGGCTTCAAGACTGCGAGAGTCAAAAACACCATGATAATCGGTGGAGGAAATGTCGCATATTATTTGGCTGGACAGCTCGTGAACATGGGAATATCCGTCAAGATCATAGAGGAGAACAAGAAGCGCTGTGAGGAGCTTTCAGTCCTTCTGCCGAGGGCGATAATCATAAATGGTGATGGAACGGATCAGGAGACTTTGAACGAGGAGGGCCTTGCGGAGACTGAATCATTTGTGTCCCTGACAGGAATCGACGAGGAGAATATACTTTTGACTCTCCACGCCCGCAAACATTCAAATGCCAAGACGATAACCAAGATAAACAGGAGCAATTTCAGAGAGGTCATAAACAGCCTTGATCTGGGAAGTGTTGTATATCCATGCAGTATAACTGCGGAGTCCATAGTCGCATATGTCCGTGCGAAGAAAAATTCCAACAGTAACAGCATAGAGACACTCTACCACATGTTTGACTCAAGAGCTGAGGCGATAGAGTTCCGTGTGGATGAGAAGTCGGAGGTGACGGATATACCGCTGAAGGATCTCAATCTCAAGAAGAACCTCCTCATAGCATTTATAAATCGAAACGGTTCGATCCTGCTTCCAACAGGTCAGGATTCTATACAGGTTGGAGATACGGCCATGATAGTCACCACTGAGACAGGATTTACGGATATAAGAGATATACTTGCTTAAGGCAGTTTGATTAGGAGAAGATTATGAATAATTCCATGATAGTATTTATACTTGGCCAGATCATAAGACTTGAGGGTCTGCTCATGATCATTCCATGCCTGACATCTCTCATATATCAGGAACATGAAATATTTGCGTTCCTTATAGTCATAATATCATGTCTTGTGATAGGAACGCTTATGACACTTAGAAAACCGGCAAATCAGACCATATATCTCAAAGAGGGATGTGTAGCCACGGCATTCAGTTGGATACTGCTCAGTATATTTGGCTGCATGCCATTTGTCATTTCAGGGGAGATCCCTTCATTTACAAATGCACTGTTTGAGACCATATCGGGATTCACCACAACGGGAGCCAGCATACTGAGCGATGTGGAGAGTATGTCACACGGCATGATGCTGTGGAGATGCTTTACCCACTGGATAGGCGGTATGGGAGTTCTGGTGTTCCTGCTTGCCATCATTCCGATGAACAGTGCGTCCGGTTCAAATATGAACCTGATGAAGGCGGAGAGCCCGGGGCCATCCGTTGGAAAGCTTGTTCCAAGACTCAAGCACACTGCCAGGATATTGTATGTTATCTACTTCGGAATGACGGTTCTGGAGGTCATTTTCCTTATGTTTGGACATATGTCATTGTTCGATGCTCTGTGTACGGCATTTGGAACAGCCGGAACAGGCGGTTTTGGAATAAAGAACGACAGCTTTGGAAGCTTCTCACCATATATACAGTGGGTTGTAACTGTGTTCATGATATTGTTTGGTGTGAATTTCAACTTTTATTATTTTGTGCTGTTCAGGAACATCCGAAAGGCACTTTCCATGGAGGAGGTCAGGACATATTTCCTCATCATCCTGACATCGGTGGCGATACTGTTTGTAAGTCTGATGAACACCATGTCAAATATGTGGGATGCCCTGCGACATGCGGCCTTCCAGGTGGCATCGATCATCACCACGACGGGTTACGCATCGGCGGATTTTGACCAGTGGTCACAGACCTGTAAGACGGTGCTGGTCATCCTGATGTTTGTCGGAGCTTGTGCGGGAAGCACCGGTGGCGGTATGAAGGTGTCGAGACTCGTGATAATGTTCAAGACCGTTGTCAAGGAGCTGAGTTCGTATTTCCATCCGAAGAATATCAAGAAGATAAACATGGATGGCAAACCGGTGGAGCACGAGGTAGTCAGGGCGGTAAATGTATACTTCATCACGCTGATGGGAATATTTACCCTGTCTGTATTTCTTGTGTCCCTTGAGGGCAGGGATCTGGTGACCAACTTCACTGCGGTGGCATCGTGTCTCAACAATATAGGACCGGGTCTTTCCGAGGTAGGACCTACCAGAAACTTTGGCGGGCTGACGGGATTTACCAAGTATATTCTGATGTTTGACATGCTTGCGGGACGACTGGAGCTCTTCCCATTGCTGCTCATATTCAATCCTGGCGTGTACAGGGACATGATCATGGGGGCATGGAGAGGCATAAAGCGAAGAAGACAGGAGAGAAGAGCGAACTGATAAATGTTATCATTACAAATGGCGGGCAGGTTATTGACATATGCTGGCAATTTGGATATACTCAGAAACAGTTAGACACATCTAACTATAGCTCTTCCAATCATTTTATAAAGAAAAGGCGGGGACTTCTCACATAGTGAGGGTTCCCGTTTTTTTATGACTTAAATTTCCTTACAAAGAAGTTTAGAATGGAATAAAGATATGAGTATTTGTTATAATGTACATACATTTGGTGTGGATAAGGAGTAATGCGATATGGAGAACGAAAAAGAATCTGTAAAAGTACTTATAGTGGACGACGAGCAGGACATCAGAACGTTGCTCAATATATATCTCAAGAGACTTGGATACGATGTTGTGGAGGCTGCCGATGGAGTTGAGGCTGTCGAGACCGTGCGTGCGGACAAGGACATCGATCTCATAGTTATGGACATAATGATGCCAAAGCTTTCAGGTACTGAGGCATGCCAGCAGATCAGAGAGTTTTCATCTATCCCAGTCCTCTTCTTGACGGCGAAGACGAAGGAGCCGGATCAGAACGAGGCATACGATGTGGGTGGCGATGATTTCCTGGCAAAGCCATTCACCCAGAGCGAGTTTAACCGCAAGGTGAATGCTCTTATCAGAAGATACAAGGTGTACCGCGGAAAATCAGAGACCGATCCAAAGAATATCTCAGTCGGCAATATAAATATTGACTCATTTAAGAGGATTGTGATCAAGAACGGTGAGGTCATCAAGCTCACCGACAAGGAGTATGCACTTCTGTTCTTCCTGGTGGAGCACAGAGGAAAGCCATGGTCACTCGAGGCACTCTACGAGAATATATGGCAGGAGAAGTATCTTCCTTCATCTTCCAATACGGTCATGGTACACATACTCAGACTCAGACAGAAGATAGAGGACAACTCAGCGCAGCCTGAGATCATTAGGACCATATATGGAAAGGGATATCAGGTAGACTGATATGAAGATGCCATTTAAGCGGACACTCAGGGTAAAGCTGTTTGTGATCATACTGCTTGGGCTAATATTGTCCATATCGGCTTTTTTTGCAGGAACATTTGCACTGAACAGCTACATGAAAAATGTATACATGAGTGACACGAATACACAGAAGAGATCCGCCAGACAGATCCAGAGCTTTGCTTCATATGTGACCAGCCATTCCATAAAGGCTACGGATACGCAGGCACTCAGGGCATGGCAGGAGCAGCACGACAATGTGTACATACTGATTTATAACAACAATGATATAGTATTCGACTCTGACTGGATGATAGAGAAGAAGGGCGCATACAAATATGTCATAACGAATTCGGAGACTGGTGAGATAATCATTCTGTTACAGGACAACTATGGAAATATCAGAAAGATCAAGAGGAAGGCATCCTCGAGCAGCGAATCCCAGAAGAAATCCGATGCGGTGACCGCGGATGAGGGAGCTTACTACGGCAATTCCAGCATGCTGCGAGGAGACCTCAATGAATTTGACTACGATTTCTATCCTGTGCTATTCAAGGATGGAGTGTTTAATGTCTGCATAGTTGACTATTCGGATGATACGATCAAGGATGTCGGAGAGATAGCGATATTTGTCATATGCTGTATCCTGTTCATCGGTGTGATAATAGTCTATTTCGGAAGAGAGATAGGCAGAATGAGACGCCTCACAAATGAGGTCATGGATATCAAGGATGTGGATATCAATGGGCCGATAACAATACACGGTCAGGATGAGATCTGTATGCTGGCGGAGAATGTAGACACCATGAGGCAGACCATTATTGAGCAGCTCAGCAGGGAGCGTGAGGCATGGCAGGCGAACAGTGATCTGGTCACAGCCATGGCCCATGATATAAGAACTCCGCTCACAGTCATGGCGGGATATCTGGAGCTCATGCAGAACAAGGAGTATTCATCCCAGGAGGAGCTTGACGAATACATAAGGATAAGTGCTGAGAAGGCGGAGCAGCTCAGGACGATGTCGGACAAGATGTTCAGATACTTCTATGTATATTCAAAGGGCGGTGATGATCTCAACATGGAGATGTTCCCGGCGGGGCCGTTCCTTGACCAGATGCTTGGAGAGTATGTTGTGCTCCTGGGCGAGAATGGATATCAGTTCGACATTGATATCTCGGACAAGGAAGCCGAAATTTACGTTGATCTTCAGGGTATGAAGAGGATAACCGACAATGTATTTACCAACATCAGAAAGTATTCGGACAAATCAAAAAGCATAGATATAAGGGTATATATAGATCGGAGAAAGGTAAGAATTTATTTCAGAAATTATATAAATCCGGAAAGCAGCAAGGCTGAGAGCACACATATAGGTACTTTGACATGTCAGAAGATGGCGGAGGAGATGAATGGATCATTTACGACCTGCAGAAAGGGCAAGGTGTATGAGGCGACACTCATACTGCCTAACATGTTGGATAACGATGACTCACATGTTCCGACTCAGGGACTTACAGCTATACTGTCACGCAAATAATAAACGGAGATCCTCTGTACACAGTTCAGAGAATCTCCGTTTTTGTACATAGAAAAAAGCAATGCTACACATTATACCGATAGAGGAAAAAACAGGAGGAACAGATATGAATATATTATTTTATGATACAAAGCGTTATGACATGGAGTCGTTCGATGCGATGAAAGATCAGTACGACAAGCTGACCATAGATTATGTAGACACAGATCTGTCGGTGAAGACCGCAAGACTTGCAAAGGGGTATGACGCCATATGTGCATTTGTCAGCTCGGATGTGAGTGCACCCGTTGTGAATGCGCTGAGTGATGCGGGCGTGAAGCTTATACTGATGAGATGCGCGGGCTTCAACAACGTGGATATGGATGCGGCAAAAAAATGCGGTATAACTGTGATGAGGGTTCCGGGCTATTCGCCTGAGGCTGTGGCGGAGCATGCGATGGCACTTGCCATGGCGGTGAACAGGAGACTGCACAAGAGCTATATAAAGGTGAGGGAGAACAACTTCAGTCTGGTCGGACTTACAGGCATGAACTTCTACGGCAAGACAGCCGGTATCGTCGGAACCGGTAAGATCGGGGCTGCCATGGCGAGGATATGTCATGGATTTGGAATGGATGTGATCGCTTACGATATGTATAAGAATCCGGACCTTGATTTTGTCAGATATGTGGAGCTCCCTGAGCTTCTGGCGGGATCTGATCTTATATCGCTTCACTGTCCGCTGACCGACGAGACCTACCATATGATAAATGAAGAGACCATTGGTATGATGAAGGATCACGTGATCCTGGTGAATACCTCCAGAGGTGCACTCATCAAGACCGACGATCTCATAGCTGGGATCAGAAGCAGAAAATTCTTCGGAATCGGGCTGGATGTATACGAGGAGGAGACTCCAAATGTATTTGAGAACAGGGAGGATGACATACTGGAGTCCTCGATCACTGCGAGACTGTTGTCATTTCCAAATGTGATAGTGACGTCTCATCAGGGATTCCTTACAGAGGAGGCACTGGAGGCGATAAGCAGGACCACTCTGGACAATGCCATGGATTTCCTTAATGGGTCTGTAAATGAATCGAATATTGTGTTATGATGTGATGACAGGATATTGTGAGAGAAATTGAGGTTGACTATATGAATATAAATGAGGTTTTTAGCGGGCTTGATAAGCTGTTCGCAGAGAACAGACTGCCGGAGGTGGAGAGATACCTTACCCAGGCACTCAGCGATGCTGAATATGAAAAGGATACTGATTCCATGCTTGCGATATACAATGAGCTTATCGGTTTTCACCGCACCACGGGAGAACACGACAAGGCACTGTATTTTTGCAGGCAGGTCATGAGGCTCGCTCATAAGATGGGGATTGAAGATACAGTTCCATATGGAACCGCTCTCATGAATATTGCAAATGAGAACAGGGCTGCAGGTAACCTGTTGGAAGCCCTGTCCTATTGCAGGAAGGTGTATGACATATATTCGGAGCAGCTCGGTCCATATGATATATTGCTGGCGGGTTATTATAACAACGTGGCGCTCATTTATCAGGAGCTTGGCGATTACGACAAGGCTGTTGATGCACTGGAGCACGCGCTCAGCATCATAGAAAGACATGAGAATGCCGGTACGGAGATTGTTGCCACATATGCCAATCTTGGCGAGAGCCTTCTCAGGGCAGGTCGGCTCAAGGAAGCTCAGGACAAGCTGACGGAGGCGGTGCGCAGATATCAGCTCAAGGGTGTCAGAGGATATCACTACAGTGCTGCGCTGTCTGCTGTTGCAGAGGTGTGGTACAGACAGGAGGACTACCAGCAGGCACTCAAATTTTATCAGCTTGCGGCAGAAGAACTCTACAGTGTCTATGGGGACAATGATACATACAGAGTTATAATGAATAATATAGAGACGGTAAAGGCGAAGCTTCAGCAGCAATGATAACAGGGAGGAAGTGGAAGAGCTTCCTCCCTGTTGCGTATGTAGACAGATAATCTGAAGGATGGGAGAACGAGATGAATTATAATGACAAGGTAATGGACGTTATAGATGAGGTGAAGAAGGTCGTCATAGGCAAGGACGTGTGTATTGCCAAGATAATGGCGGCGATAATCGCAGGCGGTAACATTCTCATGGACGATGTACCGGGAGTCGGCAAGACGACGATGGCTCTTGCATTTGCAAATGCAATGGGGCTCCAGAACAAGAGAGTCCAGTTTACACCGGATGTCCTTCCGGGAGATATAACGGGATTTACGATGTACGATAAGGCGACAAATCAGTTTGTGTACAGACCGGGTGCTGTTATGTGCAATCTGTTCCTCGCAGATGAGATAAACAGAACATCTCCAAAGACACAGTCGGCACTTCTCGAGGTTATGGAGGAGGGACATGTGACTGTGGATGGAGTGACATATCAGGTTCCGGATCCATTTATAGTAATTGCCACGGAGAACCCTATCGGCAGTGCCGGAACACAGCTTCTTCCTGATTCCCAGCTCGACAGATTTATGGTGTGCCTTAAGCTGGGATATCCATCCATAGAGAGCGAGCTGGATATAGTTAAAGGAAGAACCTCCGCTGATGGCTTTCAGGATGTACAGCCTGTAATAGGTGCGTCTGAGCTGCGGCTTATCAGGGAGGAAGTAAAGCATGTCAAGGTCAGCGATGACGTGTATTCTTATATAGGCCAGCTTGTTGTTGGAACCAGAGAGAATCCAAGCCTTGAGCTAGGAGTGAGTCCAAGAGGAACGATAGCCCTCACCAAGATGGCGAAGAGCTGGGCATATATAAGTGGGAGAGATTTTGTCATACCTGAGGATGTGCAGATGGTGTGGACGGACGTCATAAGACACAGGATAGTCTTAAGTGCCAAGGCAAGGGTGAACCACATAACACAGGAGGCTGTGCTCAAGGACATAATGGAGAGGGTGTACAAACCGTCGGTTAGACGAAGAAGTTCGGCGAAAAAGTAGCATGAGATTTGGAAGCGTGTAGTGGTAGGATGTCGTATGAGACGAGGAATATTGTATATTGTCCTGATAGGGGCATGTGTATATATAGGAATAATCAATAAAGAAAAATCATACTTTTTCGCAGCGGTGATCATGACTGCTGTCATGCTGAGTCTTATAGCCGGGCTGATCGTGCGATACATAAGAACCAGTGTTAAGATGCAGATGAATATACCTGTGGTTGAGAAGAACAGTACATTTTGTCCGGAACTTGCGGTATCTGTCACCGGTGGTCAGGTACCCCATGTGGCAGCGGTGTTCAGTGTTCTTGCTCCGGGTATGAAGAAAAAGAAGAAGAGTACATTTGAACAGATAGATGACAGGTATGGAAAGTGCGTGGGAAAGATGAAGCTGGATGTCAGCGGAAGATACGAGATAAAGGCATCGGGCGTCAGGATATATGATGCTTTCCATATTTTCTCAATCAGGAAAAAGGTTGGTGGAACGGCGTACATTTACGTATTGCCTCAGTGCTATCTCGTTCCGGTGGAGGTCACGAAGAACACAAGAGATTTTGTGACGGACAGTGATGTATATTATTCGGATGTGAGAAGCGATGACTCGACCGAGGTGTATCAGGTGAGAGAGTACAGACCTGGAGACAGGATGACCCGTATCCACTGGAAGTTGTCGGCCAGACAGGATGAGATAATGGTCAGGGATACATCAAAGGCATTGTCGTGTCCGGTCATCATCTGTATGGATCTCGATGGAAGAAACTGCCGTCACTATGGACAGGCAATGTCTGTTGCGCTGGAATCCATGGTATCGGTGAGCTTTTCACTGATAGATGTTAAAGTCCCTCACTTTATAGCGTGGTATGATCCGGAGGAGATGTCCATAACGAGATACCGCATAGTCCGTGAGGAGGATGTGTACGATGCCGCTGCAAGGTTGTCGTATGTGGATGCCAGGACAAATGACAGCTACGATGTGATAGGAATGTACAGAGAGAGATACAGAGGTGAGGATTTCACAAGCTTCATCGACATAGACATGAATGGCAATATAGAGTGTGGAGATGAAAGTTTTCAGGTGGGATTTGAAACCATAAAGGAGGATCTTGCAAAATCCTATATCACGGTGTAGATTCTCCAGGCATCATCATAGAATTACAGAGGTGTGGAAGTGAGAGTTGTTTTGGGACTGGCTGTATGGGCGTTGTCGCTTGGTATGACATACCTTGTGGGCGATATCGCATGCAGCTCGGATATAAATAAATATATGGACTCCACCAATCTTGTGGGTGCGTATATCATAGGAAGTCTGGTGATAGCACTGGTTTATTCTCTGTGGTACATTTTGAGAAAAGAACAGAGGATACTGGATATTGTGGTTCCGGTTACTGTGTTGCTGGGTTGGGGGCTTGCCAGAAGAAAGCTGCTCTATGCCGGAGGAAAGGGCATGGTATACAGCATAGCATATGATCTGAAAAAGGTTTATGGGATAAAGACAGGACTCATAGATCTTGACTATGTCAGCGTGAGTGCTGTGACGGAATTTGTGCTTTTTATAGTGGCGGTGTCAATGTTCTTTGCCACTTATATGATATACAGGTGTAACAGTCTGATGATAGCTATCGGACTTGCATTTTTGTTTATGCTTGCTGGCGCAACACTCAGTGTACCTGTGAGTGCACCCGGAGTAGTGCTTACTGTATTGTCACTTATCGTGGCGAGATATGTTCTCATGAGAATGGGACAGCCGCTGTCGGTGGTGTGGAACATTGCAGTTCCTGTGACGGTATTTGCTGCGTGCCTTGTTGTCACCCTTCTTGTATATGACAGCGTATACGACAGAGGTGTGAAGGAACAAGGGAAACTGCTCGACATGGTGGACAACATGGAATATTTTCTGTCGGGGGAAAGTAACAAAGGATATTCAGGTTACTATAAGGTGGATGATTCTGAGGTCAATCCCGGTGATGAAGTTGTGGATGAGATAATCAGGGAGGATAAGCCTCAGGGAAATCTCTACGTCAAGTCGAGAAGCTATGTTACATATGAGAATGGGTCGTGGCACGGAAGGGCGGATGGACACAGCCCTGATGATGAGGTCATGGTGTATTATGATAAGGATACATTTGCAAGATACGAATCAGAGATACAGGGATATGCGCCAGATAAGAAGTTTTCCAATGCGGTCATGGACAAATTGGTGACATATATAAGACAGCATATGTCATATACCACAGCACCAAAGAAATTTACCGAGGGTGAGGATCCAGTCAACAGTGCGATGTATGACGTTCATGAGGGATATTGTGTTCACTTTGCTTCTGCGGCGGCGGTGGGCTTCAGGATACTGGGAATCTCCACCGTGTATAATACAGGTTATGTGGTGCCGTCGTCTGCGTGGATAAAGCAGTCGGATGGAACATACCGTGCGGTGGTTCTGGATAAATACAGTCATGCGTGGATTGAAGCGTACAGTGAGGATGACGGTGACTGGGTGATCGTGGATGCCACACCGCTTGGAGACAGGGCGGATACTTTGGGGATACCGAAGGAACCGGATTACAGCGGTGATAATACTGCGGACAATTCATCGGATGATACAGAGGAGCCGGAGACTTCTGAGGAGACTTCAAGTCCGGATGTAACAACGGAGGCGACAACTGATTCGACAACCCAGATGTCAGAGAATACAGAAGTCACTACGGAGACGGATGGTGATTCTTCAAATGGCACAGGAGAAAATGGCAATCAGGTCGATGTCCCGAATGATGGCAGTGGAGATGCGCAGTCGGGATCACCAGGGGATGCCGGGGATGGTCTGTCGGAGCTTGTACAGAACAGAGTGTTCAGAACAGTCGTTGTTGTGCTTGCCGTGATACTGATATTGTGGGGCGCAGTCATCTTCAGAAGAAGGACGATAGTTGCGCGCAGGAGACGCAGGCTTGTGGGAAGAAACAGGATATCAGCTATATACGAGATGTCCACGGCGATGTATGATATGATGGTGTTTTCTGGTGCCATAGAGAACGTCAGTGAGAACGACACGGAGTATGCCGACACTGTCACGGAGTCGTGCAGCTTTATAAAGGGCGATGAGTTCACAGAGTTTATAAAATGGGTTCAGGCTGCTGTATACGGACGCGTTGAGCCGGATGACAGGCAGATCGCGGCTGCCAGAAAGCTGTATACAAAGGTAAGGGCATACACATATCTTGGCCTTGGGTTCAAGGACAGGTTTGTGTGGAAGTATGTAAAGTGTTACGACTGCGGAGGACGCAGAAGGAAGAGATAACATAATTTGTCACGAAAGAAGTAGTATTTAAGATGGAATTTAGAAAAGGGTTAAAGGATGGAATACCGATAGCACTGGGGTATTTCGCAGTAAGTTTTAGTTTTGGTCTGCTGGCGGTAAAGGGCGGACTCACAAGTTTTCAGGCGGTCATCATAAGCCTGACAAATGTAACCAGTGCGGGACAGTTTGCAGGACTCAAGATTATCCTTGCAGGGGGAACGCTGGTTGAGATGATACTCACCCAGTTCATAATCAATCTGAGATATTCTCTCATGAGCCTGTCACTTTCACAGAAGCTTGGGGAGGCAGTTGGAATCAAGGAGAGACTCGTAATAGCATTTGCAAATACTGACGAGATATTTGCGGTGGCGATGGGCCATGTGAAGGAATTGACATTTGGGTATATGATAGGACTTCAGCTCCTTCCGATAGTCGGCTGGACGGGCGGAACGCTGTTCGGTGCGGTGGCATCCGGGATCCTTCCGAAGTCCATCAGCAGCGCATTAAGCTTGGCACTCTACGGAATGTTCGTTGCCATAGTCATGCCGGTCGCTAAGAAATCGAGACCGGTTGCCATAGTTGCGCTTGTGGCTGCTGCCATATCATGCGTGTTGTATTACGTTCCGATATTCAAGTTTATATCGACTGGAATTGCCATAATCATAAGCACGGTGGCAGCCTCTGTGATAGGGGCTATATTCTTCCCAGTGGGAACTGCTGAGAAAAAGGAGGTGCAGTGATGAATATATACATATATATAATAACCATGGCGGTCGTCACCTACCTCATAAGAATGGTGCCGCTGGTGGCGTTCCGCAAGAAGATAGAGAACAGATTTGTCAATTCATTTCTATATTATGTGCCGTATTCATGTCTCACGGCGCTGACACTTCCGTCCATTTTATACAGTACGGAGAGTATCGTAAGCGCTGTGTGCGGATTTGTGGCAGCACTCATACTGGGAATCAAGCAGAAGGGGCTTATAGTTGTGGCTGCTGCGGCGTGTGTGACGGTGTTCGTGGTTGAGTGGATATTAAAACTGATGTAGAAATCTATGATGTCTGGGGATTTGGACCGGATGGCTGAATATGATAAAACGATAAGAAGGAGGTAAGCAGGAAATACCTGTGTATGATATATGAGATTTCCGAAATTTATAAAAAAGGGCGATGCGATAGGTTTCGTTGCGCCATCATTTGGCTGTGATACAGAGCCGTATAAGACTGCATTTGGCAGAGCGCAGGAGAACTTCAGGAATATGGGTTTTGGTATACAGATCGGACCAAATTGTTATACCGGTGAGGGCATAGGAATCAGCAACAAGCCGGAGCTGTGCGGTCAGGAGATAAATGACTATTACACATCGGAGAAGAACGATGCACTCATATCCTGCGGCGGCGGAGAGCTCATGTGCGAGATACTTAACTATGTTGATTTTGACAGACTGAGGGCAGCAGATCCGAAGTGGTTTATGGGATATTCGGACAACACAAATCTCACATTCCTGCTCACGACATTGTGCGATACGGCGTCCATATATGGTCCGTGTGCGGCGGCATTTGGACAAGAGCCGTGGCACCGATCAGTTGCGGATGCTATGGCGGTCCTTCAGGGACAGAAACTGTCATTTGCCGGATATGACGGATGGGAGAAGGAATCCCTCAGGGATGAGGAACATCCATTCTTGCCATACAACATCACAGAGCCAAGAGTGATAAAGGGCTATCCTGAGAAGTTCCAGGTGAGCGGGCGAATGATAGGCGGCTGCATGGACTGTCTGGTGAACCTTATAGGAACAAAGTTTGACCATGTTGGCGAATTCCTTGAGAGATATAAGGATGATGGATTTATCTGGTTCCTCGAGTCCTGTGATCTGAACGTCATGTCCATAAGACGAGCC
This sequence comes from Coprococcus sp. BIOML-A2, assembly GCF_009875795.1. Lineage (NCBI taxonomy): Bacteria > Bacillati > Bacillota > Clostridia > Lachnospirales > Lachnospiraceae > Coprococcus > Coprococcus sp. BIOML-A2. The sequence continues at coordinate 109,010 of NZ_WWSI01000007.1, forward strand.
ATGTGGCAGATGGACAACGGCGGATGGTTCAGATACTGTAAGGGCTTTATGATCGGCAGACCGCTGCAGTTCGGACAGGAGATGATGGGCCTTGACCAGTATCAGGCTGTGCTGGGGATCATAGGAAAATACAATGTGCCTGTCGTGATGGATGTGGATCTCGGACATCTGTCACCGATGATGCCTGTGGTATGCGGCAGCATGGGAACTCTTGTGGTGGACGGCCAGGATATGAGTCTTTCCATGGAGATGAGGTAGAGAGAAGTCTGTTGGCTGTTTGATTGGCTGAAAAAGGCTGAAATGGTTGAAAAAAATAAAGACAAAAAAATAAAAAATACTATTGTGAAAAAAAATATATCGTGCTACACTAGGTGGCAGATAAGACAAAGGCATAGACGGAAAGAGTAGTGTGGTGGATGCATCCAGAGAGAGCTGCATATGTGAATCGGACTCAGATATGAATCAGACGTGAGCCAGAACATATGGTGGGAGCAGCTTATGATATATCACATGAAGACCACTCCCGAGCCGTGCGCGATATAAGCGTCACCGCGTAGCTGCGTTAAAGGCATAATTGAGTTAAAAGTTAAGGTGGAAACGTGCATACGCACCCTTAGATAGATTATATCTAAGGGTGCTTTTTTAGTTGTTACAGAAAGCTCATGTATAACCAGACGCCGGGCAGAATATATTGATGTCTGCTGCGTCTGCAACGTATTTTCACTTTATAAGAAGTAAGAAGGAGAACTGACATGGTTAATTTCAAAGAAGACGAACAGCTTAAGACACTGAATCATTCCTGTGCACATCTTATGGCACAGGCTATCAAGCATTTGTACCCACAGGCAAAGTTCTGGGTAGGACCGGTAGTTGCAGAAGGATTCTACTATGATGTAGATCTCGGCGATGACGTTATCAGAGGCGAGGAAGATCTCGCAGCCATCGAGAAAGAGATGAAGAAGATTGCCAAGAGCGGCAAGAAGATCATCCGCAAGGAGATATCCAAGGAAGAAGCTCTTGAGATGTTCAAGGATGACGAGTACAAGCTCGATCTTATAAATGGACTTGAGGATGGAACGATCACATGCTATGAGCAGGGTGATTTCACAGACCTCTGCCGTGGACCTCACGTAGACAATGTAAAGCTTTGCCGTAACTTCAAGCTCATCAGACATTCAGGAGCTTACTGGAAGGGCGACAGCAAGAACAAGGTTCTCCAGAGAATATACGGTGTGTGCTTCCCTACAAAGGAGGAGCTTGAGGAGCATCTTCAGTTACTTGAGGAGGCAAAGGAGAGAGACCATAGAAAGATCGGCAAGGACATGCAGCTCTTCATGGTCGATGACCTTGTAGGACGTGGACTTCCAATGTTCCTTCCAAAGGGATATACAGTGTGGCAGGAGCTTGAGAACTACATCAAGCGCAAGGAGAGAAAGCTTGGCTACCTCCACGTTATGACACCTTGTGTAGGTACAGTAAACCTCTACAAGACATCAGGTCACTGGGATCACTACAAGGACAACATGTTCCCGGCAATGGAGATGGAGGGAGAGTCATTTGTACTTCGTCCAATGAACTGCCCGCACCACATGATGATATATGCAAACAAGATGCACTCATATAAGGATCTTCCTATCAGGATCGCTGAGATCGCACACGACTTCAGATTTGAGGCAAGTGGTACACTCAAGGGTATTGAGAGAGGAAGACACTTCTGTCAGAACGATTCACATATATTTGTGACACCAGACCAGATCGAGGAAGAGTTTGCAGGAGTTGTTAAGCTCATATTTGACACATACAAGGATTTCGGAATCACAGATTACAGATGCGTACTGTCACTCCGTGACCCAGAGGACAAGGTAAAGTATCACGATGACGATGAGATGTGGAACAAAGCAGAGAATGCACTCAGAAAAGTTCTTGATGATATAGGAATCGATTACACAGAGGAGATCGGTGAGGCTGCATTCTACGGACCAAAGCTTGATGTAAATGTTAAGCCGGCCGTAGGAAATGAGTATACGCTCTCGACATGTCAGCTCGACTTCTGTCTGCCAGCCAAGTTCGATCTGAAGTATATCGACAAGGACGGCGAGAAGAAGACACCTGTAGTTCTCCACAGAGCTATCCTTGGATCTCTCGACAGATTCATGGCTTACATCCTTGAGGAGACAAAGGGCAATCTTCCAACATGGCTTGCACCTGTACAGGTAAGAGTTATGCCTGTCAAGACAGACAACGAGGATCTCATGGCTTATGCTCATAAGGTTGTTGATGCCCTTGATGCCATCGACGTTCGTGTAGAGCTCGACGACAGAGCAGAGAAGCTTGGTTATCGTATGCGTGAGGGTCAGGTTCAGAAGGTTCCATACCTTCTCGTAATCGGATTCAATGAGGCTGAGAACGGAACAGTATCATACAGACTTCACGGTGAGGCTGACACAACAGTTCTTCCACTTGACGAGTTCGTACAGAAGATCGACACAGAGATCAAGACAATGGCTCACAAGTAAGAGCGAAAATTTTACACCACAGGTTCACTTACCCTGTCCGCAAGGACAGGGTATTATTTTTTGTAAATAAATGCATAATTTGAGGGAGGTATATGATCTCTGTGAAAAATATGGTGAATACATAGATAACAGGTATTATATGTACCGTGAGGAACACGGATTTGAGATGCCGGAAGATGTGTTCCCTGGGAATGGTGTAAAGCCGTATGTTGAGAAAGTTGTACGGATTTTGAAGTCAAAAATATAAAAATATAACAAAAGCATGTATATATGAATCCCAGCTGCCCTGCTGGAAATCATATATACATGCTTTTATGCTTTGATAGGGCAAATATGATTTAAATGCAATAGTTATCTGCCGCCTCAGGTCTTTCTGCCACAAGGTCAGCGATGGTGGTGGTGTCTACCACGTCCCGGATCGCTTTGTCCAGTCTGCGCCAGAGACCTATGGTGGAGCATCTTGCCTCGCGTTCGCACTGGAATTCATCTGCATCAAGGCACGCAACAGGAGATATGCCGCCCTCAGTGAGCCTTAAAACCATTCCAACTGTTATGTCTTCAGGGGCTTTTCGGAGAAGATAACCTCCCTGTGGACCTCTGGTGCTCTTCACCAGCCCGCCGGAGTTCAGCACAGAAGTGATCTGCTCAAGATATTTCTCGGATATTTCCTCCTGTGCGGCAACATCCTTGATGCTCACTGGCTTGCCGTCTGTCCTCGATGCTATATTTATAAGAAAACGCAGAGCGTAACGCCCTTTTGTGGATACTTTCATAATATAAACCTCCCAAATGCCTGTATTTACTGATGATTTCACATCATTTACACGTCTATTATAACATCTGAAAAAAAACAATCAAGATAATTCATAAAAAACCTATTGACAAAGTGGGAATTAGGCTGTAATATACAGCTATGCTTAATTCATAGTTTCCGAGTAGGAATTATGTGAAAAGTAAAAATAATCACAGAAATGATGCGATCAAGTCAAATTTCAAAGACGAAAATCGAGAAAGAGGTGTTGATATGCTGGAAAGTACATTTAAACCACAGTACCTTAACGAAGACAGACGAATGTGTTTCATAGAAGTCATGTGTTGCTGCTGTTAAAGCGAACACAGAACAAATAATCATGACACAGATATAAATAACAGATCATACATAATAGACAGAAGATAATAAAGAAGAGTATAATGCCACATGAGCTCATATACATGACAAGATGAATGGGCAGGTGCGCATGACAGATAAACTATTTGAATTTAAGGAGAATAAGATCATGGCAAAGAAGACAAGAGCAGAGAGAAATTTAAAGTTTGAGACATTACAGTTACACGTAGGACAGGAGACAGCAGACCCGGTTACGGATGCAAGAGCGGTACCAATCTACCAGACATCATCATTCGTATTCCACAACTCACAGCATGCAGCTGACAGATTCGCACTCAAGGATGCCGGCAACATCTACGGAAGACTTACAAATCCAACAGAGGATGTATTTGAGAGAAGAATCGCGGCCCTCGAGGGTGGCGTTGCAGCACTGGCAGTTGGCTCAGGCGCAGCAGCAGTTACATATACAATTCAGAACCTTGCACTTGCAGGAGACCACATCGTAGCAGCAAAGAATATCTACGGCGGAACATACAATCTCCTTGCACATACACTCAAGGATTACAATGTAGATACAACATTCGTTGATCCACTTGATCCACAGGCATTTGAGGATGCTATCCAGGAGAACACAAAGGCCCTCTACATTGAGGTCCTTGGAAATCCTAACTCAGAGGTTTCAGATATCGAGACAATAGCAAAGATCGCTCACGCACACAAGATTCCGCTTGTTATCGACAGCACATTTGCAACACCATACCTTGTAAGACCTATCGAGTACGGTGCGGACATCGTAGTTCACTCAGCGACAAAGTTCATTGGTGGACACGGAACAACTATCGGTGGTGTCATCATCGACAGCGGTAACTTCGACTGGAAGGCATCAGGCAAGTTCCCACAGCTCACTGAGCCAAATGAGAGCTACCACGGTGTAAGCTTTGTAGACGCAGCAGGTCCTGCAGCATTTGTCACAAGGATCAGAGCTATCCTCCTCCGTGACACAGGTGCTACGATCTCACCAATACACTCATGGATATTCCTTCAGGGACTTGAGACACTGTCACTCCGTGTTGAGAGACATGTATCAAATGCACTCAAGGTAGTTGAGTACCTGAACAATCATCCACTTGTTGAGAAGGTAAACCATCCTTCGGTTTCAACAGATCCTGAGCAGCAGAGACTGTACAAGAAGTACTTCCCTAACGGTGGTGGTTCAATCTTCACATTTGAGATCAAGGGTGACGCAGAGACAGCCAAGAAGTTCATTGACAATCTGGAGATATTCTCACTTCTTGCAAATGTCGCTGATGTAAAGTCACTGGCTATCCACCCGGCATCAACAACTCACTCAGAACTGAACGAGGCGGAGCTTATCGATCAGGGAATCAAGCAGAACACGATCAGACTTTCAATCGGTACTGAGAACATAGACGATATCATCGAGGATCTTGACGAGGCATTCAAGGCAATCCAGGAGTAATCGATATAAATAATGAATATAAGAGAAGACTACAAATAGTGGACATAATAAATATCAGGAAAGGCAATGGTAAAATAATATGAGTAATATATATAAGAGCGCAGCAGAACTTATAGGTAAGACTCCACTTCTGGAGCTTTCAAACATAGAGAAGAAGAACGATCTCAAGGCAAATATCCTTGCGAAGCTGGAGTACTTTAACCCAGCAGGAAGTGTTAAGGACAGGATCGCATTCCAGATGATCGAGGATGCGGAGAAGGATGGAACACTCAAGCCGGGTGCAACTATCATCGAGCCTACATCAGGTAACACAGGTATCGGTCTTGCATCCATAGCAACAGCCAAGGGTTACAAGGCGATCATCGTTATGCCTGAGACCATGAGCGTTGAGAGACGTAACATCATCAAGGCATACGGTGCTGAGATAGTTCTCACAGACGGAACAAAGGGAATGAAGGGAGCCATCGCAAAGGCTGATGAGCTTTCAAAGGAGATCCCTGGCAGCTTTGTAGCTGGACAGTTCGTAAATCCATCCAATCCAAAGGCACACAGACTCACAACTGGTCCTGAAATCTGGGAGGATACAGACGGCAAGGTAGATGTATTTGTAGCCGGTATCGGAACAGGTGGAACTATCACAGGCGTTGGCGAGTATCTGAAGGAGAAGAATCCAGATGTAAAGGTCATCGCCGTTGAGCCTGCCACATCACCAGTCCTCTCAAAGGGTGTTTCAGGAGCACACAAGATACAGGGAATCGGTGCAGGATTTGTTCCTGACACACTTAACACAAAGGTATATGACGAGATCATCGCCGTTGAGAATGATGACGCATTTGTAGCAGCAAAGGAGATCGCATCAGCAGAGGGAATCCTCGTAGGAATCTCATCAGGTGCAGCTTACTTTGCAGCAAAGCAGATCGCAGAGCGCCCTGAGTATGCAGGCAAGAATATCGTAGTACTTCTTCCAGACAGTGGAGACAGATATTACTCAACTCCGTTATTCGGCTAAATGGATATATAGTAATTGCTGTGATATAGAATTTATATGAAAAAGCCACCACATCGTGTTTTGATATGATACCTCTTAAGTAGACAAGGCAAATAACCAAAATCTACTTAGGAGGTTTTTTATGTCTAAATCATCATA
>NZ_WWSI01000008.1:0-84581 GCF_009875795.1 Coprococcus sp. BIOML-A2
TGTTTGGAATTTCAGGGTTGTCATGTTGTTAATTTTTCAAGGTTCTTTATGTTCTCGCCTCTCAGCGACAACTTCTATATGTTATCACATCTGAAGTTCTTTGTCAACAACTTTTTTATCTTTTTTCAAGACCTTTTCGGTTGCTGATGTCTGACCTCTTCGGCGACAACTTTTAAATATTACCACACCGAAGTGTGTATGTCAACAACTTTTTTCAGGTAATTTATAATTGTTAATTTACAATAATAACGTAACAAACGGGTGTTCGTAAAAAGTGCAAAAGGCAGTTTGTACTTCCCCTCTCATCCGTTTGTACCCTATAGGCTCAGATGCTCATGGGCCTATAGGAAATAACTGGTTGTTCATTATAAATATGGAGGTGGCTGTTATGGCTTATTTGTTTGACTTAGATCTTTTTAAGACTTCTCAGGAAGAGAGGATAATTAAAGGTAAAAATGGTGAGGCTGATAGTAAATACTATGTCGTTGGCTTATCGAATGGCATTAAATCTTTCGACGTGACATGTGGAGAGAAAAACAATCTGGTAACTATCGGTGTTTTTCAGAAGTGCAAAGTGTACTTCGATATAGTGGATAAGAAGCTGAAGGCGGTGGATGCTGTTTCTGCTACTGGCTCGGTTGGTAAGGGCGGTGAAAAACATGAGTGATGGTTTTTCTCTTGTTCTTGCTAAAAATGACCTAAACGCCATATCGAATCAATATCTTTCGCTAAAAAAAGAGTGTGAAGATAATATAGGCCCAGCGGATTGGTTTCATTGTATGAAAGCATTTTGGCAGTTTGATGGTTTTAAGATGGCTCTTAAGTATGTAGGTATTGATCCTGGGATTTTTGAGAGTAATGTATAATCCCCTCTTGCGGGTTTTATAAATATGAAGTAAAGGGGGTGAATGATATGGAGTTTTCAGCAGTAACATCCGCCGTGGGTAATCTTTCTACGGTAATGGGCACAGTGCTTGATACTATCGCTGGTAATCCGCTACTTATGGTGCTTATGGCAGTACCTGTTGTAGCCGCTGGTTGCATAGTATTTAAGAAGCTTGTTAGAGCCGCACGTGGCTAGTCCTTATGGATCAGATATCTTTGTTGTTTTGTAATAGGGTGTAGAGATACACCCTATTATTTTAGAAAAAATATGGGAGGTGAAAAAAATGGTAAAGAAAATTAGCAGAATCAAAGTAATGTATATACTACTTGCGGTTTTGGTAATGTTTTGCTCTGTATGCCCTCGGTTTGTAGTGCTTGCTGCTGATGGTTCAACAGATGATACAAAACTTGGTTCAAATATTGCGCCATATATGCACGGAGAAGATTATGTTACTAAGAGTGGTTATCTTTATCAGAACAAGTCTTTTAAAACAAAATTAAATAAAGATAATGCGTCTGCGGTGTATAAAAACCCTAGTCCGTATGAGTGTGAAAATACTTGTTTTAAAGAAAATGGTGAACCCGCTGTTAAAAGTAATCAGCAACAATGGTCTGACTTTCTCGCTGAGTTAGGCACTCAGGATTTTACAGGCTCTAATGATTTGTACTTTGTATTGTATGAGACTTCTGGATCAAAGCAATATGGAACAGGGGCAAGTATACTTGCCTATTATATGTGGGTTCCTAAAGGTTCAAGGATATGTATGGGTTATAGTGCTAATACTGCTGGGTCTGATGATTCTTATTATAATCTATATGAATTCGCGCGTGTTTATACTTCGTCTGATGTTGGTGGTATTTCTTTCCTTGGCGGCACTCTTGCAGGCGGTTGTGATAAGTTTTATGGGGTCGTTCATGGTGATTCTGATGGTGACACTGCTTTTTTTAAAAAAGATTCTTCTATAGGATATAGGGGGTTTTGCTTTAAAGTGCAAAATGCTGATACTGGTCTTGGCGACTTTCGGTTAATGGCTACAAATATTCCTCTTGTAAAGTGTGCAGAAAATGAAAATGGTTATATAAAAGATTATACAAATTGTAAGAAGTTTCTGGAAGGTCAAACGGATTTAGCTGATAATCAGAATCCGGATTATGTCGAGAAGAAAAAGGAAGGCTGTGATTCCTTCGGCTGGGATAGCTTCGTTATGAACGTTATACCAGAAGCTGGGGTTGATAATAAGAGCTCTTATAAATTTTCTGCAACTTATAATTATGATTCCTTCCCAAAAATGGTTGTTAGTCCTGACGATTATCAATTTGAATTTAAGTTTTCTGTAAGGGTTTGTTATAAAATGAAATCCGCTGTTCTTGAAGAACGTTCGTTTGATTTAGGGACTTTAAAAGCAAACGTTGGTGATTTTTCAAATAATTATACTGCTTATCTAAATTCGCTTGATGTTGAAGGTGTCACTAGCGATGATGTTTCTTTTGGTAGCTTTATGGATAGTGTGACTACTGGAATTGAAGCGTTTGGTACTTTGTTAGGACTTGATAAGGGGGATATAGTCAATATATCTTCTTCGGATTTGTATTGCACGGCTTTTGTCCGGAAAATAGGTGGTAATAGTGGTTTGTCGGGGCAACAGAGTTTTGCTAAGTGGAGTCTATCTACATTTGAAAAAACTGATTTAAGTAATAACATAACTGCATCTACTACGGGGGAAGGCAAAGATAAAAAAGTAACTCAGGTTGTTGGGAATGATGACGGCAAAACAGTAATAAATATCACCGTCAATGTTACTGGTGGTGCTGGCGGTGACGGCGGTAGTGGCGGCTCTGGCGGTGATGGTGGCTCTGGCGGTGATGGTGGCTCTGGCGGTGACGGCGGCTCTGGCGGTGACGGTGGCTCTGGCGGTGGTGGCTCTGGTACTGCTACAGATCCTAGCGCAAGCGGGTTTTGGTCGATACTCAAAGGTATAGTCGCTTTTTTTAAGGCTCTGCTTGATGGAGAGGACGGACTTTTTCCAGTCATAGCGGCATTTTTTGAGTTTATCCCCGCCGGTTTCTGGACTGTGGTAATTGGTGCTGTTGTTATTATCGCGGTAATCAGTATTTATAAACTGCTTAAAAAGTAGGGGGTGTATGTATGATTGAATGCATTAAGGCTATAGCTAAGTGTATATTTGATGTTCTTAATCACAAGTTCAACGCTGGTGATGTAAGCTTTTCGATTTGGAACATTATAATGACATTTCTTATATGTTCCCTTGTTGGGACACTGCTTTACTATTTTATCCGTGGAGTAGCTGAGAGTGGGGACGAATAAGATAAAAGACTGGAATTTATTTCCCAGCCTTCTTCTTTCTCTTGATTCCCCATATAGCAATTATTGTAGCTATGATTATTGGAATTATGAATATTAAACTTGGTATGATTAAGTACCATATAGTTTTCATTTATTTTATCTCCTTTCTTGGTTTTATTGATAAATATTATAAATCAGAATCGGAGTAAGTACAAATAAAAAGTGAGGTAAAAGTTATGGATGGTTTTGATATTTTGATTTTAGTTCTGGGAATTGCAATAATTTTTGGTATTGAAAAGTGGATAAAAATGGTGATGAAGAGAGGTAAATATTAAATGATTATTTTTTGTCTGGTTTTGGTCGTCGTATGTTTTTTATGGTGCGTCTTTGTATTGCTTTATTCTTTGTTGGGAGGTTGATTAGTAGTGGAAATGTGTAATGAGAATTGTGATACATGTATAGAAGATAAAAGTTGTTGCAATGGTGTATATCGTCCTATTTTTAATCTGTGTGATAAGTGTGTAAATGAATATGGTTGTAATCATCGTGATTGTTCTGATGATTGTGAGGATTACTATTCCGTAGATCAATTATAAATTATGAGGGATGGTGAGTGGTTATGTGTTCGGATGTAAAGGAAATGGTATTTTATTTCTCTCTTAGTGTTGTATGTTTTATATGTGGTCAGATATATTCCAGGTGGAAAGATCCTGGCTGTTATGCCTTTTATGTATGTGCAGTGACAAGTTTTATATTAACACTTGTATTCTTTATTTTGTGCATTTTAGGAGGTGTTTAGAATGTCATTGGTATATTTAATAGTCTTTATGTTGGGCTCTCTTCAGCTTATCAAGGAGTATAGAGAATTTAACGAGTTTAAGCGGGATGAAGAAAGTTTTAATGAATATAAAAATAAGGAGAGTGATTATCTTGAGTCGAAAATTGAAAATAACGATTTTGATTGGTAGCTTGTTTGTCATATGCTTCAGCTTGTTTCATATGGCAACTGCACATGCTCAGACTATTGACACCGGACTTGGACAAGTCACTGTGACAGAGATCCCGAGTTCTGAAGTGCCGATAGCTACGGCGGGTGATGCGGGCTTTCTGACTACGCACAGGGATATAACAGATGTATACAATGTATGTGTACTTATAGCTATCGAATTGATGTTCTGGATATGCTGGAACATTGTAAGAACTGTATATCGGATATTAACTGAACGAAGTAAATTTTAGGAGGTGAAGTGATGGATAAAATGGTACTTGACATATATAGCAATGGCGACCTTTACATGATGGCAGCTAAGATATTTGTCTGGATGATAATGTTGCTCTTTGTGGCCGTGATAATGGGATGTATAAGGGGGCTTCGCTTATGATATTTGTAATTATAGTTGCTATAGTGCTTATCTGCTACTATCTTCCTATCATCCCTTTTACGATCACTCACTTTTATAAAATATGCTATAACGGAGTGATCGACCTGTACTATTACTTTAAGCATAAGGAACGCAACAGGTGCAAGGCGTATGGGCGTATATATATGGTTACTGCGTTCCGTAACAAGGTTTTTGGCAGCGGTAAGACCTTGGACATGACCATGTTCGCAAGACGGATATATAACAAATATGACGGACTTCCAGTTTGGAACGAGGACGAACAAAAGTTTGTAACTCAGCATATACACCTTATAAGTAATGTCGAGCTTCTTGACGTTCCTTATACTCCGTTTGTGTCTGCTGAACAGATGAAAAATGTAGTACAAGCTCCTGATGATGTTACGCTCTTTGTGTTTGATGAAGTGGGGGCTATCTGGAACAGTCGAAACTATAAGGATAACATATCTACAGAACTGCTTAAGAGACTTTTACAGGTGCGAAAGAATAAAATAGGTATCATCTGCACCGCACAGCGTTTCAAGTTTGTAGATGCTCTCCTCAGGCAAATAACAGGCAGTCTTTATTGTGTAAACAAGACATGGAGAATACTCTCTGTTCGTGAGTATGACGCTGTCAGCTTCGAGAACTGCGACAACGTGGATATGCTGAGACCGCTTTCACTGTCGTTTAAGTTCGTCCAGAATAAAGACTATCAGGCTTATGATACCTCAGCGATCGTTGAAGATCTTAAAAAAGCTGATATGCTCGGTGACGCTGAGATACTGGCTAATCAGGGAGTTGTGCAACCAAATATTGATTTTGCAACTGGCATAAAGAAGAGGTATAGGAAACGTAAAAGATAGAGTGCGTGCGGCGGCTTCAGCCCCGCCGCACTCTCCGCCTTTCGGCTGTGCGCTCCGTGCGTACTCAACAATAACAAGTGGCTGCGCAGGGTGAGCCATCACCCTGATAACTATAATCAGCCTGTGGCGGTGTAGGTGTCAAGGCCTAAAGCCTGTGGCGTGCCTTGACACCTGCGCCGCAACGGGCTACGTGGAGGTATATTTGCATGAAGTATTTACTGTCAATCATAAACAACGTGCTCCGTCTGCTCAACAATGTGTGCCGTCTGGCGTGCAGTCTTTTCAGATTCATAAGATGAGCGCAAGACTAAAATAATAGCCCCTTGGGAGCTCGTGCAAGGGGTTGGGGTGTAGGAATGGTACCATCAGACTAAAGATAATTACACAAATTACACCTTTAACAACTGCACTTATACGGAGACATAAGCAATATATAAAAATAAGGTGTAATAGTGTAAAAATACTATCTCCCATCCCCTTAAAATCATAATAAAATCAAGGCTTCTATGCCATGCCGAGTGGGCTTGTCCTCGGCATGGTGTAAATGGTGTAAAAGGTGTAAAAAATACATGAAAAGAGGGATTACATGGAAAATACAGAAAAGAAAAAAGACAGAACCCCTAAAACATGGAAAACATGCGAGATAATCCAACAACTTGAATATCTCCGTGAAGACCAGATACAAAGCGGGTTAGATCATAACGCTGTCAGGGATTATGCGTATATCTTGCATGATAAAGACATCAATACAGATGGCACACCCAAGGCGGCACACTGGCATATATACATCAGGTTCAAGGATTCCACACCGACTGATTCCATTTGTAAGTGGTTCGGTATCACATCAAACTATATAGGACGTATACAAGGACGCTTTGCTGATGCCCTTGCATATGCGACACACAGGAATGTATCTGATAAATACCAGTATCTTGACGAAGAGGTCAAAAGTAACTTTGATTTTGTGAAAGAGAGAGACACGGCAAGAAGCCGTGAAGCTGACAGGCAAAGGAAACAGGAAATAGTTGACCTGATAACTGCGGGTATCATAAGGGAATTTAATTACACAGATTACATAACTCCACAGGAGTACGACAAGTTCAGGAAGTCAATAGACAATGCTTTTAGGTATCGCTTAGATAAGATAAAGGGGGAAAACAGAGACATGGAAGTCATATATATCTATGGTGACAGCAGTTGTGGAAAAACAACATATGCTAAAGAGCTTGCGGCACAAAATGAATATAGCTGTTATGTCAGCTCTGGCGGTGAAGATATGCTCGATGACTATAAGGGTCAGGACTGTGTCATACTTGATGACCTTAGGGCGTATGATTTGAACTTTAGCAGTCTGCTGAAACTGCTCGATAATCATACACAGTCAATGGTGCGGGCACGGTATCATAACAAGTTTTTGGAATGTAAACTTATGATAATAACTACAAGTAAGAGTATGGAGGAATTATATAAAGACCTTCCGGGCTCAGAGAATGAGGATATAATACAGCTCCGCAGGCGGTGCAAGCTATATATCAAAATGACACCGCTTACCATGTCTGTTCATCTCTGGCAACCTGAAAGCCTTAAATATTTGTATGTTCAGACTTTAGATAATCCTGTACGTGGTAGATATGCGGTAAGGGATAAGAGCCTTGATGAAGCTAAAGCTTATATTAACAATGTCTTGTTCTTCCCTAAGCAGGCAGACAATGAAACTGTCCTTGCTGGTGAGGGCTTCAGGAACTTGGATGAAAGTGAAAAGGACTTATTCATAAAGCAGATGGAGCTGTCCATCTAACTGGAAAATATTACCAGTAGTTTTACCAGATTAAGGAAATTATAATAAAGATAGAACGTGCGGTCAGCATGTGCTGACCGCATTTTTACGTCATAGGGGGCATACTATGAAGTTCAGACATTTAAAGTATGCAGATCGTGTGGCTATGGAAACACTGCTCAACAGGGGTTGCAGTAAAGCTGAAGTTGCACGCTATCTGCACGTATCAAGGGCAACCATAACAAGGGAATATAAAAAAGGTCTTTATATGCATACTAACAGTGATCTTACAGAAAATGTAAAATACAGCGCAGACCTTGCACAACAAGTTACTGATTATGCTCAGACTTCAAAGGGCAGACCATTAAAAATCGGTAATGATATAAAGTTCGCTGAGTATATTGAAGATAAGATAGTAAATGATGGGTACTCTCCTGCGGCGGCACTTGCTATGGCAGCTCTTGACGATATGAGAACGCATATAAGTGTTAATACACTGTATCGGTATATAGATAAAGGAATTTTCCTGTTGCTCACGAATAAAAAGCTACCTGTAAAGGGTCAGCGCAAGAAGCATAAAAACAGGGTCAGAGTACAGAAGCGAATGAGTGCGGGTGAATCTATAGAGTACAGACCACAGGAAGTTGACGACCGCAACACTTTCGGACACTGGGAAATGGACACCGTTAAAGGTCAGCGTGGCAAAAGTAAGTCATGTCTGCTTGTGCTCACTGAGAGACTTACACGGAGAGAGATAGTCAGGAAGATTCCAGATCAGGGCGCAAAGTCTGTTGTTGCTGAACTTGATAAGATAGAACACCGTATTGGTGCTATGTTCTCAAAGCTCTTTAAGACAATAACTGTTGATAACGGAGTTGAGTTTTCTGACTATCAGGGCATGAAAAGATCACTGCTCCATGAGGGAGACAGAACGAAGATATATTACTGTCATGCTTATAGCAGTTATGAACGTGGAAGCAACGAAAATGCGAACAAGCTCATAAGGCGGCATATACCTAAAGGTGCTGACACTGATAAGTATGATGATATATACATTAAGCACATTCAAGATTGGATTAACGCATATCCCCGCAAGGTTCTTGGATGGTCTTGTGCTAATGACCTGTTTAATAAGGAATTAAAAAAAGCTCTATAGCATGTAGTATAGGGCTTCTTGTTATGTGTAAAAATAATGCACGTACTATATCGAATATGGTACGTGCAATTTTTTTTGACGTGATCACGACACTGTAATTCAGCGTGCGAAAATAATTTAAAATAATTGTTACTTTAGTATTGACAATTTACCAGGTAATTTATAATCATGTCTCAGTGACATATCATGTTGTATACCTATAAAAGCTGTCGTCTGCTGCCTACTCATGCGACAGCTTTTATAAGATACCACCACTGCAATCTTATGTCAAGGACTTTTTTTATTTATCTGACAATTGTGTGCAATTGTTCTAAACAGCCTCCCCTACATATGACAATCTACCTATTCTTCCTCTGGATATGTAAATCGCCATGATCTTCTGAACTCTGTCATCATATCCATGACATCCTTTGTATATTCCAGATACATATCTCCATCACCGGATATCGCACTCTCCATGTCCTGAAGCTCATACGCAAGGGCATCCGCATTTTCTCCTGCTGCAACAGTCTCAGTTTTGCCTGTATCTGTGTATGTGACCTTCGCCTCCCACGCTCTTGGATACTCCATCACCTCTATATATCCGTTTTCACATGATACCATTCCACGTTTCGGCTGCTTCGAGTGAAGGGACAGCATAACGGTTGCCATCTGTCCTTCCTTATTCATAAGCAAAAGTCCTGCCTGCTCATCCACTCCAGTAGGCGCAGGCTTAACCTGTGAAAGAAGCTTGTCTGGCTTTGAGTCCATGAACCACCTTATAAATGACAGGGCATACACACCTATATCCAGCATTGCCCCTCCCGCAAGGTTTCTGTTGAAGAATCGATTGTTCATATCATAGTCTTTGAAGCTTCCAAAATTCATGGTTATGAGATTGACTTTGCCAAGTGCACCCGAGTCCAGTAGCTCCTTAAGTTTTCTGTAAATAGGCATATGATAAATAGTCATCGCTTCGCCTATGATCACATTGTGCTGCTCTGCCAGTTCCAGCATATCTCCAAGTTCACCGCTGTTCAATGTTATAGATTTTTCCACAAGTATATGTTTTCCATTCTCTATCGCTCTTCTCATAAACTGTATGTGTGTATTGTGTGGAGTCGTTATATATATCACGTCCACTTCCGGATCCGTGAACATCTCATTGTAGTCTGAATAAACCTTACCTATGCCATACTTCTCAGCAAATGCCACCGCTTTGTCATACGTCCTGTTACCAACCGCATAAATGTTCCTGCCATTCTTTTTGAGTGCCACTGCCATCTCATTTGCAATAACTCCTGTTCCGAGAACTGCCCATTTGATATCTTTCATGTCTGTTTCCTCCATATATAATTATGTATTTGGATTGTATATACACTATACATAAGCATCATGTCACTCCTTTGTATAGGCCATCGCCTGTTCGTGCCTTACTATTGACTCGTAGGATTCCTTTCTCATAGATGCAAGCAGCAGATATATTATCTCTATCACCATGGTTGCAGACACCCTTGAAAAGCAGTATCCATCAAGAAATAATTTTTCACGGGCAGCTGTCGTGATGTGATATGTGCTAAGCTCCGCAACACTTGACCTGGCATTATTGGTTATTGATATGGTGACTGCTCCGCGGCTCTTTGCCGCCTCCAATATCTTTTTCAGTTCCTCTCTGTCGATCATGGCCACAGTTTGTCTCAGTTCTTCCATTTTATTCGACAGTATTCCTCTCAGAGAACCTTCCATATCATCCACAGATATATGTCCAGATATCTCTCCGTCATCCTTGGCATCCACGAGTTCTCTCGCCAGCGATATCTTGAGATGGTGAAATCCCTTCAGCTCTATTCGTTTGCAGAATCTCGACACCGAGGCCTCGCTGACACCGCACTCCTTTGCCAGCTCCCCGACTGTCATATCCACAACCTTCTTGGGATTCCTAACGATATAATCGCCTATTTTCTTTCTTCTTTCGAAAATAATCCATCATATAGTGTCTTCTATACAATGCCACTAATAGTTTTCTTAGTTAAATTTGTTTTCATATTTGTTGCAGACTTTAAATCTATTTTCATGCCATTTACAACTCTACCATTCTTCTCCCATCCAGTCAAACAAATGTATTTTCACTTGAAACTCATTTATCAAATAAAAACAGAGTATCTGGAACCCCTATCACGATACTCTGTTTTGAATGACTTTCTTCTATATAAATATCTATTCGTTTTATTCGCCATGTGCAATATTTCTTGCTACGTATACACCGCTTGCAGATGCGTGTGAAAGGGAGTGTGTTATTCCGCTGCCATCTCCTATGATATACAGCCCCTTGTATCTTGTCTCAAGCTTATCATCTACTTCAACCTCCATGTTGTAGAATTTGACCTCAACTCCATACAACAGTGTATCTTCATTTGCCGTTCCTGGGGCTATCTTATCAAGAGCGTAGATCATCTCGATTATTCCATCCAGAATTCTCTTTGGAAGGACAAGGCTCAGATCTCCCGGTGTGGCATTGAGCGTAGGTGTGATGAACGCTTCCTCTATCCTGCTCTGGGTGGAGCGCTGTCCCCTTATGAGGTCGCCAAATCTCTGCACTATTACTCCGCCGCCCAGCATGTTGCTGAGTCTCGCTATGCTCTCGCCGTATCCGTTGGAGTCCTTGAACGGCTCTGAGAAATGCTTTGCCACAAGGAGCGCAAAGTTTGTATTATCCGTCTGTTTTGCAGGATCCTCATAACTGTGGCCATTTACCGTTATGATTCCATTAGTATTCTCAGTAACCACGGCGCCCCTTGGGTTCATGCAGAAAGTTCGCACCTTGTCTCCATACTTCTCCGTTCTGTATACTATCTTGCTCTCATAGAGCTCATCCGTCAAATGTGCAAATATGGCTGCAGGAAGCTCCACTCTGACTCCTATATCCACTCTGTTGGATTTTGTGGGTACATTTAGGTCTTTGCAGACAGCCTCCATCCATTTGCTGCCGCTTCTTCCCACGGATATGATACATTTGTCACAGAAAAATATACCTTTCTTGCAGCATACACTATATGTTCCATCCTCCATCTTTTCCACCGTTTGTATAGGAGTGTCAAAATAGAAATCCACCTTGTCCTGAAGATATGCATACAGATTCTCTAGAACTATATAGTTGATGTCTGTGCCAAGATGTCTGACCGAAGCATCAAGCAGATGAAGCCTGTTCTGCAGACACACCGTCTTGAATCTTGTGCCGGCAGTGGAATAAAGCTTCGTACCCTCTCCGCCGTACTCCATATTGATATCATCCACATACTTCATGAGGTCTATGGCCTCGTTCTTGCCGATGTACTCATACAGACTTCCGCCAAAGTCATTTGTAATATTGTACTTTCCATCGGAAAATGCACCTGCACCGCCAAATCCACTCATGATCGAACAGCTATCACATCCCACGCAGCTCTTGATCTTTGTGCCGTCTATCGGACATTTTCTTCTCTTAAGCTCATGTCCAGCCTCAAACACTGCAACCTTGAGATCCGGAGCCTGCTTTGTCAGCTCATATGCAGAAAATATTCCTCCTGGTCCTGCTCCAATAATTATCACGTCATACCTCATGCACTCGCCCTCCAATTTAATTTTATAATTTTTATAAACCTATAACGTCTCAGATATTTTTGCATAAAAATATAGTTGACCACGGCATTCATTGTTGTAGTCAACTATTATTGGTAGCTGGTAGATACGCCCAACCATATTATGGGCTTATACATATATAATTGTAATTCTTTCGTCATAAAAAATGATTGCACTATTCATATTTACTATATCTCACGCAAAATATCTGTGCTCATGTGGATGCCACAAACTGATCGTCCACATTGCATCCTTAAAAATTATAGCATATTACATTTAGTTTGCGCAAGCGCCCCGTCGCAATGCTCATTATATATATCATAACGATGCTATGATTGCCGCGATGAATGTTCCAAGCAGGATTAATATGCTTATTACCAAAAGCACTTTCATAAGTGTTCTTTTTCGCTTCCTCATGTTTTCTAAAACTCCGGTTGAATAGAACACCGCAACCAGCAACGCACCTATAGCAACTCCCATAAGCGTCCCCATCAAATAATCATAGACCGGAAGATTGTTATCTCTGCTGATCACCATCATCGTCAATCCTGCAATCAGTGAAATCAACCCCACTATGCTAAATATACGCAACCTCATCAACAATGTATTCTTCTCAGTTTCTGCATAATCCGCTACAAGCTGCAATCTCTCTTTCTCTTCCTTATTCATGTCCTCACCCTTCCTTTCTCCATCAATGATATCCCTGATATCAACATCATAGAAATCTGCCAGTTCCACCAGGATACTGAGATCCGGCATATTGCTGCCTGTCTCCCACCTTGACACACTGCGGCTTGTTACTCCAAACCGCTCAGCAAGCTGTTCCTGGGTAAGCTGTTTTTCCTTTCTCAGTTCTCTTAGGAATGAACCGAACTTTTTCTGATCCATATCTGTTGCCTCCTTTCTATTGAACATCAACCCATTTTAAGTTGCCTTCGGCAAGGGCTGATGCTACATGTCAAGCTTTTGCTAAAAACTTGACACATTCATTGACAGAATAGTGTTTTTCGGGTGTTTTTTACAGGACATGATGCGGGAATTGGCTATTTTCAGCTAAATATGAGGTCAAAACCCATTTTCAAGCAGAAAAAAAGACCTCCGAGGGCGAACCCTCGAAGGTCTGAAAATCCTTTATTTATGCGGTTTATCAAAGATTACTCGATGATAGATGCAACTCTTCCTGAACCTACAGTTCTACCACCTTCACGATACTTTAATCCCGTTTTATCTCATATTTTTTATGGTTTTCTCTCCAAAATACAGTGAAAAACAGCTGAATTGCACCACCTATTTTGATTTGCCTGATTTCTTGGCACCGTTTTGGCACCGGAGAATACTCAAACCGATTCTCTTCTGTAGATACTAGATACTTCTCTACCAACTTTATATTGCACCGGTAATTTTTAACTGTTATAATCGAAACATGGGTGCTACCATAACGGTAGGCGGTTAGTCCTTCTCCAGAGGGACTGTGACCCTCTGATTACATAGAAACCTGTAAAGGAATCCAGTGGAAAGGAGGGCTAAGCCAATGAGTATTGTGGACTTCATAGCAGTAGTGAGCTTCGGCTTAACCTGCTTTAGTATCGGATATACATTAGGCAAAGATAATCATAAACCACAAAAATAACCGCCCCAGCCTGCAAACTGAACGGTTATTTTTGTAATCAATAAGTATGTGGACTAACCGTCTATCGGTAGCACTCTTTTTCTATAATCATATTAGCACGCATCTGTGGAAATGTCAAAAATTTTCTTCTTTCTCAACTACATCTATTTCCATACATTTTTACAACCTATTTCAAGTGTTCCTCAAAAATTGATTCGAGTTCCTTATTCCCCCTCAAGAATTCATACTCTTTCTTATTTTCAATTTCCGAATACAATTCACGAACAAAATTTTTTCCAAGTCCCGAAAAAGCTTTTCCCTGTGCAGTATCTTCATACCTGTAATACAAAGGGGATTGTGTCATATTCCAAGGCTTCTGTGATTCACTTAATAATCGCTTAATTAACTGGATACATTTTTCTACATCTTTTCGATATCCAGCAATCAGCAGATATGGAACTGTGTTGCCATAATTCCATAGTCCAAACAATGATATCATGTGATCTGTAATCTCAGCAATTTTCTCTGCTTTATCATGATTTCCTGTCTCTTCTTCCATTTCTATTAACTTATACAAGTAGCTTTGGATATTGATAACTGCCTGTAGCAATTTCCCTTCTAAGAATAATGCAGCAGTATCTGTTCCTTCCTGATGTGCTAATACACTTGTTTTCATAATCGTTGCATCAATTACAGTATCAGGAATTTTTTTCAAAAGGGCATTTGCTTCTTCATATTTCTCCATTTGGACATATTTTGTTGCAAGTATAAAAACGCTTGAATTTCTCACTCTTTCATCCTGACTATCTGCTGTTCGTTCCAGCCACTCAATAATAGCTGTATTATATTCCATTCGTTCTTCGTCATTAAGATCTGACAAAGTCAAAGATCCGTTCAGAACGGTTGCGATCGTATATATTAATAAGTCGCAATGAGGATACTCCTGTATTTTACGAGATGCCATCTCGAAAGCCTCTGTAAAGCTGTCCAATGAAACTTCCGAAAGTTCATTCACAAATTGTCCAATCTCTTTTTCTGTCAATTCTTCATGAAACGAAAACAATTCATTCATATCAATTTTCAATAGTCGTGCCAAAGCTGGAAGTAATGAGATACGGATATATGGTAACGCTGTATCAGCTCAAAGAATATCTGTAAACTTGGGTGCTGCCCCTTGTTCTCAATGTTCGCAAGGTAGCGCGGCGAGATAAACATTTCGTCGCCTACTTTCTTGCGGCTTTCCTTGCGTCCTTCACGCGCTGCCTTTATCGCTGCCCCAAAAGCCTTGAAGTCGTATTTTGGTACTGGTCTTTTTGCCATAGTTATTCACCCTCTTACATTTTACTGTTCCCCTTTCTTCTTGGATATGTCTACATAGTTCTATCAGTTAGCCAAAATAATTCATATATATATATATGTTGACAACAAGCTGCTTTTGTATATAATATTATATAAAAGGGGGGGAATGTTTATGTTACATAGCATGCGTATTCGATAAGCATTGAAATCAAAAAAGATTTTTCCCATTTTCAATATGGGCTTTTTTGTCATGCTTATTTTGCGTATGCTATACAACAAAACTAACGACGTATAGACATAGTATAAAAACTATGCCTTAATTTTGTTGTAGTATTATATGTATAAATGCAGGTCAATGCTCATGTTGAGAATTGACCTGCATTTTTTTGCGCAAAAGGAGAAATATTATGCTTGAAAAATATTGGATAAAATGTCCAATTTGTAACGGAAAGACGAGGGTTCAAGTATTTTATAATACGGTATTAAGAAATTTTCCTCTTTTCTGCCCTAAATGTAAATTAACGCATATCGTTGATGTTGAAAAACTAGAAATCATAATCAAAAACTCTGAAAAACAAACTTTTTAATTTTGAAAAGGAAGGATATTTAAATGAAACACTTACCTAAAAGTACACCTACGGAAATATTGAATGACCCATACGGATTTACTTACAAAGAAATGTCGGAAGTAATTGGAGAGGATAAAGCAAGAGCCTTATATACGGAATTGTATAAACAGCCATTTCACAAAGAAAATCTATCAATATCAACAAAAAAAGTCTATAAAAGTAGCGATACTGAAAAGTATGTTTATGAATTGAAAGATAACAGGTATATTGAAACGGTTTTTATTAAACGGCGAGATGGTGGGACTGTTTGCGTAAGTACGCAAGTTGGTTGTTCTGTTGGCTGTATTTTTTGTGAGTCCGGACGCAATGGTTTTGTTCGTAATCTAACACCGTCTGAAATTGTGCAGCAGGTTGTATTGATACGTCAAAAAGTAAATCGTATCGTTTTTATGGGAATGGGAGAACCTTTATTCAATTACGACAACTTGATTGCAGCAATCCATATTCTTCGAGATAGAAATGGACTTAACTTTCCAACCGACGGCATTACCGTATCAACAGTTGGTCCAGTTAATCAATTAAAAAAATTGCGCGAAGAACATCTAAAAATTCAGTTGACAATATCTTTACATGCAGCAACACAGGCTGCGAGAAACTGTATCATTCCTCATATGCACATGTACGCTATTGAAGATGTTGTTAAGCAAGCATTGTCCTATTCTCAAAGGCATAATCGAAAAGTGGTATTTGCGTATTTGCTTTTACCAGGTATAAATGACCGTTCCTCAGATATAAGGCAACTTGCAAAATGGTTTAAGGGCAAAAATGTTATGATTAACGTGCTGCAATACAACCCGACGAGTAATTCAAAAATTAGAGCACCACAAAAACAAGAAATGGTTGCGTTCAAACATCAATTAGAGCAAACAGGACTTGAAGTTACCATGAGAGTTTCTCATGGTAGAGAGATTAAAGCAGCTTGTGGACAGTTAGCTAATACATATAATAAAGCCAAAAAACAACAGAAATAATTTAATTAAAAGAGCCAGACGCACAGACGCAGAGCCGATAATATGCAGTTTGAAATACTGCTGTTATCGGCTCTTTTTTGATTTTAATTTGTGCCCCTAATAACCATATTGGAGCAAAATCAGAACTGTTGCTTGTCGTTCTTTGATTTCCGCAGCAGCTTTGAAAAATCAAAGCCGCCGTTTCTTTTTATCTTCTAATGAAATGACGCGGTATCACTGTTAAAAGCGGCGGCTAAAGGAGGTAGCCGCCATGAAGCACATACCCTATCGACAAAATCCGACGGTCATTGACATATCAAAAAAAGCCCGACCACCGCCGGGAACCTCTCTACCCTTGACTATGAACTGTCTAATCATCTAAATACTGCTTACAATACCTATACGCCTGTCCGGGCTTTTCGGACAGGCGTATTTTGCTGCTCAAAAAATTTTTTGAAAAAATTTCAAAAAATCTTCGGCGTTTTTCAAAAACGCCGTATTGCCCCGCGAAAAGGGGGAAGCACCACCAACTTTCCAACGAGAAAGGAGGTGAGAATGTGGAACCTAATAGCAGGGAGTTTTACAAACAATGTGCTTTTCAGAAGTTTCAACACCATTTCTTCTGCACTAGCTTTTATATTATTCATCAGTCTAACCCACTTCGTCCGATTCTGTACCTTTAATTCTTCAGTTACGCCCTGTTTTTCTGCCATCTGTTCCATAAGCATTTCCACCTGCTCTCTGCTCTCCTGATCAATTTGATTCAGGTGTTCCGTCAGCTTTCCAGTCAACAACAAATATTGATATTTTGCTAATCTGTGTTCCTTCAGAAACTGTTTCCTCAGCATTCCATATTTCCCATATATCGGTTCTTCTTCATTCAATACCAAATCCGGCAAATAATAATCTCCATGCAAAGTATAGCTTAATCCGTTCTTTTCATCATAAATGTGTGTTTCCATAATCTTATCTCTCCATTTCTCTGTTTTTTGATTTAGTTTTCTTACGCTGCTGATTCTCCATCTCGCTTTTTTTCATTCCCCATGCCAATCTTTCATGAATATTTCCCTTCGGCATTTGTTCCATCCGTCGCTTTTCTTCCAGGACTTTCTCGTTTTGAATATCCTGCTGTACTGCTGTATCTACAGTTTCTATTCCAAGAACACGCACAACACGATCATACCTATCAGAAACACCTTGTAATATATCTTTTTCTTCTGACAATTTCTGATTATCTTTACGTATATCATCCAGTTCTCTCTGAATAGCATTATATTTTTGTTTCACCTTTTGATATTTTCTCTTCCAACCTTCCACCTCTTTCGTAAGTTCTTTAACCTGAGCCGCCATTACAGCAACCTTATTCTTTATTTGAAGAAACAGTGGTTTAATTTTTTTATCTCGATAGGTTACTGCCCGTTCTAGCGTGCCCGCCTCCGGCAGTAACATTTTAACCGTTCCATATTCTTTGATTTCTTTGCTCACACTATCCATAATCGGTTGTAGCTGTTCTCTGCGATCTTCCAGGCTTTTTAGTTCTTTTTCTGCGCTCCCTGCCTTTTGTTCTGCTTCTTGCTTCGCCTTGATTGCCTGTTCCTTATCGTCTTTTAAATTCTGGATATCTGCTCTGGATTCTGCAATTTGTGCTGTTAATTCTTCTTTTTCAGCAGTTAGATGCTCTTTCTCCTGCTCCAATTCCTGTACTTCCTTTTTCCGTTCTTTTTTCTTGAAGTTATAGACATCCAGATGTTCCTCATGAGTACCTTTCTGTTCCCATTCAATTCCATACTGCTTTGCAGTCTCTGCCAGAACTTCTTTTTCATGATTTATCCACTGATTCAGTTCCGTATCATGCTTATTTCCACCTTGAAATCCAAGACTTTTTAATGCCTGTTTCAGTGAAACTCTGGTATCCATTCCTTTTCCTTTCCAGTCCGTCACATAAGGAATAAAATCAATATGGAGATGTGGAGTAGCCTCATCCTGATGCAGATAGCAACTAAATACCCGAAGTGTCGGATTCCGTTTCTGGAAATCTTTTACATACTCATCCAGTACGTTTACAGCCAGATCTCCTGCTTCTGTTCCAACAGCCATATCTTCTCGGTTTCCAATCTGGAAAATCACTTCATGGAACAACTTTTCCTGTTTTCCTTGGCGAATCTTTTCATAATAATTTGTAATCTGCCGATCTTTTCTTTTCCCGACATTATACCGTTCTACAGCTTCATCAAACAGCTCTTTATAGACTTCTTTCAGATTCTCATTCCGGTAACAAATATTTAATTGCACTCTGTCTGGATCAACATTTTCTGCTATAAAATCTCGTCTGTTATGAGCCAGAGACCCTGTCCCGATCATACCACTGATTGTTCGTTTCATCGTCATATTCCTCACCCCGCTTTCTAAAACCAGTGCCAGACATGGCACATAAATTTGTATCTTTGCCAGCTATAGTATAAAAAGAAATATTCGCCGGATACGGCGGTTTTGTTACTTTTGTCAAAAGTAACGCAAAAGCACTTTCGACAGCCGTACCGTCCATCAAAAGTACCCTTGCGCCCTCCGGGGGTACAGAGACCTTTACTCCGGTATCCTTGCCCGAATATATTCCAAATCACCACAATACGGTGTCCCTACAAGATACCATTCTCTTGCAGGATTCATTTCCATTCTGGTCTGAACCCATTCATCATCAAGCAACACTTCCAGGCATTCTCCACAGTGAAATCCTGTATCAATCCATAGATCTGATGATAATAATCCATATCTTTTGTTATAACTGTTATATCCTAATCTTCCTTCTCTCATTGTGCCAATCTCCTTTCATCTACCGTTTCCGCAGGGGCGCCCTGAATCAGGGCTCCCTTTTGAAAATTCTCTTCTACGCCAGTCAACTCCCGACTACACCTTACCAACATTCTCCTTGTCTGCTATCTACAGGTGCGTGACACGCTCCTGTAATAAAGTGTTCAGAAAGAACCTTTACCATCGAAAGTTCTCCGGTATTCCCCGTCTGTCCAGATATTCCTTCCGGAACTTTTCTCTTTCTTCTTCCGTTGGTGCTGTTTTGGATTTGCTGTATACTTCACGATTCACCATTGCATCCAGTTTTTTCTCCAATCCCAACCGTATTATTTCTTCACCATCGTAGTTATCCATCAAAAAATATTGCAAGAGCTGAAAGAATAACTCGTATGGAATCTGTACACTTTTATTTTGCATCTATTCTCCTTTCAAGGTAGCAAGATCCCCTCTTCTTAAGAAATGGTAATCTTGCCATCTTCCATTTTTATTCTGGCAACATCCAATACCATTGCTTTCCACGTTTTACGGAATCAATTTCAAGTTCCCGTTTGGCGTTCCATAGCGTTTTACTTTTGATTCCTCTGGCTTCTGCTTCTTCTGCAATTTTCTTCTGAGTCATTCCTCCATTTGCCAGTATCTCAAGGAGAAATTCTTTTGCTTTCCGACTTTTCTGTCCTCTTCCGTCTCCATTAAGAAGTTCATCGGCACTGATATCATATTCTCCAATCCATTCAAACCCATTATTCTTATCCAGTCTGAATGCAATGGACGTTCCTTCCGGTGCAAGAGAACTCTTCGTATGACATACCACTCTTACTTCCGGTTCATCTTTCACTCGCCCGACAATCAGAACACTTCTTGCAGCAGCCTGAAAATCAATGGAGCCAAGTCCTCGATAAGAAGATTTGCCGTTGCTGTTTTTGTTCATATGACCGATTAAAATAACTGCACAGTGATATTTTTCTGACAGCACTGCGATACGCTTCATCAGTGGTCTGATCTCATTTGCCCTGTGCATATCTACGTCCGCTCCCAGAAAGCCCTGTATCGGATCAAGAACAACCATTTTTGCTTTTGTCTGCACGATTGCTTCTTCCAATCTGACATCTGCCATTGTCAGTGGCTGGTCACTGTCATCAATCACCAGCACCTTTGAACAATCTGCACCTGCAGCAAGTAATCTGGGTTTGATAGTATCTCCAAGTCCATCTTCTGCTGTCTGATAGATTACATTTACAGGTGACACAGAAGACTGTTCCTGCATATTATCTTCAGCATCTAAATCTTCATTCTCACTATCGACTTCATCACTTCGTTTTTCTTTTGTTTTCGTTTTATCAGTAACAGGAAGAATCGGCTCTCCTCTGGTCAGTTTTGCAATAATCTGAAGTACCATCGTTGTCTTGCCTTCTCCTGGATCTCCCTGTATAATGGTCACTTTTCCATAAGGAATAAACGGATAAAGCAGCCATTCTACCTGTTCCACCTCTACTGAATCCATATTGATCAGTTTCAGTTTTGGTTCTATTCTACAATTCTCAATTTTATTTTTTTCATTCATATTCATTCCATCATCTCCTCCTGCCCTTCCGGGCAAGTCTCTGATGAACAGATATTCGGGAATTGTCGTATTTCCCGATTCGTGATATACTGAATCTGCCAAGATGGTATATCAGTGAATCTGATTATCAGAGAACTTGCTCAGATTATTTATCTGGGCTTTTTCTTTTGCCTTTTCAACATTCATCTCTTTCTTCTCCCAATCCGGTAACAGCATTTCCATTTTCATTATCCAGAAGATTTGCAATCTTTCTCTGCTGATTTGGATAAAGATGTCCATAAGTGTTCAATGTGATACGAATATCTTTATGACCTAATCTGTCCCGAATCAATAACGGTTCCACACCTTTCTCAATAAGATAAGCCACATGGCTGTGCCTGATATCATGCACTCGAATTTTCTTCACTCCTGCCAGCTCAATCTGCCGTTTCATCTTATGCTGTACCGCTTCCTGAACAACCGGAAATAATCTTTCTGTATCCGGCATTCCGTAATGACCATCTACAAATTCCTTAATTTCCTCTTTCAGAAATTCCGGAATTTCGATTGTCCGAAAGGACTGTTTTGTTTTCGGTTCTGTGATAATATCCTGCATTCCTGTCCGGTAATAAGTCTTATTGATACTAAGCTGATTCTTTTCAAAATTGATATCAGCTTTTGTAATCGCAAGCAGCTCCCCGATCCTGCATCCAGTCCAGAACAGCATCTCAAACATAAGATAATATCTTGTTCCCGGCTCCATTGTCTGTATAAACTGTTTGTACTCGTCCAGTGTCCAGAAGTTCAAACTTCTTGAATCTGAATTTCCCATTCGTTTCACTTTCTTGCATGGATTAACCGGCAAGTCATAGATTTTAGCTGCATGTGTAAACAGACTGGTCAACTGATTCTGAATCATTCTCAGATAAGAATCTGAATAGCCTTTTTTCTGAATTTCATTCTGCCACTGAATAATCTGTGAAGCCTTGATTTCACTCATCATCTGATTTCCGAAGTATGGAACGATATGCTGTTGCATCATATATCTTTTATTTTTGATTGTTCGATCTTTCAGATCATTTTGTTTGTCTGAAAAATAAATCTCAATAAAATCGCTCAGCTTCATATCCATACTTCGCTCATTGCTCAACTTTTTGCTTCGTTCAAACTCCAATGCTTCTCGCTTTGTTTCAAATCCACGCTTTCTGCGTTTTTTCTTCTCACCCATGACATTTGTCTCAAACCACTGGGCTGTCCATTTTTTTGTGTCTTTTTCTCTGTAAGCCATATTGATCCTCCCTAATTTTCTGCTATTTCATAGCCATACATCTTTTTTGCCCAAAACGCCTTTGGTATTCTTCCAGCCATCGTAATATATCCCTGTGCAGATAATTCTTTATTCATAGCTTTCACCAGTTTATAGGCATGAGATTTTGAGCAGTTTAATTCCTGTGCCACTTCATCAGCACTCATCATATAATTGTAACTTGCCATATTGCCTCCTCCTTTCCTCTCCAGATATAGAATACGTTTACTGTATTTCTATATCTGTACGATTTTCGTAAATTGATAATATCATGTATTTCTATCGTTGTCAATATTTCGTAAACACATTTTTACGAACTTCGTACACTATTTTTTCTTTATTTTATTCCACGTCTGTGTTATGATATTTTATAGATTTATGTTTTTCGTAATTTTCTAATATATGAAAAAGGAGGATTCTATGGGTGACGGTAAAAATTTAAAGAAATATCTTGATGAAAAAGGCACAAATGTCCGCAAAATTGCAAAGGCAACCGGAATCAGTGCTACAACCTTATATTCAATTATTCAAAAAGATTCCAATATTCGATTTGATTTTGCATTAAGACTTGCGAATGAATTGCAAATTGATGTGAATGAGATATGTTCTGCCAGTCCATTTTCTGGCACAATTAAGGAAGAAGAGATTTATCCTACACTTCCAGACGGTTTGAACGGAGCATTAGACGCAAGTCGTGTAAAGACTTACTTAAAAAATTCTATGTATCCGCTGATGTACCTTTTCGGTAAGAACAGTATGCCTGATGTAGATAATCTGCTTACATCGTTCTATCAGCTTGATGATGAATCCAGACAGGAAGTTGTGGAAACTATCCGTCTGAAATTACAATATCATCGTGATCCAGAACGTGCTGAACAAATCAAACAGATCAAAGGCTGGTAAAAAAATACTCCTGTGAATAGCAAACATTCGCAGGAGTTTCTTTTTGGCACCGTTTTGGCACCGCTGGTCTTATTTTTTAATTATAAATTTATCTGTATTTCATCTTGCTGATAAATGTTTCACTATTACTAACCTGATAAATTTACGAATAATTCTTTTCTTAGAGTACAGAAAAACCCCGGAAACCTTACGGTTCCGGGGTATCTTACGTTTGGACACAATGTACCTTGCGGTACTCAATATATATTAGTCAGTGATTACTCGATGATTGTAGCAACACGTCCTGATCCTACAGTACGTCCACCCTCACGGATAGCGAATGTAAGACCCTGGCTCATAGCGATTGGGTGGATGAGCTCGATTGTCATCTCTACGTTATCACCAGGCATGCACATCTCTGTACCAGCTGGAAGGTTACATACACCTGTAACGTCTGTTGTTCTGAAGTAGAACTGTGGACGATAGTTGTTGAAGAATGGTGTATGACGACCACCCTCGTCCTTTGTCAGAACGTAAACCTGTGCTGTGAACTTTGTATGACATGTAATTGAACCTGGCTTACAAAGAACCTGTCCTCTTACGATATCCTCTCTCTTGATACCACGAAGAAGGGCACCGATGTTATCACCAGCCTGACCTTCGTCAAGGAGCTTTCTGAACATCTCGATACCTGTTACTGTTGTCTTCTGGATCTCTGGCTTGATACCAACGATCTCAACTTCATCATTGAGGTGAATTACACCAGCCTCTACTCTACCAGTAGCAACTGTACCACGACCTGTGATTGTGAATACGTCCTCTACAGGCATGATGAATGGCTTATCTGTATCTCTCTGTGGATCTGGAATATATGAATCAATTGTATCCATAAGCTCCATGATCTTGTCTCCCCAAGGTCCCATTGGATCCTCAAGAGCCTTAAGAGCTGAACCCTTAACGATAGGACAATCATTGAATCCGTACTCCTCAAGCTGCTCTGTAACTTCCATCTCAACGAGCTCGATAAGCTCCTCATCGTCTACCATATCACACTTGTTAAGGAATACAACGATGTAAGGAACACCAACCTGACGTGAAAGAAGGATATGCTCCTTTGTCTGAGCCATAACACCATCAGTAGCAGCAACAACAAGGATAGCACCATCCATCTGAGCTGCACCAGTGATCATGTTCTTAACGTAATCAGCATGTCCTGGACAGTCAACGTGTGCGTAATGTCTCTTCTCTGTCTCGTACTCAACGTGAGCTGTAGAGATAGTGATACCTCTTTCTCTCTCCTCTGGAGCCTTATCAATGTTCTCGAAATCTGTAGCTGTGTTACCAGCAACTCTCTCTGAAAGAACCTTTGTGATAGCAGCTGTAAGAGTAGTCTTACCGTGATCTACGTGTCCGATTGTACCGATGTTACAATGTGGCTTACTTCTATTAAACTTTTCCTTTGCCATGATATAAAATCCTCCTTAAAAATTATACCCCACGCGGGTTACTCGGCTAAAAATCATTATATAGAAAATACTAGAGATTTTCAACCATTTTTTATCTCTTTATACCAGCAGGCTAACGATATGTAATCTTTAACCTGCCAGCATATATAATTTTTTATTTATATGACCTGAAAGACCAGGAAAATGTCTTTCGTCAAATATCTTACTTAGAATGCTCTGCGATAACCTTCTCCTGAATGCTCTTTGGACACTGAGCGTACTTCTCAAAGAACATTGAGTAGTTACCACGACCCTGTGTTGATGAACGAAGCTCTGTTGAGTATCCGAACATCTCTGCAAGTGGAACGAATGCTCTGACGATCTTACCACCGCCGATATCATCCATACCCTCGATCTGGCCTCTCTTAGCATTTAAGCTTCCGATTACATCACCGAGGTACTCCTCAGGCATTGTAACCTCAACCTTCATGATAGGCTCAAGAAGAACTGGGTCAGCCTTAGCCATAGCCTCCTTGAATGCCATAGAACCAGCGATGTGGAATGCCATCTCTGATGAATCGACCTCATGGTATGATCCATCGTATACGTTAGCATAAACACCAAGTACTGGGTAGCCGCCAAGGATACCAGCCTTAGCTGCCTCTTCGATACCCTCTCCAACTGCTGGGATGTACTCCTTAGGAATAGCACCACCGACAACTGTTGACTCGAACTTGAATGTCTCCTCACCGTTAGGATCCATAGGCTCGAACTTAACCTTACAATGACCGTACTGTCCACGACCACCTGACTGCTTAGCATACTTGCTGTCGATATCAACTGGCTTTGTGAATGTCTCCTTGTAAGCAACCTGAGGTGCACCAACGTTTGCCTCAACCTTGAACTCACGGAGAAGACGATCAACGATAACCTCAAGGTGAAGCTCACCCATTCCGGCAATGATTGTCTGTCCTGTCTCTTTGTCTGTATGAGCCTTGAATGTAGGATCCTCCTCAGCAAGCTTTGCGAGTGCCTCACCCATCTTACCCTGATCATTCTTGGTCTTAGGCTCGATAGCAAGCTCAATAACTGGCTCTGGGAATTCCATTGACTCAAGGATAACTGGATGCTGCTCATCACAGATTGTGTCACCTGTAGTTGTAAGCTTGAAACCTACAGCAGCTGCGATATCTCCTGAGTAAACCTTATCAATCTCTTTACGAGCGTTGGCATGCATCTGTACGATACGTCCTACACGCTCCTTCTTATCCTTTGTTGCATTCAGTACATATGAACCTGAGTTCAGTGTACCTGAGTAAACTCTGAAGAATGCAAGCTTTCCAACGAATGGATCTGTCATGATCTTGAATGCAAGAGCTGAGAATGGCTCATCATCTGATGAATGACGAACAACCTCGTTACCGTCTGGATCAACGCCTGTGATATCAGGGATATCTGTTGGTGCTGGCATGTACTCGATAACACCGTCAAGCATCTTCTGAACACCCTTGTTCTTGTAAGCTGAACCAAGGAATACAGGAACTGCCTCACATGCGATAGTTGCTCTACGAAGAACCTTCTTCATCTCATCGATTGATGGCTCCTCGCCCTCAAGGTACATCATCATTAAGTCGTCATCTAACTCGCAGATCTTCTCGACAAGGTTCTCATGCCACTTGTCTGCAAGCTCTTTAAGGTCATCAGGGATAGTTGTGATCTCGATGTCCTCGCCCTTATCATCTTTGTAGTAGTATGCTTCCATCTCGAACAGATCGATCAGACCGATGAAGTCTGACTCTTTTCCGATAGGGATCTGTACTGGAATTGCATTCTTGCCCAGACGATCAATGATTGTCTGAACTGAGTAGAAAAAGTCTGCACCCATTTTATCCATCTTGTTGATGAATGCCATACGAGGTACATTGTATGTGTCAGCCTGACGCCATACGTTCTCTGACTGAGGCTCTACACCAGCCTTAGCATCGAATACACCTACAGCTCCGTCAAGTACACGAAGTGAACGCTCAACCTCAACAGTGAAGTCAACGTGTCCCGGAGTATCGATGATGTTGATTCTGTGCTCTAACGCGCCAGCCTTTGGTTTGTGATGATCCTCAAGTGTCCAGTGACATGTTGTAGCAGCTGAAGTAATTGTTATACCTCTCTCCTGCTCCTGCTCCATCCAGTCCATGGTAGCTGTACCGTCATGAGTATCACCAATCTTATAGTTAACACCAGTATAGTATAAGATACGCTCTGTAAGAGTTGTCTTACCTGCATCGATATGAGCCATAATACCAATGTTTCTTGTTCTGTCCAATGGATATTCTCTTCCAGCCAACGGATTGTCCTCCTTTTGCTAATTTTCGTAACACATCTATTGTGTCCCATATACACATAAGCATGCATGCAAATGCATGCTCACACAGATAACTAGAATCTGTAGTGAGCGAATGCCTTGTTTGCCTCTGCCATCTTGTGCATGTCTTCTTTTCTCTTTACAGATGCACCTGTGTTGTTAGCTGCATCCATGATCTCCTTCGCAAGTCTCTCTTCCATAGTCTTCTCACTTCTTGCACGTGAGAAAGCTGTTAACCAACGAAGTCCGAGAGCCTGTCTTCTGTCAGGTCTTACATCGATAGGTACCTGGTATGTTGCACCACCGATACGTCTAGCCTTAACCTCGAGGAGTGGCATGATGTTGTTCATAGCCTCTTCGAATACCTCTAATGCAGGCTTACCAGTCTCTTCTGCGATACGATCAAATGCACCGTAGACGATCTTCTGTGCTACACCCTTCTTACCATCTAACATAATGTTGTTGATAAGCTTTGTAACGACCTTATTGTTGTAAATTGGATCCGCTAATACGTCTCTCTTTGCGATATGTCCTTTACGTGGCACGGTTCTTCCCTCCTTAATTATTTATTAAATCTTCGGTACTCACATTCTCTATATAATTATGGAATGTGTTCGTGCTGTTATCTGTCTTAATTGTTTCTATCTGAATTATTATCTATATAAAAACATGACCTTACCAGCACAAATTAGAATTGTGTTCTAGCATGTTTTATTTTGCATCCTTAGGACGCTTTGCACCATACTTTGAACGAGCCTGACGTCTCTTTGCTACACCTGCTGTATCAAGAGTACCTCTGATGATATGGTATCTTGTACCAGGTAAGTCCTTTACTCTTCCACCACGGATAAGTACAACGCTATGCTCCTGAAGGTTGTGACCCTCACCTGGGATATAACTTGTTACTTCGATTCCGTTTGAAAGACGTACTCTGGCGATCTTTCTAAGAGCTGAGTTAGGCTTCTTAGGAGTAGCTGTCTTAACTGCTGTACAAACTCCTCTCTTCTGTGGTGAGCTTGTCTCTACTGGCTTCTTCTTGAGTGAGTTGAAACTTCTCTGAAGAGCTGGTGCAGTTGACTTCTTCTCTACTGTCTGTCTTCCTTTTCTAACTAACTGGTTAAATGTTGGCATGTTTTCACCTCCTGTATATAAATTAAAAATGATAAAGCATGTTTTTACGCATGCTTTATCATTATATAGTCGAGTATTTTCTCTGTCAAGCATTTATTTGACAAATATTTTCTTAACGAACTCAAAGACTCTCTCTGTTTCCATTGCCAGTCTGGCTTGATCAAATTCTGTATAACCTTCATTTACAAGAAACGCCTGTCCCATTATATATTTGTGCATTTCCTCATTTATCTGATCTGCAACAATCTCATCACAGTGAAGTGTCTCAACTAACATCTTCTCTGTCCTGGTATCCTTAAACAGTCCATGTCCCGAGTCATTGTCTGCAACGAGCTGTCTGAACAACACCCTCTCACTGTCTGCAAACTCACAGACAATAGTGGTCTGGCTGACATAATCCGCATTCTCTTTCTTACACAGACTTGTCTTCAGGGAACCGTAAACCTCATTTATACGCTCTGTTGTAATCTCTATAACAGCTCCCATATCAACAAAATTCTCATATATTGGTTGTGTTGAACAGGAAATCTCTTTTGCCAGTTTTCTTGCTGTTATTGCGGCAATTCCTTCTCTTCTGGCAAGGTTATACGCCGCTTCTAATATACCTTCTTTATTGATTTTCTTTACAGCAGCCATATTATTCCATTTCTTTCTTACTAAATATTTCCAAAAAGAAATCCGGCATATCCTATTTCTCACAGGTATATCTGAATACCTTTATGAGAAATTGACATATCCCGGATTCCCCTTATATCCTTCATGTCGAGCAGCTTCGCAGCCACTACTTTTTTATATACATCCAAGCAAATGAGTGATTACTCTTCGTCAGCATCTCCGGCTGTATCGAGGGTCTCAAATACGATCTCCTCTGAATTTACATTCTCTAACTCTTCGTAATCATCTGTATCCTCATCTTCATCAAAGAAGTTAAGCTCTTCCATATCAGTGTCAAGCTTTACTGAACGATATCTCTTCATTCCTGTACCAGCAGGTATAAGCTTTCCGATGATAACGTTTTCCTTAAGTCCGATAAGTGGATCAACCTTACTCTTGATCGCAGCATCTGTAAGAACCTTTGTTGTCTCCTGGAATGATGCAGCCGACATAAATGAATCAGTTGCAAGTGATGCCTTTGTTATACCAAGCATTATCTGTGTTCCAGTTGCAGGCTCCTTGCCCTCTGCGATAAGCTTCTCATTTGTATCTTCAAACTCAAGCAGATCTGCCTGTGTTCCTGGAAGATAATCTGAATCTCCCGGCTCATCAATTATGATCTTCTTAAGCATCTGTCTTACGATGATCTCAATGTGCTTATCATTGATATCAACACCCTGAAGTCTGTAAACCTTCTGAACCTCACGGAGCATGTAATCCTGAACTGCACGAACACCCTTTATCTTAAGGATATCATGTGGATTAACTGATCCCTCTGTAAGCTCATCACCAGCCTCAAGTACCTGATCATCAAGAACTCTGATACGTGAACCATAAGGAATAAGATATGCCTTTGACTCACCTGTCTCATCGTTTGTTATGACAACCTCTCTCTTCTTCTTGTTGTCACGGAGCTGTACCTTTCCGCCAAACTCTGCAATGATCGCAAGTCCCTTTGGCTTTCTGGCCTCGAAAAGCTCCTCAACTCTTGGAAGACCCTGTGTGATATCGCCACCGGCAACACCACCTGTATGGAATGTTCTCATTGTAAGCTGTGTACCAGGCTCACCGATTGACTGTGCAGCGATAATTCCAACTGACTCACCAACCTGTACAGGCATTCCTGTTGCCATGTTCGCACCGTAGCACTTTGCACACACACCGAGGTGTGACTTACATGTGAGGACTGTTCTGATCTTAAGCTTTGCATCTGATCTTACAACTTCGTTTCCATCGTCATCCTTAACGGTGAATGGAACGCCGTTGGCATCGACACCCTTCTTAACAATGAGCTCAGCTCTCTTAGGAGTTACCATATGATTTATCTTGACAAGCATGTTGCCCTCTGCATCATATACAGACTCTGCAAGGTAACGTCCTGTGATTCTCTCCTGAAACTCCTCGATCATTTCCTTGCCCTCTCTGAAGGCCTCAATGACCATACCCGGAATTGAATCTCTTCCTATACTACAATCAGGCTCTCTGATTATAAGATCCTGTGATACATCTACAAGTCGTCTTGTCAGGTATCCTGAATCGGCTGTACGAAGAGCTGTATCTGACAGACCCTTACGAGCACCATGCGCTGAAATGAAATACTCCAGAACGTCAAGTCCCTCTCGGAAGTTAGACTTGATTGGGAGCTCAATGGTCTTACCTGTTGTATCTGCCATCAGTCCTCGCATACCTGCAAGCTGCTTGATCTGCTGATTAGAACCACGGGCTCCAGAATCAGCCATCATGAATATATTGTTATATTTATCAAGACCTGCGAACAGGAGATCCTGCAGATGCTTATCTGCCTTCTCCCAGATCTTAACTACTGCCTGATATCTCTCCTCGTCTGATACAAGACCACGTCTGAACTTCTTGGTGATTTGGTCAACGAGCTTCTGTGCATCCTCAAGGATATCCTTCTTCTCATCAGGCACCTTCATATCTGAAATAGATACTGATATAGCGCTTCTTGTTGAATACTTATATCCTATTGCCTTGACATCATCAAGAACCTCTGCAGTCTTTGTTGCACCGTGTGTATTGATACACTTGTCAAGGATTGGCTTGAGCTGCTTCTTTCCTACATGGAAATCTATCTCAAGCTTCAGAGCGTTCTCACGAACAGTTCTGTCTACATATCCGAGATCCTGTGGAATGATCTCATTGAAGAGAAGCTTTCCAAGTGTTGTATCGATAACACCTGTAACTTCCTCGCCCTCGAACTCACCGGTTCTTCTTACATGGATCTTGGTGTGAAGTGTAATTCCACCATTCTCATATGCAAGTATTGCCTCATTCTTGGACTTAAAATATCTTCCCTCTCCGATCTCGCCTTCCTTTTCCATTGTCAGATAGTAGATACCAAGTACCATATCCTGTGAAGGAACGGCAACAGGCGCACCATCTGATGGCTTCAGCAGGTTGTTAGGTGAAAGCAGAAGGAATCTACACTCAGCCTGTGCCTCTACTGTAAGTGGAAGATGGACAGCCATCTGATCTCCATCGAAATCGGCATTGAAGGCTGTACATACGAGTGGGTGAAGCTTTATAGCCTTACCGCCTACAAGCACTGGCTCAAATGCCTGGATTCCAAGTCTGTGAAGTGTAGGGGCACGGTTAAGCATAACCGGATGCTCCTTGATGACATCCTCAAGAATGTCCCAAACCTGTGGCTCAAGCTTCTCTACCATCTTCTTTGCCTGCTTGATATTGTTTGCCTTACCTGTAGCTGTAAGCTCCTTCATAACAAATGGCTTGAACAGCTCGATAGCCATCTCCTTAGGGAGACCGCACTGGTAAATCTTAAGCTCTGGTCCAACTACGATAACTGAACGTCCCGAGTAGTCAACTCGCTTACCAAGAAGGTTCTGACGGAAACGTCCCTGCTTACCTTTCAGCATCTCTGAAAGTGACTTCAGTGCTCTGTTACCAGGGCCTGTTACCGCACGTCCACGTCTACCGTTATCTATAAGTGCATCAACTGCCTCCTGAAGCATTCTCTTCTCATTTCTCACGATGATCTCAGGAGCACCGAGATCAAGGAGTCTGCGGAGACGATTATTTCTGTTGATGATTCTTCTGTACAGATCGTTGAGGTCTGATGTTGCAAATCTTCCACCTTCAAGCTGTACCATAGGTCTGATATCTGGTGGGATAACAGGTATTACATTCATGATCATCCACTCAGGTCTGTTCTCTGATGTTCTGAATGCCTCCATTACCTCAAGTCTCTTGATGATCCTTGTACGCTTCTGGCCGCTGCATGTCTCAAGCTCTTTCTTAAGCTCTGCGCTCTCGGCATCAAGGTCTATTGCCTTGAGAAGCTTCTGTATAGCCTCTGCGCCCATCTCTGCAACGAATGAACCGTAACCATACTCCTTCTCTGCCTCTCTGAACTCCTGCTCATTGAGGATCTGCTTGTAAGCAAGCGGAGTATCCTTTGGATCTGTTACTATATATGACGAGAAGTACAGTACCTTCTCAAGCACTCTTGGTGATATATCAAGGATCAGTCCCATACGGCTAGGGATTCCCTTGAAGTACCATATATGTGATACAGGAGCAGCGAGCTCAATATGTCCCATACGCTCTCTACGAACGTTGGACTTTGTTACCTCAACTCCACACTTATCACACACGATTCCCTTGAATCTGATCTTCTTGTACTTACCACAATTACACTCCCAGTCCTTCTGTGGTCCAAATATTCTCTCACAGAACAGACCGTCCTTCTCAGGCTTAAGTGTTCTATAGTTGATAGTCTCAGGGCGCTTTACCTCACCATGTGACCATTCTCTTATCTTTTCAGGAGATGCAAGTCCGATTTTTATTGCGTCAAAGTTCAATGACTTTTCCTGTTCTGCATTGTCTACATTGTATTCTGGCATCTTACAAAGCTCCTTTCTTATTCTTCCTCATTATTATCCATATAATCTGAATCGCCGAGGTCTTCCATATCACTTATATCGCCGTTCTCATCAACCTCTGAGAATCCGCTTGCCTGAAGCTCATCTGCGTCATCGCCTCTGAACACCTCAGGTGCATCGCTCTCATCCATATCATCGTCTCTGTCTGATGATCTGTCGCTGAGAAGTCTCTTGATACTTGTGTTGTAATCATAAGCTTCCATGGTCTCGCTGAGATCAACTTCAACCATCTTCTTGTTGCCTTCCTCGTCCTCTTCCTCTCTTACGACTCTTACATCAAGTCCGAGAGCCTGGAACTCCTTGAGAAGTACCTTGAATGACTCAGGCACACCAGGTGCTGGTATATTGTCGCCCTTGATAATAGCCTCATATGTCTTAACACGTCCTACAACATCATCAGACTTAACTGTCAGAATCTCCTGCAGTGTGTATGAAGCACCATAAGCCTCAAGAGCCCAAACCTCCATCTCTCCGAAACGCTGTCCACCAAACTGAGCTTTACCACCCAGTGGCTGCTGTGTTACCAGTGAGTACGGACCGGTTGAACGAGCATGGATCTTATCATCAACCAGATGGTGCAGCTTGAGGTAATGCATGTAACCGATAGTTACAGGGGCATCAAAGTTCTCACCTGTTCTACCATCACGGAGCTGAACCTTACCTGTTCTGTTGATAGGCACGCCCTTCCACTCTGCTCTGTGGTCTCTGTTCGTGTAGAGGTAATCCATAACCTCAGGCTTTACTGTATCCTTGTACTTAGCCTCGAAGTCTTCCCATGTACCATTTGCATAGTCATTGGCCATCTCCAGTGTATCCATGATGTCAAACTCTGTAGCACCATTGAATACAGGAGTGGATACCTTGAATCCAAGAACCTGTGAAGCAAGTCCGAGATGGATCTCGAGGACCTGTCCGATGTTCATTCGTGAAGGAACGCCCAGTGGGTTAAGCACGATATCAAGAGGACGTCCGTTTGGAAGGAATGGCATATCCTCAACAGGGAGCACTCGTGAAACTACACCCTTGTTACCATGACGACCAGCCATCTTATCTCCGACCTGGATCTTTCTCTTCTGTGCTATATATACTCTGACCTTCTTGTCTACGCCTGCCGGAAGATCGTCTCCATCAGCACGTGTAAATACCTTTGCATCTATAACAATACCGAATGCTCCGTGTGGAACCTTCAGTGATGTATCTCTTACCTCTCTTGCCTTCTCACCGAAGATGGCACGAAGAAGTCTCTCCTCTGCTGTCAGCTCAGTCTCTCCCTTTGGAGTAACCTTTCCAACGAGGATATCACCGGCACGAACCTCTGCGCCGATTCTGATGATACCATTCTCATCAAGATCCTTGAGGACATCATTTGACAGACCTGCAAGATCTCTTGTGATCTCCTCCTTACCAAGCTTGGTATCACGAGCCTCACACTCGTATTTCTCTATATGAATTGATGTGTATACATCATCCTGTACAAGTCTCTCGCTGAGAAGAACCGCATCCTCGTAGTTGTAACCTTCCCATGTCATGAAACCGATCAGTGGGTTCTTACCAAGTGCGATCTCTCCGCCAGATGTTGAAGGGCCATCTGCGATAACCTCTCCAGCCTTTACGTGGTCACCCTTGAACACGATAGGTCTCTGGTTCATACAGTTACCCTGGTTGCTTCGTGCAAACTTGATGATGTGATATACATCCTTTGTTCCATCCTCATCTGCTCTTACACAGACCTCTGTGCTGTTTGAATATTCTACAACACCGTCTCTCTTGGCAACAACGCAAACACCTGAATCTACAGCGGCCTTTGCCTCCATACCTGTTCCAACCACTGCTGACTCTGTCATCATAAGAGGAACCGCCTGACGCTGCATGTTTGATCCCATGAGGGCACGGTTAGCATCATCGTTCTGAAGGAATGGGATCATCGATGTAGCAACTGAGAATACCATCTTAGGTGATACATCCATGAGATCAACCTTTGACTTAGGGAACTCGGTTGTATCAGCTCTGAATCTTCCTGATACATTGTTCTTGACAAAGTGTCCATTCTCATCTATAGGCTCATTAGCCTGTACTACTCTGTATCTGTCCTCCTCGTCTGCTGTAAGGTAAACAACCTCATCTGTAACAACAGGGTTAGAAGGATCTGTCTTATCAAGCTTTCTATATGGAGCCTCAACGAAACCATACTCGTTGATACGCGCATATGTAGCCAGTGAGTTGATAAGTCCGATGTTAGGACCCTCAGGTGTCTCGATAGGACACATTCTACCGTAGTGTGTATAGTGTACATCTCGGACCTCGAATCCGGCTCTGTCTCGTGAAAGTCCACCAGGGCCAAGGGCTGAAAGTCTTCTCTTATGAGTCAGCTCTGACAGAGGGTTATTCTGATCCATAAACTGTGACAACTGTGAACTTCCGAAGAACTCCTTAACAGCAGCCGTTACAGGCTTGATATTGATAAGGGACTGAGGTGTGATAGACTCAGCATCCTGTGTTGTCATTCTCTCTCTTACAACTCTCTCAAGTCTTGAAAGACC
Source organism: Coprococcus sp. BIOML-A2 (assembly GCF_009875795.1). Classification (NCBI taxonomy): domain Bacteria; kingdom Bacillati; phylum Bacillota; class Clostridia; order Lachnospirales; family Lachnospiraceae; genus Coprococcus; species Coprococcus sp. BIOML-A2. Next base: position 35,041 of record NZ_WWSI01000008.1, read on the forward strand.
GATTCTATACTGGTTCTGAAGAAGCTCTCCAACCGCTCTGATACGTCTGTTGCCCAGATGGTCGATGTCATCGTCATTACCAATGCCATACTCGAGGTGAATGTTGTAATTTATGGAAGCAAATATGTCTTCCTTTGTAATATGCTTTGGTACGAGGTCTGACATGTCTCTCTCTATGGCAGCCTTGAGCTTCTCTGTATCATCGCCATACTCCTCGAGGAGTCCCTCGAGAACCGGATAATATACTCTCTCCACAATGCCAAGCTCAGCAGGATCAAAATCCACATAGTTGGCAATGTTGACCATCATATTAGAAAGAACCTTAACGTTTCTCTCCTCTGTCTGGATCATAACATAAGGAACTGCTGCATCCTGAATTGTGTCTGCAAGCTCCTCTGATACTGTTGTTCCAGCTTCAGCGATAACCTCTCCTGTGCTAGGATCGATAGCATCCTCAGCAAGGACATGTCCTGCTATACGAGCCTTGAGAGCAAGCTTCTTGTTGAACTTGTAACGTCCAACCTTTGCAAGATCGTATCTTCTCGCATCAAAGAACATAGCATTAATAAGGCTCTCTGCATTCTCAACTACTGAAGGCTCGTCTGGTCTGATCTTCTTGTAAAGCTCTACCACGCCCTCTGCATATGACTTCGCAGGATCCTTGTTAAGACTCTCCATGATCTTTGGCTCCTCGCCAAATAAATCTATGATCTCCTGATCTGTTCCAAGACCAAGTGCACGGATAAGAACAGTCACAGGTACCTTTCTGGTTCTATCCACACGAACATAGAATACATCGTTGGAATCTGTCTCATACTCCAGCCATGCACCTCTGTTAGGAATTACTGTACATGCATACAGCTTCTTACCAACCTTATCATGTGTTATATCATAGTAAATACCAGGTGAACGCACTAACTGGCTTACTATAACTCGCTCTGCACCATTGATAACGAATGTTCCTGTCTCTGTCATAAGAGGAAGATCACCCATGAATATCTCATGATCTGACATCTCCTTAGCATCTCCGACTCTGAGTCTGACCTTGACTCTGAGAGGCGCCGCATATGTTGCATCTCTCTCCTTGCATTCCTCGATACTGTACTTCAAGTCATCTTTACAGAACTGAAAATCTACGAACTCAAGACTATACTGTCCAGAGTAATCAGTGATAGGAGAAATATCCCTGAATGCTTCCTTCAGACCGTCAGTTAAGAACCAGTTGTATGAATTCTTCTGAACCTCTATGAAGTTAGGCATCTCCAGGACGTCCTTCTGCTTAGCGTAGCTCATTCTGTAGCCTTTTCCAGACTTGACAGGACTAATTCTGTTCTTTTCCATCGACACATTCACCCCTTGGAATTTATTTTTATGCTTTTTAAGACAAACCTTAGTTTAAATAAGTGTTTTAAAGCCATTTATCACCATATTATGATGTGTATGCACACGAAGCCATAATAGTGACAGTTTACTATCCTAACAGCAAATGCAATATTTGTCAACTATATTTTGGAAATTTTTTAGATTTTTTTATTAATTGAGAAAAGATGTATAGAAAAACCGGCCCGGCGGGATGAGATCCATCTCCGCCAGGCCGAATAAAGTCTGATAATAAAATAAGGATCAAATTACTTTAATGTAACCTTAGCGCCCTCAGCCTCGAGCTTTGTCTTAGCTTCCTCAGCCTCTTCCTTAGTAGCGTCCTCCTTGATTACCTTTGGAGCACCATCTACAGCGTCCTTAGCTTCCTTAAGACCTAAGCCTGTAAGCTCACGAACAACCTTGATAACCTTAACCTTGTTAGGACCAACCTCTGTAAGCTCTACGTTGAATGAATCCTTCTCCTCGGCTGCTGCTGCACCGTCTGCACCTGCTGCTGCAACTACAACACCTGCTGCTGCTGATACGCCGAACTCCTCTTCACAAGCCTTAACTAAGTCGTTTAACTCTAATACTGATAAACCTTTGATTACTTCAATAATTTCCTGAGTTGTCATTATGTTTTTCCTCCATATAATATAATTTGTTATTTTGTAATGCATCCGCACATCATTCTCGTATCATGCGGATACCATTTGTCCATGATATAGACAGTTGAATATCTGACAGCATATGATCCCGGCAGTGCCGATATATACATCAGATGTTCTATCAGGCTTAATATTAAGCCTCCTTCTGCTCTGCGATCTGCTTGATAACACGAGCGAAGTTTGCGATAGGTGACTGGATACTTCCAAGGAACTTGGAAATAAGCGCGTCTCTTGAAGGGATCTTTGCAATAACCTGGATTCCTTCTGCATCGTAGAATGTACCTTCTACAACGCCGCCCTTAAGCTCAAGAGCTGGGGCATTCTTTGCGAAGTCTGCAAGAACTCTTGCAGCCGCTGTAGCGTCATCCTTGCAGATTGCAAGACCAGTTGGTCCCTCTAAACAACCCTTAAGGCCTTCGAACTCTGTTCCCTCGATAGCGAAGTTAACCATTGTGTTCTTGTATACCTTGTATACAACACCAGCTTCTCTTAAATTCTTACGGAGCTGTGTATCCTGCTCAACTGTAAGACCACGATAGTCTACAACTACTGCAGTAGCAGCGCCTTCAAGATTTGCCTTGATCTCTTCTACTATTGGCTTCTTTAACTCTACCTTTGCCATAATGCGCCTCCTTATTTTACTAATGACTGCACATTCCAAGATATAAAAAAACTCTCAAAGCCCTAAGACCTGAGAGTAGATTGTTAATTCAATAACGATATCTTTCCTCGGTAGGTGATATAACATCTTACGCCCTAGGGCACCTACTGTCTTCGGCAGTTCATCGTTGCTTAATGTAACACACTGCAAATGCAATGTCAACATTTTTTTTATTTTTTACCCGGCCTGACTCAAATCCGTTTATTGCCAGGCTCACGCTCACGCGCCAATCGTCTCATCCACAGCATTTGCTATTGCGTCTGCTATGGCTTCAAAATTGTAATCATACAGGTAATTGTCGTAATCGTTGTTGATAAAGCCTGTTTCTATGAGCACTGCGGGCATTTCAGTCCGGCGCAGCACCGCCAGCCCCGGCCTCTCATCAACATTTATATTTCGAAAGCCCAGCTTTTCAAGCTCGCTGTTGATCTCCTGTGCAAGATTGTATTTCACTCCGCTTTTATCGTAGACAAGGGTCTGCACTCCGCTGTACTTGTTGGCCTCCGGTGCAGAGTTGCGGTGAAGCGATATAAAATAATCTGCTCCGCTCTCATTTCCCTTCTGTGCTTTGCGGACCGGAGAATCGTATACATCCTCCGTTCTGGTGTATACCACATCATATCCCCTGCGGGTGAGTTCATCCCCAAGTGCCAGCGCCAGGTTCAGGTTATCGTTTTTCTCAAGCCTGCCCTCATACGATGCACCGTTGTCATATCCGCCGTGCCCGGCATCTATCATAATTTTTGTTGCCATATAAAACATCCAGCCCCGGTTGTTTATTCCATTTATAATATGTAACAACCGAGGCTGTGATAACACGTTTATTCAAGGTTTATTATTTGAACCAGAGATCCAGATCCACGTCTCCGGATATACCGTCAACGGTTCCGGACTCGGTGTACTGCCATCCTGTATATTTGTATGGGAAATTAGGAACATTTGCATAGTGTGCAAGCCACAGCTCGTAATCCCCGAGTCTGTCCATGTCAAGGCACTGTGCGAACATATTCCTGCTGGCATATATCATCGGCGTGTAGCCTGCCGCCTTTATCGTCTCGCAGAAGCCGACTATGCCATCCGTTCTCTCATCATTCGATGCGTTGTCGCCTCTCGCCTCACTGTCGCCGATAAGCTCCGAGTCGATAACTATAGGATACTTGACGTTCATCTTGCCTATCTGTTTGAGGACAAAATTCGCTTCCTCTACACCCTCGTCATATGTTATCGCCTGGGTGAAGAAGTAAAGCCCTGTCGGTATTTTGTATTTGATGACGGCCGCCTTGCTGTCCTCAAAGCTTGAATCCAGCATCAGTCCGCCCTGCGTGTAGCCTCTGTAACCCACTCTGAGCATAACAAAATCTATGTCTTTGTTCTTCGCCAGAGTCTCCCAGTCTATGTCTGACTGGAATGTTGACAGATCCACACCCACCAGTGTGTCCTTTATATTGTCATCGCTGTAATGCATATATCCATCGTCGCCCGTGTAGAACTTCTCAACATCGAGATTGTTTCTCTCCACCTTGTCGCTGATCTTGTACAGCAGCGCATCAGGGCCGAGTTCTCCGACATTGATGTACGCTGTCGGTATATAGTTCCAGTAATTGTCATATATAAGACTGGTTATCTCCGTATCCTCGAGCGTATATCCCGATTCATAGGAAAGCCCCGGAGATGCCTTGGAGTTGGTAAATCCTCCCGATCTTCCTATAAATATTCCTATAACAATTCCAGCAATAAGACATACCGATCCAACCAGTATGCACCAGTTTCTGGTAAATTTCTTTATCTGTTGTGTGTCCATATCTCTACCTGTCTCTTCCTTCTTAGCTTAGTCCGCCTTAGTCCGCATACACTGATTACATATTATCAAGGAAATGTTCCGTGCCAAGCCGCAAATGTATGACCTTGTCATACTTCTTCTTTATGGCATGTCTGAACCTTCTCGCCTCTCTGTGTGAGAACATTCTCTCAAGATCCGCTTCTCTGAGTATCGGTTCATCACAGAGTATCTTGTACTTGATGTTCCAGTCATACATAAGACTTGTGCAGTTATCTATGCTCACCCGCAGCATCGTTCCTTTGTTTTTACCCATGAACACGCTTCTGTTCCATCTATGTTTTGCAACCGAATTCTTGGCATCAAATACAACCTCAGCCCCCGGATACTTCTTCCATATCGCATCCAGGAACAACTTCAGCTTGTCCTTGTCAAAATATCTCATCATATCGTATACAACAAACAGGATCGCCACATCCTGAGGCTTCTGCACTTCATCAAGCCATTCGTAATCAAATATTGAACTTCCTATGTTGACCTCTCTGTCCCGGATCTCCATGTATTTTCTTCTTATATCTATGCGCTCCGGGAGATCAACATTGTACCACTTTATACGGCCGTTATCCACACGGGAAAACATGGTATCCAGTTCGCATCCGACATTGACGATAATTCCGTCCGCATATCTGTTTATGAAGTTTCGAACCCTCTCGTCCACAGCGACCAGCCTCTCCATCATGACTGTCCTGTCGTAAAATGTGTATCTGGCATTCCTCTTCTTATGCTCGATGCCTAATTTGTCCGTGAGCTTTATGGCCTCGTTGTCCTCATATAACTTTGGATAACGCTCCGCCATCATCGCTCTGCACCAGATGTCATTCTCTATGTCAGCAGGTACAAAATCCGAATCTCCCTTGATGCAGCCGGCGATCTTCTTCATGATGGTCTTGCACTCCGGTATGAGGGGATGCTCGAGATAATCGTGTGTCACCGCATAATACTGATAGTAATGCACCTTCATATTCGTCCTGCTCGCGTTATCATACAGCCTTCTGGCATAGCAGTTGAGCATGTCGTCATTTGTCGTGAATATATCCATCTCATCGCATATATCCGTTATGTCGTAATACACGGGACTTGTCATATCCGTCCTGCCCGCCGCATCCTTCACCCAGTAAGCAGAGAGGAAATGCTTTATCCCCGGCGTGTAGTAATATCTGTACATAAAACGGCTCTTGTCACTCATCTTCTGTTCAAGCTCCGTGTCCTCAAATTCCGTGTCAAGAACCGGGGAGCACAGTATGAGCTTGTCCGGTCTTCTCCTGCCCTTCTTCCACAACTGTATGGCAAGCGATAACGCCAGACAGCCTCCGGATGAATGTCCGAGAAGCACCAGACGCTGGACATCCTCCGAGTCACATAGCTTGTCATACGCACCCGTAAGCATATCCAGTGCCTCTGTCACCGAATGCTCCGGCGCAAGCGGGTATATCGGAACCACCGCCCCATAGCCGGTTCTCTCCACCGTGTCGAACACAAACTTCCATTCATTGTGTGTTATCCTCGACACAAATCCTCCGCCGTGTATATACATGAAGAACTCCGTCGCCCTGCCGTCTTTAGGCATCACATAAAAGCACAGTCCGTCCTTCTCAAACACCGATCTGACCTTAAACTTATCTTCATTATAAGAAGGCGGATTATAATCCTCTTTTTTGTGAAGCTTAACCGCTGTTTTATATATGTCAGAGGCTTTCATATGCCTGTCATCAAGCATGACGTGCCCCATCTTTTCTATTGCAATAGTTAAGTAATTCTGACTCTCCATTGTCCACCTTTCCAAATGTCCGGTCTACAACTCTCTTTCAGTTATTTTTGCACATGTCAATAATATAATCAAGAAATGATTTTATTTACTGTTGCAATATTGTCAATTTATGATATTATAATTGCGGTAAACAGGATGCATACAGCATAGAAAGGCAAATCTTATGAATATTACGATGTTAAAGAGTAAGATACACCGCGCAGTTGTAACTCAGGCTGAGCTCAATTACGTAGGCAGTATAACTGTAGATTCTGAGCTTTTAAAGGCCGCCGGAATCCTTGAGTATGAATTAGTACAGATTGTTGACATAGAAAATGGTAATCGTTTCGAGACATACACCATAGCAGGAGAGCCGGGATCAGGAGTTATGTGCCTCAACGGTGCTGCTGCCCGTCAGGTCCAGGTCGGAGATCACATCATTCTCATGTGCTACGCATCAATGACACCTGAGGAGGCAAAGGAGCACACGCCTAAGGTCGTATTTGTAAATGATGACAACTCCATCTCACGTATTACCGATTACGAGAAGCACGGAGAGCTTTTCAGCTAGATCATATATAGAATAAAAAGAACTATTCGTTTTAACTAAAGACGAATAGTTCTTTTTTATATTCGGATATGACCGGTCTTATCTGTCGGCATCCTCAAGGATAAGTCTGCACATCTCCGGCACATTTACCTCATCCATAATTATATCTGCTTTTATGTCTCTGTCAGCATCATCCACCGGGGATATATTGGAGTGTACATAACAGGTGTGGAGTCCGACCTGCTTCGCCGCCAGCACATCACATACCGCGTCATTTCCCACCATTATGGATCTGTTCGGATTGATATGATTTCTGTCCAGGAGCTGCTGATAGAACGCTGCATCCGGCTTCATTGCACCGAAATCCGAAGAGAGCGATATATCTGTAAAATATCCCTCTATGCCAAGTGATTGAACCTCAGGGAAGGTGAAAACTCTCTGTGCATTTGACAGGACGTATAATTTCTTTCCGGCCTGCTTGAGCTGTTCGAGCATATCCGTCACGCCGTCATACAGTCTTATATATCCTGTAGACGCCTTGCGGAACTCCTGAGCCGCAGCCACTGTCAGCTCTGCACAGTCGGACGGTGTCTGATCTTTTTTCAACGTGAGCTGCTCAAATACCTCAAGTATCTGTATCTCAGGGAATTTGAACCTCTTCTTTGCCATGGCCTGTTCTGCGCGTCTGATCTGTCTCTTGTACCTTGATCTGAGTCCTGCCGGATTGTATTTCACTCCGTGCTGCGCATAGAACTCACACATATGTTTCCACACAGCGATGTCCTCCTCATCAGTGTGAATGTCTATCAATGTTCCATATAAGTCAAATATAATATTGTCGTACACGTCATACCTCCGGGTAATTCTTTATTTTTTAGCGATAGCAGGCTCTCGCACCGCCAATGTATTTTGCACGGGTTCTCGCCATAACCACATGTGCACTTCCAACCATGCTGTGCTCAGATCTGACCGGAACGGCCACCGGCGCAAGATGCATGCCTATGAGAGTATCTCCTATATCAATGCCTGCCTGTGCCTGTATAGCCTCGATAGCCACTGGCTCCTTCATATCTGCGTATGCCGCTGTGGCAAATGAACCACCCGCCTTGAGCTGTGGCACAACATTGACTATCGGTATCCTGTTCGCCTTTGCATATTCCTTCTCAACTATTATTGCCCTGTTCAGATGTTCACAGCACTGCGCCGCCATGTAGACACCTGTGTCTTTGAGTTCATCGAGTATTGCTCCCGCTATACATTTGCCGATCTCCTCACTGGAGAATGAGCCTATCCTCATATTTGCAACTTCGCTGGATGAGCAGCCGACCACCAGTGCATCGCCGGGTTCAAGTCCCGCAACTGCAAGAAGATCCTTCACTGCGCCGCGGACCTCATCTTTGATCTCCTTCAAATGGTCAAAGGCTTCTGTTGAAACGCCCTGTCCCGCAGGTCTGAGTCCTTCCTCAATGCTCGTAGGTTCAGCTTTCTCCGGCTCAGAAATATCCTGAACCTCCTCATATTCATCCTTATCTATGGACACCGGCACACCGGTCTTGCCGAGCACAGTCACGCCGCCGTACCATGTGCTGTCCACCTTGAGCACATCGCCCACTTCATATTCCATTGAGTATTCATCTTTCTTTTTTATTATCTTCACCATCTTTGCCATGTCACAGATCTCCTTTCCTGTACATTTACATTTACATTTACATGCGCTTTATTATCTTATATAGAAGAGAGCCATACATAACTCTCATAACCTCTTCGTATTCGTCCCGTGTCACGTACTCTCCGTAGGTCATCATCTCATATGTAACACCGGCTTCTCTGACCTGGTAATCCAGGCAGGACAGGCCATTGCGCTCGTAGAACGCCTTTCTCCGGCACCTCTGGTCGTAATTCGGCGCATTCTCATCAAGGGGCTCGATATTCAGAAACAGCTTCTGATCCGGATACTCTGCTCTCACCTTTTTTAATATTGCAGAGCCGTATCCACCATCTCTTGCCGATTCATCTATCGCAAGGAACATGAGCGTTTTCACCCTGTCATCACCTATCACATATGTCAGTCCGACAAATCTGCCCGAGTCCACAACCGCACGAAACCTCGCCTTTCCCTGTCTGCATCTTCTGGTGAGCATCCACATAGGAGGTCTTTCTTCCCTTGGGAACGCAGTCACGAACAGGTGCTTTACCTGTTTTCTATAATCATCAATATCAACAAATTTTAATTCCATATTATAACCTTCTAAGCTCAGTCGTCCTATCTGTCAACATATTTTATCTGAACATCGCCCGATGTGGTATCGACAATGCACTTGTTTTCATTTGCCATATGGGGCTCAGGTATGTCCACCTCTCCGCTCTTGCTGTTCACAAGGAAACGTTTCTCCGACAAGAATGATATATCCACGTTACCACTCTCCGTCGCAAACCAGAGCATATGTCCATCGCACGCATCTACATTTATATCTCCTGAAGATGTCATGAACTGTCCAACCTTTGCCGCCTTTATATTATACCCCTCAAGCAAACCCTTGCCCGCGGATATTATGACATTGTCGCCGTGGACGTTCATTATCGAAAAGTCGCCGCTGCTGCCATTCACCTTCACACTGTCCGCATCCACAGAAGCCATGGTGACCTCACCGGAATCTGTGACGACATTTACATTTTCTGCGGTTATATTGGACAGATACGCTCCGCCATTCACCTCAGTTACTTCAAATGTCCCACAGGATATCTGCACACTGGACACCAGAGTTCCCGTCTTCGAGGTCATGGATATATCTCCATACTCTCCCTCCGGTATACTCACCACGACATAAGGATCGTCTCCAAAGCCCATGTCTGAGCCAAATGTCCTGTTGTCGGCACAGGTCATGACAAGCGCATCATCCTGCACCATCACGGAATGTATGACGTCGGGCGAATCGAAATATGTGACGTGACATTTGTCATCGTCGGATTCCACCAGTTTCACATCCATGTCGTCTGCCACCTGTATGTTAATGTCCCGGAACTTCTCAGTTATGATCATCTCTTTTTCTGTGTAAGAGTTTTTCGCTTTTGCCTTTTTTTCTTCTTTCATCGTCATACGCGCCTGTCTTCCAAGCCCGGCGGATATGATCACCGCAGTCAGCATGACTCCGACCACCAGAACAACTATGGCCCGCATGATCCATTTTGCAACTTTCAAATGCATTTACCTCAATACAAATATGTTTTACATCCAACCCATTATATATACAAAACGGATGTATTGCAAATCCTGCAATACATCCGCGTGTTGTAACTCTATAATTCTATATATCCAGTGCCATGTGGTTCATTATTTCTTAACCACAGTATTTTTTGCAGCACTCCATGTTGAATAATATGTCACCTTGCCGGTATCCTGTGCCCAAGCGGTCACTTCCGGCATATTCACCGAGGTCAGCATCATAGCCGCCGACAGTGCAAATGCCATAAATCATTTCATCCTTCTCATAAGCCGCTCCTTTTATTCACATAATTTTTTTGACAACATTCTGGAAAAATTATACCGCCGATGGAACCAGGCCCCTCCACTATCTCTGCCTAAAATAGAAAAAATCCACAGGTCGGCTGACATTTGCCAGATATCCTGTGGATCCTTAGACTTCATTATCACTATACAATTATTTCCCCAGCGTGTTCGCCCTGTTGTCGATATTCTTCTGGAAGTTGATGACCTTATGGTCGTATGGCTCATCCATCAGCTTGGACTGGATCATAAAGTCCGCTGTGGCTTTGTTGTTCGCCATCGGTATGTCGTACACCTGAGCGATACGGAGCAGAGCCTTCACATCCGGATCGTGTGGAGCTGCGGTCAGGGGATCCGAGAAGAAAACCACGAAATCTATCCTTCCCTCAACAATCTTCGCACCTATCTGCTGGTCTCCTCCAAGCGGACCGCTGTTGTAGCCCTTCACCTGAAGATTTGTCCTGTCTGTTATCATGCGGGCTGTGGTTCCCGTTCCGCACAGCTCATGCCGGCTCAATATGTTCCTGTTGTCCTCGCACCATTTGATGAGTTCTTCCTTCTTCGCATCATGGGCGATAAGAGCTATTCTCTTCTGCTTTGGTATGGTCATTGTGATGTAATCTGCACTCATGTCTGTACCTCCTGTTCCTGCTATTTGCGAGCATTACTCCCATACCCTTACTCTACCCAATCCATCCATCATTTTCAATATAAAACACTATAATACAGAAAAAATTTACTGCATTATTACATTTGCAATTTTGCCGAACTTTCCTCTGTTTTTTCTCCCATCTGTGTGGTATTCTCTTATAGGACGCTTTATAAATTTAAGTATTCTTACTTATTACATTATTTCATAAAGAGATACACAGACAAAACCATATGTCTGTTCAATTATAGTTTAAGGAGATTCACAAGATGAGAAAAATTGGCTTTGACAATGACAAATATCTGTCCATGCAGTCTGAGCATATCAGAGAGAGGATCGGACAGTTCGGAGACAAGCTGTATCTGGAATTTGGTGGAAAGTTATTCGACGACTATCACGCATCCAGAGTCCTTCCAGGATTCGCTCCGGACAGTAAGCTTCAGATGCTTCTCCAGCTTGCAGACCAGGCTGAGATGATCATATCTATAAATGCTGCCGACATAGAGCGCAACAAGATCAGACACGATCTCGGCATCACTTACGATCAGGATGTCATCAGACTTATAGGCGTATACAAAGAAAAGGGACTGTATGTGAGCAGTGTGGTAATCACCAGATACGCTGGACAGTCTTCTGCGGATGTTTTCCAGAAGAAGCTTGAAGCAATAGGGATCAAGGTTTACCACCACTATTCAATCGACGGATATCCAAACAACGTAGAAAAGATCGTCAGTGATGAGGGATACGGCAAGAACGAGTATGTTGAGACTACCAGACCTCTCGTCATCGTCACAGCACCTGGCCCTGGAAGCGGCAAGATGGCTACATGCCTCTCCCAGCTCTACCATGAGAATAAGCGCGGTGTGAAGGCTGGCTATGCAAAGTTTGAGACATTCCCTATCTGGAATATTCCTCTCAAGCACCCTGTAAACCTGGCATACGAGGCTGCAACTGCCGACCTCAACGATGTGAATATGATCGATCCGTTCCATCTGGAAGCATACGGTGAGACCACAGTCAACTACAACCGTGATATAGAGATCTACCCTGTCCTTGCGGCTATGTTCGAGGGAATCTACGGACACTGCCCATACAAGTCACCTACAGACATGGGTGTCAACATGGCAGGAAACTGCATCGTTGACGACGAGGCTTGTCAGGAGGCTTCAAAGCAGGAGATCATCAGAAGATATTATCAGTCCGTGAACAGATTTGTCAGAGACGAGGCTACAAAGGATGAGGTCTACAAGCAAGAACTCATCATGAAGCAGGCAAAGATCACCGTGGATGACCGCGCCGTTGTCCCTGTTGCTAACAAGCTTGCCGAGGAGACCGGTTCTGCTGCCGCTGCACTTGAGCTGCCAGACGGAACCATCGTCACAGGTTCTACCTCAGACCTTCTCGGACCTTCATCAGCAGTCCTCCTGAATGCCATCAAGATACTTGGCGGCATCGACAAGAAGACACACCTGATTTCAAGAACATTTATCGAGCCTATACAGAAGCTCAAGACTCAGTACCTTGGCAGCAAGAATCCAAGACTCCACACAGACGAGGTTCTCATCGCCCTGTCCATGTGTGCAGTATCAGATCCAAATGCCAAGCTTGCTCTGCAGCAGCTTCCAAAGCTTGCCGGATGCCAGCTTCACACATCTGCCATACTGTCGGCGGTTGATATGAACACATTCAAGAAGCTTGGAATCGAGTTCACGAACGAAGCGGTGTATGAGGGTAGGATGTAAGCGCATAATATTTTCGCATTTTTATGAAAAAACGGCAGAAAGATACAAAATAATTTAAAATTGTATCTTTCTGCCGCTTTTTTGCTGTTTAGCGATAATTTTGTGATATTTTGAACATCCAGCTACTCTTCAGATAAAAACAGTGCGTTATCTCTTCTCCTTATACATCATGAGATGTGCCACCATAAGAAGTGCACTGGATATCCAGATCGACTTGAACCCCAGATGCAGCGTGCACACGCCGCCAGCTCCGGCGCCAAGTGCGAATATGATGATGATTCCATAATAGTGCATGGCCTTTCTGAGTGCCCCAGGCTCTTTGTCCCTGAGGTATACCGACAGACTCTCCGTTCCGCTTCGGAGATTTCCTATACACATCGTGCTGGCATAGCCGTAGCCATTTACCTTTCTGAAAGTCTGAACCTGCATGGAGCAGGCAAATGACACAAGCATCGTGGCGAGCAGATTGAACCTCACCGGTATGAATCCAACCGCAAACAATATCACGATCTCCACCAGCACAACTATCTGTCTCCAATGTATGCGGGATGCATTCTTGTATCTATGGCTTATCCTCTCCGCCACCAGCACGCCAAGTGCAAATGCGATCAACGGAAAAAGGTATCTCAATGCAATCTTAAAATCTCCCATCATAAGATGCTGGCTCATGAGAACCACATTTCCTGTCTGGGCGTTGGAGAACACCTCATCTCTGGCATTGTATGTATATGCATCCTGAAATCCCCCCGAAAGCGCAAGTATCGCACTGAGCAGGAATGTTTCGGATGTCTGTCTGAGTTCTCTGTTCTTTCTTAGCATACGCATCGTCTCTTTTCTATCTATATTTAATATTTGCAGTCTGTCTCATGCAGTAGGTAGTTCCCTGATACAAACTGCAATCCAATTAAACAAGATAACACAAATTCTTTATTTTACAATATGTATTCTTTTATAAACATTCTGTTAAATATCCTTGGCTGTTATTGCATTTTTTACCATAACAAATTATTATACTTACACAACTTGACAAATGCTGGTTCTATGCTATTCTATAGTCATATGGAGAGTCCTGCCAATTATATAAGTGGACATTCAGCAGAATAGCGTCACCTTTCAGGTGAACTATAAAAAGGACTATGTACGCATAGTCCTTTTACATTTTATAAGGAGGCATATTGAAACACGAATTAAAATTATATTGGATAGATATGAAATATATCCGCAATCTACACGCCAAAGATGACAGAATATACAACTCAAGTCCACAACTAGCTAAACATACTCGACCATATATCGGAATTATAGTCACTTGTAATGGTCAAAAATATTGTATACCATTAACATCCTTCAAACCAAAACACGAAAACATGTCTGATAGGATTGATTTTTCTCGAATTATTATAAATAGCAAAATCATCGCCGCTCTCAATTTCAGCAGAATGATTCCAGTTGAAACATCCCAATTATCAAGAATAGATACCAAAATAAGAAAGCACGATACCTCTGAAATTGCCAAAAGAAAGCAACTCTACAGGCAGGAGCTCCAATGGTGTAATGAAAATTACGACAAAATAGTCAACAAAGCCAACGTTCTTTACAACAAATACATGTCCGGCGAATATTTTAAACGAAGGCATGATTGCTTAAACTTCGCAGAATTAGAAAAGATATGCAAGCACTATAATTCACAATAAAAACCGCCACAGTCGGAAACCCATCCGGCTGCAGCGGTTTGCTATCCTTTATATTACAATTTACATTGCCTTCTTATATATCTCAGCGATCTCCTCCTGTGTGAATACCACAGGGTTGTTAGCTATGCTGGCTGCCGAAACCTTCATACAGTTCTCAGCCATCCAAGGAATATCCTTCTCCTCTATGCCGAGGTCTGAAAGCTTGACGTCAAGATCAAGATTCTTCAGAAGAGTTCTGATCTTCGGTGCCAGATCATCCGCCGTGATACCTCCAAATATTCTGGCGATCTTCGCGAACTTGAAGTGATCTTCCTTGTAGGATGCCTCGATGATAACTGGTGTCAGAGCTGCAAGTCCCTTGCCGTGAACTATATCCTTAAGTCCGCTGGCTGGATGCTCCATTCCGTGAGCCAATGTGACTCCGGCTGTGTTGATGACCATACCGCCTATGGTGCTGGCCAGTGTTATCTTCTCCCAGCTCTCCTGGGTTCCTCTGCCCTTATATACATCCACAAGATTGTGGGCGATAAGATCGATCGCATACAGTGCAAGCGCATCTGTAAATGGCTGCGAGATCTTTGATGTGTATGCCTCCATGCAGTGGCACAGTGCATCAAATCCAACTGCCGCAAGCACATGCTTTGGCATGGTCTTCATGCAATCCGGATCCACGATGGATACCTTTGCCACGATGGCATTGCATCTGAGCGACTTCTTGTCGCCATTTTCCGGATTGGTGAGAACCGCAAATCCATTTCCCTCTGAACCTGTTCCACAGGTTGTAGGAATAAGCACAAGCGGAAGTGCCGTATCGCTGACCCAAGCGAAAATACAACCTCAACCTGATATCCGGCGGAAAGGGAATGGAGAACATCGTAAGCTGGGTATACATATCAGAGGATATATCCACATCCACATTCTTGAACGGAGGGGAACCTGCGGACTTATTCTGAATACCGGCAGATATATATTTGAGGAGGACATAACCGATGAGATCGTCAGGCTGTGTCACCTATATTCGTTCCCGCTGTTCACCATGCCATGGGACACAAGGATATTTGATATAACCCACGACTACTACAACAGGATATTTGAAGACTCCAGGGATGATGGCAACATGACCGCAGCATTCCAGAATATTCTCATGGGGAATTCTCTGACCGACGAGCAGACTGACACACTAAGAGGCTCCGGATTCAACAATGGCTGCTACAACGTTCTGTCCATCGATACAGAAGCAACAGATGATTTCATGTATATCCTGCAGAAGGTCTGCAACAATACAGATCTTGTCTTTCATGCATTTGTATATGATGGCAGTCCGACAGTTATCCTGAGGTGCCCTTCCTCTGGATCCATCGCAGACAAATGCAGTGACATCGCAGAGCAGCTCGGTGGGGTCATAGAGTACGACAAAACCCATCACTCAGCTCTGACGGACACTCTGTACGAATATCTTAAGTGCAGCGGCAGTGTTCAGCACATCTCTGAGAAAATGTTCTGCCACAGGAATACGATAAATTACAGGCTCCGGATAATAAAAGAAGAGCTGGAATATGATCTCTCCAATGCGGAGGTCAGATTCCAGCTCATGGCTGCATATAAGCTCAGAGAGATACGAAAAGTATAACTCTCTCCAATTATATCTATTACATAAAATGTGCATACACCGATGCAAGTATAACCGTAAGTATTCCCGTAACTGCAATCGACAGACTGCTCATGGCTCCCTCAACCTCGCCGATCTCCATCGCCTTGGCAGTTCCGATGGCATGGGCTGATGATCCCAGGGCAAGTCCCTTTGATATAGGTTCTTTGATACGGAATATCTTGAACACGATCTCTCCGATTATATTGCCGATCACTCCGGTCACAACTATGACTGCAACCGTGATGGTCACATATCCGCCAAGCTCTTCCGAAACACCCATTCCGATAGCTGTGGTTATGGACTTCGGAAGAAGTGTCACATAATCTTTATGGGAAAGTCCCATGACCTTGCACAACACAAGGACTGTAGTCAGACTCGTTATAACTCCGGCAACTATACCGCCGAGCACAGCCTTATAATTGTGCTTTAAAAGCTCCCACTGCTCATAGAGTGGGATTGCAAGACACACTGTAGCCGGTGTGAGGAACCAGCTCAGATACTTTGCGCCTTCATTGTACACATCGTAATCCACATCAGCCACAACCAGCACCACTATAGTCACTATGATGGACACCAGCAGTGGGTTAAGTATAGCTATCTTAAGTTTCTTTTTAAGTACACTTCCAAACATATATGCCAGAAGGCTTATAGTCACCCCTGCAAATATGGACGATTCAAACATATCACTCATTTTCAGTCTCCTTCTTCTTGTCTCTCCTTATTATAAGCTGTGATACCCAGCCTGAAGCAAGCATGACCGTGATGATGACGACCACCGTTATGACGCTGACTGGCACAAGCACAGGCTTAAGCGTTCCCCACGACGACATAAGGCCCACACCAGCTGGTATGAACATGACCGGCATGATCTCTATGAGAAACTTGCCCACACTCTTCACATCGTCCAGCTTGAGGATCTTGGTCTGTAGGCAGATAAACATGATAACCATACCATATATACTCGCCGGAATTGGTAGTGGAACTATGTACTTAAGTATCTCACCGATAAAGGATATGGCGAGGATTATAAGAAACTGCTTCAAATATTTCATCTTTTTTGTCTTCCTTCTATATATTTATCATGCACATATGGAGCAATGATTCATAACTTTGGTATACATGCCTGTATACAGCCTCCGCATGTCGGGCCTTTTTCACAAAAAAGGAGGTTCGATACACAGATATAATTACTCTGTATATTCAAACCACCCTTTAACCCTTTGATTATTATATTCTCACTCTAATTTTATTCAATAGAATATTCTGCTTTTTCTAATTTTTGATAAATATAACAAATTTTTTAATTCAATCTGAAAATATTTCGTAAATATTTCTATTGACTATTATTTTTTGCAGGAATCTCATCCTATGAATTTTTCATGATCACTGTGTTCACAATATCCGCCGCATGCTCGCACACATCCATACAGTTCTCTATGCAGGCATATATGTTTTTCCACACGACCACAGTCCTAAGGTCACTCTCACCGTACAGTCTGTGCATATTCTCCACATACAATCTGTCTCCCTGCTCCTCAAGATCATTTACCCTGATTATGCTCTGCCCAATGGTCTTTGAACTTTTGAATCTCTTCAATTCTCCGATCACATCCTGCAGTGCCTTGATGCACTCGAGGAGCAGTTCTACCATCTGGGGTACATCCTCTCTGATAGTATCCACATTGCACATATAAATCTGTAGGAACACATCCTCAACAGCATCGGTAATATCATCCAGATAGTTAGACAGGGCAACCAGATCCTCCCGTTCAATCGGTGTTATGAACGCCTGACTGAGCACAGTCATCATCTTATGTTTCTTGCCATCGGCCTTCTGCTCAAGCTCATGCATACGATCAAGATTTTCCTTGATGGTGTCCACCGAAAAATCCACAACTACGTTCTTCAGAAACTCCGCAGCCTGATACGAGATCTCCACACATGTATTCAGATTTTTAAAATAAAACTCGTCCTTTTTCTTCTTCATAGTTTTTCTCCTTATAATAAAAACTCTGTGTTTGTAGGTGGTTGAAAAACTCATACGCTGCAATCGTGTAAGTGATTTTTGCATTACCAAATCAGGGGAATACGCAGCCGCCGGTCCTTAGGTGGAGCCTCAAGCGGCACCTTAGTACCGCTGCAGGCTAAGTTAAGTGGGAACGACCCCTGATTGGTATGTCAAAATATCACTTGCACTTCTCAGCCTGCATTTTCAACCACCTACAAACTACCCCAGCCACACGATCAGCAGCTTTGCCATGCCATATCCTATGACACCGCAGCCAGGGAATGTGAGCACCCAGGCGAGCACCATATCACGCACCACCTTGAGGTTAATCGCAGATGCCCTCTTCTCAGCACCCACGCCCATGATGGCTGTCGTCTTCACATGGGTGGTGCTGACCGGGATTCCACATACCGTCGAGAGCAGGATACAGAGTGCCGCCGACAGATCAGCCGCAAATCCCTGGTATTTCTCAAGCTTTACCATATCCATTCCAACAGACTTGATGATCTTCTTTCCTCCAATTGATGTTCCAAGTCCCATGACAACCGAGCAAAGTATCATCATCCATATTGGTATCATTACATTTTCTGCACTGCTCTGTCCATTTACGAGAAACAGCCCAAGCAGGAGAACTCCCAGGAACTTCTGACCGTCCTGGGCTCCGTGCATGAATGCCACCGCCGCCGAGCCGGCCACCTGTGCTTTTGAGAAGAAAGCATTTGTCTTTCTTCTGTCAAAGCGGTAACAGATAACCGCGAGCAGCTTGCACACCACAAATCCGACTGCGAATCCGAGAACGGTTGACAGCACAAGACCATATATTACTTTTATCCACTCTGAAGGATTTACACCGTCCAGTCCTCCCTGAAGTGCTATGGCTGCGCCCGTAAGTCCGGCTATCAGTGCATGGCTCTCACTTGTTGGTATGCCAAATGCCCATGCACCGATTGCCCATATTACGATCGCCGTCATTGCCGCACACAGAGCGATCATAGCTGAGTCTGTGTCACCGCCGAAATTCACCATGTTCTTGATAGTCATGGCTACCTTTGAATTGACAAGCGACATGATAAGCACCCCAAGGAAATTGCAGGCAGCCGCCATAATTATCGCCTTATCCACATCTATACATCTGGTAGACACACACGTCGCTATGGCATTTGGTGCATCCGTCCATCCATTTACCAGAATTACTCCAAGTGTCAGCAGGACGGCGATCAAAAGCGCCGGATGGCTCACAACCTGCTCTGCAAAATATGAAAATGTAATATTCTCCAGCATGTCTATCTCCTATTATCCTGTATGGCCTTAATGATCTGTATTATCGCAGTTGGTGTAAATGCAAGTCCCGCTATCTTCAGCACATCCGCCGCTCCAAGACTTACCACGCTGAACAGACTGTGAAGTCCCGGTATGAACAGGACCGCAGCCAGAAATGCCACTCCGGCTAAAAATGCATATACGCTGTATTTATTTGATCTAAATCCAAGCTTAAACATCGACTCCTCACTTCTGCAGTTAAAACCGTGGAACAGTCTGGCGAGTGTCAGTGTTGCAAATGCCATGGTAGTGGCTTTTGCCGGACTCACCGGCAGTCCAAGATGGAATGCTGTCATGGTCGCTACAGCGATGAGAAGGCCCTCCGAGAGCATCTTTGCCATAAAGTCAGATGTCAGGATTCCCTTCTTAGGATCCCTCGGT
The DNA here is from genome assembly GCF_009875795.1 of Coprococcus sp. BIOML-A2. NCBI lineage: Bacteria > Bacillati > Bacillota > Clostridia > Lachnospirales > Lachnospiraceae > Coprococcus > Coprococcus sp. BIOML-A2. The sequence goes on from NZ_WWSI01000008.1 coordinate 54,816, forward strand.
TTTTCTGATAGCAGCGATGGGTCAGCCGGCTCCATTCCTATCGCGAGCGCAGGAAGAGAATCTGTGAGTAGGTTGATGAACAACAGATGTACCGGTGCAAACGGAACAGGCAGGGCGGCTATCGAGGTGTAAAGCACCGCCAGTATTCCAGCTGTGTTTCCTGACAGCAGGAACAGTATCGCATTCTTTATGTTCCTGTATACATTTCGTCCATTTGACACAGCCTTGATGATGGTTGCAAAGTTGTCATCTGAGAGGATCATGGCCGCCGCGTCCTTGGACACCTCCGTGCCGGTTATTCCCATGGCAACACCTATGTCTGCCTTCTTGAGTGCAGGGGCATCATTGACACCATCGCCTGTCATGGCTACTATATTGCCGTTCTTCTGCCATGCATCGACTATCCTTATCTTATTCTCCGGTGACACCCTGGCATATACAGATATCTTTGTTATGTCACGTGCAAGCTCCTCATCAGACAGAGCGTCAAGCTCCTCTCCCGTGAGTGCCATGTCCCCATCTTCGTATATTCCGATCTGCTTCGCTATGGCAACCGCTGTGATCTTGTGGTCTCCGGTTATCATGACCGGCTTTATGCCCGCACGCCTTGCATCGGCAACCGCTGCCATAGACTCCGGGCGTGGCGGATCCACCATGGACACAAGTCCAAGGAATGTAAATCCATACTCAGTATCAACTCCCAGTACCTCATCACTTTCCTTATATGCAAATGACAGTACACGGAGGCCATTCTCTGAGAATGCCTTGTTCTGAGCCTTGATCTTCGCTTTTTCTTCATCTGTCATAGGCTTTACGCCATCGCTGTATCTCACGCTCACGCATCTGTCAAGCAGCACATCCACAGCACCCTTGGTGAGTATGGTCGGAACCCCATGAAGCAGATACTTTGTACTCATAAGCTTTCTGTCCGAGTCGAACGGAACCTCCTCCATTCTGTCCATGCAGTCCCTGAGTACATCCTCCTTCAGACTCCATTTTACAGCCTCCGCAGGAACAGAGATACCTGTACCATCCGTCTCCATGCCTGGCATCATGTGGACCTGACGGAACATCTCAAGCAATGCATATTCCGTCGGATCTCCTATTCCTTTTCCATCCACTATGCTGGAATCATTGGTGAGAACCGCATCATATAGCAGATACCTGTGGAGCTGGTTATGGGAATCAAGCTCCTCCGGCTTGTAAAGTTTTCCATCCAGATATATCTCCTGCACGGTCATCTTGTTCTGTGTAAGTGTTCCGGTCTTGTCTGAACAGATGACTGACACGCATCCAAGACTTTCAACCGCCTTGAGGTTCTTGATGATCGCATTCTCCTTCGCCATCTTCTGGGTGCCAAATGCCTGCACGATGGTAACTATCGAACCAAGAGCCTCAGGTATAGCTGCAACTGCAAGGGCGACTGCGAACATCATGGAATCAAGCACCGCCATCTTCCTGTATATACAGAGGACAAATACCAGCGCGCACACGATCATGATGAATGCCGCAAGCCTTGCACTGAACTTGTCAAGACTCTCCTGAAGCGGAGTCTTTCTCTCCTTTGCCGCATTCATAAGTCCTGCGATCTTACCGAGCTCCGTATCCATTCCTGTTCCGGTCACAAGCACCTCTGCTCGTCCGTATGTAACAAGACTTCCTGAATACACCATATTTGTCCTGTCTGCAAGAGGCACGGAACCTTCTATTATTGCATCATTCTTTTCCACATTTGTAGATTCTCCGGTGAGTGAACTCTCATTTACCTGGAGTGAGAAGTTCCTGAGTATCCTTCCATCGGCAACTATCATATCGCCCGCCTCGAGCAGCACGATATCACCCGGAACTATCTCGCGGGACGGAAGCTCCTGCTTCACACCATCTCTCATAACTTTTGCATTTGGGGATGAAAGCTGTTTCAAACTGTCAAGCGAACGCTCGGCTTTCACATGCTGCACCGTTCCAAGCACAGCATTCATGACGAGTACCGCCAAGATTACTATGGTACTCTCGATATTGTCAGAAAACATAGAAATGACCGCTGCTATGATCAGTATGATCACCAGCAGGTCACAAAACTGGCTGAGGAACACCTGTAATGTGCTCTTTCTCTTGCCTTCCTGGAGAACATTTTCTCCCTTTTCACTGCGGATCTCCTCTGCCCGCTCCGTCGACAGTCCGCGGCTGTCTGTCTTGAATTCTTTTAGTAATTCATCACCGGAACAGTTCCAAAAATTTTTCTCTGTCATACACACCAGACTCCTTTTCTTCTTAATCTCTGTAAACAGGTTGTGTGTGTCATGCAAAGAAAAAGGAACGAGACCTTCATTGCATGATAAACACACAATAAAAGTCTCGTTCCTTTCAAGTTCTATATACGCTACTATATATACTCCGAAAGCGTGCGTCCCGGTTCCCTGCACAGGTATGTCCCAGCCAGAAAACGTGATGACGAGATCGCACAACATCTTATAACCGATGTGAACTACTCCCTGATATTTCCGACATAATAACACGGGAACCCTTTGATTGTCAAAGGATTCCCGGCTAGTATTTGGTAAAGAATTTATAAACTTTTAATTCAACGCATCATATCCGCTCTCCTTTGTACGGATCTTAGTTGCAGTACGGATCTCGTAGCTGAATATCTTGCCGTCTCCAACCTCGCCTGTATATGCCGCCTTCTGGATAGCCTCGATGGTCTTCTTCTCCCATTCCTCAGATGACACAACTATCTCAAACTTGATCTTCGGCTGCATCACCACATCTACCTCCGTACCACGGACAAGCTTCTTATATCCTCTCTGTGCTCCGCATCCCATAACCTGAGATACTGTAATTCCATTTACATCTATGGCATTCAACGCTTCCTTGACGTCCTCAAAGACCTCCTCGCGCACGATAGCCTCAACCTTTATCATCATAATAGATCTCTCCTTCCTATATCTTTGCTGTCCTACGAATCAAGTCCATTGAATGTTGGATATGCACTCTCGCCGTGCTCTGAGATATCCAGACCTACCTTTTCTTCTCTGTCTGTTACACGGAGCGGTGTGAAAAGTCTCACAATTCCAAGACAGATAAGTGTTCCGACTACGGCAACTACGATCGTAACCACAATGCCAACAAGCTGCATCAGGAACAAATGTACATCTCCGAATACCAGACCATCCCAACGAGCTACACTGTTGATCGAGCTCTTTGCAAATAAACCTGTTGCGATACCTCCCCAGATACCGCCGATACCATGACATCCAAATGCATCAAGTGCATCGTCTATCTTCAGCTTACCCTTAAGGAATGATATTGTAAAGCAGCAGATCGGGCTGACAAGCGCACCGATGATGAATGATGACCAGATCGGCACAAATCCAGCGCCAGGTGTTATGGCCACAAGACCGACAACAAGACCTGTCGATGCACCGACCAGGGTAGGCTTTCCATCCTTTATCACATCTATTATCATCCATGAGAGCATTGCGCTGGCACTGGCAATTGCCGTTGTCATGAATGCATGTGCTGCAAGACCATTTGCGCCGAGGGCACTTCCGGCATTGAAACCGAACCATCCAAACCAAAGGATGAATGCACCGAGTGCTACAAATGGAATGTTGTGAACTCTGTATGCTGTGTTCTCATATCCCTTTCTTCTTCCAAGGATGATAGAGAATACAAGAGCGCTCACACCTGAACTTATATGTACTACATTTCCTCCCGCGAAATCAACTGAACCGATCTCTCCGAGGAAACCACCCTGGCCCCATACCATGTGAGCCATCGGATAATAAACGATGATCGACCAGAGCATGATGAAGAAGAACAACGCCTTGAACTTCACACGTCCGACCAGTGAACCGGTGATAAGCGCCGGTGTGATCATGGCGAACATCATCTGAAATGCAACGTATACAAGATGAGGTATATTGTCCGCATAAGGACCAGCCTCATCCATCTTTATCCCGTTAAGTGCAAACCACTTGAGATCTCCTATAACACCTCCGTGATTAGTGCCAAATGAGAGTGAGTAACCGAACAACACCCACATGACAACTGAAAGTCCCATGATGGCCGTACATGCCATGATGGTATTTACAACATTTTTCCTCCTGACGAGGCCTCCGTAGAAGAATGCAAGTCCGGGTGTCATGAAGAACACCAGAGCCGCACAGATCATAATAAAACCAGTATCTCCCGTATTCATAGTTTCTTCCTCCTTAATTATACTCATCTGGGGAACGCGATATCTCATTCTCCCATGGGGACGGAGGTACCTGTCCCCTCCGTCTCCATTGTCGAAACAAAAAAGGCGCCAAACGAATCTTTTCGATTCATTTGACGCCTTTGTCGTGATTTATAATAGCAGACTTCAGAAAATAATGCAAGAGGTAATTTTAAATTGTTTTTCACAAGCTATTTTGTTGTTTTTGCAAAGTTTCTTAATTAAATCTTTATCGCGCACTCAATTTAGACATATCAGATTTTTTACGGCTGCTATTTCTACGCCACCCCTGTGGGCTCCATTCCAGCATTTCCAGCTGCTGCCATACTTACATTTGCCGTAACCGGGATATGTTCCTTACATGCAATTGCAACATCCCGCATGGATGGCACTGACACACTCTCTGTCTGCCAGAACCGCTCTGTAACCACGGATATTGCATGTGTGATATGTCTGTAATCATTCTCGCATCCCAGAGCCTCACTGACATATCTGTAATGAATTTCCTCAAGATATTCAACTATATCTATTCCATCATCAATACTATCTAAATTTACATTATCGGATGATATCATCTGATTCACATAGTCATGCAGCTCTGTCTCGTACTGGCAGTGTTCTCTAAGATTCCCAGGAAATATACTGTTGTGCGGATATGTGAATGAATCCGCCACATAGTGAACAAGCTTTCCGAGAAGAAAGCTCTGTCTGACAGTTCCCATTCCGCCTTTCTCAAGTTTCTTTGTGAGTTTTTCCATATACTTCATGACATTTTCGTAATTGTGTCCTCTAAGTTTCTCCTCGCCACGGATGCTGCCCCTGAAATAAGTCAGCATATTGATATCCGGCTCTATGCTGCCAAATATGAACGCCGCCTTCTGCAGCTTAGATGCGCCGGCATCCATGTGATCCATAATATAGCTGCTCAGATTCATGTGGTCTGCTGTTCTCATATTTAACGCCTCCTGCCTGTTCTGCCATCAAGCACAGCTTGATAAGCTTCTCATGTACAAATGTATCCTCTATATCTTTTTCGTTGTATATAGTGTAAACGATAGATATAAAATCCACAGGAAGAAACTATAAATACTTTCTAAATAGACCGTAAAATATTCAGAAATTCATGGCAATTAAGAGAGTTCCAGCAGTGATGCATACCACGCCAACAGCCGCTTTCTTGGTCAGCTTTTCATGGAACACGATTCCTGAAAATGCAATGGTGATGAGCATGCTCAGCTTGTCTATCGGTACTACCACGCTTGCCGGTCCGTCCTGAAGTGCCCTGTAATAACACAGCCAGGATGCTCCCGTGGCTATTCCGGAAAGCGCAATAAACAGCAGCTCCTTCATCTCTATGCCATTTATCTCATGCTGTTTTCCTGACACAAACACCATAAGCCAAGCCATGACAAGAACCACCGTTGTCCTGATCGCCGTGCCCAGATTTGAGTTGATATCCGATATCCCTACCTTGCCGAGTATCGCTGTCAGACTGGCAAAAACAGCTGAGAGCACGGCGTACAACAGCCAGCTGCCATGCAAAAGTCCCATTCCCCGCTGTTTCTGTGCCACACTGCCACCGTCTGTTGACATATGTTCGACATCTTTCCCTGACAGCTCCTGATCATCTGCAGTTTTCTTTTTGGTGATCATAAGCATAGTGCCCACACCTATCATAACTATTGAGATACCCTTAACCCAGGTGATCCCCTCATGTAGGAATATAAGGGCAAGCAGAATCGTGAGCACGGTGCTTGATTTGTCTATGGGAACGACCTTGTTGATATCCCCTTTCTGCAGCGCCCTGAAATAACACAGCCAGGATGCGCCGGTTGCAAGGCCGGAGAGGACCAGAAAAAGCAAAGTCTTGCCGCTGATATATGTGTCTGCAGTCCAGGCTCCTGTGACAAGAACCATCAGCCAAGCAAACAGCAGAACCACAACTGTCCTTATGGCCGTCGCCACATCAGAATCCGTCTTTCTTATACCGCATTTTGCAAGTATCGCCGTGATTCCCGCAAAGAACGAAGAACCAGCAGCAAATAATATCCACATTTTACGCGCCTCCCATTTATATGTGACCGTAAGACACACTTACATTTATCATTTTGTATCATCTTTATAGCTAACAGGAAAATGATTAGAAAAAATTTTGATCTTTGATTAAGGTTGCGGGCGTAACAGTTACTGCAAAGTGATTTATTCTACAATGGCGGCGTCCGTCAGTCTGGAATAGTGAGCAGTATATTTCCGTAAAAACAGCAAAGCCGCCCGGTTTCGGACGGCAAATTGGCACAGGCTGTGTTTTATACTCCCCAAAGCAAAGCCAAGCACTTTTCTATTGCATATAAGTTCAAATCCTTGTTTTCTCGCTTTTCTCAGTCTACCCGTAGCATACGGTAACCGACGCCGATATGCGTCTGAATGTATTGCGGACTGTCCTTTTGCGACTCCAGCTTTTTGCGCAGGGTCGCCATAAACACCCGCAGAGAAGCAATATCTTTTTCCCAGCTGCTGCCCCAAATCTGCTGCGTGATATAGGTGTGCGTCAGCACCTTTCCGACATTATGAGAGAGCAGACACAAAAGCTTGTATTCAATCGGGGTCAGGTGCAATTCCTCCCCATTTAGATAAGCACAGCCGGCAGCATAATCAATTTTAAGCTTGCCGTTTTGGAAAACGGGTGAGTCGGCGTCGCCGCTTGCCTGAAGCAGCAGCAGCCGTCTTTGCGTGACCCGAAGGCGTGCCAAAAGCTCCTCTATGGAAAAGGGCTTTGTCAGATAGTCGTCCGCCCCGGCATCCAGCGCCGTGATTTTGTCTTTATCCTCGCTGCGCGCACTGATCACAATAATGGGCATATTTGACCATGAGCGGATGCTTTCGATCACCTGTGTGCCGTCGATATCCGGCAACCCCAGATCCAGCAGAACGATATCCGGGTTATGGGAGGTCGCTTCTATAATAGCGCTGTGTCCGTTCTCCGCGGTCAGGTAGCGGTAATCGTGCGCCTTTAATGTTGTTACGATCAGATTGCGGACGGGACGGTCGTCCTCCACAACGAGAACAAGGGGTTTATTCATTCAGAGTCACCTCGCTGAGCGGTAAAGTAAAGGTAAATATGCAGCCGTGCGGTACGTTATCCGTAAGCGTCAGCGTTCCGCCGTGCAGCTCTACGATAGATTTACACAGGGTAAGCCCGATCCCGAAGCTTCTGCGGCTGTCTGCAACGGTATTTTTCCCGGTGTAAAACATCTCAAAAATATGCGGTTTCATATCGTCTGCAATTCCGTTTCCGTTATCGGCGACTCGGATTACGGCATCCCCGCCCTGTTTTTCGGCACTTACGCAGATCTCGGAGCCTTGTTCGGTATATTTCAAAGCATTATCAATAAGGTTGACAATGACCTGCACGATAAGCTGTGCGTCCATACGGGCAAGGATCAAATCGTCGCACCTTACCGTCACCTTGTGTCCGACGGATTTTTTCTTCAAGTGCGAAACGGCTTCGTTGACCACTTCGTCTACAAGCTGGTCGGTAAGCTCCAGCTTCAGGCGTCCGTCATTCAGCCGTGTAACATACAGCAGATTTTCCACCACGCCGATCAGCCATTCGGAATCGTCATAAATATCTTTATAGATCTGCTGCTTGGTTGCTTCGTCCAGGCAGTTTCCGTTATGCAAAAGCGTGTCCGCATTACCCGAAACGGAGCAAAGCGGCGTGCGCAGATCGTGTGAGATCGACCGCAAAAGGTCGGCGCGCAGCTGCTCGCTTTTTGCAAGATCTGCCGCCCGTTCCTTTTCGGCGGCGTTGTGAGCATTATCCATTGCCAGCGCACATTCGTTCACAACCGAAAGTACGATGCTGCTCTCAAATGAATCGGGCTTTTCGGGTTTCATCGGTATCCCGATTACACCGTATACTCTGCCGCCTGCACGGATCGCAAAATAAAGACATTCGGATTTTCCAAACTGTGCTGTCGCTGCTCCTGCACGGCAACCGTTTTGAAGCACCCATTCTGCGGTCTGCCGCTCTGCATCGCTTAGCAGCTTTTCAGCGTGTGTATCCTTTTTTTCGGCATACAGCCGCCCGGACAACATTCCGTTTTCGCCTTTCGTATAGGCAACAATGCTTCGGTCAAGCAGCCGCGAGAGCTGCATACAGGTCACGCTTAAAACATCATCGTTGCTTTTTGCTTTTTGCAGCAGACGATCAGTGTCGAACAGCACCTGCACACGGAACGCGGAGCGAGCCGAGAGCCTTGCATGATCTTTCAGCTTCGAGGCAAGCGTGCCGGTGAGAACGGAAGACGCCAGCATGACTGCAAAGGTAACGGGATAGCCTACGGCATATGTCTGAAAGGACAACCTGGGTTCGGTAAGGAAAAATCCGAACAATACAACACTTAGAAGTGAGCCTGCCATACTGCAAAGGTATCCTTTGGTCAAAACGGAGATCATCAGCACACCTAGGATGTATACCGTAACGATATTGGTATCGGGAAAGTCGAGATGGTCGAACAGAAACCCGATCGCCGTACATACGGCAAGCGCCAGGACGGTCACGGCAATATCCCGCAGCGACGGTATCTCTGCACCTAAGAACAGACGGCGTCTGTGCGGCTTTGTGTAGTTCAGTGCATCGGGAATAATATGAATGTCAACATCGGGGGCGGAGGAGATCAGCTTTTCAGTGAGAGTCGGTCTTCCGAACAGCCATCTGCGTCTGGCACTGCTTTGCCCGATCACAATTTTTGTGACATCGGAAAGCCTGACATATTCCGAGATCTGCAGCGGTACATCCTCGCCGTGCGTCATAACGATCTCGGCGCCGAGCCTTTGCGCGAGCTGTATGTTCTGCGAAAGTCGGGACTGATCCTCATCATTTATGACCGTATCCGTCTGCACATAGATGGCGGTAAATCTTGCATGAAGGGTCTTAGCCATCTTTGCGGCGGTGTGTATGATCCTTGCATTGGACGGAGAAGAGGATAGGCAGACAAGGATATGCTCGTCTGTATCGAATTTTGACTGTTCGTTTTGTACTTTCATCGGTTTCACCGCCATTTTTATTTTATTATTATACAGTAAAACTGTAAAAAAATCTACCGCAGTCTAAAAATCATTCTTCTGCCCATCGGAAAGAATAATATCGACATTTCCGTGCGTTTCACGAAAACGGCGGATCTCACATAATATTTCACTTTCGGACAGCCCCTGCGGCAGCAGAATTTCGGAAGGCTCACGGGATTCGTTTTCCTTTAACAATGCTTTTCTGTTTTCTTCAAGAAATCGATCCAGCCTGCTCATAAGATAAAATCCGAAAGCAAATATGCCAAGCAGGCTGACGATCAGCAATAGTTCAGCCATCCTCACTCACCTCTGTTAAATGCGAAAACACTTTTGCAGTTCTTTGTAAGCACCGAGAACCAAAAGAGTGGTCTTGTTCGTAAGAACGGTTTCCGGTGAAACTGCCATATTGATTTTTCCGTTCTCCTTGGTCGCCATGATATTGATGCTGTATTTTCTGCGGATATCCAGCTCTCCGACGGTTTTTCCGATCCACCCCTCCGGAACCTCTACCTCAAAAATGGCATGAGCCTCATCGACCTCGATGTAATCCCGTATGTGATCGGCGGTGTACCGAATAGCAGCCCAATTTGCTACCTGTTTTTCTGGGTAAACGACCTCGTCCGCTCCGTTACGCAGAAGAAATTTCTCCTGCACATCACGCTCGGCACGGGATACAACTAATTTTGCGCCGAGTTCTTTCAGCAAAGAAGTGGTTTCCAGCGAATTTTGAAAATTTCCTCCTATGGTGACTATGCACACATCAAAGTTTCCGATTCCGAGCGACTTTAAAAATTCCGTGTTTGTGCTGTCACCTATCTGTGCGTTAGTAACGATCGGCAGAATTTTATTGACCCTTTCTTCGTTGCTGTCTACCGCCATCACCTCATGCCCGAGCTTATTCAGCTGCAAAGCGATATGCCTACCGAATCTGCCGAGACCTATCAACAATATGTTTTTCATAATATAGTAACTCCTTTATCCGACTGTGATATTTTCGAGCGGCAGCTTTGCACCGCTCTGATTTTTATTGGAGATCGCCGCGTAAATCAGGGTAAGTCCGCCGACTCTGCCGAGATACATCAAGACGATCAAAATAAGCTGAGAAAGAACACCGAGCTGCGGTGTGATCCCAAGGGTAAGCCCGACCGTTCCGACAGCGGACGCCGTTTCGTAAAGGCAGGTGCTAAGCGGCAGACCTTCTGCCGTGCTGATAACAATGCCGCCGACAAAAAACAGCAGGAAATACATTACGGCAACGGCTGCGGCGTTTTTCACTGCCGAACCGTCAATGCGCCTGCCGCAGACTTCGACATCGTCCTTTTTGCAACAGACGGAGAATGCACTCAGAATCAGAACGGCAAGCGTGGTCGTTTTCATACCGCCTGCCGTGGAGCCGGGCGATCCGCCGACGAGCATCAGCAGAATCATAATTGCCTTGGAGGAACCGGTCATAGCGGGAAGATCGGCGGTATTGAAACCGGCGGTTCTCGGTGTGACAGACTGAAAAAGCGACGCAAGAATCCTTTCGGCGAGCGGCAGCCCCGTAAAATCACAGAAGAAAAAGAATACTGCGGGAGCGATAATGAGGATTGCCGTTGTTACCAATATGACCTTACTTTGCATACGGTATTTTTTGAAATGCCACTTGTTTGTGTAAATATCGTCCCAGGTCAAAAATCCAATACCGCCCACAATAATTAAAAGCATAATTGCAATGTTTATTGTAGGCTCTCCGATGTATCCCGTAAGAGACGGGTATTTGTTTTCTGCGGTGCCGAGTATGTCAAAGCCGGCGTTGCAAAAGGCGGAAATTGAATGAAATGCCGCCATCCAAATTCCCTTGATACCAAAGTTTCTGCAAAATGTCGGCAGCATGACGATCATTCCGATAAGCTCGATCAAAAAAGTTCCCCGTACAATAAAGCGGGTCAGGCGGACGATCCCGCCGACCTTCGGGGCAGAGATGGCGTCCTGCATGGTACTGCGCTGCATCAGCGATATTTTTCTGCCGGACAGCATGGCGAAAAATGCCGCAACTGTCACAACACCGAGCCCGCCTATCTGGATCATCAGCAGTATTACCGTCTGCCCGAAAGCGGACCAATAACTGCCCGTATCCTGCACGACCAGCCCCGTAACGCAAACGGCCGAGGTCGATGTGAACAGCGCCTCGTGAAACGGCGTAACAACTCCGGCAGTCGATGAAAACGGCAGCATCAATATCAGTGCTCCGAGCAGAATAACCCCGGCAAAGCCCAAAACGATCAGCTTAAAGGATGACAGTCGCTTTTTTCTATGTGTAATTTCAGACATATATACTTCTCCTGTTTTTGTTTGTTTACAAAGAGTATATCATGAAATATAAAAAAACGGTGTAATGATCCGGTGTGCTGTATTAAGATTGCATTAAGGCGCTCGGCTTTGACAAAGACATCGCCGAAGGAGCCATATCAATTCTGACAGAACTCGGCATCATATCATGATCAGACATTCGAATAAAATATCCCCATATAATTTCTGGGAATAAATAATTTCAGAATTATATGGGGCATTTTATATCTGTTCTATATTTCTACTAATAAATTATTCACATAAATATATCTATCATAGATAATCATACTCTTTACAAAAGGCCCTTAACGTCCTCCGCGATCATCTCTGCATCAAGACGATTATCCTTAAGAACCTCTTCGACATCGTACCTGTCAAGGAATTCCTTCTTAAGACCATAATTCAGTACCTTCATATCCGAATCACCGTAGAATCTTGCAATCTTCTCGCCAAATCCGCCGTCCAGTATACCATCCTCGATGGTGACGACAACCGAGTGGTCTGCCTTGAGGCTTTCAAGAAGTTCCTCATCGAGACCTGTGATATAGTAAGGATTGATGACAGTGGCATCTATTCCAAGCTCACTCTTCATCTCGTCTGCTGCAGCATTTGCCAGACTGTAGAAGGTTCCAAGGCCGAGTAGGGCAACCTTGCTTCCCTTCTGTGTCACCTCATATTTATTCAGATATCCAAAGTTCTTCGTAACAGGTCTTCCACTTACCATCGCACCACCTGGAAGCTTGATGGCCACCGGATGCTCATTCTGCTCTATGCTCCAGTCAAGCATGGCAATATACTCTTCCTTTGTTGTCGGAGCAAGATATACAAGATTCGGGATATTTGAAAGCATTGGGATATCCTGAAAGCCCAGATGTGTCACATCGTTCATCCCATATACAGACCCTGCAAATGTCACTATAGTGGCTGCATTGTTGTTGATACAGAGATCCTGGGATATCTGGTCAAATGTTCTCTGCACAAATGAGCTGTACACACCGAACACTGGCTTTCCGCCGCCTGCTGCAATTCCCGACGCAAGTGCCACCGCTGTCTCCTCTGCGATTCCCACGTCAACAAACTGCTTTCCGGCCTCACGTCTCTTATCCTCTGTAAATCCTATAACTGTCGGTGTTCCCGCTGTGATGGCAACGACCTTTGGATCCTTCTTCATCTTGTCAAGCAGGTAATCACAGGACACGCTTGAGTAGTCCTCCTCGTCACCTTCAAATAACGATCTTCCTGTCTCTATGTCAAATGGTCCGCTGTAGTGCCACTGCTCCTTGTGCTCCTCGGCTGGTGCATAACCCTTTCCCTTGAGGGTTCTGATGTGGACCACAACAGGCTTCTTTGAATCTTTTACCTTCTGGAATGTGTCTATGAGGGCTGCCACATCATTGCCTTCGTGCACGTAATAATAATCAAGTCCCATGGCGCGGAACAGATTGCACTCTGCTGTTCCCTTAGTATCTCTGAGTAATTTGAGATTTGTATAGAGTCCTCCGTGGTTCTCAGCTATGGACATATCGTTGTCATTTACAACTATGATGAGGTTGCCATCCAGTTCTTTAGCGTAGTCCAAGCCTTCAAGGGCCTCTCCTCCTGACAGGGAGCCATCGCCTATCACCGCTATCACATTGCCCTCTGCGCCCTGAAGGTCCCTTGCCTTTGCAAGGCCTGCAGCCAGACTGATGGATGTTGAAGTATGTCCAACCGTGAAGAAGTCGTGCTCGCTCTCATGCGGGTTGCTGTAACCAGTCACATCATCATAGTGCTCCTCATAGAGGTAGGCATCCTTTCTTCCAGTAAGCATTTTATGAGGATAGCTCTGGTGTGACACGTCATACACAATCTTATCCTTAGGTGACTCAAATACATAGTGAAGTGCTATGGTTGCCTCAACCATACCAAAGTTCGGTCCAAAATGTCCGCCGTGTTTGCTGGCTCTGATGAGAAGTGCATGTCTCATCTCGTCTGCAAGTGTTCCCATCTCTTCTACTGTCAGTTTCTTTACATCCTGTGGTCCGTTGATATTTTCAATATACATTTTTCTTTATCCTCCTGTTTTAACATAGTGCATTCGCCATCGGTAATTTACCTGTCCCATACAAGCTTGCCGGTCTTCACGGCCTCCTCATATTTGGATATCTTGTAATGTAATCTATCCATGGTGGCTTCGATCTGTTTTCTCTGCTCCTCAAGTTTCTCATACTGCTCCTTAAGGAGATCCAGCCTCGCGCCAAATGTAGCATCTCCCATCTGGAACAGTTTTACATATTCAATAAGCGCCTCTATCGGAACACCAGCATTTCTCATGCATACAGTGTGTTCAACCCAACTGACATCATTTTCCTGATAATCCCTGTTACCGTTAGCATTTCTAGCAACAGGAGGGATAAGCCCAACCCTCTCGTAATACCTGAGCGTATCAGCGGTGATATCAAACTTTTCACTTACTTCTTTGATAGTCATATTGCCACCTCTTTCCTAATTTCAAGAAAACCTTTCTATTTATAGCTATATGCACTCACACAATACCTATATGTTACATTGAATATATCACTTGGAGCTCACTCCAAGTCAACCCCCAATTTTCTCCCCCCTGGGGACGGAGGTGCCTGACCCCATACAGGATATAAAAGAGGCGGGCAACGTAGTTACCGCTGTCCGCCTTTATATACATGAATATGTAAATTTTTATGCTACGCACTGATTCCAACTGTCGAGCAGATATTTACTGCAATGATATCATCCACTGTTACACCAAAGATGGCGGCCAGAATGATCAGGTTATCTACGGTTGGCATAGCCATACCCTTCTGCCACTTGTATATCGCATTTGGAGTGGCAAATCCAAATATATCCTGCAGATCCTTTACAGAAAAACCTGCATTCTGTCTAAGCTTCACAATATTTCTGCCTGTTCCTGTCATGTCAATTGTTGGTACATTACACATAATACTTCCCTCCCAAAATTCTCATCTCATCTGCATTGCTACAATTGTGACAGATTTCTTCTTCACAAAGACGAGTTAAAAAACACGCAAAAAACGCCCATCCACATGAATACTTCTATAATACTCACATGGATGGACGCTTTTTCGTACATCATGATTCCAATCTATAAATGCTGATAGATCTGGCTGATCTCAGTCTATCGAAACCTATCTGATCTGTTATGTATTTGCTCAGATCATTCAGGTCAGCATATTTGTATGATCATGTTCCGTACGCTCTCGCCCTGTACCATATGAGTACATATGTTCACGCAGCTTATCATCTGTATGTAAAGTATTCCCTGCCACATCACTATTAAACTCTCGGGTTATGTATTTAGCGAAAACTATACTTAACATGATTCTTTCCTTTCCTGACTACCCTTCCGGGTTCCTTTTCCTAAGTCATTTTTTATTGGTGTGTCCTGATTTTCTTCTTTTATTTGACCACCTAAACTGTACTCTACCACAAATATAATCATTTGTCATTACACCGCTGGTATAAAATTATTTTATCCCCGGACCGACCTTTATCCCCGGCTGCTTCAAGCTCCCTCACTATCCAGGTCATGATAACATCCACCAGATACTCCTGCTGTCTTGGACCAAGCTCCACTCCCGGGGCAAATGTATGCCACTTACGTATGCATTCCCGGCAGCATGTAGCCGTCGCATGCTGTGCCACAAATACCGGATGTCCCCGCATGGGAGTCTGCTTTCCGTCATTTGGTATGAATGCCGGAGCTTCCCTCTGCGCTATGAAATCCCGTGCATGCTGTCTTATGGTATCCAGCCCCTTTTCATGTATATAGTCGATATCTTTCTGTGTCAAATGAAATCCACTGCGAAATTTCGACCTTCCCAGACGCTCAAAAAGCCGGGCGTACCATTCTTCCTTTGTCAACCCTATCATCTCCATTTATAAGTGTCATCGTATTTCCTCCGTATGAAAACTGATTATAGAAGCTGATTAAGCCTCTGTGTCTAATATATATCTAATCCGTACATTTTCCAAGTTCATTGTTCACTGCCTCACGAATCTTATAAAAAAAATTTTTTAAAGACCATAAAAAAACTCTTGATACTCGTATATATATTGAGAGTTAATGATATACCAGTTACAATAAATCATCGGGACGATACGATGGGCTTTACAATAAGGAGGTTTCAACTATGAAAAAACGAATGACAGCTTTACTACTCAGCGCCTGTATGTGTGCAGGTCTTGCCGGCTGCGGCACAAATACACCGGGGAATAATCCCGGTCACACCAAAACTGATTCGTCGGTCACTTCCCTCACTGACAACATCACTGTGACTTCGGTCAAAACGGATATAACATCATTTGACCAGCTAAAGAACGGAATCAATGAATTCTCTATGAATATGTATTCTGCACTTCCAGCTGACGAGAACATATTTTACTCGCCTTACAGCATTGCAAGTGCACTGTCCATGCTGGATGTAGGTGCCGGCGGTACAACAAAAAATGAGCTAGAAAACGCTCTCGGCATAACAGATCTTGATAAGTGGAACGATGAGATGAAGGCATATCTGTCAAAGGACTGGTCTCAGAATACATTTGTCAACACAGCAAATTCAGTATGGATGAACAAGGGAACGACTTGGGCGGCCAATATAAATTCCGACTTTCTTACACCTGCCAAGGATTATTACTCCGGTGAAATCTACGAGGCCGACTTCGATGGTCAGGCAGACAAGGTTGTTCAAAATGTCAACAACTGGGTGAGTGACAACACCAACAAGATGATCCCTGAAATCTTAAAGGAGATTCCTGGCGGAACCGTGATGATGCTCATAAACGCAGTTTACTTCGAGGGGAAATGGGATACTCCTTTTACCGAGGATAAAACTTTTCAGAGCAGCTTCTACGGAACCGACAAGGAAAGCGTTGTTGATATGATGCATCTCTACGGTGAGCACTTCACATACATGGACAACGGTGAGATCAAAGGAATCACTCTTCCATACGACGGCGACAATGTTGTCATGAAGGTGTTCATGCCAACCGCCGATGACGGAGACATAAATGAACTCTTTGACAAACTAAGCAACGAAGAAAAACAGAAGCTCATCGACTCTCTGGATAATGCCAACAACGTAGAGATCGATACACTCCAGCTCCCAAAATTCACAGATGAGCAGAGTATCGACGGTCTTGACGACATTCTGAAAAACATGGGAATCCAGTCGGCATATTCGGAGAGTGCTGACTTCTCCAAGATCGCCGATGGCATAGCCGTTTCATCAGTCAACCACAAAGCAAAGGTGATTGTGGACGAGAACGGAACCAAGGCCGCAGCAGAGACAGACATCATGATCAAGGAAACAGCAATGATGCCAAGTGAGGAAACATATAACTTTATTGTGGACAAGCCATTTGTGTATGTGATTGAAGATCAGAGCACTGGCATGATCCTGTTCATGGGCAGGGTGAATTCGCTGTAATTTTTGATTATCGACACATACCAGGACTTGCTTCAGCAGCTTTTACTCGCAAAAAATGGAACATTTTCACTTTTCTTTGCGAATATCAAAAAAGCACACAAGATCTCAAAATCTTGTGTGCTTTTTTCTATAGACCCGCTATTCCGACTTTCTCTCTGAATTCTCATTGGATTCTGTCGTGTCACCTGTTTCTCTGAGATTCTTCTCCCGTATATACTGGATCGCCTCTTTTACGGCTGCTTCCTCCTCATCCTTTGCTATCTTTCTTGCATAGGATACAGTCTTTACGAGGTTGGCTATGAGTATAATGGCAAGCGGAACAAGAATTATGGGTACAAATATAAGTGGGTTGGACACAAGCCTCACTATCTTGCCAAGTATGAGCGATGACCACACCACTTTGCCAAGCAGATCTCTTGAGTCCACATCGTAACGGTCCACCACATTATTGGCATCGCCTTTTGTAATATACCTGTAATTATTACCATCTGTCTCTATCGAGACAACTCTATGTGTATTTACTGCACCAGAAAGAGCCGGATCCGATGAATAAAATGATATGACATCATTCTCATGTATGGCTGATGGATCTGTCTGCTTAACAATTGCCTAGTCTCCCCCATTTTTTAAATAATACAATATTATATATCATAATAACGTATTATTATATGGGAAAATGTCAAGTATTCATGTATTAGTAATCTGCTTTTGTGCATATTGCAATATTGCATATGTGCACTATGTTCTACATTCTATCGTCTTGTGAAAATTTCGGGCCTACTGAGCGGTTGTCGCACGGCACCAGTCAAGTACAGCCGAGTAATAAGCCATCACACTCTCATGCATCTTGCAGATCATATCCACATCAAGTTCTTTAACCGCATTCTCCAGCTCCTGCGCCTCATCGCCCAGTTCCATGGCTCCGATCGTTCTGGATGTACTTTTTACCGTATGTATCAATATCCTGTAGCCGTCCCAATCTTTTTCATCATAAGCCTTCTGTATCTCTGTGCGCTTGTCGTCAGCTGCATACATTGATATGATTTCTTTCAAAAAGTCTTCACTGCCCCCGCAGTATGTAAGACCTTTCTCGTGGTCAATGTGAACTTCTTTACAAGATATGTCTGAATCCTGTTTTCCCATAACATCTGTTTTTTCGTCTACGGTTCCGGCACCCATTGTTGGGCTTTCCCGATCTTCATCACATACCGCCGGATCCACCAGCTTATCCTCAGGTATATATCTCATCAGGATATCTTCCAGCACCTCCGGCTGCACCGGCTTGCTGATATAATCCTTAAATCCTTCCGCCAGATACATCTCTCTTGCACCCATGACAGCATTTGCAGTCATGACTATATATGTACTCCTGCCACACAGGCTGTCGCGCATGAGCATAGCACGGTGAAATGTCTCCATGCCATCCATCTCAGGCATCATGTGATCCATAAGGATGATATCATACCTGTACTTTTTTATAAGCTCCAGACACTCGGCACCGCTGGCACAGGTCGAAACCTTCATACGTGTAGGCTTAAGCATCATCTTGATAACTTTCAGATTCATGACATTGTCATCCACAACAAGAACACTGACATCCGGGGCACACAATTTGCTCTTATACGTCTTTCTCTCCTTCATATACTGTCTGTGCCTGTCCTTAAAATCACCTATTCTCTCATCGGACAAACGTTCCTGGCTGATTTTTACCACAAATGTAGTCCCATGTCCATACTTACTATGACAGGTTATACTTCCACCCATCATTTCCACAAGGTGATATGTGATAGCCAGCCCGAGTCCTGTCCCCTCTATAGATCGGTTATTCGACAGATCAAGCCGCTCAAAATCTTTGAAAAGTCTCTCCTGATCTTCCTCTTTTATTCCGATTCCAGTATCACGAACAGCCATGACCAGTTCCACATTATGGGGATCTGCACCATGATCCTCCATATGGACGGTCACTCTGATCGAACCTTTCTTCGTATACTTCACAGCATTTCCAATAAGATTTATCAGGATCCGGCATATTCTGGCAGAATCGCCTTTCAGATCATTGTACAAAGTCTCCTGAACCTCGGCATCAAGCTCCAGATTCTTCTGTCTTGCTCTGGACTCCATAACAGACAACACATTGCTGAGCAGCTGGCTGAAATGATATTCCTCATTGACTATCTCCATCCTGCCCGATTCTATCTTGGAGAAATCCAGCACATCCCTAACCAGATCTACCAGGATATCACTTGAGCTCTGTATATCCCTAGCACATTTCATGGTTTGTTCCTCGTGTGTCTCTCTCATTATTATCTCATTCATCCCCACTATGGTATTTAGCGGAGTCCTGATCTCATGGGACATATGCGCAAGGAACTCGGATTTGGCATGGTTCGCCACATCAGCATCATCCTTCGCTCTGGTAAGCTCCTCATTTATCTGCTCTATCTCCTCTAGTTTACACTTGTATACGGCATTCTGGAATCTCACTATGGATCCGATAACTATGCCGAATATTATAAGGCTCTGGAGCATGTCTACATACACACTTCTCTCATTTGCCAATGGGATCACCAGTTCTGGGTATTTATACGAGACTATGTAACATGCAACCACCATTATGATCTGGACAGCCAGCATGACATAGCAAAACATGCCATCTATCAGAAGGAATGAGAATATCATGCCTAAGCCAAACCAGAAACCCATACCGCTGTACGCTCCGCCCGAGGTGAAGAACATCATCGGAAATGCCACCAAAGTTATAACAAAAACGATCACTATAGCACTCTGTCTCACCATCTTTTTTGCATTTGCAAGGTAAATGCATATGCCGAGCACAGCCAACGCGGTCAATATGCCAACATCTTGTATAAGTGGAGTCTTGATGATCAGGCTCGCTATAAAGCTGATGATCCCGCCAACGGTGCCTCCACCTGTAATTATATTAAATAGAAGCAGCTGCATGTCCGTATCATTGTTGAGCATCTTCTTCCAAGGTACAGCCTTTGAACTTTTTTTATCTGATTTCTCATTTACTATCTTCCCCAAAGTGTCCCCCCATCTGTATTTAACCGATAACTCCGTACAAGGTCTCAAGGAAAACTATTGGAAGGAACGGCTTCGTAATATAATCCTCAACCCCCATCTGTCTCGCTCTCTCTATCAGCTTATAATCCTTATAAGCTGTTACGAATATGACCGGTACGTCTGTGATCTTTCGTATCTCTTCCAGCGTCTGGAATCCATCCATGTCTGGCATCTCGATATCGAGCAATACTAGGTCTATCTGCTGATTTCCCACTATGTCTATGGCCTGCTTTCCGCTCTCAGCCGCAATGACCTTGTAGAGAGGCTCGTTTTTGCAGATATTCTCTATAAGTCTGATATTTATCTTCTCGTCATCTACAACAAGGATATTGCTGACCATCTTCTCGACCTGTCTCATGTTGTAGTCTTCATCCTCATCAATCATACTGAGCATGACTTCTGCAATGTCCGGATCAAACTGACTGCCCTTGCCCTTCTCCATCTCATCGCGCACTATCTTCTGTGGCAGGGCGTATCTGTAGCTTCGGTTGGATGTCATGGCATCATAGCTGTCTGCCACCGCTATGATCCTTGCACACCTTGGTATATTTTCTCCCTTCAGCCCACTTGGATATCCTGTTCCATCGTACCTCTCGTGGTGATACTTTGCGCCCACCGCCAGTTCCGGAAATGCATTTATATTCTTGAGAATATGGTATCCATTTACACAGTGAAGCTTTATCATGGAGAATTCTTCATCCGTAAGTCTTCCCGGCTTGTTGATTATGTTGTCTGGAATACGTATCTTGCCCATATCATGAAGCAGTGCTATCTGATATATCTCGTCCTGCTCCCTGATTGTTCCGCCCATCCGCTTCACCAGTTCACGGCTGTATCTGGCAACACGCACGGAGTGGCCTTTTGTGTATTTGTCCTTTGCATCTATCGTCTTGGCAAATGCCTGCATGACCATATTATTCAGGTCTGTGAGTTCGTTATTTGTCTCATCGAGCTGGCTCATGATTGCATCCGTACTATTCTTGGATCTGGTACAGAAGAACACTATAATTATATATAAAACTATTCCAACGCCTATATCGTAGCCTATCAGGTTTCTTATTCCGTGGTACAGCTTCTCATTTGTGATGACCATGACCACATACCATTCATCAACTATGGAACAGCTGAAAACCGTCACCTTCTTGTCATCAACAACCGCTTGAAATGGTTCGCCGTCATTGTCCGTTATGCCCTTCATGAGTGCAGACATTTCACCCTGGGTATAGTCCTGTCCTACATCTTTCTTGTCTGAATGGGTTATCACCAAGCCTGACTTGTCGCAGACGAATGCATATCCCTGACCATTTAATTTGATTTTTTCCGTCTCAGCCTGTATTTGATCCAGAGTTACATCCAGAGATATTACGCTCACACCATCATAGAGTAACTGGCTGACTGACATCAGAATATCACCTGTCTGCGCATCGATGTACGGCTGGCCCAGGGTTGGCTGGCCGTCTGCCGCCACTGCTGCCTTGTACCATGCCCGCTCCTGAGGAACATAATCATCGTTGGGAACCCAGTCTGTGCCATCAAGATATTCGCCGTTTATAAAGCCATATACACCTGTGAACGCCGCATCTATATCCTGGAGATAATAATCTGATTCATTCGTGAGAAAGTTCAGTATATCCTGCCCCGACTGGCCTTCTCTCATCATATGCTCCACAGTGATCTTCGTAACTTCCACCGCATCCACAGCTCGATTCAGATACGAATTCATATATTCCTGCTCCTGCTTAACAGTCTCTGCCGCCAAAGCCAGAGTATCATTCACTGACTTCCTATAAAATGTCATGATCGTACATAACGACAGTACCACAATCGCCACAAAACTCACTATCAGCGTCAGTATATACTGCCTCTTGCTTGCATTCTTCATACCGAATCCCCCATCTCACGTACATTATTCCGGTCCCAGATCAGCTCAAGTTTATACTTACATATAAATATAATTGTAACACACTACCACCATTAATCAAATATTTAATGGGGGACGGAGGTACCTGGCACCTCCGTCCCCGGAGACGAAAGTGCAAAAAAACAACCTCCTGGCGGTTTCCCACCAGAAGGTCGTCAATCCCTACCCCGAAGAGGCAGGCCATTGCATACATATTGTCAAATGTAGGAAGGCATTCGCCCCTCTGCCACTTGTAGATCGATACAGGTTCATTGAACCCGAGAAATGCCTGCAATGCTTTTACGGTGATTCCTTTCTGCTCTCTCACTTCTTTGATCCTCTTGCCTGTTGCGCAAAGATCGATCATTGGAAAATTGTTCTGTGTCATAAATGATACCTCCCATTGTAAATGCTATAAACTATCTGACTACCAATATCTCCAATAGTCTTATAACTGGGTCAATATCCCGAACACTAATAATAAAATATGTCAGAAGGAATCTACAGATACTATAACACAAATAAACCACAGGTTAAAAGTAAACCTGTGGTTTAAAATTTTTTATTCAGTTTTCCAGTTCTGCTTCGCAAGCTTGTACTGGGTCATCTTCCTCTTGGAAACTATACGCTTATGCTTCTTTGCCTCAGCCCGCTCCGCAGACCGGTCAGGAAGAATGCCACAGGCCTCAAGGGCTCTCGGCCATGGCCCAAGGTAGGATTTTATCCAGCCAACCTGCTCCGGTGTAAAGTCTGACTTTTTCGGATATCTTCCAAGTGAAATATATGCGTCCAGAAGCATCTGACAACATTCTTCACGTGTATAGCCAGCTCTCTTGTTCTCCATACCTCTTTCCTCCGGATCATCTCTGCGTTTCTATGGCCTGAGAATTATTTTACTTTGACAGACTTCACTGAGCTGCCAAGTCCCATGTATCTCTTGCCATTTATTGTCTTGTAAGCTCTTACTCTCACATAGTATCTCTTGTTCTTTGCTAGATTCTTGATAGTTGCACTGCCATACTTTGCGCTCACATACTTTGTCTTTGCAGACTTAAAGTTCTTGTTTGTAGCATATGTTATCTGATATCCGGTAGCACCGCTTACCTTCTTGTAGGTCACCTTAAGACTTCTGCTGCTGTTTGATGCAAGCTTTGTTATTGATGACTTTGCA
Source organism: Coprococcus sp. BIOML-A2 (assembly GCF_009875795.1). Lineage (NCBI taxonomy): Bacteria > Bacillati > Bacillota > Clostridia > Lachnospirales > Lachnospiraceae > Coprococcus > Coprococcus sp. BIOML-A2. The sequence continues at coordinate 78,053 of NZ_WWSI01000008.1, forward strand.
GGGGTAACTATCAGCGTTACGATTCCGCTTGCCTTGTTGTAATTGCTGTTGCCTGAGACAGTGATCTTTATCTGTACTCTGCCCGGCTTCTTGGTTCTCACAAGACCTGACTTGCTGTTTACTATCGCAATATTCTTGTTTGTTGATGAGTAAGTTACAGTTCCCTTACCAGCAGCCTTAACAGTTATATATCTGTTGTATACATATAATGTGTTGCCTGTCACTGTCTGGTCTGCCTTATTGATCTTGAAGGTCTGCTCAACACTGCCTGTATAATCGTTCTTACCTGTTATAGTTACCTTGGCTGTTCCGGCGTTCACGTTATTTGCATACGATGCTGTATAATCAGCCGCCTCAAGTTTCTTACCGTCAACTGTTACTGTAACCTCAGGCTTCTGTGCCTTGCCTGTATATGTCACATCTGCAACTTCTATAACTGTGTTGTCCTTTGTGAGTGTAACCTTTGTATCCGGCTCCTCTGGCTCTACAGGAACCTCCTTGACTGTTATCTTGATAACGATCTGTCCAGCCTCGTAGTTCTCTGTTCCCTCAGATGAAACTGTGATCTCAGTCTCACCGACAGCCTTGACTGTCACACGTCCTGTCTCAGGATCTACCTCTGCCACCTCTGGTGCAGATGATGCAAATGTAAGTGTACCCTGTCCTGTAACCTCGAGATCAAATGGCTCTTCATTTTCAAGAACCTCGATCTCAGTCTTTTCTGTAGTTATCGTCTTTGTAGACTTCTTTATCTCGAACTCGCCCTGAATTGTACCAGAGAACTTACCAGTTCCCTTTACTGTACAAGTACCCTTTCCGGCATTTACGTTATCACTGTATGTAACCTCATAGCTGCTTGGATCAAGCTTCTTGTCATTTACATATACGGTAACTTCCGGTGTGAGCTCCTCTCCAGTGTACTCTGCGTCTGCTATCTCAAGCTTTGTATTGTCCTCAGTGAGTGCTGTCACTGCCATGATCTTGTACCATGCAGTTCTTCCACCTCTTGATGTGATCCTGCACACAACATCATTTGTCAGGTTGATCTTGGCTGAAAGTCCGTCAACCACAACATAATGGCCATCCGCAGTTGTCTTGTATGTCATGTCAAGCTTTACAAGATCTGCGCTCTCCGGCAATACAACACCGACCTCAAATGGATCAGCCTTTGTTCCTGTTCCATTCAGAACCTCTCCATTTGCCTTGTATGTGTAGATAGAATTCCAATTCTCATCGGTTTCTGTCTCTGTGGTAAATGTTATCTCTGTTCCATCTATTGTCATGGACTCAAATGTAGGAAGTCCTGAGAATGATGCTGCTACATCTGCTCCTGTGAGCTCATAGTGAAGCTCGATAGTGTCGTTATCCTTTGCATCCAGTGAACCAAGCCCACCGTTGTCAAAGTCGTCTCCGTTGTATGACAGCATCCATCCTGACATTGAGTAGTCAGCAACTGATGCAAGTCCGTTTACAGATACGATATATGGGCCATAAGCTGACTCCTGAATATCGTAGGCTATTCCGGCATTATCCAGTGCACGCTTTACAGCGTCAACCGCGGAAGCTGCCTCAACCTTTGTGTTCTCAAGGATAACTCCATCCTTTGATGCACCATTTATTCCGGCTGCACTTGCTGTGTAGTCATATACACCTATGTTGAAGATAGTAACTCCGTCAATTACAGTTCTTACCTTCTTGTATGTCTCTACAAATTCTCCATCTTCTGCTGTCAGAGGAACATTTGCCATGATCTCTGCTGCAGGTGCCACGTTCAAGATGGCCTCTCCGTCATTGATCTTGGTAACTGTGTCAACTGTGAGCTTCTTGACTGCCTCTATATTATCAGCCGATACATATGAAGCCTGATCCTCTGTGATGCTCTCATCTGCTGCGGCTGTGCATGAATATGCAGATCCTGATATTGTCAGATCCTCTGAATAGCCTGCAAATACGCCTGTTGTGGCTGTGTCGCTGCCATTTACAGTTCCTGCGCTGTAGCAGTCTGTGATCTCCACGCCTGCGTCATTTGACGTATTACCCTTGAAAACACCTGCAATACCGCCTGCATTTGTCTGGCCTGTGATCGTTCCTGCATTGTAGCATGAAATGATCTTGCATCCAGGATCCTGCGGATAGTATTCATTGTGGCTTCCGAGTATTCCACCAACATTTGTCTTGGCTGTGATGTCACCATAGTTTGTCGAATTCTGTACGCAGATATTTCGGCTGCTCATAGATCCTATGATTCCGCCGACGGTACCACCGTTTTCTGCCTTAATAGTTCCATGATTTACACAGTTCTCAATCACTGTGTTGCTTATTTTGTTCGTGTTACAGTATCCTACCAGACCACCTATCGAAGCTGATGTATTTGTGCCTGTGTAAGTGATATTTACTTTAGATGTACAGCCTGCTACTCTTGCCGGTGCATCTGTGGTTCCCTGATACAGGTATCCCACAACCGCTCCTGCTGCAGTCTTGGTGCTCATGATGATAGTTCCCTCTACTGTGAGGCTGCTGATCCTTGCACCCGCCTGTCCAAATATTCCTGAGTAGCCTATATCATTCTGATACAGATTGCTGATAGTATGTCCCTGGCCGTCAAATGAACCCATGTATATGGCACCCGATGTACCTATTGGTGTCCAGCTATATCCTGCAAGGTTGATATCCGCTGTGAGCACTGCATTTATGTCGACCTTCTTATTGACATTTACCTCATTTTCAAACCAGTACAGCTCTGCACCTGTGCTGATCTGGTATACTCCGTCAACCTGTTCGGGCTCGGTCTTGCTCTCGCCATCCCAAGCAGTTGCACTTGACGCTGTGAGGCTGATGGTCTGTGACATCTCGCCGGAAGTATCCTCCGGGATCTCAAATGTTCCCTCGGCATACATGTATCCGGCACACTTCATAGTGTAATTGTACTGTCTGCCTGCAAGACCATTGAAGCTGCCGTCCTTTACTGTTACGGGATTTCCTTCAGTATCCTTTATGCTTACCTTATATCCTTCTACTGCTTCGTTTGTAGCACCATCCACTACATCAAGCTTTACCTGGACAAAGTCTGTCTTTGCCAGCTTAAATGACATATCCGGGAGACTTCCAAGGTATGCCACACGTACGCTTGCTGCCATCTGTACAGGCTTTCCTGTTGCATGGCGGACCTCTCTGTGTGAACCGTATGGCGAACCGAATCCGCCCTCATACAGAACTCCGCTCAGCGTGTACTCGTCACCTGCAAAATACTGAGGTATCTTGACTGTAACTGTCTGGGCAGCAGGATATGATGCAAATGCATACTGGTTGCTTGCTCCTGAGAATTCATTTCCTTCACCATCTGACAGTTTTATAGTTCCGGCCATGTTGTAAATTCCTGCAAGCTTGTTGGCCGGAATATACAGACCATCGTATGCCTTCTTGCCATCCTCTGTACGCTTACCATATGAAACCTCTATGGTATCACCGGCTCTGAGTTCATCTGCTGAGATCTCGCCACCATCAGCGTTCTTATATGTGTATGATACCGGGACTTCCTTTGCACGTACTACCTGATATGTGCTAACTCCGTCCTTTGTCACCTTTATTATGTTTGATCCCTCTGTGAGACCGCTTACAGTGTAGCTTCCATCATCATTCTTCTTGACATCTGCTGTTGTAAATCCACTGTATGTAAGCTTGTTTCCCGTGATCTGTGGATGAAGAACTGATACTGCCACTCCATCCTCCGGTGTAAATGTGTACTCTGCACCGGCTGCTCCCTCAAGATAATACAGAACATCGATCTGTGCATCCAGATTGTCTACAGCAGTCTTAGCAGTCTCTGTGTTGCGTCCTGCATTTAATGTCATATTTGTCTGAATGTCTGAGCCGTCATTTCCTACAGTGAATACGACTACACCTGTGTTTTCAGGCCAGATCGCACTGAAGAATGAACCGCCCATACCAGGCTTGTTGATCTCTGCATCATAGGTTACGAGAAGTATCGCTGTTCCCTCTGACTTTGCCTCGATCTCTGCTATCTCTGAATGCTCGCCAGGTACAACGCTGATCACATCACTTGATGGGTTACCATTCTCATCGATAACTGTGTAGTGATAATCAGGCTCTGCTGATTTTGCATTCATGATACCCTCTATTGCCTGCCAGTTACGGAAACACTCAAGGTGATACTTGTCACCCTTCTGCATAGCAATATAGCCCTTCTCATTTGAAGTCATGTAGATATCAGCTACATCTGAGCTGTTGGCTGACATGTCATGTACAACTGTGCCAGGGCCATATGTGCTGTCGCCGATGTACATATCCTCGGCTGTTACCTTGTACTCAGCATCTGTGGTTGTGGAGAACCAGTTCCAGTATGTCACTCCCTCTCCACCAGTTACACGGTAGTAATATGTGATACCACTTCCAAGATTATACTTGTATGTGTCATATCCGGCATCCTTGCTGTCTATCTTGATGCCAGCCTCATCCTTATATATATAGTATGTTGAAAGTGTACCAACTCTGAGCTCAGTTCCCTCTGGAACTGTGAACTCTACTGTCTTTGCCGCTGCAAGAGCTACTGAATAACCGTAGCTTCTGTTGGATGTAAGTGTGTTTGACACAGTCTTAGAGATATAGTCATCTGCTCTATCTCCAACCGGATCATATGTCACTGACACCATATCAGCATAGTAGAACAGTCCTGCATACTTTGCCCAGGCGCCATCTGACCCCTCCCTGGTCTTTACAAACTCTGCATGTCTGTCCACATTGTCAGGAGACATAACCTTACCTGTGACGGTATAATCAACGTCTTCCTTCCAATATTTTTTGTTGCCATCTACAGTGTCATAACCTGTACATGCTATATCTGTGATGCTGTATATGCTGTATGACTGCTGTGGATCGTCTGTGACTACGAGATCTATAGATCCCATATCTGTCTTCTCGTCACCGCTCTTCTGATATGCTGACAAACGGTATGTACCCGGCTCAAGCTCAAGGGTATACTTGCTGCCATCAGGCTCTCCAACTTCAATCTCATTGCCCTCTGAATCAGCCAGAGTCATGTAAGGAGCAGAATAATTCATGGTTACAGATACTGTATTTCTCTTGTCGCCACTGATCTTCTTCTCAACTGCCTGAACCTCATCTGCAGTTGCAGTGAGATCTGTCATGACCGCCTGAACCTCTTCACGTAGAGCCTCGTCCTTAGCTATCTCATCTGCATGCTCTGCATAGAGCACATAGAGCTCTGTCTTGTCCTGAGTCTCATAGTATGCATACTCAGAGTCAAATGTATTCTTATCCGGATTGTAGCCATATCCCAGATCTGCGCCATAATCTGCGAGTGTGAACTGCCAACGGATAACGTGTGTATTGTCTACTCCGGCTGCAGAATCTACCTGATATTCTCCTGCGCCGACATTTCCCATTATATTGTCAACTGTGTTCATCCAGCCAGACATGCTGAAATAATCAAACTGGCCAAGATCTTTTCCAGTCTTGTCCTTAAGCTCAAGTGCCTTTCCATTCTTCTTCTGATAAGCATCCTTAAGCTCCTGTGGAACATTTGCAGCTCCCTTATCAATGCCCTTTACGTTGGCAAGATAATAACTGGAACTGTTGTATTTGTCTGTTCCTGAAGGTTCTGTTTCAAGTCCCTCTTTCTTGAAAAACGCGTAAGTTGCCTGTGATACGGTAAGCTTAGACAGGTCGATGTCTATGCCTTCCTCTTTCCAGACTTCACCGATCTCTTTATAGGACATTCTCTCTGGCTCGATATAGAATCCCTGGCCAAGAGTAAATCCCTCAAGAGACAGCACAACGTACTCAGTGCTGTAATCAACTTCGCCATCACTCTCTGCGGCGGCAGCCTGAACATAGCCCCAGCTTGCATTTGAAGCAAATGGTGCCACTAAAACTGCGCATGCCAATAAGAATGAAAGCATCAATGTCCTGATTCGTTTCATCTCCTATTTTCCTTTCTTTATTTAATTGTAGGTTATAAAGCAGGGAATATGTATTCTGCTTTTCCCACGCCCAAAAGCTAACAGATGAACTGTCGTGTCATCCGCATCCGGGTACTCCGCATATCCCGGCTGTCTGTGTCTGTCAGACGCCGTCACGCGGCCGGAAATCTCATAAAATCTGCGGGCATTCTGACTGAAAGACACAAGTCTTAACACAGTAATGGCGGTTGCACCGGAATCTCACCGAATTTCCCCCTGATCGGATGCTTTTCAGGACGGCATCCGAGCAGATTTTCACTATGAAATCACAGGGTTTATAGTAATTGTGAATCGGGGAATTGTCAACTCCAAGTACCACTTAATGTATTTTTTTGTCATATTTTATTAGTAAGGTGAGATATGTGTTTTATCCATATCACACATTTCTGCATAATATGTAAGTAGAGAGAAATTACTGAGAATACCTTTGGATTTCATTCTGCTGTCCACAGCATGCCCGATAGTGCCTGTCTGCCCCTCAAGCTGCATGCTCTGGGCATAGGTGTATTTCTGTTCTGTCGGGGTTAAAG
>NZ_WWSI01000009.1:0-63398 GCF_009875795.1 Coprococcus sp. BIOML-A2
CCGCACATTTTGTACGGTCGTTCATCAGCACCTCATTTTAGATATTTAACCTGTCTACTTGACAGGGGGCATATCATTTTGATGTGGTGGCTTTTTTTGAAAGTACCCTTAATTAGCTGCATAAATAGTATACAATTGGATAACCTTAAAACTGATAGAACTTTGAGGGGAAATGCCCTTAATTGGGTTGACTTTCCCTTAAAATGTGCTAATATTTAAGGGAAAAGGAGCAAATTAAGGGAATGAGAACTTTTAATTACAGTAAAATAAAAGAAGAAAAATGGGATTCTGAAGTGCTTGGACTCATAGCTGCAATATATAGATATGCAGGTAAACAGGAACTGTATTTAAGACAGCGTCCGGATGAACTGGATAAGCTTGTTGAGATAGCAAAGATCCAGAGCACGGAGGCGTCCAATGCCATAGAGGGTATAGTCACAACAAATACAAGAATAAAGCAGTTGGTTGAGGAGAAGACCACACCGAAGAACAGAGCCGAGGAAGAGATAGCAGGTTACAGGGATGTGCTGGGGGTTATACATGAAAGCTTTGATGCAATACCTATAACTCAGAATTATATACTTCAGCTGCATAAGATGTTGTACAGTCATATGAATAACCCATTTGCAGGAAGAACAAAGACGGTGCAGAATTATATCAGCGCAACTTATCCTGATGGGAAAACGGAAGTCCTGTTCACGCCGATGGCTCCATTTGAGACACCGGAAGCGCTGGACAGGATATGTGGAGAATACAACAGGGTGATCGGTAATTTCGAGGTGGAGCCGCTGATCGTCATTCCTGTTTTCATACATGATTTTCTGTGCATACACCCGTTTAATGATGGCAATGGCAGAATGAGCAGACTGCTCACAACGCTTCTGCTATATAGAAGTGGATTCTATGTTGGAAAGTATATTTCTCTTGAGGCAAAGATAGCGGGGAATAAGGAGTTATATTATGAGTCGCTTGGGAAAGTCCAGGCAGGCTGGCACGAGGGCACAGAGGACGTGATCCCGTTTATAAAGTATCTCCTTGGAACGATACTTGCTGCTTATAAGGATTTTGAGGAGCGCTTTGAAATCGTAGAGGAAAAATTACCTGCAATTGAGATGGTAAGAAAAGCAATACTGCTGAAAATAGGAAAGTTTACAAAGCAGGATATAATGGAACTTTGTCCGACTCTCAGCATCAGTTCGGTAGAGGGAGCACTCAGAAAACTCGTAAAAGAGGGCGATATAGGCAGAGGCGGTACAGGTAAGTCTACCTATTATGTCAGAATGAAATAACATATGCTTGTATTTTTTCCATTAGCTTGTTAATCTATTGTACGAAACATGAGATCAGCCGCTAATTGCCGGTGCATTTGAGATGGTGGGCAGATTGGGATAAGACTGATCTGAATGAATTGATATTAGGGGAAAAGGGATATAAGACTATGAAAAAACTATCAGATAGACAGAAAACACTTATAAAATGGTTGTGTGTGCTGGTGCTGGTCGGACTTATCATATATGTGTTCCGTGACATGGCAGGCCCTATAATGTCGCAGCTTGTAAAGACAAGTCCTGTGGTCGTGGCAGCTATTCTCGGAGCGACGCTTTTATACGGAGTGATAGAGAGCTGCATAACGTTTATCCTCATGCGACAGGTGGAGAACAATATGACATTTTTCGATGCAAATATTATGACGTATTTTGTGTCATTTTACAGGGTGTCAACGCTTGGGAGCGGTACCATAGTGGCATCCACATTGTTCATGAAACACTGCAGAATACAGCCGTCGAAAGCGCTTGGTCTGTACTCTATTGATTATGCGATACACAAGATGACCATATGTGTTATGGCGGTGGCATTGTTTCTTGCGAACAGAGAATATATGCTTGGAGTATTTGGCAAATACAGTTCATATGTTGTCCTCGGCGTTATAGCGACCATACTCATAACGATGGCGATAGTGCTTTTTGCGTGCTGGCCGCCGTTTCACAGATTCCTCAGATGGCTTCTTGAAAAAGCTGATGCTTTGTTTAAAGGACGATTTGCAAAGCAGATTGACAGTTTAAGTGGGCAGACAGCTATGATGGAGGATGCCACCAGGGTTGTACTTAAGAAACCGTGGCTTATAGTGGTAGTCATGCTGCTTGATATATGCAAGTTCGCGTGTTGGTTTGCCATACCTTATATAGTGTGTCACAACTTGTGTGATATGAATATTGTCACGTCAATAGGTATAACAGCCATGAGTGTCATGCTGGCGGCAGTCATTCCTATGCCGGGAGGAATCGGATCAAGTGAGCTTGTTATGACAGCGATCTATTCGGGACTTGTTGGTTCTGCTGCAGCCGGAGCCATGGCACTTCTCTATAGATTTGCCACATTCATGTTCCCTTTTATCATAGGTGCATTTACAGCCATATTCTTCAAGAGGTTCAAGAGATATAAGGCGGCGCAGAATGAAAAACAGGGAATCCCGGATGGTGATAGCATGGCGGATACAGACTCATAGCTGAACCGATAAATGAGTTTATAAAGAACCGATATATATCAATGGTCAGCAAGATGCATGGCAGGTGATATATATCGGCTGGTGAAGGGAAAAAGATACATATGAAGAACATAGTCGCGGGCATACTGGCCCACGTTGATTCGGGTAAGACCACCCTGTCGGAGGCGATGCTATATCAGGCAGGACAGATAAGAAAGCTTGGGCGGGTGGATCATCAGGATACATATCTAGATACGGACAGTCAGGAAAAGGACAGGGGGATCACGATATTTTCCAAGCAGGCAGAGCTTGCATATGCTGATATGCATATAGCTTTGCTTGACACTCCGGGACATGTGGATTTCGGAACAGAGATGGAAAGAACATTGCAGGTTCTTGATTATGTGGTTCTGGTCATCAACGGTATGGACGGAGTGCAGAGCCACACGGAGACCCTGTGGAAGCTGCTTGAGAGATATGGGATTCCTGTATTTATATTTGTCAATAAGATGGACATGACTGGCTATGACAGAGATTACCTCATGGACAATATCAGACACAGACTGAGTGATGGCTGTGTCGATTTTTTATGTGAAGATTCAGGAGAGCAGATCGCCATGTGCGATGAGGCCATGCTTGAACATTTTCTTGAGACTGGGGCAAATGATGAACAGGACGTGGTAAATGCCATTGCGGGCAGAAAGCTGTTCCCATGTTACTTTGGCTCTGCACTCAAGAATGAGGGCGTGTCAGAGCTTCTTGACGGCATGAACAGATATGTAGTGGAACCTGTGCGCGGGGAAGAATTTGGCGCCAGAGTGTTCAAGATAGGACGTGACGATAAGGGCGAGAGACTTACCTACATGAAGGTCACTGGAGGAGTGTTGAAGCTCAAGGATGTGCTGACGCTCAGAAACAGTCAGGGGGAGGAGAGCCATGAGAAGGTCAACCAGATAAGGGTGTACTCCGGTGCAAAGTACGACATGGTAACCCAGGTTCCCGCCGGATGTGTCTGTGCTGTTCCGGGACTGGTGAATACCTACGGCAGACAGGGAATCGGTGCCTGCCCGGATGGAGAGCTCCCAAGTCTGGAGCCGGTTCTCAGCTATAAGGTCATGTACCCGACTGATGTGGATGCGGTCACGATGGTGTCAAAGCTCAGATTGCTTGAGGAAGAGGATCCCCAGCTTCAGGTGCAGTGGAATGAGACTGCAGGAGAGATATACATCAAGGTCATGGGGCAGGTACAGCTTGAGGTAGTGGCTCAGATGGTAAGAGACAGGTTTGGAATTGCCATCACATACGGACAGGGCAGGATATCATACAAGGAGACGATCGCGGCTCCAGTCATGGGTGTAGGACATTTTGAACCGCTCAGGCACTACGCAGAGGTACATTTGTTGCTTGAACCTATGGAAAATGGCAGTGGAATGTGCTTTGACAGCATTTGCAGCGAGGATGTACTGGATAAGAACTGGCAGAGACTGATACTCACCCATCTTCAGGAGCGTGAGTTCAGGGGAGTGCTTACGGGATCGCCAATCACGGATATGAAGATAAGCATCACTGCGGGGCGCGCACATCAGAAGCACACTGAGGGTGGAGATTTCAGACAGGCGACATACAGGGCGGTGAGACAGGGCCTTATGATGGCGGAAAGTATCTTGCTGGAACCTGTGTATGCATTTAAAATAGAGGTACCACAGGAGTATGCCGGAAGGGTTCTTGCAGACATAGTGAAGATGAGCGGAACTATGGATGGTCAGGAGATATCCGGTGAGACGACAGTCATCACGGGACATGCCCCGGTATATACCATGAGAGAGTATTACAGTGAACTCACAGCATTTTCCAGAGGTACAGGCAGGCTTCAGGTGGATATAGACGGCTATCAGCCGTGCCACAACACCGAAGAGGTTCTGGCTGAGAGACACTATGATCCTGAGCTTGACAGGTTTAATCCATCTTCATCGGTATTCTGTGCCCATGGTGCAGGCTATCTGGTGGACTGGTATGATGTGTATGAGAACATGCATGTGAAGGAGGATCCGGGATTTGAGATCTCGGGCCAGCTTGGCTACACGGAAGATGGCTATGCTATGGATATTCCGGTGAACAGGCCGGGAAAGAGTGTATCGGAGATGTCCATAACAGATGAGGAGCTCAGCGAGATATTTGCAAGGACATTTGGCGGAGATTACAAGGACAAGGATGTGGCACTGAACGGAAGATTCAGGAGAACTACATCTGAGTATAAAGTAAATGGACAGTATAATAAGAGTCAGTCCAGAGACAGACAGCCTGGGAATGGGCCTCTTGTGGGCAGCAGACCAGCCGATAGAGGGATAGCAACACCTGGAGCATTCAAGCGCAGAAAGAGTGGCGAGGACTATGTCATAGTGGATGGCTACAACGTCATATTTGCGTGGGATACACTTCGGGAACTGTCGGAGCACAACATAGACTCCGCCAGAGGTAAGCTCATGGACATACTGTCAAACTATCAGGGATATATGAACTGTAAGTTAATAGTGGTATTTGACGGCTACAAGGTGAAGGACAACAAGGGCGAGAGATTCCCTTATGATGATATAGAGGTGGTGTACACCAAGGAGGGTGAGACCGCGGATGCGCATATAGAAAAGCTCACACATGAGCTTGCGAGAAAGCACAAGGTCACTGTGGTCACATCGGACGGACTGGAGCAGATAGTCACCATGGGCCAGGGTGCAATCCGCATGTCCTCAAGAGACTTCAAACTAGAGGTCGAGAGAGTGAACGAACATTTGAGAGAGAATTATCTGAAAATCGATTGAGAAAATTTGATCAAAACAATTAAGCTGAACTATTTGATTCTGGCTTATTTGATAGATACTTAAAAGGAAGAAGGTTAAAAGGTTTGTCAGGGCAAAATTGCCCGACGGACCATACATAATTACGGAGAACAGCGAGGCTTAACAGTGTATATAAACCAAGCTGATGGGTATGCCTTCGCAGGGGCATTTGAGCCCGCCGGTCCTTAGATGGTGCGCTAAGCAGCATCTTAGTACCGCTGCAGGGCGAAACGAGCGGGAGCGTCCCCTGAGAAGGCATACCCATCAGTTTGGTTGCAAAACACTAGAACCGAGCGTCCGTGTTAATAGGAGGGCAATTTGGCAGATTATATAATGGCGCTGGATCAGGGAACGACCAGCTCAAGGGCGATAATATTTGATAAGGAAGGCAGGATATGCTCAGTGAAACAGAAGGAGTTCACCCAGCATTTCCCGAATAACGGATGGGTGGAGCATGACCCTATGGAGATATGGGCAACCCAGATGTCGGTGATGATGGAGGCGAGGGAGACCATGGGAATCCGCACCGAGGACATAGCCGCAATAGGAATTACCAACCAGAGAGAGACAACCATAGTGTGGGATCGAAAGACCGGCAATCCGGTGTACCATGCCATAGTGTGGCAGTGCAGGAGAACTGCGGACAGGATAGAGCAGCTTAAGGCTGAAGAATATGACAAGGTGATAAGAGAGAAAACGGGACTGATAGTAGATCCGTATTTCTCTGCAACGAAGATAGAGTGGATACTTGATAATGTGCCTGGAGCCAGGGAACGCGCAGAGGCGGGGGAGCTGATGTTCGGAACCGTTGACACATGGCTTATATACAAGCTCACAGGCGGAAGAGTTCACGCAACGGACTACACAAACGCGTCGCGTACCATGCTTTTCAACATTCATACACTGGAGTGGGACAAGGAATTGCTTGCAAAGTTCAACATCCCGGAGAGCATGCTTCCGGCAGTGAGAAATTCCAGTGAGATATACGGATACACGGACAGGGAGATATTTGGCGGTGAGGTGCCTATAGCGGGAGTTGCCGGAGATCAGCAGGCTGCGCTGTTCGGACAGTGCTGCTTTGAGGCCGGTGATGTGAAGAACACCTACGGAACAGGTTGTTTCCTCCTCATGAATACGGGGGATAAGGCAGTTGACTCGCAGCAGGGACTTCTCACCACTATAGCCATAGGACTTGACGGAAAAGTCAGCTATGCGCTTGAGGGAAGTGTGTTTGTGGCTGGAGCAGCCATCAAGTGGCTCAGGGATGAGATGAAGCTCATAGACAATGCAGCGGACACTGAGCGCATTGCTCTGTCTGTGCCGGACAGTAATGGTGTATATGTGGTACCTGCATTTACGGGACTTGGCGCTCCTTACTGGGATGCGTACGCCAGAGGGGCAGTGTTCGGCCTTACAAGGGGAACAAATAAGGCGCACTTTGTCAGGGCGACAGTCGAATCGCTGGCATATGAGACATCGGATGTTCTTGCGGCTATGGAGATGGATGCAGGACTTCCTATCACAAGCCTTCGAGTGGACGGCGGCGCCAGCGCCAACAACTTCCTGATGCAGTTCCAGGCAGATATAGAGAATGCCGAGATAGTGCGGCCTGTGATCACGGAGACAACGGCTCTGGGTGTTGCATATCTGGCTGGACTTGCTGTTGGCTACTATGACAGTCTGGATGAGATCAAGGGCTACTGGAAGGCCGACAGAAGATTTGAGCCGGGGATAACCGAAGATAAGAGGGAGACGCTCCTTGCAGGCTGGAAGGACGCAGTGGAGAGAACGAGAGTGACAAGGTGAATATAAAAATATATATAGAAAGAAAAAGCAATGGGTAATGAGAAAACAGGAGGGACTTATGTATTTAGTATTTGATGTAGGGGCAACATTTATAAAGTATGCGTTAATGGACGATGAGGGCAATATATCGGGAAAGGGTAAGACTCCAACCGACAGATATGCCGAGGCTGGAACTCCGGCATTTGTGGCGCAGATCAAGAAGGTGTATGACGAGAAGGTACTGGACTGTGACATAACAGGAATTGCCATGGGGCTTCCTGGACAGATAGATGTCGAGCGCGGCATAGTGTACGGCGGTGGCGGGATCAAGTATCTTGATGGTGCACATCTTGGTGATCTCATATCAGAGGCATGCGGCGGTGTGTCTGTAGCCCTTGAGAACGATGGCAAATGTGCGGCTCTCGCAGAGTTGTGGCTGGGCAATGCCAGTACGGCTACAAATGCAGTAGTCGTTGTCGTGGGTACAGGAATCGGCGGTGGAATAATCATTGATAGAAAGATCCACAGAGGCAAGAGACTTCTGGCAGGTGAATTGTCATATGCCCTCATGAACATGACAAGGGAAGAAGCTGATAATGTCAGATGCTGTGAAGAGCTGACTGTTGAGGAGACATTTGAATATAACCCGTTCATGGTAACCTCAACATGTACTGCAAGCTCCATTACATACAAGGCATCCAAGATAATGCATATGAAGCCAGAAGAGGTGACCGGTGAGATGGTATATCAATGGATAGATGAGGGCAATCAGGAGATCATAGATATGGTTGAGGACTCATACTTCTCCATAGCAAAGCTCTGCTGTAACCTGTACATGACGATAGATCCGGATGTCATACTTATCGGAGGTGGAATGAGTGCCAATCCGAACTTTGTTCCGGGGGTTAAGAAGTATGTGGACAAGATAAGAAAGATTACAAAGACCTACGATGGCATGGTTATCGACACATGCAAGTTCCGCAATGATTCGAATCTTCTTGGCGCGTTGTACAACTATAAGCAGAAGTATGAGGGCGTGAAATAAAATCGCAATAAAACAAACGTAAGATGGAGATGAACTGGAACAGATGGTTCATCTCTTTTATAAATACTATTGAAAATGTAAATCCATGGAGGGAAAATTATGATAATCACAAAGAAACATGGACTTCCGGAGAATTTCCTCTGGGGAGCATCAACAAGCGCATATCAGGTTGAGGGCGCCAATCTGTCACACGGCAAGGGCCCAAGTGTGCAGGACATCAAGACAGTTCCAGCGGGAACAAGTGAGCTGGATGTGTGTGCTGATTTTTATCACAGATATGCAGAGGACATAGCCCTCATGGCTGAGATGGGATTCAAGACATTCAGATTCTCCATCGCGTGGAGCAGAGTCCTCCCAGAGGGAACCGGCAGAGTCAACCAGGAGGGAATTGACTTCTACAACAACGTGATAAATGAGTGCCTCAAGTACGGAATCGAGCCGCTTGTCACAATGTTCCATTTTGATCTTCCTGCGGCTCTTGAGAAAAAAGGTGGCTGGTCGAGAAGAGAGAGTGTTGACGAGTTTGTTGAATTTGCAAAGCTTCTCTACACAAATTATGGCGACAGAGTAAAGTACTGGCTGACGATCAATGAGCAGAACATGCTCACACTTGTGGGTGACGTGATTGGAACCTGCAACATGGAGGGCGTGACAAATAAATACAAGAAGCTTTATCAGGAGAATCACCACATGCTCCTTGCCCAGGCAAAGGCCATGAAGCTTCTCCATGAGATGTGTCCTGGTGCAAAGATTGGTCCTGCACCGAATATTTCACTGGTATATCCTGCCACATGCAAGCCGAAGGATGTCCTGGCGGCACAGAACTTCAACGCGATAAGAAACTGGCTTTACCTTGATATGGCAGTGTATGGAAGATACAACGACCTAGTGTGGAAGTTCCTTGAGGAGCATGATGCCATTCCAGTCATCGAGGACGGAGATATGGATATCATGGAGCAGGCAAATCCTGATTTTATAGGTTTCAATTATTATAATACTGCAACGGTTGAGTGGGATGACAGTCCGGTTGCTGTGACGGACTCAGAAAAAAAGGACCAGCAATCAGCTGGTATTGAGCCGGGGGTATACAAGGCGTATCCAAATCCAAATCTTCTTCGCACAGAGTTTGGCTGGGAGATAGACCCTGACGGCTTTAGGGCAACTATAAGAGAGATGTACAGCAGATATCACCTTCCTATGATCGTGACAGAGAATGGTCTTGGCGCATATGACAAGCTCACAGAGGACGGCAAGGTACACGACGACTATCGTATAGAATACTTAAGAAAGCATATAGAGCAGATCAAGCTGGCAGCAGATGAGGGCGCAGAGATGATGGGTTACTGCCCATGGTCAGCAATCGACCTCGTGTCAACTCACGAAGGAATCACCAAGAGATACGGCTTTATATATGTCAACAGAGATGAGTTTGACATGAAGGATCTTGCGAGATACAGAAAGGATTCCTTCTACTGGTACAAGAAGGTCATCGAGACTAACGGCGAGGATCTGAGCTAAAAATTATCCAGAAATCAACAATTTAGGCCTAAAAGATACAAAGTTCCAGAAAGTTGTATCTTTTGGGCTATATTTCGCTTGTTTAGGATAAAATTATCCTAAGACTTTGATTTCCCTGCGAAAAAGGATAAAAACAGAATCACCAAAGATTGCATTTTTGAATAAAGTCCTTGCATTAATTTATTTATGTGCTATACTAAATAAAGCCACTAACATACACCAACGCGTTAAAGTGACGTAAGTTTAAATTGAGAAAACTGAGGAGAAATATCTATAGGATACAAACTGGAAGACAGAGGTGTAGTAAATAGAATCAAACTGGAAAACAGCTTTGCAGTAAATAGACTCAGAAATATCAGAGAGAAAAACCAAAAGAGAAAAAGAGAAAATCAAAACAAAAAAACAAGAAGGAGGACACTATTATGATAGGCGGAGATCTGATCACCTACAGACCTGACATTCAGGTACTTGACGCAACAATAAGAGATGGAGGACTTGTCAACGATTTCTATTTTACTGACGAGTTTATAAGAGCCCTCTATGAAGCGAACATCAAGGCGGGGGTTGATTATATGGAATTCGGCTATAAGGCCTCCAAGGAAATGTTTGATGTGAACAAATTCGGCAAATGGAAGTTCTGCAACGAGGAGGATATAAGAGCCATCGTTGGAGAGAACAATACAGATCTGAAAATTTCAGTTATGGCTGATGTCGGAAGATGCGACTACAAGAAGGATATCATCGACAGAGCCGACAGTGTTATCGATCTGGTGAGGGTGGCGACATACATCAACACCATGCCTGCAGCCATCGAGATGATTGAGGATGCACATGCAAAGGGATACGAGACTACATGCAATATCATGGCAGTTTCAAAGGATCAGGAGTCGGATATCGATCTTGCCCTTGAGCTGCTTGGTAAGAGCAATGTAGATGGAATATACATTGTTGACAGCTACGGCTCACTGTACCCTGAGCAGATCAAGAAACTCGCGGAGAAATATGTCGCAGTTGGAGAGAAGTATGGCAAGAAGATAGGAATACATGCACACGACAACTTAAAGCTTGCCTATGCCAACACTGTTGAGGCAATGAGGAGTGGTGCGAGCATGCTCGATGGAACTGTAAGCTGTATGGGCAGGGGCGCAGGAAATTGTGCGCTTGAGCTTCTTCTTGGATTCCTCAGAAATCCAAAGTACAACCTGTACCACATCTTGAAGTTCATAGAGCAGTACATGGTTCCGCTCAAGGCAAAGGGAGATGCAGTATGGGGCTATGATGTGCCATACATGCTGACCGGAATGCTGAATCAGCATCCAAGGGAAGCCATCGATTTCATCAAGAATGAGAGACATGATTATGCAGATATGTACAGCTACCTTATGTACAGAGAGTAACATGCGGATTGTGGAACAACATATTTTACACTGTAGAATATGTGTAGCCGATAGAGATGCATAGTACAACATATATAGTGGGTTGGGTGCTTATTATGGTGCTCAAGATAAAGGGGAGGACTCCTGGTGTCAGTTATCGCTGGCATCAGGAGTTTTTCTTCTATTTTCCCGTCTGTGTGTTATAATCTGATATGTAGTGTCAAAATATGTCGAAAACAAAAAGAGATGTACTTTTGAAGATATATATGCAGTGTCAGCGCTGGAAAACAGATAGAAAAAACGGGAGGATGACAGCATATGAACATAGGAATATTAGGCGCAGGCAAGATTGCCGGTGTCATGGCAGATACGATAAATAAGATGGATGATGTGGAGCTGTATGCGGTAGGTTCAAGAACTTTGGAAAAGGCAAATGCATTTGCCAGGGAATTTGATATAGATAAGGCTTATGGAAGTTATGAAGAACTGGTAAGTGATGACGCGATAGATCTTATATATATTGCAACGCCGCATTCACATCACTATGAGCATATGAAGCTCTGCATAGAACATGGAAGAAATGTACTCTGCGAGAAAGCATTTACCTACGATGCTGCGCAGGCTGAGGAGATCGCAGCTCTGGCAGCGGAGAAGAAGGTGTATGTGGCTGAGGCAATATGGACGCGGTATATGCCGTCCAGACAGATAATAAATGAAATTCTTGAATCAGGTGTGATAGGGGATATCAGGACAATGACCTGCAATCTGTCCTATCCGATATCAAAGATAGAGCGCCTGATCAGACCAGAGCTGGCAGGGGGTGCCCTTTTAGACGTGGGAGTTTACGGGCTGAACTTCATTGTCATGCATATGGGAAAGGATATCTCGGATATTGAGTCCTCTGTTATGATGCACGAGACTGGAGTAGACGGACAGGAGAGTATAACCGTCAAATACAGAGACGGCAGGATGGCAGTGACAACCCACAGCATGTACGGAAGATCAGACAGAAAAGGCATCTTTTACGGTGAGAAGGGATACATGATAGTCCAGAATATAAATAATCCACAGTGGATAGATGTATTTGACTGCGAGGACAGACTGATAAGACATGTGGATGTGCCAAAGCAGATAAGCGGCTACGAGTACGAGGTCATGGAAAGCCTTGATATGATCAGACAGGGACAGTTCCAGAGTAAATCGATGCCTTTGTCAGAGTCTATATATATGATGAAGCTTATGGATGACATTAGAAAAGGGTGGAATAAAAAGTGATAATTATATATATACTTGGCGGAATCATAGCCATATTTCTGATGTACATACTTTTTCTCTTCGTGTGCAGTCTGTTCGTGAGAACTGACAGGCAGTATACGGAGGACAGCAGGTTCTACAGGCATCTGCTGTATGGTGCCACCGGATTTGCCATGTGGTTTCTAAGAGTGAAAATGCATGTGACTGGCATGGAGAAGATTCCAGTGGATGTCAAACCACTCTTTGTGGGAAATCATCTGTCAAATTATGATCCGCTGATAGAATGGCATGTATTTAAGAAGTGGGATGTGGCATTTGTATCCAAGCCGGAGAATTTTAAGATACCGATATTCGGCAGGATCATCAGAAGATGCTGCTTTATGCCGATAGACAGATCAGATCCGGGTAAGGCATTGTCTACGATCAAGACGGCTACCGAGATTCTCCAGAAGGGAGATATGGCAGTTGGAGTATACCCGGAGGGAACGAGAAACAGACAGGGCGGACTTCTGCCATTTCACACGGGTGTTTTCAGGATAGCCCAGAAAGCGCATGCGCCGATAGTCGTCATGGCGATACACGGAACGGAGAATATCTACAGGAATGTGCTGAGGCGCAGATCTGACGTCTATATAGATGTGGTGGATGTGATACCTGCCGATGAGGTAAAAGCAATGAAGAAGAATGAGATCAGCGACAGGGTGAGACTTGTCCTTGAGAAAGATGAAAAGGGTAAAAACTATGGGAAAGAAGTACATTTTATATAATTCACTGGCGGGCAACGGCAAATGTATGTATGACGTGCAGGCACTTGCAGATACATATCCTGATGCGATACTCAAGAAGATGACAGAGATCGCTTCATATGCGGAGTTCATGGGATCGCTTGCAGAGGATGACGAGGTTATCCTGTGCGGCGGTGACGGAACGCTGAACATATTTGTGAATGACATAAAGGACATGGATGTGAAGAATACCATCTACTATTATGCCTCCGGAAGCGGCAATGACTTTGCAAAGGACATAGGACATAACAGTCATGACACTCCGGATTACCAGATAAATCAGTACATACAGCATCTGCCGGAGGTGACGATCAACGGCAAAAAGTGGCTGTTCATGAACAATGTTGGATTCGGAATAGACGGTTACTGCTGTGAGGAGGGCGACCGCCAGAGGACAAAGAATGAGAAAACTCATAAGAACAAGCCTGTGAACTACACGGCTATAGCTATCAAAGGCCTGCTCTACGCATTCAAACCGAGAAATGCTGTGGTGAAAGTGGATGGAGTCCGTCATGAATATAAAAATGCCTGGCTCGTGCCAACCATGAATGGCAGATATTATGGCGGCGGAATGATGGCTACCCCCGGGCAGGACAGACTGAATCCGGAGCATACAGTTTCGGTTATGGTGTTCCACGGCAAGGGCAAGCTTGGAACCCTTATGATTTTTCCTTCTATATTCAAGGGGGAGCATGTCAAGTACGAAAAGCATGTTGATATATTCAACGCAAAAGAGGTTGAGGTTGAATTTGATCGTCCGACACCACTTCAGATAGACGGTGAGACGATACTTGGAGTTACATCATACAAAGTTAAAGCGTGGAGCCTGGATCAGAAATAAAAAAGTTTTGAAAATCCGAATAATATAAAGTTCAAAAAACTTGCAAATATGCTGACGTCATTTATACTATTTTAATAGATTGTACGCTGAAAAAGGAGGTATTGTATGCGGGAGATGCGGAGAAGTGACAGGATGATAACAGATCGTGAAGAGATAGTGGATGTACTTGATTCGTGTAAGGTGTTCCGGATGGCGGTTCACGATGAAGAGGGAATGTACATAGTTCCGCTGAATTTCGGTTATACCTACGAGGAGGATGTTCTGAAGCTTTATTTCCACTCTGCCGGTGAGGGCAGGAAGGTGGATGCTCTGGCAGCGGATCCGAAGGTGGCCATAGAGATGGACACAGATCACTATCTGGTTGAGGGACCAAATGCCTGCAGCTTTGGTTATCTCTACAGCAGTATCATGGGAAATGGCACAGCCAGAAAGCTGACAGATCCTGAGGAAAAGTGCGAGGCACTCAACTGCCTTATGAATCATCAGCTTGCGAGAAATACCGAGAATATGAGATCGTTTGACAAGGTAGAAAAGAAGAAGTATAACTACTCAGACCAGATGCTGGCAGCGGTAAATGTGTATGAGATAGTTGTGGAAAATTTTACGTGTAAGTCAAGGCGATAAGTATATGGAATCTATGCAATTGCCATTGTGGTTTAAGGAATTGACGTAAAACATAATACAAATTATAATCAGACAGGATATAATGAAGCGATCATCAAGCAGACTCTTGATGATAAGTGATATAGCAGAAAGGTGAAAACAGGAGATGGATTACAACAAATTAGCGGATTTGATATTTGCAGATATAACAGATACAGTGGATGACCTTGAGAAGAGATTTCCGGAGAGAGATCTTCCAGAGGGAGCAAGGGTAACAAGATTTGCGCCAAGCCCTACAGGATATATGCACATCGGTGGACTGTATGCAGCCATGATCTCAAGAAAGCTTGCAAAGCAGAGTGGCGGCGTGTTCTACCTCAGAATAGAGGACACTGACAGAAAGAGAGAGCTTGAGGACGGTGTAAATGAGATCATCAATTCGCTGAAGAAGTTTGACCTTGGATTTGACGAGGGACCATTTGAGGGCGGTGAGACTATATATGGTCCATATAAGCAGAGTGAGAGAAAAGAGATATATCAGACATGTGTCAAGAAGCTTATGCAGGAGGGATATGCATATCCTGACTTCACAACAGCCGAGGAGCTTGATGAGATCAGGGCAAAGCAGGAGGCTGCAAAGGTTGACATAGGATATTACGGCGAGTATGCAGTAGGAAGAAATCTGACATATGAGCAGATAGAGGAGAAGCTTGCAGCGGGCGAGCCATATGTTGTGAGACTCAAGAGTCCGGGCGAGGCAGGAAAGACTGTTATCTACAGCGATCCTATCAGGGGCAAGATTGAGATGCCTGAGAATATCATGGATGTGGTACTTCTGAAGTCAGACGGAATACCTACATACCATTTTGCACATGCAGTTGACGATCATTTCATGAGGACAAATCTTGTCATCAGAGGTGACGAGTGGCTTGCATCATATCCACTTCACAAGCAGCTCTTTGATCTGTGTGGATTTGCGCTTCCAAAGTATGCGCACATCGCACCTATCATGAAGCTTGAGGTTACAGTGGACGAGGAGGGCGAGCACCAGAGAAAGAGAAAGCTCAGCAAGAGAAAGGACCCGGAGGCTGCGGTTGGATTCTATGCAGAGCAGGGATTCCCATCAGTCAGCGTGCTTGAGTACCTTATGACAATAGCAAACTCCAACTACGAAGAGTGGCATGCAGCACATGCAGACAAGACAATAGACGACTTTACATTATCACTCAAGAAGATGCCTGTCAGCGGCGCACTTTTTGACATGGTGAAGCTCAATGATGTCAGCAAGGAGATGATCTCAAAGCTCACAGCCGAGGAGTGTTACGACCTCATCATGGAGTGGGCAAAGGAGCATGACGAGAACATATACACATTTGGCACACAGGATAAGGACGGCTTCATGAAGACCATCAATCTGTGGAAGATGTCAGGCAAGAAGGTCCGCAAGGATGTCGGCAAATGGTCAGATCTGCGCGCTATGTTCGGTTATCTGTACACTCCCGAGGACGAGCTGGATCTCCAGTATGAGATAGACGAGAAGTACACACCGGAGATGATCACAGAGGTTATCGAGGAGTACAAGAAGGATCTCTTCCTTGACTCAGAAGACTGGTTCTCAAGCATGAAGGTCATGGGCGAGAAGATCGGCTACTGTCCAAATGTCAAGGAGTACAAGCAGAATCCTGACGGATACAAGGGTAGCATCACAGATGTATGTACCATAGTAAGAGTTGCCATAACAGGCAAGCAGAACTCACCTGACCTGTTCACCATCATGAACGTGATAGGAAAAGACAAGACCGTGGGCAGACTGGACAAGTTCCTTGCGTGGGTGAATAGATAGGATGTATCAATTGGATGTGCACATTAAGTTGACATAGTCTGTATCGTGTTTGACATAACCATGCAGGAGCGCTCCCGCTCAACTCAGGCTGCAGCGGCACTAGCGCTCGCAGGCTCACTGAGAGCCGGCGCCTTCGTATGTCCTGCATCAGTTAATGTCAAAACGATTACAGATTGTACTATATACTTGTGCACATCCAATTGATGAAGATTGGTTAAAATATATTTAGAAGGGATTGGATTACTATGAACAAGAAGATATATGACGGTTATACATATGTAGACGGTGGCGTGTGCGCGGCCAAGGGTTTCACGGCAAATGGACTTAACTGTGGACTGAACCCTGATAAGAACAAGAATGATCTCGGAATGGTATTTTCAGAGGTGCCATGTGTGGCAGCAGGCGTGTATACACAGAACAAGGTGAAGGGCGCGCCGGTTACAGTTACCAAGGAGCACCTGAAGAAGTCTGGCAACAAGGCACAGGCAGTCATTGTGAACTCCAAGAATGCCAACACATGCAACGCAGATGGAATAGAGAAGGCTGAGAAGATATCCCAGCTTGCAGCGGATGCCCTGGGTATAGATGTGAACCTTGTCATCAATGCTTCAACAGGCGTCATCGGACAGATCATCCCTATCGAGCCATTTGAGGAGCATATGAAAGAACTTGCAGACGGTCTCTCGGCAGACGGCAACGACAAGGCGGCAAATGCTATCATGACGACAGATACAGTGGATAAGCAGGTTGCTGTTCAGTTTGATATAGACGGTGTGACATGTACTTTAGGCGGTATGGCAAAGGGAAGCGGAATGATCCATCCAAACATGGCGACAACGCTTAACTTCATCACATCAGATATAGCGATCACATCAGAGCTGATCCAGAAGGCTCTTTCAGAGATCGTAAAGGTGACATATAACTGCCTCTCCGTAGACGGAGATCAGTCCACAAATGACACCCTTACAGTCATGGCAAATGGCCTTGCTGGCAACAAGCTCATCGACACGGAGAACGAAGCTTATGAGAAGTTCAAGAAGGCCCTCTATATAGTTATGGAGTGCATGACCATGATGCTTGCATCAGACGGCGAGGGCGCAACCAAGATGATCGAGTGTACAGTTGCAGGGGTACCTGATCTTGACACAGCCATCATCGTGGCAAAGAGCGTTATCCGTTCCCCACTTACAAAGTGTGCTATGTTCGGCGAGGATGCCAACTGGGGACGTATTCTCTGTGCCATCGGATATGCGGAGGCTGACTTTGATATAGACAAGGTTGCAGTAGATCTCGAGTCGGAATTTGGCGTGGTTCCAGTATGCCGCAACGGCGCAGGCGTACCATTCTCAGAGGAGAAGGCAGCCAAGGTATTGAGCTCAGATGAAATCCACATCAACATAGATCTCGGAATCGGCGATGTTACAGCCAAGGCATGGGGCTGTGACCTGACATATGATTACGTGAAGATCAATGGGGATTATCGTTCATAATATATCAAACAAATCAGGGAGACAGCCGAATGCCATTTAAGATTATTAGAAGTGATATAACAAAAGTTCATGCAGATGCAGTAGTAAATACGGCAAATCCGCACGTTGCCGTGGGAGCTGGCGTGGACTCTGCAATATATGCGGCTGCGGGGCGTGACAGGCTTCTGAAGGCAAGGGCAAAGGTTGGAACTCTGGCGGCTGGAGAGGTTGGAATCACAAAAGCATTTGATCTTCCGGCGAGATACATCATTCATTCAAGCGGACCTGCCTGGGTGGATGGAAGACATCAGGAGCCGGAGCTTCTCAGAAGGTGTTATGACAAAGCATTAGTTATGGCATATGCACACAGATGCAAGTCGATTGCATTTCCACTGATGGCTACGGGCTCTTACGGCTTTCCTAAAGAGCTTGGAATTCAGATCGCAATTGATGCATTTACATCATTTCTGCAGGAGCATGAGATGGACATCACGCTTGTGGTGTTTGATGATCATTCATATCATGTATCAGGAAAATGGTATGATGATGTGAAGAGTTTAATAGATGACGAATATGTTGCTGAAAAAAATCTGAGTGAATATCGTACTTTGTCATCGTATGATGAATGCCAAGACACTGCAAGGTTCGATGAAGAATATCTTTGCGGTCAACATAGACCTCAGTTTATGGAATATGGAACACTGGCACAGTCAGGTAAGAGTTCGGGAATACATGAAAACAACTCAAATGGTTCTTTGGACGACATGCTTAAGGGCATATATACGGACAGCTTTGAAAAACATCTGCAGCAGTTAATCAACAAAAAGAAACTTAAGAATTCAGAGGTCTACACTGCGGCAAATATAAGCAAGCAGTATTTCTCAAAGCTCCTGAAGGGCAGGATAAAGCCGTCGAAGGAAAAAGTTCTGTCACTGGCAGTCGGGCTTCGCCTGAATCTTGATGAGACTGTTGACTTCCTGGGGCTTGCCGGATACGCACTCTCACCGATCTCTCAGACGGACAAGATCGTGGAGTATCATATAGTACATAAAGAATACAGCGTCATAAAGATCAATATAGTTCTGTTCGACTATGGACTTGCCTCGCTGTCAGAATAAAACAAAGTAAAATGAGAAGGTCGCCTGCGGGGTGACCTTTTTGTTTGTTATACAGGTTATTATTAACTCATATTAAGGGAAAGCAGAGTGGACATGCCAAGGTTAATTTCTAAAACGCACGTGCATGCAGATTGTTTACACATTTGCATTTCCTGATACATAAAAACACTAAGATAAAAGAATGTGAGGTTGATGATTATGAAAAAAGGACTTACGGAGATAGTATTTATTCTGGACAGAAGTGGTTCAATGCACGGACTTGAGGCTGACACGATAGGTGGATTCAATTCAATGATGGAAAAGCAGAAGAAAGATAGCGGTGATGATGGAGAGGCGTACGTTTCGACTGTGCTCTTTGACGACTTCAGCAGAGTACTGCACGACAGGATTCCTATTGAGAATGTACCAGAGATGACGGACAATGACTATTACGTGGGTGGCTGCACAGCACTGCTTGATGCGCTTGGAGATGCGATTCACCATATCGGCAATATCCACAAGTATGCAAGAAAAGAGGATGTGCCTGAGAAGACATTGTTCGTGATAATCACAGACGGAATGGAGAACGCCAGCCGGAATTACAGCTATGAGATGATACAGAAGATGGTTAAGCGCCAGCAGAAAAAGTATGGCTGGGAATTCATCTTCATCGGAGCAAATATCGATGCTGTCATGGAGGCAGGACGCTTTGGAATAAGACCGGAGCGGGCGGTGAATTATGTGTGCGACGAGGCTGGAACAGAGAATGTGTATGGAGCTGTAGGGAATGCGGTGCATGCGATGCGCTCATCCGAGCCGATGGCGGGGGCTGCCGCCCTCGATGACAGGGAATGGAGTACAAAGCTTGATGAGGATTATATAAAGCGTGGCAGATGACAAACAACTATATCTTCCGTTTCCGGCAGTATGAATGGGGAGCAAACTGTCTGACTCACTTGCGTTTTGCACAGCAAAAAGTAAAAGTTTTCCATATCAAAGTTTACTTGTATGATGTACAATATCACCATATGGAATTGAGCAAAGATATATTGGGAGGTAGACAGATGGAAGATAGAGTACTTGACTGGGAGGTCTATGAGAAGACAGCCCGTGAGATGGCTGCAGAGGGACTGGTTCTGTTAAAGAACGACAACAAAGCTCTGCCACTTAAGCAGGGAGAGACGGTTTCTGTATTTGGACGTATGCAGAACCATTATTATAAGAGTGGAACCGGTTCAGGTGGCATGGTGAATGTTGCCAGAGTGGTAGGAATCCTTGATGCACTTAATGAGTGCAAGGATGTAAATGTCAATCAGAAGCTGGCAGAGACTTATGCCGCATGGGATGAGGAACATCCTGTGGAGCTGGGACTTGGCTGGGGACAGGAGCCGTGGTCACAGGCGGAGATGCCGGTTACAGATGAGCTCGTGCAGGAGGCTGCCGGCGAGTCGGATTCGGCCATAGTGATAATCGCTAGGACGGCAGGTGAGGACAAGGACAATACACTTGAAAAAGGAGCATTTATGCTCACTGATATAGAGACTGATATGCTTAGACTTGTCAGAGAGAATTTCCAGAAGATGGTCGTTCTCTTGAATGTCGGCGGTCTTATAGATATGTCATTTCTTGACACGATTTCCCCAGATGCCTGCATGTATGTATGGCAGGGTGGAATGGTCGGAGGATATGGAGTGGCTGATGTCCTCGTAGGAGATGTCAGCCCTTCAGGAAAACTCACAGACACGATAGCCTACGATATCAAGGCTTATCCTGCGTATGACAATTTCGGCGGCGAAGAGAGAAACTTCTACGCTGAGGATATCTATGTGGGATACCGTTACTTTGAGACATTTGCAAAGGATAAGGTCAGATATCCGTTTGGATACGGATTGTCATACACAGACTTCAAGATCGGCGTAAAACATGCAAGTCTGGATTTTGAAAAAGGCGTGGCGAATATCTGTGTCAAAGTCACAAATATAGGAAAGAGACTTGGCAAGGAGGTTGTCCAGGTGTACGGTGAGATGCCACAGGGCAGGCTTGGCAAGCCATCCAGAGTGCTCATTGATTTTTCGAAGACAAAGGAGCTTGTTCCGGGACTCAGCGATGAGCTGAAGTTTGAGATCCCGCTTGACCGTATGGCATCATTTGACGATTCGGGAGTCACGGGCCATAGAAACTGTTATGTGCTTGAAGCTGGAGACTACACTATCCATGTAGGAAACAGCATAAGAAATACAACAGAGTGTCTGCTCTTTGAACTTGCCGAGACAGTGGAGCTTCAGAAACTTCAGGAGGCACTTGCACCATATGAGAAGTTTGACCGCATGAAACCATTCTGTGATGAGAACGGCAGGATGCTTATAGAGTATGAGGAGACACCTCTAGTCACTGTTGATATGTATGACAGGAGAGAGCAGGAGCTGCCGGAGGAGATACCGGTTACCGGTGACAAGGGAATTATGCTTCTTGATGTAAGGGAAGGCAAGGCCACCATGGATGAGTTTATAGCGCAGTTTGATGATGAGGATCTGGCATGCTTTGTCCGCGGCGAGGGAATGGGAAGTTCTCTTGTGACGGCGGGAACAGCGTCAGCATTTGCCGGGGTATCGCCCAATTTGATCGCACATAAGATTCCGTCGGTGTGCTGTGATGACGGACCATCGGGAATGAGACTCGACTCAGGTATGAAGGCATTCTCACTTCCAAATGGCACTCTGTGCGGATCTTCATTCAACCGGGAACTGAATACAAGGCTTTACGCACTTCTCGGACTTGAGATGACAGCAAATAAGGTTGAGGTTCTTCTCGGACCGGGAATGAATATCCACCGTCACCCGCTTAATGGACGAAACTTTGAGTATTTCTCCGAGGATCCATACCTTACGGGTTCCATTGCAACTGCACAGTTAGAGGGACTTAAGTCCAGCGGCGTGTCCGGAACGATCAAGCATTTCTGCGGAAATAATCAGGAGTATCACCGCCATACAACTGACTCGATCATCTCCCAGAGGGCACTCAGGGAGATATATCTGAAGGGATTTGAGATAGCTGTCAAGTCGGGATATGCCGACTCTGTTATGACAACATATGGTCTGGTAAATGGTCTCTACACCGCAGGAAGTTATGATCTGAATACCACGATACTCAGAAATGAGTGGGGATTTACAGGCGTGGTCATGACAGATTGGTGGGCATCCATCAACCGCAGGGGTATGGAGCCGGATGCAAATGACTTTGCGACTATGATACAGGCACAGAATGACATGTATATGTGCTGCCCGGACGGCTCGAAGAACATGGGCGGAGATAATGTCATAGAGGCACTTCAGGACGGACGTATATTGAGAGCTGAGCTTCAGAGAATTGCAAAGAATGTGTGTAACTTTGCCATGAATACGAATGCATTTAAGCGTCTTGTGGGAGAGCCTGTAGAGGTAGAGATAATAAACCGTCCAAAGCAGGCGGACGATTTTTCAATTGATGATGTGGAATACATCAATGTCGACAGAGACATACTTATAGATCTGACAGAGAAGGCCAGCACCGCCGACACGAATTATGTCATAGCACTTGATGTTGAACATCCGGGAGAGTATGAGGTGAGCCTGAGGGGAAGCTCGACACTCGAAAAGCTTGCCCAGCTGCCGTGTACCCTGTTTTTCAACGGATTCCCTGTGAGCAATTTCACATTTAACGGAACTGACGGCAAGGATGTTGTGATCAGGAAAGAGGTCAAATTTTACGGCAGATTCAATGTGCTCCGACTGTATGTGAAATCGAATGGACTTGATCTCAAGGATATTAAGTTTAGTTTTGAAAAAGAATTTTGATCTGAAAATAAATATTGACATAGACTGCCATAGATGGTAACCTAAATTAACTCTTTGCACTGCATATAAATCTACAGTACAAACTGAGCAGACCATTGGTGTAAGCCAAGGAGTCGGGCCATCATGGCAGTGGAATCTTTACATCCACGGGACAGTAGTTACTAATACTGAGTCGTGGGTGTTTTTTTATACTCTTTTAGACATTCTATAAAATCTCCCACATATATTTAGTGATAAGAGCTTTCTGAAATTTATTGATCGCACAGCATCGGTCTTTTGATTAAGGTGATTATCAATAGACTGGTGTTCATTAGGAAAGGATGGCTGATTATATGGAAAGCGCAAACAAAATAAACACGATGGCGGCATCTGCCGTATCAGAGGATGAGTTTAAAAAGGTTGCAAATAAAGTATCGTTTATAACGATAGTACAGAACGTACTGTTGTCAGTATTCAAATTATTTGCGGGAATATTTGCACATTCAAATGCAATGATAAGTGATGCGGTACATTCAGCATCAGACGTGTTCAGCACCATAATAGTCATAATTGGGGTGAAGCTGGCGTCGAAGGAATCCGACAAGGAGCATCCTTACGGCCATGAGAGGCTTGAGTGTGTGGCAGCGATCGTGTTGTCTATAGTGCTGCTGTATACCGGTATCAAGATCGGCTCGCAGGCGGTTAAGGACATAATCGGTGGCAATTACCAAAGCCTGCAGAAACCGGGGATGCTGGCACTGGTGGCGGCTGTTGTATCCATTGTCACAAAGGAGATAATGTACTGGTACACAAGACACTATGCGAAGAAGATAGATTCAAGCGCACTTATGGCAGATGCATGGCATCACCGATCAGATGCGCTGTCATCGGTCGGCGCGCTTGTCGGTATCGGTGGTGCGATGATGGGATTCCCGGTTATGGATTCCATTGCAAGTATTGTTATCTTTGTATTCATAGCTAAGGCGGCATACGATATCTTCAAGGATGCCATGGATAAGATGGTGGATCACTCATGCGATGAAGAGACAGAGAAAGAGATGAGGGATTTTGTGCTCGCCCAGAAAGAAGTTCTCAGTGTTGATCTTCTTCACACAAGGATATTTGGCAACAAAATATATGTAGATGTGGAGATAGGTGTAAACGGTTCGTATACATTAAGACATGCGCATGAGATAGCGGAAGAGGTCCATGAGGGAATAGAGAAGAATTTTCCAAAGGTAAAGCATGTGATGGTGCATGTCAATCCTGCGGATGTGGCAGAATAATCATAGATTGATAACGCAGAGTAAGGCACGGATCAGATTTGGTCTGTGTCTTATTTTTGTGTGTTGGAAGCTGCAAAACGAGTACCAAACCTGCAAATAGTCAAAAACAATCAAAATAATTCAGAAATCTTCAAAAATATGCAGAATAATGATTGACAATCTTCATTTACGATGATATTATGCATATAGATTGATTGAAAGTGACTGAAATCAAGTGAAAACCACCTTGAAACAATCACAAATAATTGAAAACAGTCAAAAAATATGTTATCCTAAAGAAAAGTTAAAAGCACCGGATGCAGATATATGCATTCTGAAAAGCCACGAAAAAAGAAAATACACAAACACGAAAACACATATACAGGAGACATACTTAAAAGACAGGAGGCAATTATTATGATGACCGAGGATAGATACACAGCGATTTTAGATGCACTGAAAGAGAGAAAGTCTATGACAGTTGCAGAGTTCACGGAGATCACGGGAGCGTCAGAATCTACTATAAGAAGAGATTTGATAGCTCTGGACGATATGGGTAAGATCAAGAGATTCCATGGTGGTGCCAAGGCGATCGAGCATGAATATATCACCAATGAGGCACCGGTTTCAGCCAAGGCACAGCTCAACGTCGAAGAGAAAAGTGCCATTGCAAAATATGCGGCAACGATGATCAATGATGAAGATTTCATATTTATAGATGCAGGAACCAGCACGGAGCTCATGATCGACTATATCGGCGAAACAAATGCCACATTTGTCACCAATGGAATAGCACATGCCAAGCGGCTTCTCAAGAAGAACCTCAGAACGTATATGATAGGCGGACTTGTAAAGCCGATCACAGAGGCGATCATCGGAGCCGAGGCAGTCAATTCCATGAAAAAGTTCAATTTCACAAAGTGCTTTCTTGGAACGAATGGAATCCATATGGATTACGGATTCACAACGGTTGATGTGGAAGAAGCTATGGTGAAGATGGAAGCGGTGAACAGATCTTATGCGAGCATAGTCCTTGCTGACAGCAGCAAGTTCGACAAGGTGACGGCAGTGACATTTGCAGCAATCGAAAAAGCCTGTATTATCACGGACAGACTTGTAAATGATAAGTACATAGACGCCACAGTTGTAAAGGAGGTACTCAGATAATGATTTATACGGTGACATTCAATCCGGCGCTCGATTATGTTGTCAAGATGGACAGCCTTGAGCTTGGAATGGTGAACAGAAGTAAGTCAGAAGCTATATTCTATGGCGGCAAAGGTATCAATGTCTCCACCGTACTTAAGAACATAGGAGTTGATTCCGTAGCTCTCGGTTTTGTTGCCGGATTTACCGGTAAGGAGATTGAGGACGGAGTCAAGGCCATGGGAGTTAAGACAGATTTTATCCAGCTGAAGAATGGTCTCAGCAGGATAAATGTCAAGATCAAGGCAGAACAGGAGACGGAGATCAACGGACAGGGACCCGACATTAAGAAAGATGAGCTTCAGCAGATGTTTGACAAGCTGGACAAGCTCCAGTCGGGAGATTGCCTGATACTTGCGGGAACCATCCCTGCTTCACTTCCATCTGACATATACGAGCAGATCATGGAGAAGCTTATGAACAGGAACATCGACATCGTGGTGGATGCGACAAAGGATCTTCTGCTCAATGTATTGAAGTTTCGTCCATTCCTCATCAAGCCAAATAATCATGAGCTTGGCGAGATGTTCGGAGTAGTCTTAAAGAGCGACGACGAGATCGTTGAGTATGCGAAGAAGCTTCAGGTCATGG
The DNA here is from genome assembly GCF_009875795.1 of Coprococcus sp. BIOML-A2. Lineage (NCBI taxonomy): Bacteria > Bacillati > Bacillota > Clostridia > Lachnospirales > Lachnospiraceae > Coprococcus > Coprococcus sp. BIOML-A2. The sequence goes on from NZ_WWSI01000009.1 coordinate 25,810, forward strand.
GTGCACGAAATGTACTCATATCCATGGCAGGGGATGGAGCAATACTTATCACAGAGACAGGAGAGGTTCACAAGATCGGAGTTCCAAAGGGAACAGTTGTGAACTCAGTAGGGGCAGGTGATTCTATGGTGGCAGGTTTTACAGCAAGCTACCTGAAGGATCACGATTACATGGAAGCGCTGAAGAGAGGAACAGCAACCGGAAGTGCCACAGCATTTTCAGAAGGCCTTGCCACAGCGGACAAAGTAGAAGAACTCTACAAGCAGTTATAGTAAAACGTACGTGTTCCGTCGTGAGAGGGAATACTTAGGAGATTCAGATATCGCACAGCAGCATATGTGGATGCGGCTGATTATTTAAGAGGAGGTTACGCTTATGAGAATCACAGAGCTTTTATCAAAGGAAAGCATTGCTCTGGGTGTAAAGGTAGATTCAAAGGATGCAGCGATCGACTACCTTGTAAACCTGCACGATGCAGCAGGCAACATCTCAGACAAGAAAACATACAAAGAAGGAATACTTAAGAGAGAGGAAGAGGGCTCAACAGCTATAGGAGAAGGAATAGCAATCCCTCACTCCAAGAACAAGGCAGTCAAGAGACCTGGACTTGCAGCTATGACAGTTCCAGATGGAGTTGATTACGACTCACTTGACGGACAGCCATCAAACCTGTTCTTCATGATCGCAGCACCGGAGAGCGGATCAGATGTACATCTTGAGGTACTTTCAAGACTGTCTATGCTCCTCATGGATGAGGACTTCAGAGCAGAGCTTCTGAAGGCAGCAGACAAGGATGCATTCCTTGCAGTCGTTGACAAGTATGAGAACGCAAAGTTCCCAGAGGAGACAGCAGAGAAGCCTGAGGAAAAGGCAGTTGAGAAGGCTCCTGAGAAGAAAGGCTTTAGAGTGCTTGCCGTTACAGCGTGTCCTACAGGAATAGCTCACACATATATGGCAGCCGAGGCACTTGAGAAGGCCGGCGCCAAGATGGGATATGCCTTAAAGGCTGAGACAAATGGCTCAGGCGGAGCAAAAAATATACTTACTGATGAAGAGATCGCAAACTGTGATGGTATCATAGTTGCAGCTGACAAGAGTGTTGAAACAGCAAGATTTGATGGAAAGCCAGTTCTTTTCACAAGAGTGGCAGACGGAATACACAAGCCTGAGGAGCTCATACAGAAGATCGTGGATGGTCAGGTTCCTGTTCACCACGAGGAGGGTGGCAGAAAAGAGTCAAGCAGTGCAAATGGCAGTGTAGGAAGCAGAATATACAAGCATCTTATGAACGGAGTATCACACATGCTCCCATTCGTAATCGGCGGTGGTATCCTCACAGCTCTTGCATTCCTTATAGATACACTTTGCGGATTTGGTGCAACAGGTGGATCCAACTTCGGTTCCATGACCCCGCTCTCAGCATTCTTCAAGTATGCCGGTGGCCTGGCGATGGGCGTGATGGTTCCGGTGCTTGCAGGATTTATAGCAGAGTCTATAGCAGACAGACCTGGACTTGCGGTTGGTTTCCTCGGCGGTATCCTGGCATCTTCCGGAAATGCAGCCTTGTCCGGTTATGTATGGGCAGGAGATAACCTTGGCGGCTTCCAGTCATTTATATCAAAGTTTGGATTCGTCGCAGAAGGCGGCGGAAATACAGTATCAGGTTTCCTCGGCGGTATCGCAGCAGGTTTCCTTGCAGGATATGTAGTTCTTCTTCTTAGAAAGATCTGCTCCAAATTCCCTAAGTCACTGGAGGGAATCAAGCCAACACTTATATATCCACTTGTTGGTATGTTTATAGTTGCAGTACTTATGATATTTGTACTCAATCCGATTATTGGATTGATCAATACAGGACTTTCAGATATGCTGACAGCCCTTGCAAATAAAAATCTTCTCATCCCACTTGGAATCATCCTCGGCGGTATGATGGCGATAGACATGGGCGGTCCTATAAACAAGGCAGCTTATGTATACGGAACAATGGTTCTCGCAACAGCGTCAGAGCTTGTCGCAGGCGGCGCACAGCTCTCAGACCCGGCAGTTCAGGCATGCTATATCTCAATGGCATCAGTTATGGTAGGTGGTATGGTACCTCCACTTGGAATTGCTCTTGCATGTATCTTCTTCCCTAAGAAGTTCACAAAGGCAGAGAGAAACTCAACAGTATCAAATATTGTAATGTCATGTGGATTCATCACAGAGGGTGCAATACCATTTGCAGCTGCAGATCCACTCCACGTAATACCATGTACACTCGTAGGCGCAGCAGTTGCAGGTGGAATGTCAGCAGCATTCAAATGTACACTGATGGCACCTCACGGCGGAATCTTTGTATTCGCAACAGTAGGCAACTGGTTACCATACATCTTCTCATGGCTTGTAGGATCAGTGATCACATGTATCATGCTCGGTCTTATCAAGAGAAACGTGCAGGAGTAAAAAATGCACAAAAGTAATGCACAAAAAACGACAGAATGTTATAATTTATACAATTGGGGTTTGCGAAAGAAATCTGATAAAAATATGGATCAAGTAAAGATGGCAGGTCATCTGGCTGTGATACCATATGGTTAGAATGAAACAGGATTATTTCACGAAATTCCACAAATATAAGATTTTATTAAGAGACAGGACCACGCACAGAATAGATTGGCTGCTGGATACTGACACATCCTTTGAAGGGAATTTGAGACCGCCGGTCCTTAGGTGGCGCGATAAGCGGCACCTTAGTACCGCTGCAGGTCGAAATAAGCGGGAGCGACCCTGAAAAGGATGTGTCATTAGCCCAAAGCTTCATAATGAATACCGGTGGTCCGTCCGTAAAAGAAGGAGAAGAAATTATGGTAGCACAGACAGTAAAAGTAGTAAATGAACAGGGACTTCACATGAGACCAGCAGGAGTATTTGCAAAGGAGATGACAAAGTTCTCATGCGCAGTAACTCTCGATGTAGCAGGCAAGAAGATCAATGCCAAGAGCGTAATGCTCATCATCGCAGCATGCATCAAGTGTGGTGCTGAGGTTACAGTAGAGTGTGACGGTGCAGACGAGAAGGAGGCTCTTGCAAAGGCAGTTGAGCTCATCGAGTCAGGATTCGGCGAGTAGGACATGTAGATGTTCTGACGTCGCAGCAGGGAAATGATAAGTGAAATCTGATATCAGACTTCAGTAAATGTTACGGACAAATGGTACTCAGATTGAGTACCATTTGTTGTATAGAGAATAATTGGAGGTTTTCTTATGAATAAAGGAATCGCGGGTTCAGCCGGCTACGGCGTTGGAAAGGTTGTGATCATATCTGACGCAAAGCCGGAATATGAGAACAGAACAATCACAGATACAGATGCAGAGATTAAGAGATATGACGATGCAGTTGCAGCATTTACAGAGAAGACACATGCCATGGCAGAGGCCATGAAGGAGAGTGTCGGAGAGCACAATGCGGAGATCCTTGAGGGGCACATACTGCTCCTCACAGATCCGGGGATGGATGAGATCACAAAGGGCGCGATTATGAGCGGAACCTGTGCAGAGGCTGCATTTGAGAGCACATGCGATATGTTTGCCGGAATGTTCCAGATGGCGGATGATGAGCTCACAAGACAGAGAGCAACGGATATCGGCGACATCAAGGTGAGAATGCTCAAGATACTTACTGGCACGCCGGACATGAACATATCAGAGGTTCCAGCTGGAACTATCCTTGTGGCTGAGGATCTCACCCCTTCCATGACAGCAGGAATCGTCAAGGAGAATGTGGCAGGAATCATCACTGCGGTTGGCGGCAAGACATCCCACTCAGCTATTCTTGCGAGAGCACTTGAGATACCGGCGGTACTCAGCGTGGATGGAATAGTTGACATGGTTTCAGATGGAATGACAGCAGTAGTTGACGGATGCGATGGAATCTGCATACTTGATCCGTCCCAGGAAGAGGTAGATGAATATCAGGCAAAGAGAGAGAAGTACTTAAGTGACAAGGCTCTTCTTGAGGTATATAGAGGCAAAGACACAGTCACAGCTGATGGCGCAAAGGTACATTTGTATGGCAATATCGGTAATCCGGAGGATGCAAAGCAGGTTGCTGCATGTGATGGAGAGGGCGTTGGCCTTTTCAGAACAGAGTTCCTGTTCATGGGCGCATCGGAGCTCCCATCTGAGGAAGAGCAGTTCCAGGCGTACAAGGCGGCTGCCGAGACCATGGAGGGCAGAGAAGTCATCATCAGAACCCTTGATGTGGGTGGTGACAAGGATATCCCATACCTTGGACTTGAGAAAGAGGACAATCCGTTCTTAGGTTTCAGAGCAGTGAGATATTGTCTGCGGAATAAAGATTCATACAGAGTACAGCTGAGGGCACTTCTCCGCGCAAGTGCATTTGGCGATATCAAGATCATGGTACCGCTTGTCACATGTGTTGATGAGATCAGAAGCGTGAAGGCTCTTGTTAAGGAGCTCATGGCTGAGCTTGATGCAGAGAATATAGCATACAATAAGGATATCCAGGTCGGTGCAATGATAGAAACGCCTGCGGCAAGTCTCATAGCAGACCTGCTCGCAAAGGAGGCAGACTTCTTCAGTATAGGCACAAATGACTTGACACAGTACACCATGGCGGTCGACAGAGGCAATGCAAAGGTTGCGTATCTGTACTCGTCCTACAATCCTGCAGTTCTCCGCTCCATGAAGAATATCATCGAGGCGGCAAATGCAGCGGGCATCATGGTAGGCATGTGCGGTGAGGCGGCAGCAGATCCGTTGCTCATACCTCTCCTCATATCATTTGGACTGGGAGAGTTTTCAGTCAGTGCCACTTCAGTCCTTGCGACAAGAGGAACGATAGCCAAGTGGTCGAAGGCTGAAGCAGATGAGTTGGCAGCAAAGGCACTCTCACTTGCAACAGAGACGGAGGTTGCGGAACTTCTCAAAGCAAATGCAAGATAGATAAAAGTGCACAATATGGCTTGGTAAAAATATGAGTACATTTTTGTATGGTTCATGTGTTTGAGAAATCAATAATGAACAAAAACCATGACTCGTAGTGACTATTTTCACGAAAATAAAAAAAGTCGGCATTTTTAACTGGAAAAAGTGCCGATTTTTTTGTTACAGTATAATTAGTAGCAGGAAGAACACATAGTGAACAGAGTCAGCCTTGCAGATCGAAACAGACAGGTGCATCATATCGTAATTTTAGTGAGTTTGTTTTAACAGTATTGTAGATGGAAATAATATGGATAGGAGGATGTAATAATGTTTGAGAATGAAAAAGTAAACCATGTGAAGTTTGGTGAAGGCAGTGTGATGGAATGTGATGGAAGCCATATAAGAATTGTATTTTCTTATAATAATGTAGAAAAGACATTTGCCTATCCGGGAGCATTTGACAAGTTTGTCACCTTCCAGAGCAAAGAGGCACAGCAGGCAGCGGAGAGCGAGCTTGAGCAGATAAGGCTGAACCAGAAAAAGCTGGAGGGAATGAAGAAGCTTATAATTCAGGAGAACGAGAGACGGAAAGAGGAAGCGCTCAAGGCCAAGGCGAAGAGGAAGAGACAGTAATATAAAGTAAGATATAATAGTCCCTGCCAGAGAGAAAATTTTCTCTTTTGGCGGGATTTTTTGCACCTGAGGATCATTTTTAGAACAGTGCTATTTTTACATATACCTTGATTTTGTTGATATTTTTTGCTAAATTAAGTACGTACGTGTATAAATAGGGGCGTTTGCACCCATTTACAGAATAAAATGATCATAACAGTCAGAATTTGGCTGTCGGAAAGGACGGAGCACAGAGTGTATAAGATTACTAAGGTTGAACAGTTGACAGAGACCATATACCTCATGGACGTGGTTGCACCACGAGTTGCAAATAAATGTCTTCCGGGACAGTTTGTAATTGTCAGAGGTTCTGAGGATGGAGAGAGAATCCCTCTCACTATCTGCGATTACTCAAGAGAGGACGGAACCATCACTATAGTATTCCAGGTAGTTGGAGCTGCTACAGAGATGATGAAGAATAAGAAGGTTGGAGATTCATTTGCGGATTTCGTTGGACCACTTGGATGTCCATCAGAGTTCTGCAAGGAGGATATAGAAGAACTCAAGAAAAAGAAGATCCTCTTCGTTGCAGGTGGTGTTGGAACAGCACCTGTATACCCACAGGTAAAGTGGCTCCATGAGCAGGGCATCGATGCTGATGTCATCATCGGAGGAAGAAACAAGTCACTCATCATTCTTGAGGACAAGATGAAGAAGGTAGCCGGCAACCTGTATATCACAACAGATGACGGTTCATATGGAAGCAAGGGTGTCGTTACAAATGAGATACAGAAACTTGTAGACGCTGGCAACAAGTATGATGTGTGTGTTGCCATCGGACCTATGATCATGATGAAGTTCGTATGTAAGCTCACAAAGGAGCTTGAGATCCCTACAGTTGTCAGCCTTAACCCTATCATGGTAGACGGAACAGGTATGTGTGGTGCCTGCCGTGTGACAGTAGGAGGAGAGGTTAAGTTCGCGTGTGTAGACGGACCAGAGTTCGACGGTCACAAGGTGAACTTTGAGGAGGCTATGCAGCGTCAGCAGCTCTACAAGACTGCAGAGGGCAGAGCATTCCTTGCAGCAAAAGAGGGCGATACACATCATGGCGGATGTGGAAACTGTGGAGGTGACAAGTAATGGCTATAGAAGTAGATGTTTGGAAGAGAGTGCCGGTTCGCGAGCAGGAGCCACAGGTACGTGCAAAGAATTTTGAAGAGGTTTGTTACGGATATAATGAAGAGGAGGCTATGGCTGAGGCTTCAAGATGTATAGGATGTAAGAACGCCCCATGTATGAATGGCTGTCCTGTATCTATCAATATCCCTGGATTTATAGCTCAGGTCAAGGAAGGCAACTTCGCTGAGGCATTCAAGATCATCAGCGAGTCATCAGCACTTCCTGCTGTATGTGGCCGTGTATGTCCACAGGAGACACAGTGTGAGCAGAAGTGTATCAGAGGAATCAAGGGCGAGGCGATATCCATCGGTAAGCTTGAGAGATTTGTTGCTGACTGGGCCCGTGAGAACGGAATCAAGCCAGAGCCTGCAAAGGAGATGAATGGTCACAAGGTGGCAGTCATCGGATCAGGCCCTTCAGGTGTGACAGCAGCCGGAGATCTTGCAAAGATGGGTTACGATGTAACTATATTCGAGGCACTTCATCAGCCGGGCGGAGTTCTCGTATACGGAATTCCAGAGTTCCGTCTTCCAAAGGAGAAGGTAGTTGCCAAGGAGATCGAGAACATCAAGTCACTTGGTGTTAAGATAGAGACAAATGTAGTAGTAGGAAAGTCAGTCACAATCGACTCACTCCTTGAGGATGAGGGATTTGACGCAGTGTTCATCGGATCAGGTGCAGGACTTCCTAAGTTCATGGGTATCCCAGGCGAGAATGCCAACGGCGTATTCTCAGCAAATGAGTACCTCACAAGAAGCAACCTCATGAAGGCATTTGACGAGAATTCAAATACACCTATCATGAGAGGTAAGAAGGTTGCCGTTGTCGGTGGTGGAAATGTTGCTATGGATGCAGCAAGAACAGCACTCAGACTTGGTGCTGAGACGCATATCGTATACAGACGTTCAGAGGAGGAGCTCCCAGCCAGAGTTGAGGAGGTTCATCATGCTAAGGAAGAGGGAATCATATTTGATCTCCTCACAAACCCAACAGAGATCCTTGAGGATGAGAACGGCTGGGTATGCGGTATGAAGTGTGTGAAGATGGAGCTCTGTGAGCCAGACGCATCAGGCAGAAGAAGACCTGTTGTGATTCCAGATTCAGAGTTCACAATGGACGTTGACACAGTAATCATGTCACTTGGAACTTCACCAAACCCACTTATCTCATCTACAACAGAGGGACTTGAGACAAACAAGTGGAAGTGTATCGTTGCAGAAGAGGCAAACGGACAGACAACCAAGGAAGGCGTATATGCCGGTGGCGATGCCGTAACAGGTGCTGCAACAGTTATCCTTGCAATGGAAGCTGGTAGAGCTGGTGCAAAGGGAATTGATGAGTACATCAAGAACAACAAGTAATAATTATATAGAGTCATAAAACGAGGCTGATGTGTATAGAGAATACTTCACATCAGCTTTGTTTTATATACGGGGGATTAGTTATGTATGATGAATTTGCAAAATGGTTAGACAGAATTTTAGATGAGAATATGCCGCTGCCGGGGGTGGCGATCAACTTCAATATATATGAAGAGGTGGACTTGCATTGGTCGATCCAGTTGATAAGTTCAACTTATTTTGACGAGGAGGACGAGGACTGGAATTGTTACGAGGAGTTCACGACAGGGGAAGATCTGTACGAATGGCAGCAGGGTGTAGGCTGGGAGAAGATACTTGATATTTCCTGTGAGATGATCAGAAAGTATCTCACAGAAGGAAAATATGCTGAGAAACTTAAGAAGTACGAGGCTGTTGCCGCTGGATTCGTGGACGGCGATGTGGAAATCCTGTACAGAAGATAGAGTGTTATGGAAACTAGTATGTAGTAGAAAATTGAAAATCTAGTGGGTAGTAGGAAATCGAGTGAATTGTGGGAAAACGAAAGCATTATAAGAAATAATGCACGTTGTATGAAAATGTGTGAGTTGTAGAAATATAGTATGTATTGCAGAAAAATTGTGATAGGTGGGTGACAACATGAAAACTTTATATGTATCAGATCTGGACGGTACGCTTCTTCGCAGCGATGAGACCACATCCGAGTATACAAACAGTGTAATCAATAATCTGACAGATAGAGGAATGATATTCTCTTATGCCACGGCGCGCTCCCTTATCACAGCTAAGAAGGTGACAAGCGGACTGCGGGCAGAAATTCCACTGATCGTATACAATGGGGCGTTTATCGTAGACAATGTTACCGGTGAAGTCCTTGCTGCAAATTACTTTGATGAATCGGTAGGATCAGTGCTTGACGATCTGTTCGGTAATCAGATATTTCCGATAGTGTATGCGCGGATAGATGGCAAGGAGAAATTTTCGTATGTTCCGGAGCTGTGCACAGATGGTATGAAGAAATTCCTGCTCAGCAGGCAGGGGGATGTCAGGACAAATATCGTAAAGTCAGCAGAGAACTTGAAAGTGGGAGATATTTTCTACATAACCTGCATTGACAGTCCGGAAAAATTAAAACCGTTGTACGATAAGTATAAGGATAAATTTCACTGTGTATATCAGAAAGACATTTATACAGATGAACAATGGCTGGAGATCATGCCGTTTGCAGCATCTAAGGCAAATGCAATAAAACAGTTGCAGGAACTTCTGGAATGCGACAGGGTGGTTGCCTTTGGAGATGGCAGGAATGATATAGATATGTTTGAACTTGCTGACGAAAGCTACGCAGTGCAAAATGCTGATGAACAGCTAAAAAGGTATGCCACATCGGTTATATCATCAAATGATGAGGATGGGGTGGCGCATTGGCTTGAGGATAATTATATCGTAAAATGACGAAAACTTATGGGTAAAAATCCAGGTTGGGTATAACGGTAAATATACATAAAAATCAGGTTGTAATTTGCGCAGAGCAGGGTATATAATGACACTACACATTTATAATCTTAAGTAAATATGCTAATATGATTGTGAAACACAAGTCGCACCACGAGATAAGGTGCTTGAATAGGGAAAAGGACAATTGCGGTTATGTAGGATAATATTGTAATTGCCTTAGAAAGTGAGAAGGAGAAGACATCTTATGGAAAAGAAAGAACTGATATACTACAGACTGGATGAGGTGGATGAGAAGATACTTGCCATGCTTCAGGACAATGCACGTGTATCACTCAAGGATATAGGCGCTGAGGTGTCCATGTCACCTACAGCAGTTGGAACAAGAATAGACAGGATGCTTGCCGAGGGCGTGCTTGAGGGATTTACGACCAAGCTCAACCCGGAGGCTATGGGTCATTATATCAAGGCATTTATCAATCTGGAGGTTTCACCTGAGCAGAAGGCTGAGTTCTATCCATATATAGACAGCGTGTTAAATGTTGTGGAGTGCAACTGTGTGACAGGAGATTACTCAATGCTCATTGAGGTACGTTTCAAGACAACAGCAGATCTCGATCATTTTGTTGGTGAACTTCAGAGATTTGGCAAGACAAAGACTCAGATCGTATTCTCCACAAATGTAAAGCACAGATGCAGATACTGGAAGAATGATCTTCACCACGATGAGGAGAAGAAGTAAAAAGTGAAAACTGTGTCGAAAAGACTTTAGACGTTTAACTCAGCGGGAAATACCCCAAAACAAGAAGAATGTTTATAAATAATAAGCTTAATTGATAAAAACAGGGGAAAATTAAGCAAAAACAAAAAAATACTTAGATTTCACAAGTTTTTTCTTTACAATCTTAATTTCCTATACTATAATAGGGAGCGTGGTCAGGAAATAATTAACAGGTCACGATATATAATCAGTTTAGGAGGATTTTTACTATGTCATATGTTGATGAAGTACTCGAGATAGTACAGAAGAAGAATGCAGATCAGCCTGAGTTCTTACAGGCAGTAACAGAGGTTCTTGATTCACTCAGACCTTGTATCGAGGCAAATGAGGAGCTTTACAGAAAGAATGCTATCCTCGAGAGAATCACAGAGCCAGATAGACAGCTCATGTTCAGAGTACCATGGGTAGATGACAACGGACAGGTACAGGTCAACAGAGGTTTCCGTGTACAGTTCAACAATGCCATTGGACCATACAAGGGAGGTCTCAGACTTCACCCATCAGTAAACCTTGGTATCATTAAGTTCCTTGGTTTCGAGCAGGTTTTCAAGAACTCACTTACAACACTTCCAATCGGTGGTGGTAAGGGTGGTTCAGACTTCGACCCTAAGGGTAAGTCAGACAGAGAGATCATGGCATTCTGCCAGAGCTTCATGACAGAGCTTTGCAAGTATATAGGTGCTGATGTCGATGTTCCAGCTGGAGATATCGGAACAGGCGCTAGAGAGATCGGTTTCATGTTCGGTCAGTTCAAGAGAATCCGTGGATCATACGAGGGAGTTCTCACAGGTAAGGGACTTACATATGGTGGATCACTTGCTCGTACAGAGGCTACTGGTTACGGACTGCTTTACCTTACAAACGCACTGTTAAAGGATCATGACATTGATATCGCAGGCAAGACTTGTGCAGTATCAGGTGCTGGTAATGTTGCAATCTACGCAATCCAGAAGGCACATCAGTTAGGTGCTAAGTGTGTTACATGTTCAGATTCTACAGGTTGGATCTACGATCCAGAAGGAATCGATGTTGCACTTCTTAAGGAAGTTAAGGAAGTTAAGAGAGCACGTCTTGATGCTTATGCTGCTGCTAGACCATCAGCTGAGTACCATGTAAAGAAGGATGCAAATGATCACGGCGTATGGTCAATCAAGTGTGACCTTGCTCTTCCATGTGCTACACAGAACGAGCTTAACCTTGACGATGCTAAGATGCTTGTTGCAAACGGCGTTATCTCAGTAACAGAGGGCGCTAACATGCCTACAACTCTTGAGGCTACTAAGTACCTTCAGGAGAATGGTGTTCTCTTCGTTGGTGGTAAGGCTGCAAATGCAGGTGGTGTTGCTACATCAGCTCTTGAGATGAGCCAGAACAGCGAGAGACTTTCATGGACATTCGAGGAAGTTGATGGCAAGCTCAAGGGAATCATGGAGACAATCTACGCTAACATCTCAGATGCAGCAAAGAGATACGACATGACAGTTGGCGGAAACGCAGACTATGTTGCAGGTGCTAACATCGCCGGCTTCGAGAAGGTTGTTGACGCTATGCTTGCTCAGGGTGTTTGCTAATCATAAGCATTTGACGAGAGCCACATCTTCAAATCAACTAGACATAAGATTATAATATAAGACTATAGACGTCCATCTGTGGAGTGATCCGCAGATGGGCGTTTTTGCGTTGCAGTTGTCTTCGGTGACTCCTGTTGGTGTAATCTCTATGTTGTATATCCAATCGGTCGCCGGCACTACCGATTGGATATACAACGTAGAGAATACACACCAACAGGAGTCACCGAAGACAATTTTTTATATTTAAAGTTCGTTTAAGTTTTACAGGCTATTATAGCATCATCAAGAGGAGATAAGACAAGAAAGGATGATGCTTATGGCAGACAACACGTTTAAAAGATATGAACTTAAGTACATGTTAGATAGAGAACAGTACGAGCAGATAATGAGCGAAATGATAAGGTATATGCAGCCGGACAGGTTTGCGCATAGCCAGATCATTAACATATATTTTGACACTCCTTCCCACAGGCTCATCAGAGACTCCATAGAAAAGCCGGTTTACAAAGAGAAGCTCAGGCTCAGAAGCTATGGAGTCCCGAATGACGATTCAGAGGTTTTTATCGAGCTCAAGAAGAAATACAAATCTGTTGTGTACAAAAGGAGGCTGGAGGTGCCTGAACAGGAGGCCATGGATTATCTGGTGGGCGGTCAGCCGCTGCACGAGGATTGTCAGATAGGAAGGGAGATAGATTACTTCATGCAGGTGTACAAGGATCTGGAGCCTGCGGTGGTTCTCTCGTATGAGAGAGATTACTACAAAGGAATAGATGATCCGGAGCTCAGGATCACGTTTGATTACAATATACTGTGGCAGAATGACGATCTGACACTTCAGAAAGAACCATATGGGCACAAGGTCATACCAGAATATAAGGTGTTGATGGAGATCAAGATGTCAGGCGGGTTCCCGCTGTGGCTGTCACATCTGCTCACAAAGTATGGAGCATACAAGACGTCATTTTCAAAGTATGGAGAGGCGTATAAACAGATGGTAGGCTGACATAAGTGGATCATATACATTTAAAGCCAGAAACTAAAAAAGACGAATTATTTAAATGATAAAGTGGCAAACATAGACAGGAGGAGATAGAAGATGACAGGATTATTTGACAGTATATTTGGAACGGCGACAACGATAACGGTGCAGGAGTTTCTGATCTGCATAGCGGTATCTCTTGTGATAGGCGTATTCCTTGCAGGGGTGTACGCGTTTAGGAGTAAATATACACAGAGCTTTTTGGTGACATTGGCACTTATACCTGCGGTTGTGTGCGTGGTGATCATGATGGTAAATGGCAATGTTGGCGCGGGTGTTGCTGTGGCAGGTGCATTCAGCCTTGTAAGGTTCAGATCGGTTCCAGGTTCGGCAAAGGAGATATGCGCCATATTCCTTGCGATGGGAGCTGGACTTGTGACCGGAATGGGATTTATAGGATATGCAGTATTATTTGCCGCCATACTAGGCGGAGCGATGTTCATTTGCAGCCTTACTGGATTTGGCGGCGGAAGGGATGAAGAGAGAGCCCTGAAGATCACCGTGCCTGAAAATCTCGACTATACAGAGGCATTTGATGAGATACTTGCCGACTGTACAGACAGTTACAGACTGATAAATGTGAAGACGACCAACATGGGAAGCCTGTTCAAGCTTACATATGTGGTGAAGCTTAAGAAGCACACAAATCAGAAGGATATGATAGATAAGCTCAGAGTGAGAAATGGCAACCTTGAGATCATGCTGGCACAGGTGGATTCGGGGGACATGACATTGTAGAAGTCAGTTGATAAGGCAGATACTTAGTAAGGAGATGATCGTATGAGGAAGAATAAATATATGAGACATAGAGCGGAAATCCGCAAATGTCTGGCTATAGGGTTGACAGCGGCCATGTGCATGGCAATGCTTGCCGGATGTTCAACCAGCCAGAGCACAAGCTCGACTTCTGATACTGAGGTGACAAGTGATGTGAGCACAGAGACGGACGCTGATAAAGAATGCCCAAATGGCAGTGCGGATGCAGAGAATACCAGTGTAAAGACAGAGATGACTGTGGAGGAAATGCAGGCGGCTATAGATGAAGCCATGAGCGATGCGGCTATAGATATAACAGATATGTTCACGAAGCGGGATCTGGCGGGAAACTATGATGAGAGCGAGGCTGTAAAGATAACATTATCGGGAAAGACAGCCGCATGTAATAGTTCAAATGTTCAGATCGAGGATGGAGTGGTGACGATCAAAGCGGCCGGTGTATACGTTCTGTCAGGGACATTCACAGACGGCACCATCGTGGTGGATGCGGGCGATGACGATAAGGTTCAACTTGTACTTGACGGAGTATCGATCACGGCTGCGGACTATGCGGCTATATATGCAAAGAACGCTGACAAGGTATTTGTTACGTTGGCGGAAGGGGCAGGGAACAGTCTTACGGTATCCGGAGACTACGTCCAGACGGATGACAATAATGTGGACGCTGTGATATTTGCCAAATGTGATCTCACACTTAATGGCACTGGAAGCCTGACGGTCAAGGATAACACGGGACATGGAATCGTGTCCAAGGATGACCTGGTGGTTACAGGCGGCACTTATACCATATACAGTCAGGATCACTGCCTGAACGGCAAGGATAGCGTGAGAATTGCGGATGGAACATTTAACCTGAGTTGTGATGAGGATGGTATACATGCGGGAAATGACGACCAGCAGGATGGATATGTATATATAGAAGGCGGAGACATCAACATATCGGTTGGGGATGACGCGCTCCATGCGGAGGGACTTCTGATAATAACTGGTGGAGATATAGATGTATCTAAGAGTTGTGAGGGGGTAGAGGGGTATAAGATCCTTGTGACTGGCGGTGATATAGATGTGATATCCAGTGATGACGGCTTCAATGCAGCTGGAGGCAGCTCAGGCTCGGGAGACAACCATGATGGTTTTGGAGACGGCCCAGGTATGGGCGGAGTGGACATGGATGCCGACAATGATGCATATATTCTTATAACAGGAGGAAGGATAAATATAAATGCCAACGGTGATGGAATAGATTCCAATGGCTGCATTGGAATTACAGGAGGCAGCGTATATGTACTCGGCCCGTCGGACAATGGCAATGGCGCGATGGACTACGGAATCTGTGCGGCGATAACAGGCGGTGAGATCGTGGCTGTGGGTGGTTCCGGTATGGCTCAGGGATTTGGAGATGAGTCCACACAGTGCTCGGCTCTTGTTAACTTTGATGAGTGGGTTGACGCCGGCGAAACGATCACACTTACTGATTCAGATGGCAAGGAGGTGTTCAGCTATAAGGTGGATAAGAAATTTAACTCGGTTGTTATCAGCACATCAGACATGAAACAGGGGGATAACTAAACTTTGACTGTCGGTGACCAGAACAGTACATTTACACTGGACGATATTACATACAGCGAGGGCTCAGGCGGAATGCAGAGACCGGGCGGCAATTTAGATAATGGCGGAATACAGAGACCGGGCGGCAACTCAGATGATGGAAATATGCAGAGACCAGGTGGTAATTCAGACGATGGAAATATGCAGAGACCAGGCGGCAACTCAGATGATGGAAATATGCAGAGACCAGGTGGCAATTCAGATGATGGAAATATGCAGAGACCGGATGGTGATTCAGATAATGGGCAGAATGACAGCGCAAATGGCAGTTCACAGAACAAAGACAATAGTTCGAGCTCAGACAGCATGAGCATATAGAAGATAATTACAGACGCTTTAATAGCCGAAAACAGTTGATTAATTTGCAAAAATGCTTAATATTATAAAGACATGAGATTTTTGTAGTTAATACACAGTTGGGAGAAAGAGCAGATATTCAATATGACTGGAAGGAGAAAACATATGAAGTTATATGTTGCAAGACACGGAGAGACGGAATGGAACAGACTTAATAAGGTCTGTGGCAGGACAGATTCCCCTCTTACAGATAAAGGACTTCAGCAGGCACAGCTCCTTGCAGAGAGATTGGATAGCTGCTCTATTGACGTGATAATAGCATCGCCGCTCTCCAGAGCACAGGAGACAGCACGAGCGGTGGCGGAGAGAAAGCATTTGCCGGTACTTACGGATGAAAGGCTTATAGAACAGGATTACGGTGTGTATGAGGGTGTCCAGAGGGACGACAGGGATTTCCTGAACAATAAAAGAATGTTCGCATACAGATATCCTGGTGGAGAATCCATGATGGATATTGCCAGGAGAACGTACGATCTTATAATTGAAACCCGCGAGACCTATCCGGATTCGTCGGTACTGTTTGTCTGCCATAACGGAATATGCAGGGTGATATGCAGCTATTTCATGGATATGACCAACGAGGAGTATTTTGGATTCAGTCAGGACAATTGTGGGTACAATATCTACGAGTGCTGATCTGAGAAGGAGTGTTTTATAATATGAAGGAATTGCTTATAGATTCATTTAAGGATGCACTGTTTGATACGGTGAAGCTCATCCCGTTTCTGCTCATCACCTATGTGGTCATGGAGTGGCTTGAGAGAAAAACTGCAGGCCGACAGGCACATGTGCTTGGAAAGGCAGAGAAGCTTGGGCCATTGATTGGCGGAGTGCTGGGAATAGTGCCACAGTGCGGATTTTCACTTATGGCATCCAACCTGTACAGCGGAGGCGTGATAGGGGCGGGCGTGCTCATAGCCGTGTTCATGTCAACCTCGGACGAGATGCTGCCGATCATGCTGTCAAATGACGCGATAAGCGCGGGGACAATAGTGAAGATCCTTGCGACAAAGGCGGTCATAGCCGTAATAACAGGCTATATAGTAGGATTTGTGCTGGACAGACTGAGAAAGCCGGTCCAGGTAAAGAAGATAGATCCAGTCCACAGACATGGCGGACATGATGAACACGAACACCATGGCGGACATGTGCACAGTGACACTGCAAAAGTGGCAGAAAGCTCCATACATACACAGAATATAGTGTATAAGGATGCTGCTGAGAAGAAAGGAAAGGGACATGTGCATGACTATGTCCATGAGCACAGTCACGACCACGGACATTTGGGAGAGAAGAATATCCATGAGGTGTGCGAACAGGAACACTGCGACTGCGAGGGTGGAATATTCAGATCTGCTCTGGTGCACACTGCAAAGATTGCGATATTTATATTTATATTCTCACTTGTGATAAATGTGATCATAGAGGCTGTAGGAGAGGAATCCATAGCCCGCATATTCAATGATGTGCCTGTGCTTGGAGAGGCGGCAGCAGCGTTGGTGGGTCTTATTCCTAACTGTGCGGCATCAGTCATAATAACCGAGCTGTATCTTCAGGGAATACTCAGCGAGGGTGCTATGATGTCAGGACTTCTGGTGAGTGCAGGAGTAGGACTTGTGGTGCTCTTTAGGATGAACAGGCATAGACCTGTGGAGAATATAAGGATAGCAGTGGTGCTGTATGCTGCAGGACTTGCGTGGGGACTCATAATAAATGCTCTTGGAATCACATTTTAGCAGAGTGTAGAAAAAATAAATGTAAGCGATGCGCAGTGACTGCATTGCAATAAAGTAAAAAAGGGCTGCGAAAAAACTCAATCGAGTTTTTTCACAGCCCCTTGTGTGTGTGTGTTGTTACTTTGTACGTTTCTTACCGCAGACAGGACAGATATCCTGATCCGTAGGCTGTCCGCATCCCCAGCAGATCCAAGTGTCCCCTTCACTGGATGGTTGCTCCGCCAACTTTTGTGTCGGCTTCATCTTGAAGTTTTTGGAAACAATCTCCACATTGCCGTCCTCGTCAAGAGTAGTCTTGATATCTGCGGCGGCGGGAGTTGTGTCCGATGAAATATTTTTCTTCTTTTTCCCAAATCCAAATCCCATTTTATAACCCCGATTCTATAACATATATAAAATATTCTAATGCAATATATACAATTAAGCAATAGAAATTTGGACGAAATTGCCTATACTGTTGTAAAATTTGATGAAAAGCACCTATTGCCATGCGCCATCAAATGTGATCACCTGACCATTCAGGTATTCTCCACACTCGGCAATGTGCACAATGAAATCTGCCGCTTCAGAAGGTATGGCCATTCTTCCTGCAGGTATTTCATCCTCCAGCATCTGGCGTTCCTCCGGTGACAGATGACCGTTCATGGAGGTGTCAATTGCGCCAAATGCTATGGCGTTGACAGTTATACCGCTTGGAGCAAGCTCTTTTCCAAGAGCCTTTGAGAAGGAATTTACAGCACCCTTGGAGGCTGAATATGCGACCTCACACGACGCACCGACATTTCCCCACACGGATGAGATATTGATTATGTGTCCTTTGTGGTGCTGGATCATGTGAGGAACCACGAGTCGGCAGCTATTGAAAACCGAGTACACATTTGACTTCATGGTTCTGTCAAAATCCTGTGCGGTCATATCGTTTATAAGCCCCACATAAGATATGCCGGCATTGTTGATGAGGAGATCGATGTCGCTGCCGAGATGATCTATGGTATTTTGTATAAACTTCTCCATAAATTCCATATCCCCGGCGTCTCCGGTCTCACAGTAACAGATGCAGCCTTTTGCCATAAGTTCGTCTCTCAGAGAGAGAAGCTCTTCTTTGTGTTTGAATGAAGTGATAGATATGCTGTTATATTTGCCTGAAAGCGCCAGTGCTGTCGCCCTTCCGATGCCTGTCGAGGCGCCAATTATTATCGCTGTTTTCAAATCTGTACCTCCGCTATTTGTGAACAAAAATTTAATTCTAGTATATCATGCGAATTAAATGTTGAAAATAAAAAAGCACTTTGGTATACTCTAGTTGTTTTTGTTAACAAATGAGAATATACATTTATATTGAGATGGAGGCTATATAATGGGTAAGAAAGTAATGAAATTATTCTTAGATACAATGCTCAGAGCAGCGGTTATCATACTTGCAGTGGCTATAGTTGTCATGCTCGTACTGCTTGCACGAACCGTCAGCAAGAGCAAGAAATCAGACGCATCGGACACGGGCAATAAGACAAGCATCGTGACTGAGGAGTCAGATCCGTCAGATCCTACATTTGGAGGTTCAGGCGATGCTGCAGACAGCTCAGACACATCAGCGGATGACAGCTCACAGGACGCTTCAACAGAGGATGCAAATGCAGGAAATGGCAAGAATGCAAAAGTAGTAGTGCTCAACGCATCAGGCGTGTCAGGTGTGGCAGCTACATGGCAGACAACACTCACAGCGGATGGATACACATCAGTAGATATAGGAACATATGACAACGGAGATCAGTCAACAACAGTTATCTACACATCAGATTCATATGATGTGAGCGGACTTGTAAGCCTTCTGGGTGGAGCGGCAACGGCTGACAGATCAGATATTGACTCATCTGTTGCTTCAGATGTCGACATTTCAGGTGCAGACATTGTCGTAGTAATAGGTGTGGACAACGCAGCCAACAACTAGATATAGAAGAATATGTAGAAAATATATAGAAAACTCTGCTGATATCGGAATAGAAAACACCGATATCAGCAGAGTTTTTTTACTGTAGTACAAAATGTTACAGATTTTGCCGGCTGTTCTACATTTTTCTGGTTTGTCAAGTATATATATGAGTAAAAACAATAGGCAAAAGTAATAAAATATACCGAAAACGTGACGAAAAACCCTATTGACATAAATGAGTATGGTGAAGGTTTCACAAAAAAGGAAGTTTAAACCAAGGGAAAACGGTTCGAAAACCGTCAAAATGTTGCAAAATTTGTGCACGTATACAATTTAGACAAAAGTTCAAAAATTTTTTTGAGCAATAATCACATAGAATGAAAAATGCCAATGATGTAGAATAACAATAGTTTTTAGGGTGAACAAAAACAAGATTATATACACTACGGAGGTAATTTCAAATGGCAAGTTTATCACTTAAGAACATTTACAAGGTATATCCTAACGGATTCAACGCAGTTAAGGACTTCAACCTTGAGATCGAAGACAAGGAGTTCATCATCTTTGTTGGACCATCAGGATGTGGAAAGTCAACAACTCTTAGAATGATAGCAGGACTTGAGGATATCAGCTCAGGTGAGTTATGGATCGGCGACAAGCTCGTAAACGATGTAGAGCCAAAGGACAGAGATATTGCGATGGTATTCCAGAACTACGCTCTGTACCCACATATGTCAGTATATGATAACATGGCATTTGGACTTAAGTTAAGAAAGGTTCCAAAGGAGAAGATCGACAAGGCTGTACATGAGGCAGCTAAGATTCTTGATATCGAGCATCTTCTTGACAGAAAGCCAAAGGCTTTATCAGGTGGACAGAGACAGCGAGTTGCTATGGGACGTGCAATTGTCCGTGAGCCAAAGGTATTCCTTATGGACGAGCCTCTTTCAAACCTTGATGCTAAGCTTCGTGTACAGATGCGTGTTGAGATCTCAAAGCTTCATCAGAGACTCCAGACAACTATCATCTACGTAACACATGACCAGACAGAGGCTATGACACTTGGTACAAGAATCGTAGTTATGAAGGATGGTATCATCCAGCAGGTAGATACACCTCAGAACCTCTACGACAAGCCATGTAACCTGTTCGTTGCCGGATTCATGGGTATGCCACCTATGAACTTCATCGATTGTAAGGTTGTTAAGTCAGGTGCTGACGTTCTCCTTATGTTCGGTTCACATTCAATCAAGGTTCCAGACAGCAAGGCTGAGAGACTTATCGCACTTGATGCTATCGATAAGGAAGTTGTTCTTGGTATCCGTCCAGAGGATATTCATGATGAGCAGCTCTTCATCGAGTCATCACCAGAGAGCGTAATCGATGCAAGAATCAACATCTACGAGATGCTTGGTGCCGAGGTTTACTTATACTTCACAATCGACCAGTTCGATATCACCGCAAGAGTAAATGCTCGTACAACAGCTAGACCTGGCGACACAGTTCAGTTCGCATTTGACTTAAGCAAGATTCATATCTTCGATAAGGAGACAGAGGAGATCCTTGTTAACTAGTCTTAGATAACACATAGAACTTACAATTACACTCCAGATAACTGGAAACAGTAGTTTAATTCTTGAAAAATTGAGAAAATGCAGAAAATACATATAAAAAATCTGCATTTTCTCTTTTTTTTTCTACAATTTTGCTTTAAAATAAGAGTAATGGATTACGGGATAAAACGTATAATGAGTATAAGGAGTGAAAAGAATGATATCAAACCAGATTCTTCAGGATACAATAGACGGATTAAAAGGTATAACAAGAACTGACCTGTGCGTGTTGGACACAGAGGGAAAAGTGCTTGCGTCAACACTTAAGGATATAGATGACTGCGAGGATTCAGTTCGTGCATTTGTTGATTCACCAGCAGAGAGCCAGGTTGTAAGAGGTTATCAGTTCTTCAAGGTGTTTGACGATAACCAGTTAGAGCATATTCTCATGGCAAAGGGCGAGACCGATGATACATATATGGTCGGCAAGATTGCAGCATTTCAGATCCAGAACCTTCTGGTCGCATACAAGGAGAGATTTGACAAGGACAACTTTATCAAGAACCTTCTTTTAGACAATCTCCTTCTGGTTGATATCTACAACAGAGCAAAGAAGCTCCACATAGATACTGATGTGAGAAGAATCGTATTTATCATAGAGACAAAGAATGAGAAGGATACCAATGCACTTGAGACAGTACGTAATATCTTCTCAGCCAAGACAAAGGATTTCATCACTGCTGTGGACGAGAAGAACATCATTCTTGTCAAGGAAGTCAAGTCCAACGAGACATATGACGACATGAACAAGATTGCCAAGGTCATCGTTGACATGCTCAATACCGAGGCGATGTCATCTGTACATGTATCATTCGGAACAATTGTCAATGAGATAAAGGAAGTTTCACGTTCATACAAAGAGGCTAAGATGGCTCTGGATGTTGGAAAGATATTCTATGAGAACACAGATATCATAGCATACAGCAATCTTGGAATAGGACGACTTATTTACCAGCTTCCACTTCCTCTGTGCAAGATGTTCATCAGAGAGATATTTGACGGCAAGAGCCCTGATGAGTTTGACGAGGAGACTTTGTCAACTATCAACAAGTTCTTTGAGAACAGCCTGAACGTATCAGAGACATCAAGACAGTTGTACATCCACAGAAATACTCTGGTATACAGACTTGATAAGTTGCAGAAGAGCACAGGCCTTGATCTGAGAGTATTCGAGGATGCCATCACATTCAAGATCGCTCTTATGGTTGTAAAGTACATGAAGTACATGGAGTCACTGGATTATTAAAATGTCCGGTGGACAGTTATCTGGAATATAGATTGCATAGAAGCGGCAGCCTTACATATGGATATATGAAGACTGCCGCATCGTGTATTAATTTTAATTCACAAACTATACACAACAAAACAATCAATATGTAGTATAATGAAGCGTGGATGAAATGAATCAGAATCATCCGACTATGGACAAATGTAAGATAATGTACAGTTTATGCCGTAAAGAGGCAATATAGGAGACATGAGATGATAGAGTTAGAGAACGTGAGTATGACATACCCTGGGGGCAATCAGGCGCTCAAGAATGTGAACATCAATATAGAAAAGGGCGAGTTCGTATTTATAGTTGGAAGCAGTGGATCAGGCAAGACCACTCTGTTTAGGCTTCTGCTCAAGGAGCTCGATCCTACGGAGGGCAATATCACTGTTGCCGGATACGACTATGGCAAGATAAAGAGAAAAGATATACCGAAGGTCAGAAGAAGGATTGGAGTCGTATTCCAGAACTTCAGGCTTCTGAAGGACAGGACTATATACGAGAATGTTGCATTTGCACAGAGAGTTATCCAGACTCCGGCGAGATACATCAGAAGACGTGTTCCGGCCATGCTGACGCTGGTTGGACTTGCAGACAAGTACAAATCATATCCAAAAGAGCTCTCAGGTGGTGAGCAGCAGAGAGTTGCCATGGCGAGAGCACTGGTCAACAATCCTGACATCATACTGGCGGATGAGCCTACAGGAAATCTCGATCCTAAGAACTCACTGGATATCATGAACCTCCTTGAGGATATCAACAAGAGAGGAACCACAGTTGTCGTGGTAACCCACAACAAGGATATCGTCAATGAGATGAAGAAGAGAGTTATCACCCTGAAGAAGGGTGTAATTATCAGCGACGAGAAGGAAGGAGGATATATAGATGAAGATTAGTACATTTTTCTATATCCTCAGACAGGGCTTTGCAAATATAAGAAGAAATATTCTGTTCTCACTTGCATCACTTGGAACCATCATATCATGTCTGTTCCTCTTTGGAATCATATATGCGGTAGTTGTAAACTTTCAGTCCGGTATGCAGGAGCTTGAGAATACAGTTACAATATCAGTGTTCTTTGACGAGGATGTGTCGGACGACACGATACAGCTTATCGGATCACAGATAAGAACTCTGGATTATGTAAACACGATGGATTACGTGTCGGCGGATGACGCATGGAATAAATTTGTTGAGCAGAACTACGATGATCCACAGGCGGCAAAGAATGCATTTGGCGAGGACAATCCACTTAAGAATTCGGCCTCATATGAGGTTACGCTCAAGGATGTGGCCAGACAGCCGGAGTTCGTGGCATTTGCCCAGGGGCTTTCAGGAGTCAGAAAGGTCAAGAGCTCTGACGTGACTGCGGACAGCATCACGACACTGTCATCCCTTGTCGGATATGCATCCATAGGAATAGTTGTGATACTGATGCTGGTATCTATCTTCCTTATAAGCAATACTATCACCATAGGTATCACGGTGCGAAAGGAAGAGATAGGGATCATGAAGCTGATCGGTGCGACAAATGTATTTGTACGGGCGCCGTTCATCATAGAGGGTGTGATCATAGGTGCGGTCGGTTCGGCTATACCTCTGGTTCTTCTGTACTACATGTATGATAAGATACTGACATATGTTGCCGGAAGATTTAAGGTTGTCACAACGCTGTTTGCATTTGTGAGCCAGCATGACCTGTTCAAGACCATGATACCGGTTGGACTTGTGCTTGGTATCGGTGTTGGACTGGTAGGAAGTATCCTTACCACGAGGAAGCATTTGAGAGTATGATATAATGAGCATTGCGACGGATGCGCTTGCGCAAGACGTCATAATGCGAATGCCCTCATTGAGCCGGCAGGCGATATAATATAAAGAAGCACGCTGATGCGTGCGCAGGTCATCGCGCTCACGCACGACGACATAAGATATACTAGTTAATTGTTAGATGGGGATAACAAGGAGTAGTAGATTATGAAAAAGAAAGTCAATGTAAAAGGGAATATCAGAAGGATGGCATTGCTTGTTGCGGGATGTGTAGTCATGGGGGGCATGGCTGCGTCTCAGACCGGGGGAAATATGGCATATGCCATGACGAAGGAAGAGGCTGAGCGTCAGAAGGATGATGCCAGTGAAAACGAGAAGAATGCCAAGGACGTTCTGGATTCTCTGGAGGAACAGCAGAATAAGATCGTTCAGGACGTTGCGGATCTGGATGCCAAGATGACATCCGTCCAGACTCAGATAACGAGCCTGCAGGAGCAGACAGACGAGCTCCAGACGGAGATAGACACAACTCAGAAAAGTCTGGATGAAGCTCAGAAGGCAGAGGATGAGCAGTATGAGGCGATGAAGCAGAGAATACAGTATCTGTATGAGGAGGGGGAGACGGAATATGTCGATGCCCTGCTCAAATCCATATCATTCAGCGATCTCCTGAACAAATCAGAGTATATAGACCAGATATCGGAATACGATCAGAGGCAGCTTGCAAAGCTGATCAAGACCAAGACAGATATTGCCAATTATGAGGCGCAGCTTGAATCTGACCTCAGACAGGTGGAGTCGGTCAAGACGGATCTGGAGAGTAACGAGGCTGAACTGCAGACCATTATAGATCAGAAGCAGGAAGAGATCACCAGATATGATGGTGATATAGAAGCCCAGAAGTCGTTGATGAACAAGTTCACTGTGGCCCGTGAGGAAGCCGAGAGACGTATCGCGGAGATATCCAGACAGGAGATGGGCAAGGCAAATGCAAATGGTACGGGTGCGTATACGAAAGATGGAAAGGTATACGACACCTCCAAATATAAGGGCAAATTCATGTGGCCGGTATCGACCGGAGGTGTTATCACGGATGAATTTGGTTACCGAGATGCTCCTACAGCGGGAGCAAGTACATATCATCAGGGACTTGATATAGGCTGTGATTATGGAACAGATATTGTTGCGGCGGAGGCCGGCACAGTCGTGATGTCCTGCTACAATGGCGGCGGTGGCAACATGGTCATGATCAGCCACGGCGGCGGAATATGTACGGTATATATGCACAACTCACAGCTATGTGTAAATGTTGGCGACAAGGTTGTGAAAGGTCAGGTCATAGCAAAGGCAGGAAGTACGGGTGTGTCGACAGGTCCGCATTGCCATTTTGGCGTGTCGATAGACGGAACGTATGTCAATCCGCATGACTTCCTTGGACAGTAGACCGGGCAGGGGATATGGAGAGATTCAGGTATTTGATGGCAATACAAGGTTAGGAGATAATGATATGAGGAAAATGTTGAAGAAGACAGTAGTGACAGCGGTGCTGGCAAGTACGGTGATCGGTCTGACGGGCTGCGGTACATCAGGTGTGTTCAGTGGCACACTCAGCGGCAAAACCGGCAGTTCCACCAAGATAACCTATGATGGCAAT
Source organism: Coprococcus sp. BIOML-A2 (assembly GCF_009875795.1). Classification (NCBI taxonomy): domain Bacteria; kingdom Bacillati; phylum Bacillota; class Clostridia; order Lachnospirales; family Lachnospiraceae; genus Coprococcus; species Coprococcus sp. BIOML-A2. The sequence continues at coordinate 51,436 of NZ_WWSI01000009.1, forward strand.
TTGTTGGATGCGGACGTACTTGACAAGACAGCGAAGATCGAGAGTATCATAGACAATTATTATTACAATGATATTGACGATGATACGATCAGGGAGGGCATATACAAGGGTATAATGGAATCCCTTGACGATCCGTATGCACAGTATTACACCAAGGAAGAGTATGCCAAGCTGCAGGAGGATGATTCGGGTGAGTATGCCGGAATCGGAGTTACGGTCAGCAAGGATGAGGATACGGGATATGTCCGTGCGGTAAATATCCTTGAGGGTGCACCGGCTGAGAAGGTGGATATACAGCCTGATGACATTATTGTACAGATAGATGATCACGAGATCACTACAGACGATGATCTTGACTACCTCGTATCACTCATAAGAGGCGATGCTGGAACTGATGTTACGCTGAAGATATACAGGGAGCGTGATAAGGCTTACCACGATGTCACCATCACCAGGGAGATCGTTGAGTACAGCACGGTATCATCATTTATGATAGACGACAAGATTGGATATGTGAGGATCACGCAGTTCATAGACAACACAGACGAGCTTTTCCAGAAGGCAGTTGAGGAGCTCAAGAATGAGGGCATGCAGGCACTGATGATCGATGTCAGAAGTGATCCGGGTGGAATGCTCACCACGGTCGTAAACATTTGCGACTATCTGCTCCCAGAGGGAACCATAGTGTCCATCAAGGACAAGACCGGCAAGGTTGTGGACGAGTATAAATCGACAGATGATGAATACCTCGATATGCCTATGGTAGTCCTGACAAATGAGTACAGTGCCAGTGCGTCAGAGATACTTACATCGGCACTCAAGGAATTCGGGGCTGCAACTGTTGTAGGAAAGAATACCTACGGTAAGGGAATCGTGCAGAGCGTTATACCACTTGGTGATGGCACAGCGATCAAGCTCACGACACAGAAGTATTTCACACACGACGACAACGATATCCACAAGAAGGGTGTTGCGCCTGATATTGAAGTGGATCTTCCAGATGATTATACCTATGAGGATTTCCAGGGCAAGAATGACAGCCAGTACCAGAAGGGTATTGAGGTTCTGAAGGAGAAGCTGAAGTAGGGATTAAGATAGAGATTGGTATAAATATAGTTATATAATAGATTTCAATATTGAGTGGGCAGGGCAGATGACGTTACTGCGTTATATAAATTTGTCAGTGAAGTATCTGTTCGAATGCTATCGTATATGTAAAATGCATAAATAATTAAAACAACATAATTTTTAGATAATATGCAGCACAAAAGTGCTGCATATTGTGTTATACTAGGAAATGTTCAGAAATCTGTTATAAGTAATAAAAGGCAACAAAGGAGATATACATGGATAAGGAACTGATTATCGTATTGGACTTTGGCGGACAGTACAACCAGCTGATCGCCAGACGTGTAAGAGAGTGTAATGTATATGCCGAAGTACATCCGTACACATTGCCGCTGGAGAAGATCAAGGAGATGAATCCAAAGGGAATCATCTTCACAGGCGGACCAAACAGCGTATACAAAGACGATTCACCTAGCTGCAGCAAGGAAATATTTGAACTGGGTATTCCTATTCTCGGAATATGTTACGGTTCACAGCTCATGGCTCATCTGCTGGGCGGCAAGGTCAGCACGGCCCCTGTCAGCGAGTATGGAAGAACAGAGGTTGAGGTTGACAAGACATCCAAGCTGTTTGCAGATGTGAATGACAAGACCATCTGCTGGATGAGTCACACAGACTATATTGCAGAGGTACCAGAGGGCTTCAAGAAGACAGCTTACACTCCTGTATGCCCAGTGGCAGCCATGGAGAATGCTGAGAAGAAGCTGTATGCGACTCAGTTCCACCCAGAGGTTATGCACACCGAGGAAGGTATGAAGATGCTCAGAGCATTTGTCATGGATGTATGCCAGTGTGCAGGCGACTGGAAGATGGATTCATTTGTAAAAGATACAATAGAGAGTCTCCGGGCCAAGATAGGCGATGGCAAGGTGCTGTGCGCCCTGTCAGGCGGTGTTGACTCATCAGTAGCTGCGGTTCTCCTGTCCAAGGCGATAGGCAAGCAGCTTACATGTGTGTTCGTAGACCACGGCCTTCTTCGTAAGAATGAGGGCGACGAGGTTGAGGCGGTATTTGGACCGGACGGCCCATATGACCTGAACTTCATCAGAGTAAATGCTCAGGACAGATTCTACAGCAAGCTTGCCGGAGTAACCGAGCCTGAGGCAAAGAGAAAGATAATAGGCGAGGAATTCATCCGTGTATTCGAGGAGGAGGCCAAGCAGATCGGTGCCGTTGACTTCCTCGTACAGGGAACCATATATCCTGATGTCATCGAGTCAGGCCTTGACAAGTCAGCGGTCATCAAGTCCCACCACAACGTAGGCGGACTTCCTGACTATGTAGATTTCAAGGAGATCGTGGAGCCACTCCGTCTTCTCTTCAAGGACGAGGTCCGCAAGGCCGGCCTTGAGCTTGGAATCCCAGAGTACCTGGTATTCCGTCAGCCATTCCCAGGCCCAGGCCTTGGAATAAGAATCATCGGAGAGGTCACAGCCGAGAAGGTCAAGATCGTTCAGGATGCCGACGCCATCTACCGTGAGGAAATCGCAAAGGCAGGCCTCGACAGAAGCCTCGGTCAGTACTTCGCAGCCCTGACCAACATGCGTTCAGTTGGCTGTATGGGAGATTTCAGAACCTACGATTACGCCGTAGCACTCCGTGCTGTAAATACAACAGACTTCATGACAGCTGATTGTTCAGAGATACCATTTGAAGTTCTTCAGAAGGTAATGAACAGGATCATCAATGAGGTTAAGGGTGTGAACAGGGTAATGTATGATTTGACTAGTAAGCCACCTGGAACGATTGAGTTTGAATAAACAAAAATGCTTAGTAAAACCGGCGTTTATGCGGGTTTGCAGCACTTTTAAAAGTCTTTTGATAACAAATTGATAACAGTTGCATGAGAGCCATTATTCTTATAATCCGGTGGTTTTAAGGTTAGAGAATGATTGACAGGTGGTTGTGCAACTAATAAATCCATATTATTTAGAAAGCCCTTAGCTGTGGGTAAAAACTCATGGCTAAGGGCTTTTTTGTCGTATTTATTTATCTGGTTTGAGTTTGTCTTGGAACATTTCGACCAGAGTGTCGCTAAGTGCCTGTGATGGGACTTTTGCCCATGTTTGAGTGGTATCAAACTCCGGGTAGTGGTAACGCCACTCATCGTATTTGTCTTTACTGATTTCTTCAGAAGATAGCTTGTCAGCCTGTTCTTTCCAGGCATACAGCAATTTCCGGAGTTCGTGAGCGTCTTTGCCTTTGGAAGTATCGACTTTCAGACAGATTTCTCCGTCTTCTGATTCACTGACAGTCAGACCGTACAAATCTTCAAGGGTAAACAAAGTGTGCATCAGTCCGATATAGCTGTCAATGTCCGGCACATCAAGGGCATGAGGGGAAACATCCAGAGCCTGTGCCAGTGCAGCAGTAAGTTCCGCTTTCGGTTTTCTTGTTCCTGTTTCATATTGTGCTAAACGTACATCGGCACTTCGCTCAGGAAAGCCGACAATCGTACCAAGATATTTTTGTGTCATCCCACGCAGAATGCGGAAAAAATGGATTCTCTCTCCAATCGCCATAACGTGTCCACTCCTTGTATGTATTTTACAATGAGTATAGCAGATATGTTTAGGAGAAGTCAAGATAATACAAAACAAAAAAGTTTAATATTTTCAGAAAAGCCACTTGACACAAGCAAATATGCTTAGTATAATAAGTTCAAATTAAGCAAATAAGTTTAATAAAAACAAAATGACCGTCCGAACAGTATAAACCGCCAAGACCTTGCCAGACGGCAAGCGAGCGCCTGATCTATTACGGTATATCGGGACAGCACAGTGCCGAACAGGGAATACCTGCTGGAACTTCATTCGGATAGAACGGCAATCAAAAACGAAAGAAAGGACTGATTATATGAAAAACAGATTTATTTGTGCCGAAGAAGTGGCACAGGAACTAAGCGTATCAAAGCCGTATGCTTACAAGCTAATCCGTCAGTTGAATGAGGAACTGAAAGAAAAAGGCTTTATTACTATTTCAGGACGGGTAAACCGCCAGTATTTCTATGAAAGGCTCTACGGAGCAGGAAAGGAGGATGAATAATGCCGGTATTCAAAAACGAGAGCAATGGAACATGGTATGTGATGGCGAGATATGTCAACTGGAAAGGCGAGCGTAAGCAGAAATGCAAGCGTGGATTTTCTACCAAGAAAGAAGCACAGGAATGGGAGCGAATGTTTCAGTTGCAGAACTCCTCTGATATGGATATGAGTTTTGAAGCTTTTACCGAACTGTATATCCGGGATATGAAAAGCCGTCTGAAGGAGAATACATGGCTGACAAAGGAGCATATCATCCGCACAAAGATTTTACCTTATTTCGGCAAGTTGAAAATCAGCGAGATTTCTACAAAAGAGGTTATCGCATGGCAGAATGAGATGCTTGCCTATCGGGACGAAAAGAAAAAGCCATACTCACAGACCTATCTGAAAACGCTGCACAATCAGTTGTCCGCTATCTTCAATCATGCGGTGCGGTATTATGAGCTGCGTTCCAATCCAGCCGCTAAAGCGGGAAATATGGGAAGTGAGGAACACAAGGAAATGCTGTTCTGGACGAAAGAAGAATACAAGAAATTCTCATTTGAGATGATGGACAAGCCTGTTTCCTTTTACGCTTTTGAAATGCTCTACTGGTGCGGCATCCGTGAAGGAGAACTGCTGGCACTGACCGCCGCTGATTTCGATTTTGAGAAAGAAACGGTCAGAATCAATAAGTCCTATCAGCGATTACACGGCGAAGATGTGATTACCACACCGAAAACAAAGAAAAGTAACCGCATCATCAAAATGCCGAAGTTCCTATGTGAAGAAATGCAGGAATATTTGCAGATGCTTTACGGATTGAAGAAGAAAGACCGAATCTTTACAGTCACAAAAAGTTATCTTCATCACGAGATGGACAGAGGTGCGAAAGCCGCAGGCGTAAAACGAATCCGTATCCATGATTTACGGCACAGCCACATCAGCCTGTTGATTGATATGGGATTTTCAGCGGTGGCGATTGCAGACCGTGTAGGGCATGAAAGCATTGACATCACTTACCAGTACGCTCATCTGTTCCCGTCAAAGCAAACGGAAATGGCAGATAGATTAGACGATTTAGGGAAAGGAGAGATTGAAAATGTCAGCTAAGAACAGAGATAACAAAAACCGTTGGAGAAACATCACAGTAGGGTTTCGGGTATCGCCCGAAGAAAATGAACTCATTAACAAGGCAGTTGCCTTATCGGGACTGCCAAAGCAGGAATACTGTTACCGCCGCTGTCTGAATCAGGATGTAGTGGTACAGGGCAATCCCAGAATATTCAAGGCACTTAAAACGGAACTTGCCACTGTGCTCACAGAATTAAAGCGGATTGAAGCAGGAAACGGTGTGGATGAAGAACTGCTGAATGTCATTGAACTGATCGCTGTTATTATGGGCGGTCTGAAAGGAGAGGACGAGGATGGAAAATAAAAAAGAAAAGACTGCCCCGGATGTATCTGTTGGCGCAGATACGGAGCAGCCAATTCGTAAAAACACTACAAGTAGTATATCCGAGAATGGTGGAAATATCAAGAGTTTTGAGGAATTGCAGAGAGAAATGCAGTTGCGATCAGACCCGTCCTATCTCCAGACAATCTCCATGAATGAACTGTTTGACACACAGTATCGGAGTAAGCAGCCGTTGATTGACGGTCTGCTCTACCCCGGCACTTATATCTTTGCAGGTTCGCCCAAACTGGGGAAGAGCTTTCTGATGGCACAGCTTGCCTACCATGTCAGCACAGGTACACCGCTTTGGAATTATACCACCCGAAAAGGAACGGTGCTGTATCTGGCACTTGAGGACGATTACCGCCGCTTGCAGGAGCGTCTGTACCGGATGTTCGGGACAGAAAGTACCGATAATCTTTACTTCTCTGTTTCTGCCAGCCAGCTTGGAAATGGACTGGATGAACAGCTTGCAAGATTTGTGGCAGAGCATAAGGACACGAAGCTGATTATCATTGATACGCTTCAGAAAGTGCGTGAGGTTGGCGGCGATAATTACAGTTATGCAAATGATTATCAGATTATGGCAAGACTGAAAAGTTTTGCGGATGCTCACGGACTTTGCTTACTGCTCGTACACCACACGAGAAAGCAGAATGCGGATGATAAGTTTGACATGATTTCCGGGACAAGCGGACTGCTTGGGGCGGCAGACGGAGCGTTTCTTCTTCAGAAAGAAAAACGGACAGGCAATGCCGCAACACTGGAAGTATCGGGCAGAGATCAGCAAGACCAGAAGCTGTATCTTATCCGCAATACAGAAACATTGTTGTGGGATTTGCAAAAGGCAGAAACGGAATTATGGAAAGAACCGCCAGAGCCGTTACTGGATGAGATTGCGGAGCTTGTTATGAAAGACAATCCTTATTGGGAGGGTTCTCCAACGGCACTTGTTGCACTGATAAATGTGGACATTCAACCTCATGTTATTACAAGAAAGCTGAATGTTCTTGCAGGAAGGTTGTATGCAGAGCATGGGATTCTCTTTCGGAGTGAGCGTGTCCATGAGGGACGGAAACTAAGGCTCTGGAAAGACAATACAGAGAATGCGTGACAGTACGTGACGGTTGTGACGGTATTTTTGACAGCGGGGCGGTATCAAAATAACCGTCACGACTGTCACATACCGTCACGGAAAGGATGGATAAGATGGGAAATGTGCAAATATCACAGGAATTATTTATGCAGTTGCTCCGCTTTCACTTGGTTGAAGATGGGAGCTGTGAGAAAGAAATCAAGCAGGGATTGGAGAAAAAACTGGACAGAATGGTCATGCGTGACCTGTATGGAAAATTTAAAACTGCTCCGACAGAGGAAGAACGGGAACGGGCGAGAAAAGAGTATCTGGACAGACGTGGAGTGCCGGAGAGTTTCCGATGGTAATTCTTCCTTGGTGATAAGAACAGGAGCGTGGCACGCCCCTGTTAAGCATAGACAAGGAGAAATCTGGAAAGGAGAATCATGCAATGAGAGAAGGAAGATTAGGTTATAACTGTGAAAATGGAAGATATGGATTGCTGTCAATGGACTTATGGATTGATACGGGATTTCACTGCGGAGAGTGTATGGAAGTTCTGGTAGATGATCAGTGGGTAAAGACCAGGATGGAAATGAATCTGGCGAGGGAATGGTATCTGGTGGGAACGCCCTATTGCGGTGATCTGGAGTATGTACGGGCAAGGATACCGGAATAAATCAGACAGAAAAGTAAAGAATCGGTTTGGTGTCAGAGATAAAAAATAAGCCCGGATACGGGCAAATAAAAAGGGCGGATACGCCCAAAATAAAAAGTCCAAGCCGGAACATGACAGAGGAAGATAGCACCTTATAAAGCCCTCGGCGTTTGAGAGCGAAATACACCCATCGCACAAATCAGAGATTTGTACTCAGGGTATTTCGCCCTGCCGGGAGCTATTTGTGCCGGAAACGGCAGTTAGTTCGTAAACAGGTGCCTATGCACCTACTCACAGCAAAGCAGGCGAGAGCCGGAAAGGAGAATGCTTATAGGCAGACATTCATTTATCAGACAAAACAAGCTGTCTGATGTGGCAGGAAGAATTGATTATATTTCCAATCCGAAAAGACAGGAACATCTTTATGCGACCTATCAGACAGAGGGAGCAACACCAGAGTTCTGGAAGAATCTTGCCAGAGAGAATCAGTTGGATTTTAAAGCAAGCGGAACAACAGGGAAATGTATTGAAGGGCGGGAGTTTATTATTGCACTTCCTGAAAGTTTTGTTGAGTACAAGGCAGATGATGTGGTAAGGCTTTTTACAGACAGCTTTCATAAAGGGTATGGTGTGGAATGCAGTGCAGCACTTCATCATAACAAAAAAATGACCAATTACCATATTCATCTCGTATTCAGCGAACGGAAAATGTTAGAACATCCCGAAGTGAAAATTGCTACCAGAAATATGTTTTATGATGAGCAGGGCAAGCACAGACGCACGAAGAAAGAGATTTTAGATGAGCAGGGAAATCTTCGGGCAGGATGCAGCATTATTCCCAAAGGGGAGGTTTATGAAAGCCATATTTTTACAAAGAAAGATGAGTGGTTTAAGAGCGATGCGTTTACCAGAGAAGTTAAGGAGATGTTTACGGAAATCATTAACAGCCATGTGAAAGAAGAATCCGAAAAACTGTCTGTATTTCAGCAGGGCGGCGTGTATCTGGCAACAAAGAAAATTGGGAAGAACAACCCGAAAGAAGCAGAGATACGGGCGGACAATGTGGCAAGGCAGGAATGGAATCGGACGGTAGATGTAGCATTGGTTGAGGGTGTTCCCGAAGAAGATATTTTGACAATTAAGCGTGAGAAAATCACAGACAAAACATTGCAATCTATACGGACACATGGTTGGTTGCCAGATATGTTTCAGCAGATTATCCGTGGTGCAAAAGACTTCTTACAGGAAATGATTTTCAAGTTTAAGCTGCCGCCGAAGCCAGTACCGAAGATTGATTTACAGGAATGGAATGATATGCGGAAGCTGATGGAGAAACTTCAGAAGCAGTCACAGGCAATGAAATCCACACAGCAGGAGATTTCCTCATTGAAGAAACAGCTTTCCGAGACAACTGGATTTTTTAAAGGGAAAGCACGGAAATCTTTAGAGGGCAAAATTGAACAGTCAGAGAAACAGGAAAAACGTATCCACACGGATATGGAGCAGACTGTAAAACAGGCAGGATATCCAGATGTTCAGTCCTTTGCAAAGACATATCAGAAATCGGAAAAACTGGTCAGGGAATATAATGAGGAGCTGCGAGCATGGAAAAATCAGACAGAACCGAAAAAAGAGAAGCTATCAGAACCGTCGAAAAAGGCAAGCATACGGGAAAAATTGCACCGCTATCAGCAGGAAAGCAGGCAACAGCCAAAACAGACAGCAAAGAAGAAATCAATGGACAGAGGACGATGAGAAAGGTGGAACAGAAAATGAAGAAAACAATTTTTGAAGAAATGGGCGGCACTTATGTAAGATGTGGGGATTACTTTATCCCCAACCTTACTTTGCCGGAGGAAGAAGAACCGAGATTTGTTGGAGTATGGGGACAAAGACATTTGCAGTATTTGAAAGAATACCGCAGGAATGTATATCTGGATCTGATGATGAGCGGCAGACTGAACAGTTATCTGGTAGATATAGAGGAACAGGCACAGGAACGCTTTGAAAGAATTGTAGAGCAGATGAAACAGGCACAAGGAATTACAGAACGGTTAAAGGCAGACAATGCGTGGGAGTGGGTAGGCAGGATGAATAATATACAGGCGTGTGCGAGGGAGATTGTAGATAAAGAAATCATTTATCAATAAGGAATAAGAGTGGCGGAAAGCAAGTCTAAAATGGCTTGCTTTTTGCTTTACAATGTAGGCGGCTGATGTATATAATTATAAATCATAAATTCATGAATTTAATATCAGAAGGTAAAAGCAGGCGTATATTGCGACCGTTTTTACCTTCTTAATAAAATCTGTATTAAGCATATTTATAATGCAGGGGACAAAGACTATTAAAGTTACTATTTCAAGTCCTGCTTTCTAAAAATACGAATCCCAATCTTGTAAAACAGAAGAATTTCCAGAATATTGAACAGGCAAAATTCTATGTGGTAAGGAAAGTCTTTGAAAATAAGAGAAGTTTCTTCCTTTGTGCCGAATTCTGATTCAAATAGCAGATAACTGTGAAATTCAGCCTGCGCAAACGGTGATACTAAAACATGAATGTTATTTGCTGTACGGGCAAAACTATCTATTCGTAGAGGGTTTTCCACAATTTCATGAGTGATAGGATCAGTCCAAGTGCTTGATTGATTTAAGCTGGAAACTGACTTTCCACCTAATGTCAACAATGCTAAGGTTAGAATAACTGCAATTCCAAGACTGATAAGTTGCTTATGTGAAATCATTACAATCATAGTGTACAAAGCAGATACTGTGATGATGCACACAAAAGCAATCGCAGCATGAAATGCAAATTCAGTTACATTGACTTTATCACTAAATTCTAATCCAGCAATATTTGAGCTTGTGAAAACAGATAATATATCAGCAACAAAGAGAACTGTAGCACATATGCTACTGACGATTAGTTCGACAATATAAATCTCTTTTCGTGTATATCCTGCGGATATCTTGTTGTTGATTGTTCTGTTTTCAAAGTCACTCCCTAAGTATAACGGAATCAACACTGCCAAAATGATACATATCAGGTCAGAATTTTCCAATAAAAATGTTGTTGTAAAGATTTTGAAACCATATCCATTTAATAAGATTCCATAAACATTGATGGCAATTACTGCGATTACTCCAAGCCATAGAATTGGAGATTTTGCAGCACGCTTTAGTTCCATAGATAAAAGTTTATTCATAGTTTAAGTCTCCTTTCTGCTTTTCTATAAAAAATTTTTGAAGTAAAAAGTTTCTAAATCGGTATCGGCTATTTCTGATGAAGAGAATTCTTGAATTAAAACACCATTTTTGAGGAAACCATAGTGGTTTGCCACTTTTTGAAGTTCGCTTAAGATATGACTTGAAATCATAATGGTAACACCATACTCTTCATTTAACTTTGCGATGATAGCTCTGACATCTTTTATGCCTTCAGGATCAAGTCCGTTAAGAGGCTCGTCTAAAATGAGGAATTGCGGATTTCCTACAAGTGCCATTGCTAAAGCCAGACGCTGACGCATACCTAATGAATAATTCATTACCAGTTTTCGAGTATCTTTCAGATGTACCAGTTCTAATAGTTCAGCAATCTTCGACTTTACTTCCTTTGATGGACATCCACAAATTTTAAGCTGATACTTCAAATTTCCTTTTGCACTTAAGGTAGGATATAATGCAGGTGTTTCAATAATGGCACCGATTTTAATATTTTCAGATTTAACAACTGTTCCTGAGGATGGACTTTGCAAATTAGAAAGTATTCTCATTAAAGTTGTCTTGCCTGCACCATTATTTCCAATCAATCCATAGATAGCACCTCGAGGAATATGAAGGGAAACATTATCTAAAGCGATTGTTTCTTTGTAATGTTTACAAAGGTTTTGGGTTCTAATAATATCATTCATAAAATTCATCCTTTCTAAATCTGTACGGCAATTGCTGTTGTTAATGAAAGTATAGGTTGTTGGAAGAAAAAAATAAAGCAAATAGCCTTTTACAGTTGGATTTTAGAAGGATAAGGTTACTTTACATGCATGTAAAACGATAATATCTTGTGTAAAATACACGATTATGGCATACTTGAGACAGCGCATTATTATACAATGGAAAGGTGAGCTGAAATGACAGTTGCAGAGATGATAAAAAAAACTCGGACTGAAGCAAACATGACTCAAGGAGAATATGGAGCAAAATTTGGTGTTTCAAGACAGACAGTTTCCAGTTGGGAAAATGGAAGAAGTCTGCCAGATCTTCAAATGTTGATTGATATCTGTAACACCTATCATGTTTCTTTGGATAAGCTATTAAACGAGGATAAAGAGTTTGTTGAGAAAATAGATTTTTACAATAAATATAAAAAGGCAATTCGATTAGTGGGCATGTGTCTGTTGGCTGGTTTGCTTATATTTGCAATTGTATTTATTAACTGGAAAATTACAGAAAGAAATATGAATCAAGCATTTGAAATGAATGCAGAGAAATTAGGATTCGTAAAAGGAGAACTTTACGAATTAGAAAAAGACAATGTTCGGTATCGACTGTGTTGAGTGTTATTTTTAAAGCAACTTTCTCACTATTTTATATTTGATTTTGTTGCGTTAACACTGTCACTGGTCGT